>JANDLT010000031.1 GCA_024330265.1 Pyrinomonadaceae bacterium MAG19_C2-C3 | reverse complement strand
AAATCGGCGTTCACGATGCCCTGAAATCGGCGTTCACGCTGTCCCGAAATACGCATACATGGAAGGTGCATCGAAGGGCACACCCGAAGCGGTGCAGATTGTTGACTGCGTATTCTGATGATGGTGAACGGAGATTATGGTGACTCCGAAAATCTTGCTCACGATGCCCCGAAATACGCATCGGCGTCAGTCTCGCGCGTGTAGCGTTGCCGTAGGCGCGCGGTGATACCTCGAGCTACAACGCAGCGAACCAATTTACGGTGCGCGGCGATAATCTCTACGTGTATGCGGGTAACGTTTTCTCGGATGCGTTCGGCTTGTCGCCGACGAACTACTCAGCACAAGATAACCCAAATGTGAAACAACATTTACCATTTCAACCGAAAAGGTAAGTGTGATGGGATGCTAGTTTAATTAATGAAAACGGGACTTACGCATATATTAAGGATGCAACCTACGAGCGCGTCGTTTGTGCGTTGCGGGCTGTGCATCGCGGTCACCGTTTAACGATTGTGTTAGAAGGATTCGTCTTGCATCCGCCTCCTGTTTGTACCAACCGCAGAAGCCTAAAATCGTCAAGATTATTCCGAAAATAACGGCAAAGATGAGTGGATTTTCGAGGTTTAATACTTTGTACAAGTAGAAATTAGATTCATCCTTTCGTATTTTTAATTCACCTCGTCGCTTAATCAAATCGATTGCTTTGTCGCTGAACAGTCCATCAATATTACGGAGCGACTCGTAGTTGGTGCTGTCAGTGCCCTCGAAAGTGGCACGCTGGTTAGCTGGAAGGATGACCCGCGCCGCCCGCGCTGGGGCTTTCTCGTTGGCAAGGTGATCGAGCTTGAGCCTCTCGATCTCTGCCCCCATCTCAAAAGTCAAAGTGTTTTGGTCGGTTAGCAGCTTTATCTGGTCATACTGGTTACGGATGGATAAGTACGACAAACAGAACACGGAAGGTACAAGAATTAACAATCCAACCGATGTTATGAACTTGGTGAGGGTTTCTGTTGGTAACGTGAACATTTACTGTCAAACCGCAGAATAAACTTTGACACGCTTTTTCACAAGCGAGCGGAACCTGACCTCAAACGCTTAGGTAGAGATGTTGGCGAGCGCGTCTCGGAGTCAGTGCGTGGTACTGCTAACACGGCTGGCGTAGTCCTAACGACGGGCTACCTGATGGTGACGAGGCACTGTAAACAATATCACGGGAGCTAACAGGTTACTGCTTAATAGAGTATAACCTCTCGCTGCTCTTCTGGATCATCTGTGCCGGGGTCTGAGGTGCAGTTACGTTCGTTCCGCCTGACGGGGACGCAGACGCTCCGCCTGCCACAGGCTTGCTCGGCTTGTGTGGAGGCACCACCTGTTTGCCTTTATCATTTATGAGCATGAGTGGCACGTGCGTCGAGCCGTTCACGAAATAAAGGTAGCCTTCGTCTTTAGCACCAAAACCTGCTCCCAGAATGGAGCAGTCGATGGCAGCAACACATGTCAACTCAATTTGATTACTGCTCGTGCCGACCTGTAATTTGTTGAAGACGAGATTTTGCCCAGAGAAGCGAGTCTGATCGTCACTGATGTATGTGAGAATTGGTGAGATGGCGGCGCGCAGATTACCGATGACAGATGATCCGCCGACTTTTTCCCCGTCACGCTTGCGTACCTGCAGATGCATTTCATCCGTCACAGCAGTGAACCGATCCTTATTTATCTTGATGTTCACCCTACACGGCTGCCTCATAGAAGTGCATTTAATGTCACCACTGAAGGGACCCAGAGTCGCGGACTGCCCCTCCTCCACGTTGATAAGCGACAGGTGGAAATTCCATAGCCCTTGATCTTGATTCGGTTCCCATCTTGGAGGACTCATCTCCCATACCAAAGGGTCGGCACACGGTGAGACGCAGTCTGCTAAGACGCCCGAGCCTCTAACCGCCGTCCCGGCGTAATCAGCATCGAAGATTTCGAACTCAGTTGGCTGGTCAAATGCCAGTTGCCCTCCGCCTTCACTGTGCGGTTGCTTATCAGGGGAATCGCCCGCCTCACAAAGCAAGCGCTCTCCGAGTGGTTTACATTGTAGTGGATAATTTTTACCGTTCTGGAATGCAACCACCTTTGCGTAGGCACTCCATGGCTGATTCCGCGAGTCCGTGATGACTTGTACTGCGGGCAGGGCTGCATTCTCCGACGAGTTAGCAGAGGCTAGCACCGCCGCTGGGAGCGTAATAATAAACTGGTTGGTGCGCCCCTTCCACCTCGCCACAGCGAAGTGCTTCGCAGCAGCCTTTGGTCGTCCCACTGCGGGAAGCACGCTCGCACAGGGGGCATTTGCGCTAGATGGACAGGTGTAAGGAAGTCCGGCAACCTCAAGTGTCGCATTTGACACTTGGCTGGTTACATCGATCGTCCCATTGGGCGAGGTGAGAAGGATGGAGGGGAACCGGCGAGTGAAGACCGCTGGGTTCAAATTCAGGATCAGCTCCTTCGAGTTGACGGGAATCCAAGTGCCAGCGTCGAGTGTTGTCGCCTGCAATAGCCCCCCCGAACCCCCAGTCCCAGTTGCCCGTCCGAAGGTGTCCCGAGCCCGTTTCAGGATGATTCCGTTCGCACTTACAGTCTGCTCCCGATCGAGTGCGGTCTTTAGCTTGATGTTAACCGTGACCGCCCCCGGGCTTGCATTACTTGGTTCAAATTCTGCAGGTGTGTAAGCGATTCTTTCCACACAATTTGAGTTGCAACGAAGCGAGGGCGTCGGATCCGCTTCCCATACTTTGAGGTTTTTGATAATCGGAGGCTTTTCTGATTCCTTGGATTCGTCGTAATCATCCCAAGCTGCATACATAGTGGATGGGGATTTATCCCATGCCGCATTTATCAAATTAACCGATACTTTTCCGCAACCAGTAGGCGCAGCCACAAGCGCGAAGGTCGTCCGGTCGCCAGGAGCAATAACGTCTTCGCCGAGTGCTGGGCTGAAGACCCAGCCGAAAGAATTGGTTTCGATTCCGAAGCCCGTGATGTACGCCGACTGCCCAAGGGCTTGGGTTATCCGCAGGTGCTCGCGGTTGTAAGAGGCGTTAAAGCCAATGCTAAAGAAGCTGAGAAGGGCACCCAACCCGAAACGAGAGTTTCGGTATTTCTTGTCCGTAATGTTGACGGCTGCATTGCGGGGGAAGAGGTCCATAATCTTCGGCGCGCCGACATTCTTGTTGTCGACAATCTTGTTACTGCAGGTAAGGGAATATTGAGTGCTGAGCAGTTTATGCTTCCTTCGCTCCTTCCCACCGATTATGCCGATATTAAATTTGACCAAAGAGATGCCGTTAGGGTGATCCGCTTGCGCGAGAGTATTCACGAGATGCGCTAATCGCTCCCAAAGCAAATTGACATGATTCTCCATTTGCTTAGACGCCGGGAACGAAGGCGCGAAATCAGTTCCACCAGGCGTACTTATTGTCGGCGGACTCGGAAAAGGAATGGGGGTCGGTGCTGGAGCAGTGAAGGTAGGTGCCGTGAACGAGGCGGACATCAGTGCCTTCACATTCGCCGACTGCGCGCTTATTGCGGTTAAGTTGTCATTTGCTAGTGTGAGAACCTGCTGTGCCGCAGCCCGCTGATCTATCGTCGCCGTTGTTGGTAACGCGTTAAGTGCCGCCTGCGCCTGCCCCACCTGCTGCTGGGCATTAAGCTGGAGGCTGATTAACTGCGTCTGGTGGTTTATTAGCTGCGTCTGCAACGCACCGGAAGCGGAATAAGCGGCACTCTGCTGAGCCGCGGCTGCATTTTGCAGTCCTAGAGTTTGACTATATTGGAAGGACGCTTGGAACTGTTGAGTGATGGCGTCTAGATTGCTGGCGTTCGCCTTGTTGGCGTCAAGACTTAGTTGGCTCAACTGAATTGCTGATACATCCTGAAATAACCCGTCCAGCAGTGGGAAGGCACGGGAATACGGGATCGGTTCGGGGACGCCGATGATTACGTCATTTGGTATGACGCCTTTTGTTCTAACAGTTTTTGGATCTTCTATGTGAACATTCTTTTTGGGACTTCCGTCCCGAGTCCCGGGAGTCGTCGGTTGTTGGGCTTGGGTTTGAAAAGCCACAGAGAAAAGCAGACAGTACGTTAGCAGTAAGGCTCTAAACATGTTGACCTCCTGAAGTTATTTGGGAATGTGAAAGTACCGTGATGCGCCGTCATGTCTTATCGCCGGAACGCACCTCTGGGACTCGACGAACGCTTGCTATAGTGATGGGTTAAAGTTAAGAGCCGAATAAGCAATCCATGGGTTCAATCAGAGTGATGTATTCTTGCACAAGAATGTTGTCGATCAATAGATTCTCGTCAATTCGTCAACCTTGGATGAACATGTATGCATCTCGGTTCCTAAAAATCAGGAACTCATCTTAATTAATTGCAACAGTCATGAATCAGCAACAATCGAAGATCACTGTAAGTACAAATTTGAGCTTCCAACTTAAGCGTATCGTGCTTTTGGGTCTAAGTAATCACAGCCGCACTTGCAGTTGAACTGTTTCACTCGAAAGTAATGACATTTTGGGGTGAAACATTTCAGCTTTGACATAACCGCCGTATTCGGCCGCCCAAATCTTTCACTTACTTACTAACGCGAATTCGACAGAGATTACGTCTCACCATCGCCGTTTTTCGTTGTTCGTTCTTTGAGTTGTGTTTTGTGAAAGCGGAGTGCTAAGAAAGAGATTTGTCTTTCACCGCGGAAGGAGATTGCACATCCATGTTGAATACCATTTGCCATGAGAAGCTTCGGCAAAAAGGGAATTTCTACGAGGTTTAACTTGAGCGTAAACGCAAATGACGGGCGAGTCAGGTGTGAAGTGATTTTGGCGCGAAGATTACGAGCCGATTATAAAGTGTCAAGATTTGAGTTTCTACCGGCGATCTTGACTCGGAAAATATGAACCGGTGACCGTTTTCCTGAACCTCTACTGAAACATTGTCTTGCAAGATATTCGTCTACGGTATGCAGGTCTGACCAACATCGCACTATCGATTGTCGATCACGTCCCTTATTTCATCACTCGTAATTCGGGCGTACTGCATTGAGTACACGGCGTTCTTGTGTCCGAGTTGACGCTGCACGGCGGCGATGTTGCCGGTACGCTCGATGATGTGCTTACCCATTGCGTGACGAGCCGAGTGCGGCGTCCGACCTTCCACTCCGGCGGTGCGACTTATCTCGTTCCACACGACGTTAATCGTGCGCGGGCTTAACCGCTCACCGGCACGCGGGTTCATATATGCGGTTAGGAAAAGCGCAGGCGACTTCCAGTGCGCGGCATCCGTCTCGCGCTCGTCTTCGACATAAACCCTGATGGCATCAAGTCCTTCCCAGCTGATGCTGTAAGTGTGAGTAGCACCGCCTTTTTCCGTGACGGTGAGTTCGCGCCGCTTCCAATTAATATCCGACAAATTAAGATTCGTAATCGCTGCCCGGCGCATTCCTGTCTCAATCAGCGCATAGACGATTGCGCGGTTACGAAACGGGCGATACGATTTATTCACGGGACGTTCCGAGTTGCGGTAGCGGCTACGGTCACGCGAGCGTCCGCCCGTCTCAAGCAGCAGGTCAGCCGCATCAAGCATCTTCCTTCGCTCTGCTGGTGTCAGCGCACGCTCGATTTCTAAGCCGACACCGACAGGCTGCAACTTGATCTTCGCCACTGGGTCGCCGAGCGGAAACGGTCGGATGCGATGCACCCACTTCGCAAATGTTTTCAGGTGCGACATCACGCGATTAATCGTGCGGTCGTTCCACCGCCGCTCGCCTTCGATCTTCGTTCGACGTAAATAATCATGAAAACTTTTCGACAAGCGCGGCGACCACCTGACACGTTCGTCCGTGTTTTCCTGCTCGGTCATGAAATCAAGAAACAATTGCAGGTCGCGGCGTTGCACCTTGCGGGAAGATTCTCCGGTCGTGACCTCGAAGCGGAAGTACTGTTCGAGCCACCACAAAACCGTATCCGGCAAGCCGGCTTCGATGCGAATCAAAGCCTTTTCGCCGCTCATATTCTTTCGCGCAACGATATGCGACGTTTCACGCGCACGTTTTCCTGTCATTTACTTACACCTCGTCCCTCACAGTCAACAAATCGGTCGTGTCTCAAAAATGATGCTGTGATGAAAAACAGACCCGGACAAGCTAATCTTCGAGTTGATGTGCTACGAAGAAGTCACTTGTCCGAGATGTTCATCGCTGAACGTCAAAAAGAATGGCATAACTGCACAAGAGAAACAACGCTACCAATGTAAAGATTGTCGGCGGCAGTTCATCACTGACTATACGAATTTCGCGTGCAAAGTAGAGGTGCAAGCTTTGGTGTTACCGATGACGATGAATGGTTCAGGCATCCGAGACATTAGTCGCGTCCTTTCAATCAGTACCAACACGGTGCTGCGACTGATTCGCGCGGCGGCTCACAGCACTCCCGAACCCGTTGCGCCAAAGCGCATCGCATCGCTCGAAATGGATGAATTCTGGTCATTTATCCAGAAAAAGAAGCACCAGCGTTGGACATGGATCGCTTTTGACAGAGAGCGCAAACAGGTCACAGCGTTCGTCAACGGCAGACGTACCGACCAGAGTTGTCAACGCTTGCTGAAGAAGATTGGCAACCGCCGCGTGACACGCTTTCACACTGACAAATGGGAATCCTACACGAAGCTACTGCCTGCCAAACGTCACACGATTGGCAAAGAGGGAACGCGAAATATCGAACGCCACAATCTAAACTTCAGGACGCACCTGAAGCGACTTCAGCGACGAACAATCTGTTTTTCAAAGAGCGAAGAGATGCATGATGCTGTCATCAAACTCTATGTTCAACATTCAAATCATGCACAGCATCTTTTTTGAGACACGACCATTAATAGCATGTCAAGCAGTATCAAAATACTACTGACATGCGCGAATCCAACAAAGTGATGTTAATTACCTCTTCCACGGAAAACTTCGACTAAAACCTTACTGCCTTCCTCAATGGTTTTAAGAATGATTCGTTCTTTCCTCGCCGTTGCCTCTGCCTTTCTCCGGGCTTTTTCCGTACGACGTTCTAATTCGTCTGCTTCCATTTCTTGACGCGTCGTCTCCTGCTCTTGCTCTGTTGGAGCAGACTCATACTCCTGTTGTTGTAAACGCCGTTTATAATCTTCGAGGATATCCTTACATTCAAGCGGCACTAGAAAAAATTTGTTGGGTCTGTACTCGGCGACTTTCTTCTCGCATTCTTCACGAGTAAAAGGTTGATACTCCATCGGTGACGGATCTGGTGTTTGAGCAGTCAGAGGGGTGGAGTTATCTGGTACAGCATTATTGCCTCGCTCGCCACCCATTTGACCTTCCAAAAGTGCTTTATACTCGGCTTCGGCGCTTTCGCGAGCATCCTCCGCATCTTTTAACTTCTGTCTTAGCTCAGCCATCGTTTCACTAGTCGGATTAGGGATGGTGATTTGTAGATCCTCGTCAATGCCCGTATAGCTAACTTCTGTCTTGCCATTCTCGTCAGTGGGCAGACTGATACGGTATGGTCTACCTTTCTCGAGTTCATAGACATACCGTTGGTCGCCCGCAGCTATTATCAAAATCCGCACGCCACCGAATCTATTTTCTATTTGTTTCTCCATGCGGCTCGGTTTAATCGACATCCCGAAAGTTCCAAGAGGCGTCTGTATCTTGCGATTGATAGTTACGCTGATCTTGTAGGTAAGAAGATCGAAGGAAATTTGGATTGGCAGTAATGGGGTCGAGTAGGTGAGTTCGGCGGAAGGTGCGACTTCATAAGAGACCCCGCCACGCTTATTGGTGACACAGTTCGTAAGAAATAAAGAGAGAATGAGGGTAACCGAAATATGGAGGGAGACGCGCTTCGTATTCATCAGAAAACACCTCGTCTTGCATACTTAGTCGAGTGTTCTTGGCTTGAGTAACTGGGACGGGTTGGATTGGTAGTGTGGGCTGGCGAAGCGGTTCGTCAGCGGTATCCGAGTGCCAGCAATTTATTCCTTCGTGGGTGGTGTGTCAATATTTTTAGAACTGAATCGGACTTACGCAAAAGCCATTTTGACGGACGGGGATTTTAGTTGACCAATCAAGTAATCAGAGAGCTGACCGAACTTGATTTGATAGACCGTGCGACCCGTCTCATAAGCTAGTTCTTTGAATCGACACCACACCAACATCGCACACGCAATATGGTTGCGTGAGGGTGTCAGGAAAATTGTGTAAGTGAGTTATCGCCCATCATGGGCAGGCGACCATCGTAGAGGATGGCGAACTGGTTCATCGCACAGCTCCAGTTAGGGATCGGCATCGTCCACTTCTTCGCCGCGTTTTGCAAGGCGAGATAAAGCAGTTTGAAGGCGGCTTCCTCGCTCGGAAACGAACTGCGGCATTTGATGATTTTCCGCAAACTCATGTTCAGCGATTCGATGGCGTTGGTGGTATAGACCGCCCGCCGGATGTCTTCCGGCAAGCCGAACATCGGGATCACTCGCGTCCAGTTGGCACGCCATGACCGGGCGATCATCGGGTAGCGCGCATCCCACTTCGCGGCGAATGTTTCGAGTTCGGGTTTCGGCGTCTTCAAGGCTCGTCGCGCGGTAGATTGACTTCAAGTCGCCGACTAAAACTTTCCGGTCTTTGAACGAAACGTAAGCCAACGAATAACGAACCAAATGCACTAAACACAACTGCACGGTCGTCTTCGGGAACACGGTTTCAATCGCTTCCGGGAAACCTTTTAAGCCGTCAACACAAGCGATGAAAATATCTTTGACTCCCCGGTTCTTCGGGTTCGCTCACTACGCCGAGCCAGAACTTGGCACCTTCGTTCTCCGACGCCCACATCCCCAGAACTTCTTTTGTTCCTTGTAGATTGACACCGATGGCGAGGTAGATGGCTTTGTTCGAGATGCGACCTTCCGCCTTGATTTTGACTTGCAAGGCGTCGAGATAAAGAATCGGGTAGAGCGCATCGAGCGGGCGCGACTGCCACGCCCGCACTTCATCAATCACCCCATCGGTGACGGTCGAAATCAAGTCGGGTGATACTTCAACTGAGTAGATTTCCTGCAAGTGGGCTTGTATCTGGCGGCAACTCATTCCGCGCGCGTACATGGAAATGATTTTATCGTCGAAGCCGTCGAAGCGACGCTGTCCTTTCTTAACCAGCAGCGGCTCGAACCCTGCTTGACGGTCACGCGGGACATCAATCTCGACGCTGCCGCGCTTGCCGGTGATGGTCTTTTTAGATTTCCCGTTTCTGGAGTTGCCGGAGTTGTCTCCGGCGGCATCGTGCGGCGGGTAGCCGAGATGATGCGTCATCTCACCTTCGAGGGCGCGCTCAACAAGTGCTTTCGTCAACTGCTGCAAGCGTCCCGTTGCTGCCCAACATATCATCCGGTGTTTTGTAGTCCTTGAGTAACTCGTCGAGGACTTGAGGTGTAATCGGCATAATCGTTTTCTCCTTTGCGGCAAGCTCTCACAGCTTGCACTTGGTTATGCCACTTACACAATTATTCTGACGCTCCCGGTTGCGTTGGATTCTCCCCACTCGGCATTGGCAACTTTCAAGACCGCTCACCTGTTTGACTTCGCGGTGTAACTGCTCAATCTTCCAACGAATGGCACACACCTCTCGTGTGTCATCGGTCGAGTGTTGAGTGGTGTCGTTGGTCACGACATAATCCGTGCGGTCTGTGGAGACCACGAGCCGGAACAGTTGCAAGCGATGCCCTGCGGGAAAGTCTTTGACGTGGAGGTTCTTGCCGCTTTGCTTTTCTTCTCCGCTCCACACCAGAGAATCCACTCGCTAGTACTTGACGACGCTGCCATCACCCTCATCCACCTGACGATTGGCTTGCACGGGACAGTAGTAAAGGAACCCCACCGCAAGCGGTGGAGCATTGACGTGATTTAATCGAACAGGCGTGGTTGCTCATCTTTGCTATCCAACTCACGGTGCCGCCGAATGTATTGACGAATTACTTCCGCCGTCACTTTGTCGCCGACAGTTCTGGCAAAGTAACCGCCTTCCCAGAACTCACCATGCCACAGTTGTTTTTTGACTTGCGGAAACTCACGAAACACCGCGCGTGCCGACAAACTCTTGAAGCGGGTCACAATCTGTGCGATTGAGTAACGCGGTGGAAACGAACAGAAGATATGAACATGGTCGATACTGACTTCCATCTCATCAATCGTGATGTCGTAGGACTCGGCTATCTCACGAAACATCTCTTCAACTCGTTGGGCAATCGCGCCCGTCAGTATCTTCTTACGGTACTTCGGAGACCACACCAAATGATAGGCGGTGTCATAAGCAGCATGTGCGCTCGTCCTAAAAACCATGCGCGCATTCTATCAACCGCCCGCTATCGTGGAGGCGGGCATCGAACCCGCCTCCACGATGGTTCATCCATCCCCGCCGCAAGCGGACGGGGCACTAAGAACCTTTTTCGTAGATTTTGCCATTTCGTTCAATGTGGAGCATAAACTGCCGAGTCGCATACCATGTGTCCATCAACACCGCGCGAAACTCAAGTTGCTTTTGATGGATCACGAGGTCAAACATTTCTTTGGCATGGTCGAGTTTGGTTTTGCCATCCTCGTCGGGAGCAAAGATACGATAGTCAATGAGCCAGAACTGATTCGTTTCAGGATTAACATAAATGCAGGTGACAATGCCGATGCCACGAATCACTGAATGGGTGTTGCCGCTCCACTGACGGCGCACCAACTCAATGGCGCGTGAATGGTTTTTGTCGGCAACCGTGTCGTCAAAGATGAGAAAGCCATTGGGTGATTCAATGAGTTGCTCTTTAGTTTGTTCCCACACAAGGCGTGGCGAGAGTTTGTCATCGCGTAAGTGTCGGTTGAGTTGGTCGTGACTAAACTTGCGCGAATGCTCTGCAAAGTTCGTCAACGTGTAGTTGATCTGGCTGCTCACCAGATACTGACAGTAATCTAAGCGCGTGGGTTGGGTGCTGAGAGCCATGCGCTAATTATCAGGATTTTTACCTCTTTGCGTAAGTCCTAAGCTATACAAGACGAACTCGAAGTTCGTCGCCGTCAAGACCCAAGCCTTGAGCCGTTCTTCGCCCGCAACAAACGCGAGCCGTTCTTCGTCAAAAATTTAGAGAACATACAGGGTGACGAGCGCGACGTGATCTTCTTGAGCGTCACTTACGCGAAGGATGCCAACGGCGTCTTGCGCTATAACTTCGGACCCTTAAACGGCGAGAACGGCTGGCGACGCTTGAACGTCTTAACCACCCGCGCACGGAAAAGTATGCGCGTCTTTTCTTCGATGAAAGGCGATGAAATCAATCCGGTTCACGCGACTTCGCAGGGACCGCAATTGCTGCGCGACTTTCTGCTCTACGCCGAAAGAGGTTTCTTGAACAGTACGGTGGCGAGCGCGGCGGCGGAAACCGAATCGCCTTTCGAGCGCGAAGTCTATACGGAACTCACACGACGCGCGGTTAAACTTCAACCCCAAGTCGGCGTCGCCGGTTATCGCATAGACTTCGGTGTCTTCGATGATGCTCTGCCGGGTCGCTACCTGTGCGGCATCGAGTGCGACGGGGCGTCCTACCACTCGTCCGAAACGGCGCGTGATCGTGACCGTTTGCGCCAGCAGGTACTCGAAGCGCGCGGGTGGACGATTCATCGTTTGTGGTCAACCGATTGGTTCAAAGACCGTCAAGGTCAAGTCGAACGATTGCTGGCGTTGATCGAACAAACGCGCGACAAAACTCATGAAGAGCAGACGGCGGAAGAGGAAGCGCGGGTGCGTCTCGCCGCTCTCGAACAGGAGGAGCGGGTTGAAAACGGAACTTTGTTACTCGAAAGTGTGGAGCCGCTACCGACCCAACCTTTGGTACAAGCACAAGTATATGAGTTCGCTGCGACGCCCATGCTCTACGCCGGGCAGGACTTCAACACTGCGCCCACTTCTTTCATCGACAAGGCGATCAGCGATGTCGTGCGGGTCGAGTCGCCGCTGCACTTCACGGATTTGGCGGCTCGCGTCGTGGCGCGCTGGGATTATGATCGCGTCGGACCGAAGATGATGCGATTGATTAAAGCCGTCACGGAGGAGAAGCAGCGGCGCGGGGAAGCAGAAATTCGTGGCGACTTCATCTTCGCTGCCGGAAGCGAAATCGGTGTGAGAGTCAGGTCGCGGGCTGATACTAAAATACCGCCGGAGCGCATCGCCCCCGAAGAATACGGCGAAGCGGTTTTGATGGTGCTGCGATTTGGCGACGGACTTGACCGCGCGACCTTAATCAACAAAGTGCGTGCGCTGTTCGGATTCGGTCAGAGCGGACAAACTCTCAAAGGGCTAATCGGGGCGGCTATTGAGGGGTTGATCGCCGAGCAGGTGATCGGAGAGGGCGGCGCGGGAATAAAACTCAGGCAATCGGCGTAGCTCGCGGGTGCTATACGTGCCGTGCAGCACCGTTGCATTCAGTCAATCCTTCTCACTCTCAAAATGGTAATGTTCCTGCGCCGCCGAGCTGAAGTTAGCGATGAACTCCGGCGTTTTGTGATCTTCTTTTTTCGGCGTAAACCGATCCTCTTGGATGGCGTAATCATACACGCCCACATCGAGCGGATATGCCGTTAAAGTTCCCTGCAAACCGTGCTTCTCGATCCACGCTTCGGCAAGGCGACGCTCGCTGAACACGGCACTCGGAAAATGGTTGCGATTTCCGTTGAATACCCAAATCTGTTTCAGGGTGTCTGCTTTGCCGTCCATCTTCGCTTCGCACCTTCCACGTCTTATGGTTTCACCTTCGGCAAGAGACCCAACCCGGTAAGCACCCGTCTCGTGACCTCGACACGCCGCTCGCGGGTGTCGGCGAAACTCGCTCCCTCAACGTTGGTCGCAAAGAAGTACACGTTATCTTTTGTCTCCAAGTAGCCGATGTACCAGCCGATGTACACGCCCGTCCCCACCGATCCGCCGCCCGTCTTCGCGCTCAACTTGTATGCGGGTGTCTGCTCCGTCACGAGTATCTCTTTGACGATGTTGACGGCACGCGGCGAGACCGGAAGGCGTCCGTTGTAAAACCTTTTTAAGAACTCGACCTGCTCGTCGGCGGAAATCTTCAAACTACCGTTTAACCAGAAGTCATCCACCGCACCGGATACTTGTTCGTTGCCGTAATCGAACGCCGCGATGTGCCGCTTCATCCGCTCCTCGCCTACCTTAAGCGCGAGTTCGCGGTAGTACCACACCACCGAGTGCTTGAGAGCCGAGCGCAGGGTGTGGTCACGCCCCCAGTGGATGAACGGCTCTTGGTTCCAGTTGGGTTGCGGTGGATACTTCGTGCGATTCCATTTGATTATGAAGTCGGCGTCACGAATCACGCCGGTCTCCAAACCGATCAAAGAGTTCGGAATCTTGAACGTGGATTTCGGGCTGAAGCGTGTGCGACAGCGCGCTTCGTTATGCCGGAGGTAGCGGTCACGCTTCATGTCATAAAGGACGAACGCGCCAACTGTGTCCTTGAAGTAAGAACTCACATCCTGCGCTTTTGCGGTCGCGCCACCACCCGCCGCAAGCGTCATTAACAAGCACCATATTGCTGTACACTTCTTCATTCATTTCTCCAACTTTGACTGTTACCGTTATGGTGAGGGCTTCTGTTTTATCGTTATACGACGCGACCGGTTTGAATCTACAACACGAGTGATACCGGAATGCTTGTGCTTGCTCGGCAGCTTCTCCGGTAGGTCGAGAGCGTCGTCAATCAACACATCGACGATAACATTTGCCGCTCGCGCGTATGCCAGCAACACGCCGAGCGCAGGCTCGCGCGTTCCTAATTCGTATTGTGAGACGTTGCTGCGAAATAGCTTGTCGCCGTAGCCGAGCCGGTTGAGCATCTCGGTTTGCGACAATCCCAAACTCAAACGAAGCTGTTGAAGTTTGGCAGCCAATCGCGTGGGCTTGACGGGTGATGCGTTTTTCATCAGAAGTAGCCTCCTGATGAAAAACTGTTCTTGCTTACGTCGCAGATGCTAGATACAATCGTATCTAGCATCTGCTTACCATAATGTATCGCCGAGAAATTCAACCATGAACTTTCGGCGACGCACTTCATCCGATGCTATGCGCTCCGCGATTCATCTCGCTCGATTCAGTTGTCAAACACATGAGCTACTCGATTATTGCCAACGACCGTGTAACTTACCAGCCCCCTGCGCTACAGCAAAACACGCACCTCGCCTTGCTCGAAGATGCTTGTGCGCCGTACCTGCGCGCCGGATACAAGATTACCGGCAGCGGTCAGGATTCGTTTGTACTCACGCGCGAACGCGCACCCGTCAGCGTCCTCGCAGTAATTGTACTGCTGCCTATTCCTTTACTGGCACTGCTTTACATCATCATCGCCCGCAACAACCGCGACAGCGTGGCGTGCGTCCGCGTCAACTCGCGCGGACAAATCGAAGAGAGCGGCGACACTCTAACCCTTGCCGCCGCGCAGCGGGCAGCACGCCGCACCGGGATTGCGGTCTTAGTCGTCGTCATCATCGTCGCCGTGTTCGTGGTTGGTGGCGCATTTTATTATCGAAGTGTTGGTAACAACGCTGGTGTCTCCCGACCCGGCTCGTCGCGCGCTTTGCCAGCATCCGCCGACAATTCAAACTTGAATCTCCCGCCGTCCGGCACTACCACGAAGCGGTCGCAGGGAAAGTCGAAGGATAGTTCGAAGGCTGCCAATACTGACAATCCCTACGCGGCTAACCCCTATTCCGCAGACATGCCTGACCTCACATTCCCTGCGATGCCAGCGACCGCCGACTCCATCGAGCCGACTGCACCGAAAACTCTGGCGCGCAAAGAGCCAAAGCCGGATGAGTTACGGATGATGAACGAAGGCGGCGTGATGTTTCCGGCGAAGGCGAACGGCACAGTCTATCGCCATTCGGAAGTGGACACACCGGCTGAAATCATTTCTCATACCGAGCCGATTTATAACCGGGCGGATGTGAAGACTCCGGGCATGGTGCAAGTCGAAGCCGTACTGCGACCCGACGGGACGATAACCGACGTTCGCGTACTTAAAGCTTTGTCGCCCGTGCTCACGTCAGCGGCAATCAAGGCGGCGCGTGCAATTACCTTTACGCCTGCCATTAAGGACGGCTTGCCGGTGCCGATGCTGATACGTCTGAATTACAACTTTAATCCGAAGTAGTTTGTGTGCGATCAAAGCGACTTCTGCTGCTCCTCTAGCATTTGCTGCTCCTCTAGCAGACGCTCACCTTCCGCCGTCAATCCGCCCTGCACCATCGCCATGTCGTAATACTGCGACCCGGCTATTTCGCGCACCTGCGTCCACACGCGGCGCACCAGCCCCTCGCGCTCCATCTCCTGCAAGCGCGCCACCGTATCTTGGAACTCCATCATCGCCCGCGCATTACGCGGATACGGTTCGTAAATCGTGACTCCATCAGCTATCCGCTGAAGTAGGTCTATAAACGGTGTCGTCATAAGCTGTCTCGCTCTAGGCAAGTTGCAGAAGAATCTTGAAGCCGGACGCGCGCACCGATTCTCGACCACAAGGCGCGATGCCGACGACGTTGAAGCTTGACGGCTAGTTCGTCCCGCCCGACCATCACCATCCCGACCGCGAGGTCGTTGCCTACCGTAATGGTACTCAAGCCGTGCAGCAAGCGAAGCATCGCACTGTTCATCAAATGAGCATCTTCAAAGATGAGCAACACGCGCCTGCCGGAAGCATATTGCGCGCGACAATAAACTTCAAAGTTGCACCACAGCCGGTAGCGTGTGCGAACGAGCGGCAGTCCGACGGCTTCGGCAATCAGGCGCATCAGCCCTGCGTCCGACATCTGTACCGGCGTCGTCACGATCACCGGCGTGTAGTCGGCTTGGGTCGTGTAAATTCGGTAAAGATCACGCACGAACTCTGAGCGTCGCCCGTAATCATCGTCAACGGCGAGGACGAGGGCACGCGCATCGAGTGTTCCGGCGATACGCTCAAAGATTCCGTATTCTTTTGTTGATGTACTCATCCTCTGCCACCGACCCCTCAACATTGATTGTCCCGCAAGTGTACGGCAATCCTCTAAAACTGAATAACGATTTGGTATTACTGATGCAACAATGTATAACACAAGGGACACGGGCGGGAATAGAACTTTGTTCGAGGAGTGACGGCAGGGTCGAAAGGAGCGACAGGATGAAGCGTATTGCATGTCGAGTGCTGCTCGCCGTCGCCTTGATGGTCGGCGTCGTGCCGTCGCGCTCCGTCGCACAGTCGCAGACGAATCTGCATCTCGCTTTAGGTGCCCCGTCGGGCGAGCGGCAATTCGCCAGTCGCTATCGGGCGGCGCGCACATTTCACAAAGCCAATCAATACCTGATCCAGCGTCCGCAGTACGCCGTGATGTACTCGCTCTCTCTGGGCACGCCCGCGTGGGTCAGTTGGCATCTGGGGTTTGCCGACTTGGGGAGCGTCCCGCGCGGCGACTTCGCCACTGACACCAGCTTACCCTCCGGCTTCTACCGCGTGCGCCCCGAAGACTACACAAACAGCGGGTATGATCGCGGACACATGATTCCTTCGGGCGACCGCACCGCAACCGTTGCCGACAACGACGCCACTTTCTTGATGACCAACATCCTGCCGCAAGCACCCGACAACAATCAGGGCGTATGGGCGGACTTGGAGATTTACTGCCGAGAGCTTGTGCGCGCAGGGAATGAACTCTACATCGTTTCAGGCGGGCGCGGCACAATCGGCACGCTCGCGGCGGGTAGAATCAACATCCCCGCTTACACGTGGAAGGTTATCGTCGTCTTGCCTGCGGGCGATAGAGACCTCGCTCGCATCGACGTGAACACGCGCGTTATCGCCGTCGATATACCGAACACCAACGGCATCCGTGATGTTCCGTGGCGCACCTATCGAGCGAGCGTCGATCAAGTGGAAGCAGTGACGGGACTCGACTTCTTGGCGCGCGTTTCGCAAAGCGTGCAGTCAATCGTCGAGGCGAGAATTGATGACCGATGATGGACTTGGGCGCGGGCACGCATCGATTGTGAAAGCGTAAATGTGATGCGTATCACGAGAAACGGGACGAGGCGTTCCCGGTTGCGTTGCCACGACTGGCTGATCGTCGGGTACTTCGCGCCTCACTTCGCGGCGAACTCAGAAAGCCGAAGTTCAGCTTCGTCGCGCGTCACCGAGCGGTAGATTTTCGACAGATCAAGAACTGATCTGCATTGAAATACAATCACCGCCGATCTTACTCTCTACAACACAAAGGAACTTCCATTTTGATGATTCGCATTGCACTCGCTGCCGTCCTCAACGCATCTCTATCTTTATCCACACAAGCACACCCGAACCGCGCCGCGTGACAACGCTCAAAAAGATTCTTTGCTTGTCGAAGTTAAAGACGACCGCTTTACCGGAAAGCGCACCGTGCGGATGCTACCGGTGAAAGTCACCGGTAATCTCCAAATGGCACTTTCCGGCGAAATCAACACGGCACGCAAACCCGACTAGATGGAACAGGACTTGGGCGTGTTGGTCACGGCGGAGTTTGGCACTCCATATGACAGTGCAATCAAGTTTGGTTCCGACGTGGATTTCATCTTCCTTGTTGACGGCAAACGCACGATGCGCGACCGCAAAATCGAGATTAAGTCGGGAGCGACGGAAGTCACGCTTAACGAGACGACGCTTAAAAGCATTCGCGCTTTCATCACTGCGTTGCAGCGTTGAGGTGACAGCCATAATCTAAGTAAACCAGTTGCGGATTGGTGTTAAACTTACGGGCTAAAATCATCTGATAGGGAGTGTGAGTGGTACAGCTCCGGCTCTTTGCCGAGCGGTATCTTCGCGGAGCTGACACCAACGATCACCGCTTCATTCAAGGCAGCATATTGCGACCAATCGAGTGCCGCTTTGTGCTCGTGCAAGTAAGTCTGTTGCGCCGAAGTCATAATCGGATGAGGTTCTACCCCGTAAAGGGTTTCGTGTTGCTCGGACGCCGCCACGTATGCTCGGCTCGCATTGATCGTTTCGGTCGCGGCGCGTTGTTCCTCAAATGCATTTCTACTCCCGCTGTTCTTTAGTTCATCAAGCTGCACGGTTTGCATCATCCACTCGGTGAACAACACGCCGGCACGCTGCTGCGGATCAGCAGGGTTAAGTTGGAATGTTCGCTGCACCTGCCGTTCAGCGATTTTGCTTTCCACCGTCTCCGCGACGCTCAACAGCTTTTGGGCGCGTTCGGGCGAGTTCAACATCGTCCAGTACGACGCTGAAGCGGCACTCTCGAAGACAGGCATCGGCACGCCTTTGTCGCTCGCCAAACCTGCGACTCGCTGTAAATGCTCATCCGATGGTGGCTGATCGGCTGCAAGAATGAAGCTCTTTCGCAAATAGAGATGAAAACTCTCCGACGGCTCGCGCCCTTTCTCTTTGCGATACACCTCTGTCACGGCGACAATTATTTCTTCAACCTCACGTATCCGCTCACCCATCGCCGTCGCCGCCTGCCCTGTGTCAAGCCAGAACTGTTTGCTCGTGTCTTTCAGGTTGTTGACGGTAATCAGTGCGTTCACCTCGTTAGATGGAGGCGCGGCATTCTCGCCCTTCGCTTGATGCAGGTAGTCGTAAGCCCTGAGTGTTTGCGTCGTCGGCTTCAACTCGTCATGCAACGCAAGCATCGTGACGAGTGCTTTACGGCTGTGAACGGACGGACGGTCGCCGTTTTCGCGGAGTTGTTCTTCGGCGAAAGAAATCGGCTGCGCGTATTTGGCGGCAATCTCTTGTTCGCGTTGTGGCGGGAGTTCGACGATCTGTTTGACGGTCGTCGGTGCGAGATACTTCGCCGTCGGCGGTGTATTCGGTAAAGCCGCTTTGAACTTCGCGGCGGCTTCAATCGCCTGCCGACGTTGCTCCTCAGCCTGACGTTGCTCCGCCGCCTCACGTTCACGCCGCGCCGCCTCACGCTTGCGCTCGGCAGCATCAATAGCGTCCTGTTTCCTACGTATAACCGCTGCAACCTGACCCCACACCTCGCGCTCATCGGTTCCGGCGAGTTCGGCGCATTTGACGCGCGCATCCAATGAACACTGGACTTGCGGCATCGGCATATCCCGTTTGAGCGACAACAACCGCACAGCGCGCAACTCCTCGGCGTCTGGCTTGACGTGATTGGCGCGTTCCCAAACCGTGCGGATGAAGACCGAAGCTTGTTCCAGCGTGAAGTCTTTACCGGTTGCTTCCTTGTACCATCCGCGCGCTCCCCCGACGATGTGTGGGTAGTGGGTCGTCACATAGTTGATGTCGTTAGTATCTGCGCCGTGATTAGAGGGTAGGAATGGTTTCAATTCCGCCAACTTTTCGGCGGGCAGTTCCTTCACCGCCTCACGCTCGACCTGCTCGAAAAGGTGTAATGCTCTATCGTCGCCGTTCTTTAACTTGCGACAAGTCATTGCCCGCACTTCGAGTTCGGTAAATGGTATCGGCAGTTGCTTGTTCGCAGGCAGCTTCTTGTTTAAGCGGCTTACTAATTCTAGGCTCTCGACGCTTGGCGGTTGCTGTTCCATTCCCATCAATTCGCGCTCGAAGATTTGACTGACCGCATCGTGCGGGGCGTACTTGTATTTCGCTTCGTAAGTCGTGTATGCCCGCCGACGCACCTCGGCTTTGTCAGCCTGAGCCGCTTCGCGTGCGGCGATGCCTACTCCTTGTCCCAGTCCCTTCCACACTAGGTTGTGGCGTTCTTCCTGCGCGACACGCTTGCCGACATCCATCCAATTTTTGCCCGCTTTGTGTTCCTCGATCTTATGCATATTGGTCAAGACGTAAGACAGATCGTGACCGGAAGTCGGAGTGTATTTCTGACCGTGCGCGGAATTGATAATCGTTTTGTCGAGCATCGCTTGGGCGCGCAAGATGCTTTCGCCGTTGAAGGTCTTCAGATGCTCGCGTGCGACCTCGCGCTCTGCATGGTACTTGTCTAAAATCTTCTGCTCCTTTACCGCTGGATCGAAAAAGTCACGTATCGGCTTCAGGAAGGATGTCTTCGCGGGTTTCGTTTTGTCGTCGACTTCATTGTCGACCGGCATTTGAGGTGGGGTGGAGATTTCCCTCGTTGCGCCAATCTGTGTGGGCGACAGGGGCGAGGGCTGTGACGGTAGCGGTTCCGGTTCGACCGGCGCGGGCAGGGAACTAGACAGCGCACCATCAAGCTTTTTAACGAAGGTCGGCTGATCTTCGACTACCGACCTGTTCTTTATGGGATTTGCATCCTCCGACATGACCTCGCCAACCTGTTTTGGCGGCGGCGGTGCCGTCGCATCTGCGGGCACCTCGTTGAGTTGAAGCTGCTCGACTTGCTTTTGAGTTTGTGCCGGTTGAACCGTTGGCGGAGTGCTCCTCTTGATAGAAACATCTACGGCTGACAATTCGTAGGTCGCCTTTGTTGCGGTAATTTCGCTTGCCGTTGGTGGGAGGTCGTTGCTATCGAGGTCAACCTCCGACGACAAACGAATTACAGGTTCGACGCTGGCTTTTTGTGTAGCTAATGTCGTCGGCTCGTATATATCCGCTTGCGTGGAGGGAACACCGCGAGACACTTCAGTCGTTGTACTAACGTCGGACGACTCGATTGTTTGCGGCTGTGAATTTGCCGCCAAGCCGTCCTCTCTCGTTGCGGGTTCGGTTGGAGGAAAACCATGTTCGTTTGCCGCTTCAACGCTTTGAACTGGAACGTCGTTTTCACGATTAACCTGCCGTGCAGAGATTGTCGGCTCGGTGTCAATGGAAATGATTTCACTTAGAGCATTTTCGGACTGGTATGTCGAAATGAATTCCGTCTCTTGCCCTTCGAGTTTGTCAACGGCAGTCAAATGCTGTGGGAACTGGGGGTGAATTTCTTCTACGATGTTCGGTGGCACTGTGCGCGGCAAAGGCGGCGGTGTCTGAATGCCGAGCGTTGGCGTGCGACTTACCTGAGCAGGTTGGGTTGCATCTCGCTCGGAATTGTCGTCCGTTTCAGGTGTGACATCAATCGCCGGTGATGCCGATTGCGAATCGTTATCCCGCTCACGACCCTCCACTGACGTGACCGCATTAAGTTGAATTTCAATCAAACTTGCTTCGACGCGAATCGCTGAATCGGCGGCTGTTGCTTTCGGTTCCGGCAACACTAGGTCGGTGATCACTTTTGATGTGACAGCCTCGAATGCACTCGTGTGTGGTGCGGGCGGCAAGTCTTCTACCATGCGGGCGACTTTCGGCAGGTCGTAGGCGGTGGCACCTTCAGCGATATGGGAATCATTACCCTTCGCCAATTCCAATACGGGAATCGGATCATTCTCTGGCGAGGATGCTGTACGTGCCGCTTGACTCAAAGTTGGAACTCGACGGGCGGCAGCATATTCGTGTTCGCTTGCTGTGACTTCTGACTTTAATTCGCTAATTTGTTTCTCTTCACCAATCCTCGTCTCGCTAACGGTTAGGTCGCCGAAGGCGAGTTCCAATTCGTCATCGAAACTTATCTTCTCGTCTATTTTCAGATGCCGTTCGATCCGCGCCCAATCATCTGCTTGCCTAACGGCTTCAAGGTCTTTCTCATCGAACGACAATCCACGTTCGAGCAGGCTTTTCCACCTATAGCCGCGCCCGACCGTCGTCCCGCTCATCGTCGCATCTTTGAAGCTGAAAGCGATCCCTTGCGGGAAGCCGTCCGCATCAAGTTTCGGGAACACTTTCACCGCGTGTTCAACCTGCAACAGATGGATGAACTGCGTCGTCGTCGGCTTACTCTCCAGCACCCGACTGATGCGCGCTTGCAACTCCATCTTCGGACTCAGCGTGCCGTCCTCCGTTAAGCGACGGTGTTCGATCCACGTCGGTGAACCGTTCACCGAATCACGACTACTCTCGACCACAGTCAAGCCGTGCTTCGCTTCCATCTCGCGCATCACGCGCTCGACCTTTCGGTAGCTTTGTGAATCGGAAACGACTTTGCCGTCAAGCCGGATCAGTGACGCGAGAATGTGTATGTGATCGTTCTTATCCGTGCCTTTATCACGGTGCTGGACGACCGTATATGCACAACCTTGTAAGCCGAGACCCTCGACGGTTTGCTCCGCAATGTCGCGCCATTGCTCCGCTGTCACGATGTCGTTCTGCGCTTTGCGAATCGAGACGCACAGCAGTTGGTTCTTGATGTCGGGACGCAGCTTGCGAATCGCGGCAAACTCCCGATTGAGTTCTTGCTCCGTCTCGCCGCTCATGTTGCCGCCGATGATGCGGTGACGACAATCTGCTTTCCACGCCGGAGCGTCCGCCGTGACGGACAACGACGGCAAACTCTTTGCGCGTTCCGCTTTCGGCAGTTGCCTGTGCTCCTGCTTGAGGTTGAGGACGTATTCAGCCGATTCGCTGAAACTCGTCGAACGTGCCGTCTCGCCGATCATTCCGTTGCCGCTCCGATCAGCCCGTTGCGTAAAATCTTTAATTCCTCTTCGACGCGGCTTAACGCCGTCACGACCGCGCGTTCACCTTCTGTTTCGAGCGTCCATTTAAGTCGTCGAAGGGCGTTTAATTCGTCGCCCAGTTGCAGCCACGCCTCTCGGTTAAGCGGCGGGATAACGTTGCGTTTCGGCGGGTCGATTTCCTGCGCTGCGTAGCGCACCCACGTCGAGACCGGAACACTCGCTGCCTGTGCCCGCGCTTCGATCCTGATGCGCTCGACTTCGTTGACCTTGATCGGCGGGAGCGATAGGGAACGCTTCGCTTCCGGCTCCACCTTCGGGCGTCCGCGCGCCTTCTTTATTTTGGCTGCCATAAATTTTAAGGGGGGGCAAGAGGGTTAATGAGGTCAAATTTCGGGGGCTATTTTAGGCGATGCCGAAACATTGGTTCGTGGCAGAGGAGAATGACAGGTTGAGTTTATGGCAGATAGCGCATTCTCGTTACCCCACCTGTCAGATGGTGTGCACACCTAAACATCCCGCACAGATGCGACTCAAAAGAGAGTGTTGGCATCATCTGCGGCGTGGTCTGTAGCACCTACTACAATAGACCTTACTGGGGTGGAATTTAGGGGAACATCGAGAATGTCATCCGACTCAATAAGCTCAGTAAGGTTCGATACCCGGTTGCGTGTCGGCGGTACTTCAGCAGCCCGGCTGCTTGTTGAAGTTTTGGCTTGCTTCGTGATGCTGCTCTGAATTTCGTACATATTAAGCAGTGCAGTTTCGACAACTTCGGCGCGTGTTCTCTTTGTCGTCCTGACGATCTTTTCGAGAGCTGTTTTCGCTGTTTTCGTAATTCGCTCTTGTAGCAGAAAACCATCGTCTCGCCCCGTTTCATCTTTCCCGCCGTTTGCCTTCTCTGACTGCTTCCCAACCAGAGCGCGCACGTCTTTGCGGAATTGCTCGCGGGTGTACCCATCTCCTGCTGCAAGTCGTTCGCCGATCTTACCGACCTCCCCGCGCGCCATCTCTTCTCCGAACGGCTTCACGAGTCCGAGCGCGGTCAGATAATAATCGCGGGGCAAACTCCTCTCGCCCGCGAGAGGAGTTTGTTGCTCGCCCTCGAAGAAAATGCGATATATACGCGCGTCGTTCATCAGTGTCGAGTAACTCAAACCGGATCGTTGGGCGAGGTCGCGTAGTATGTTCGTGATGCCTGCCCCGTCTGCGTCCATCTTGCCGCGCCCGCCCGTTTGCCGGTTCTCGACGCGACGTTGAAGTTCGCGCGCAATCATGCCGCGCATCTCGAATGCGATCCCTTCAACCTGTTTAGCTTGCACTGCGAACAAGATCAGCCGTGCGTCGTCGCAGCTTGAAAGTTCGTTTCGTAATCGTGCAAGCAAGGTGTTAACTTTTTGAGGTTCAACGAAGGTGGCGAGTGCGGCGAGTGATGTCTCCCGTCCCCGTTCTGGCATGGTCTGAGATTGAATCCCTTGGGCGGTCGGGTTGTTGTGCGGGATCGGGTTGTTCTGCTGCGTCATAGTTGTGCCTTTCGGATATGGCTTATTGGTGAGGAAGTTTAAGTTGTCACGCGGACGCGCTCGCACGGCATGTGTGTGGTTGACCGAAGAAGTGCGGTAACGGATGGAAAAGGTGCAGGCAGGTAAGCGGAATGTTAATCGTGCGAGAGAGCCGAGCGGAGACTTGTAGATAGCGTAATAGACGAGAGTTAGGGCAGTTGCGCTTGATATTTACAGAGTACCTACTGCTCTCTGGTTTTGTATCTTAAACTTTTGCGCGCGATTGTAAATCGGGCGTTTTAATTTCTTTTTTGTCCCTCAAAAAGATATGTGCGGTACTCGTCCCAAGATTTACATCCGGCGTTTTCCTGAAGCCTGCGTATCGTGCGCGGATGTACTTTGAGGCGCAGTGCCGCTTGCGCTTGAGACTTGGGCGGCGCAGAGTTGTGGACGAACAAGCGGTGGACATCACTGTGCGTGACGGCTCGTCTGCGCCCACGCCCTTTTTGCATACCCATCTGTAGCCGCAATTCGCTGCTGAGATGACTTACCGTTTTCCTCAACATCCGGTCTTTATCCGAGTAACTGCTTGACCTAACTTTACAAAAGCTTTGAGAAGCGATTGGTAGCTCCATCAGGGTGCGCCGAAAGTGGGTCGGTGCCGCTTGCAACATTATGCCCAGCTCCAAGTACGCCGCCGCCTTCAATTGCCTTTTGCCGTATCTCTTCACGAACATCTGCGTCGCTTCGCTTTCCTGTTCTAATTGCTTCAACTGTATGTAACGCTCTTCGATTACTTGTTCGAGATGCAGACGTGGATTATAAATCCAGAAAGATATGCTCTCCAATGCCAAAGAATCAGCGGGGCTGCCGACGATCACAAACGCGGTTTCGCCAGCGAGTTCGACGGTATAGCCGGGTTGATTCTCGTTCCACTCTTCAGCCCTTGCTGCAATAGCTTCGCGGGCGATCTGCTCTGTGACTGATTTCGGCAGCATTTTATTTCGGTTATTCTCACCCTACAGGGACGCCTTAAAATTTGAATGCGGAAGTTCGACACGAAGTGTTAGGTCGTATTAGGCATAACGTGGTTGCAAATCTCGGTTTGGTTCCGAAGGCAATTAGCTTATGAGAATGCTACTTCTCACAACTATCAACTCTGTTGTACAGTAGGCACCGCAATTATCTCCTACGGATGCAATCGTGGGTCATCGGTAGTTAGACCTTCCGCTTGTGCCGCCGCGAGCAATCGGTCATCCGCCGATAGAAATATACCGGCGGGCAGATTGGCTGCCCTCAAATTCTCGTTAGCAATTATCGCTGAAGCCAGTTGTATCGCATCGCCCGCACGTAAGGGGTAACGTTCGAGCAATACTCTCGCACCATCAATGACTTTTACAGATGGTGGAACAACTTCGTACTCACCGCTAACAACACGGGCAAACTCCGCGGCGATAATCGTGTAATCTGCGGGGCTGATGCTTGACTCGCGGCACCGCCGATTGAGCGCGCTGAAAACCTCGACGATGCTCAGTTGTGCCGTGATGATTATGTTGCCGGAGCGAGGGTCGGCAAGGGTGCGAAACCAAGGTGAGCCGACTTCCAAAACATGCCGTTTGACGAGCACGCTGCTGTCGCTGTAGTAGGACACCGAGGTTACTGACGAGGTGGGCATCAACTTAAAACTCTCGCCCGTCACGGTCGTCGCTAATAGTGTCGCCGAGCGGACGCTCACCTGCGAAGCGACGCGCGAGTGCGGCTTGCTCCTCATCCGACAAAGGTTGGGTCGCAGCGTTCGAGAGCGGAAGCGGTGAGACGCTCGCGCCTGCACTTCGCAACGCATCGCGCACGGCTTGCGCGCTTGCCGCCGGTGCACTTGATGCTGCCTCGACATTCAATTCGACGCGCGCGTGTTCCGGTAGGTTAAGCGGCACAAGCGGACGCAGCACCCCGTTTTCATAGATTGCGGTTACTCTCTGGCTCATAGCAAATTATCTCCTCGAACGTTAATCATAACACGCGCCCCTTGACACATTATGACCGAGAAGCAAACGAATACTGAGACGCAGATTGCAATACGCCGTTCCGAGGCGGTCGCGCTGCCCCGAACAGCGAACAGCGAAGGCAACCATGCCGTTGCCGTCTACCTCGCTCGCCTTGCGCCGGGCAGTCGGCGCACGATGCGGACGGCTTTGGAGACTATCGCCACTTTGCTTTCGGGCAAACCCGCTCAAGCCTTCGTTCTGCGGTGGGAGATGCTGCGCTACGAACACACACAAGCCATTCGCGCCGCACTCGCCGAAACGTATCAACCGGCGACGGCGAACAAGATGCTTGCCGCACTGCGCGGCGTGTTGCGTGAGTGTTGGCGGTTAGGATTGATGCAGGCGGAAGAGTTTCATCGCGCGGTTGATGTGGCGGCGGTGCGCGGCACAACCCTGCCGCGCGGTCGCGCTCTCAGTGCCGGTGAGTTGCGGGCGTTGTTCGCCGACTGTGCGCTTGACGCGAGTCCGAGCGGGGCGCGGGATGCGGCACTGTTAGCCGTACTCTACGGTGCGGGTTTGCGGCGGGCGGAAGCCGTGATGCTCAACGCCACAGATTATGACGCAGAGACGGGAGCGTTGAAAGTCAGGTCGGGCAAGGGTCGTAAGGCACGCACCGCGTATGCGACGGGCGGGGCGAAGGCGGCAATTTGAGGTGGTTTAATTATTCAGGATACAAAACTCTCGCTAGAATACAGCGATGAGAAAATACGATGACGAATACAAACAGCAAGCCGTCAAGAAGATTCACGACGGTCAATCAGTGGCAAGCGTGGCACGCGAGTTGGGCGTGGCGGAAAGCCTGCTGCACAACTGGAAGCGACAAGTAACTGCGAGTAGCTCGGACGCCGATAAGGAAACGCTTTTACTCAAGCGGCGGATTCGGGAACTGGAAATGGAACGCGACATTCTAAAGAAGGCAGCCCTTATCTTTGGCAGAAGCGCGTAGTTCGTTACCGCTTTATCGACGAAGTTAAGGGCAACTACCCACTCGCTCTGGTGTGCCGTGTGATGCGAGTCTCGCGCAGTGCTTATCATGGTTATGCGAGCGGCAAAACTTACGTGTTAAGTCAGGCGAAGGCAGCCGTTGCCTCACAAGTCGCAGCGGTGTTTTACCAACATCGGCGACGCTACGGGTCGCGCCGCATCCAAGCCGAACTTCTCGCACAGGGCACAAGCGTCGGACGTTTTCAGGTTCGCTCACTGATGCGACGACAAAGCTTACATGCCATCGCCGCGAAATGTTTTCGTCCACAAACAACCGATTCGCAGCACTCATCTCAGGTGAGTCCAAATCTGTTGCTTGATGTCGGGAACGTCGTCCACAAACCCGGTGAAGTCATCGTCGGTGACATCACGTACTTGCCAATGATGTCGGGTAAGTGGAGCTACTTGGCAACATGGCAAGACAAATTCACGAGGCGCATCGTGGGGTGGGCGGTCGCTGAACGGATGACGGACGAGTTGGTGATTAAAGCGTTTGAAAAGGCGATTCGTGGCGGCAGCGTCAGAACTTCAACGATTGTCCATACAGATCGTGGTAGCCAGTATGTGTCAAAGAACTTCCGTACACTACTCGCCGCCAACAAGTGTCGGCAATCAATGTCACGGCGCGCCAACTGTTGGGACAACGCGCAAGCCGAAAGTCTGTTTTCGCGCTATAAAGCCGAACTGCTCGAAGACGGATTATTTGAAGACACGGCGCAAGCCAAAAGCGAAACCTTCACTTACATCGAAGGTTACTACAACCGGGTGCGACGGCACTCGGCTCTTGATTACAAAACTCCCGAAGAGTTCGAGCGGGAATGGCACATCAACACTAAAAAGAAGGAGTCAAGCAGCGAGAGGGTTATGTCCGGTAAAACTTGACCATCTCATTTGTCATCTATAATCACCACCACCTTCTGTCCAGCCTCGCCGTTGAACGTCAACTCTCCGTTCTGACCGGGCGTCTGGATGTTCACATACAGGTAACGACCCGGCGTTAGAGTACCGGTCACGTCCGGCGGGACATCGTATAGCTTCAAAGTAAGATTGTTCTGTCCGATGGCGGAAGTAGTAACCAGAATCGTGTATGTGCCTGTGAGCGGTAGAATCTTGGTATCGAGAAAGGCTTTCGCACCTTGATTTAAGGTCACTTTATTTGAAGCCAAAATCTTTTCATCCGGCTGGTAAATGCGGATGTCGAAGGCACTCGTCCAATCGAACATATGGAGACTTATCCGCTCACCTGCTTTACCGTCGAAGATCATGAGGCTCACCGTATTCGCCTCGGCGGACCTGACAATCGTATTCGTCCTGAAAGAGATGCGCTCGGCATAACGGACATCCTCTACTTTGTATGGCGGAGGAGGCACGAAGAAGTCAGTGCTGCTGACTGCCGTACCCTGTGGAGTAGTGACGGAGATGCGCCCCGACCCTCCCTTGGGAGCCGGGGTGACTATGCTCACGGGAGTAGCTGAATCAATTCCGCTCGGAGTGCCGCCGAAGGTGAGCTTGTTGTCTGTGATGACCGACTCGAAATTCGAGCCGTTGATAGTCACAGGCGTGCCGGGCAGTCCGATGGTCGGTGTGAACCCGCTGATGGTTGGTACTTCCGGCGTGCTGGGGTCGTCGGTGAGCGTTCCGACGATGAAAGATGCGCTGCTCGTGATTGAACCGGAAGGAGTCGTAACCGTGATCGGTCCCGTCATTGCGCCTGCGGGTACGCTGGTCGTGATGCGCGACGCGGTGGATGAAGTGACGGTCGCCGTGGTGCCGTTGAAGTGAACGGTATTCTCGCTCGTCACGGTGCTGAATCCCGAACCGTAGATTGTTACCGTCGCGCCAGCCGCACCGCCGTTAGGAGTGAGCTCGATTATCGAGAGTTGTGTCGAACTCCGCCGAGCGGTCGAAAGTAGATTTCCGACCGCGTCGTAGGTATAGGTGACGGTCTCACCGGAAGGGTTCACTACGCCGACCAGCCGCCCGAGTTCGTCATAAACATAAGTTACTGGGTTAGCACTCTGGGCATTTGCATCGAGTACAAAAATAAGACTCACCAACGCCGCGAGCGCGAAGCCGAAAATCTTCATGTACACGCACTTATGAGTAGGCGAGGGATATGACATCTGCTTGGCGACTCCTGAGGTCTTCGGTTGATTGTAGTTTGCGCTAAAGGGTTAGCGGCATACTTCGACTGATACTTGCCGAAACAACTTAAAAAGGTTTCTTGACAAGCAATGCTTCAGTAAAGTCGTTTTACGCTTCACTTGAATTGGATTGTGGTCGAAGGCGCGGATTCAGGCGGGGCAGCGTGAACACAGCGCGAGGTAAGTGTATCTATTGCTTTCGGTGAGATTAAAGTGAGGTGAGGCTCAAATAACATCTACCGTGAGTGCGTGGCAGGGTAATGGACAAGTAAGATAGTTGTCAAGAAGGGGTAGCGAAAAGTTCACAAAGATTTAACGATTTGTACTATCTCCTGATTATGGTGCGTCAGAATAATTGTTGGGGGCATAACCGATTGCAAGTTTAAGGACGCTCACGGGAGGAAGATAATATGCCGTGTACAACACGGATTACTTAACTGAAGACTGGACATAATTCAAAGTCCTTTTATCTCAGCATTTTAGCGATTTTCACGCTCTCGAAGCCAGATCGTTTCCAAAGGCATTTCCAGCGATGTGGAAAAGCTTCGGAAATCATTGGGTTTCGTCAACGGAATTATGTCCAGTCTTCACTTAACTACGCCCTGACTGTCGAAAAAACTACACATTTCTGACAGGTGAAAAAGTAAGCTAAAATAGTTGAGAAATGCTGGACTTTTGAAGCCTAAATTTTAGGGGTTTTCTGACACACTGCTTTCGCATTACAATCGTGCAAACGATTTCAGCCGAGAGGTGCATCATAATGGCAACAACGATCGAAGGAACGTGGGAAGAGATTACGCAACACGCCGCGCAGTTGGCGGGGCATCGATTGCGTGTGACGGTTCTCGAAGCGAATGAGCAAACTGGAAATGGGCGGAGCGTGGATGGGGCGGCGACTCTCAGCCCAAACTTCGAGATGTTGCAAGTGTTAGAACGTTCCGCCGCAAGATTGAAGGATATGCGCGAAACATCAGGCGTACAGACGCAAGAGTTCTTACGCAACGCGCGCAGTGGAGGCATGTTCGCCGATGGCAGCGACGATTAAGCCACCTGCGGTCGTAACCGATGCCAACATCCTGATTGCGATCTGCACGAAGGAACAGAAGACTTATCAAATCGCACTCACCGCTTTTAACGATTATGCTCAGCGAGGCTTCTCTTTCTTCGCACCGAATGTGCTGGTCGCTGAAGTCTTGTTCGTACTCTGCCAAAAGGCGGCGCAAGGTGTGCTGAGGAGCACTGAACATCGGCAAGCAGTCAAGGAGTTTACTGATTACTTCAAGGTCATCAACCCGCCGCCCAACGGCGAAGCAGCACTCGTCACCAGAGCCGAAGATATCCGCACAAGCTATGGTTGCAGCCGCACATCCGATGGCTTGTACCTCGCACTCACCGAAAACTTAAGCACAGGCTGGAGCAGTGAAATTGTCACGTTCGACGATGGTTTCAGAAATCAAGCGGCGAAGAACGCTCCAAGTGTCAAAGTCAACGTCCTGCCGATATAAGTCAGCATGGTTACTGAATGTCAATGCCGCCCAAACCACACAAGTCAGTTCTGCGTGTGGGTGCATACGCCCGCGTCTCGACGCATGATCAGCAGACCTTACCCTTACAGAAGCGGAAGATACGCGAGTACGCCAAGACCCGAAACTTGGCAATTGTGCATGAGTATCAGGAAGTAGGGTCGGGTGCGAAGCTGCGCCCGATGCGCGAAGAGTTGATGCGCGCGGCACGGCGGCGCGAGGTTGATTTGATTGTCGTGTGGAAGCTCGACCGGTGGGGACGCTCCGTCGCCGATCTGGTTTCGACCTTGAATGAGTTGCGCGAACTCGGCGTCGGTTTCGTCAGCCTCACGGAAGCACTCGACTTCTCTACCCCGTCAGGACGTGCGATGGCAGGGTTGCTGTCGGTGTTTGCGGAGTTTGAGCGTGACATCATCAGAGAGCGCGTCAAAGCCGGGATCGCACAGGCACGCGCCGAAGGCAGACCGCACGGCAGACCTCCGACGGCACGCAGCAAAGCGGAAGATGTTAGACGCTTGCACAAGGTGGGCAGAAACAACTCGCAGATTGCGCGCGAGTTAGAGATTAGCCGCGCCTCCGTCATCGCCGTGCTGAAAAGCTAAAGCCGAAGGGAGTCATCATTTAGGAAAATGACCACTAGAGAAAAGAATTTCCTAATAGTTTGGTTTTACCTTTTTAGAGATAGCCGCAGTCTTCTGTGCGCGACATCTAAAGATCCCCCTTACAACACGGTATTTAGTCGTGCGTATGCAACAACGCATTGACGCTATAATTTGAGAATTGACAGGACGAAAGATTTCTTCTTGGAATAGTCGCTTATGATGAAAGACGGCTTCTACAGTCGTTTTCGAGATCGAGGCTTTGCGATGGAGTGCGTCCGTAACTTCCCTTCGCTGGACAACTTCCATCCGGCGGGCAGCTTACCCGGCAGGTCTATGTTGTCATCGATAAGCACATCTACGGGCACACCGGCTAAGTGCGCGTAACGCAGTAATAGCAGCAAACTCGGTTCGCGCTCTCCGGTTTCAAACCGTGAGATGTGCCCGGCGGCACTCGGCGAATCCCCGTACTCAAGCTGCAATCGCATCACTTCTTGCGTCAGGTCAAGTTGGGTTCTGATTTGCAAGAGCTTAGCGGCTAAACGCTTCGGGCGCGGTCGTGCATTTCCCATCAGAGGCGTCCTCCTATGGAAAAGCACTTTCGGGCTTTACTCCTACTCCCTGTTGGAAGTATATTGCAATGTATCGATGGTTTTGCCGATGCAGGTTTTATGTCTGACCCGCCGGCGCGCATCACTCCCTATTTGCTGACTTCTGTCGAGTCATCGGATAGACGGTTCGCCCGTGTAATTCGCTTTCACTTAAGACGGTCAAAGAGGCGCGCTCGCTACTGCTCACTGCGCGACGCTCACCGCCTTTTTCCAAGGAGCCGCTATGAATCTCGCCGCACGCTTCACACTTCAACCTGTGCAGCATACCACTCGTACCACCGCCGCCGATGATGCCGACCACCAAACCGCCGATTCTACTACCTACGAAACGACGCTTTACCAATCGCGGAAGTCGCTCATAAACAACCGGGCGGCACGCAAGGAAGCGGATGTCGTCTTCACCGCGCGTCCGGCGTTGCGGCGAGTACGATTGTGGGTCGTGATCTACGGTGCCTTGCTGATGCTCGTCCTCGGCGGCTACTACGTCACGGCTTACATGCTCGCACCCGCGTTTTACTCTGCCGCGCGCAGCAGCAGCTATGACCCCGTTATGTTGCATCTCTTCGGTGCGATGCTCGCCTTTATCCCGGCTGCCGGACTCTTCGCTACCCCGCGCGTCTACATCGCACTCGCCCACACCCGCTACACCGTAACCACCGAACACGTCGAGGTGGCGGGCGGAATGTTTTCGCGCGGCAAGCACTCAATCCCGTTGGCGGCGATTCGGGATGTTTCATCGTTTGCGACGCTTGACCAGCGACTGCTCGGTGTCGGCAACGTGACGGTGCTGGCGACTAACGGTCACGGCATCACGCTCCAAGATGTTACCGACTACGAAGCCAAGCGCGAAGCGATCTGGCATTTGGTGCGTAAATGAGATCGCTTATTCACCGATTGTAAAGTTGCAGCAAGCCGACGGGGTATCGAACCCATAGTAAATAAATTATTGCTACAAACTTTTTGGTGAAAATTTGAAAGCAGAGGTGTAATGAATGCACGCCTCTATACACTTCTATATTTGGCAGCGAAAAGCGTGTGGCTTTTTCCGCGCACACAAAATTATTTTCAGTGTTCGTCAAAGAGCGACGGCACCGGTAACGACGGCTGCATCCGCGGCTCGGATATGTTGTTTGCTCGCCGCTCCCTTCTTAGAGACTGAGTAGCGACAGTTGCCGGTGTGTTTATCGTCGCCGATGCAGTTAGTGTTTTGTGATGTGCGAGTAGTGCCTGAGCGACGATTGTTTCCGGTGACTGACCACTGCGGTTGACGAGTTCGGTCAAGGCGGTTCGCGCTTCGGGAATAATCTTGACGTGCAAGTCGGTAACGGGTTTAGGTGCGACTTTGAGGGGTGTGCCGAGCGTCGGTGACGTGGATTCTTTAAGTGCCGACACGTCGCGGCGAAAGCTCTCACGGCTGTAATCCCTAGTAGCGGCGCGTTTCTCTGCGGCATATCGAATCGCCGCGAGCGGGTCGGGGGCAGTCAAAGCCGTGACGTAAAACTCGCGTGCTAAATTCATTTCGCTATGCCCGGTCAACTCATCCGCCAAACCGGGTTCGCGCGCGAACCCGGTTTCTGCGACGGCTCGCTTCTGTGCTGCTTCATCCGTAACTTCGTCATTCTTGTTGGCAAAGAATACTTGGTGAATGCGGGCATCGAGTTTCAAGGTCGAAACGCTAACGCCGACTTGCGCCGCGAGTCGTGCGAGTTGCGCTCCGACACCGACACCGGATGTGTCACGTTTGCCGCGTCCGCCGGAAAGACGAACTTTTATCCGGCGACGCACTTCGGCGACACACGCGCCGCGCAACCGGAAGGCGCATGTCTCCAATCGTCGGGCGTGAACGGCGAGATGATGAAGTTGCCAATCGTCAAGCGTTGCTAAGAGCGGCAGTAAGAGGTGAAGTTGCGAGTCGAAGTGCGGAAGGTCGGCGAGGTCGAGCGTCAGGGAGGGCAATTGTGATAAAGCCGATTCCGGCTGCTCAATGCAGCTTGGCGGTCGAAGCGCGCAGTCGGGAATATTCATGAACGGAACTCCTGGCGACAAAGATTGACTCGGAATGCCGGGGCTTCAGGGTCTCGGAGTTTCCTATTTCAACCGTCGTGCCAGTGCGGATTTGCCCGGTAAGACGCAGGGGAGCGACGTGACCCTCGTGCCATACCGCCCCCGCTTCACACATCACTAAAAAAGGATTTGGGTGGACACGGGTGATGAAAGTTTCATTCTTCGTAACGGCGCAACACAGGTTTTTATAAGCGTTTTTGTTCGGAGAGTTGATTTCGAGCCGGGAACATCAGAGAGCGCGACCGCTGCCGAAGTCCTTCCAAAACAGGTAATCTCTTTGAAGCAATCCCGGTTGACAACGAGCCTCTCTGCGAGCAATACAATCCGTTTGTGTTACCGAGAAAACGTAACCAACCGGTATGAAATACCCCCGATCGGTGGTATTTCATACCGGTCACACACTTGACCGATATGTATTTCATACCGGTCGATTTGCCATGTCCCGTCTGCCTTGCAGGTTCAAAAGGATTATCTTCATATCGCGTAGGTACTTTCTCAACCGACTTTACTTGTTCAACAACTCGCGTCCGATTTCTCTCATCGCTGCGTCGCGCGTTGCACGCTCCGAACCGAGTAGTTAGTAATCCTTTTTGGCTAAGGCGACGATGATGTGTTTGATGTCTTCTTTGAGCGACAAACCCCGGTTGGAAGTCAGCGTTTCTTCGGCTTCACGGTGAGATAAATCATCGCGCGTTTGGTTGAACAGCAAACGAGATTCCGAACCTTCGCACTCGTGATCGAGTTTTCTTTCAGCCATATAGAGCGCGAGGGTGGAAAACCTTCCCGCTGTTTTCGGCGTCGCTTTTATCTTCGTGATCGCTCGAACCTGAGCCATAAAATTCATTCTTTCTTTTCACATAAAGTTACAAAATATTTACTTTGTAACTTTAAGTTTTATGAAGCCAAATTAACTTTCGAGTGTTGTTAAATAATCGTTTCCTACGAAGTTTCTTTTAATTCCGTATGTGCTTTCTTAACTATCGCTGTGATTTTCGAGCGATAAAATACATGAAGATGATTGCGGACTTCGCTTGTCGCTTTGGTTAGATATTTATCGGGATTTTCGGTGGCGTCGATCAACTCTTTGATCGTCACCGAATCGGCTATTTCTTGAATGTGCGGGTCGGTTAGGTCGTGCAGTAAAATGTGTTCGGCGGCGTAGGCTCTGACCGCTACTTCGACTAATAAGTTACCCGTGACGGTAACTATATTCTGGGTCGATTTGAGTTCTTTATTCACTTGGGCGAGTTCGGAATGCAGTTGTGAAATGTCATCCCTTTTCTCGCTGTTTGCATTCGCGTCGTTTGTTTTATTCGACCTCAATTCAACGAGTTGTTTTTGCATGTTCGCAAGCTGCTCGGAAGTGCTTTCCTGATGAGCGCGGAGCAATGTGGCGAGGCGTTCGACGATTTCTTCCTGACGCTGTAAATCGTTCGGAAGCCGTTCCTCTTTTTCAAAATAGTTTTCGACTATCTGACAAATAATCGAATTGGAAGACACACCTTTTCCGGTCGATATTTTCTTCAATTTGGAATCGGTGTCTCTAAATAATTTGACGTTGTATGTCGAATCGCTTTTGGTTCTTACAATCTCTCTACGTTGGATAAATCGGGTCTTTTTAACAGCCGGCAATCGTGGTTTGTACGTCATAAAAATCCTCCTTAAATTCGTTCTAATTAGCAGCTAACGGGGGTCTGTTTTACCGGCTCTGCCTCTGCTATTTGCGTGCCACAAATCTCACACGAAGAATTTCCTACACTACCCGCATCACACGAGATAAACCGCATAGTATCAATGACTTACAAGCAAGGCGTGTGATAAAAACGCCGTGTGTGTGAAAATCACACGATGTAAATGATGAAAACAAAGGATTTATTTGATTCGTTCGGTGGAAATGGTCATAATCTTGCCTATGTAAAATAAACAGCCGAATAATTATCATGTATCCAACGGTGTTTTACTTATGGGATGAAGGATTTCGAGGTAATATTTCGGGAATTTGTGAAGCAGGAAATTCGGGTTAGGGAAAGGTAATTTGAGCAGAGTTCGGCAGGTAATCGGCAACACAAATGTGAGTAGCTGGAGAAGTATTATGAATCGAATGCACGCTTGATTTGAGAAGTAAATCGGGTGGTTGAAGATGCTTCGATTACATCCGGCGCGTCATAAAAAAAGGAGAGATAGAACATGCGTTCCGTCTCTCCTTTGATAAAGTTTTTGCTTGCCGGTGTCACGAAAATCAGTGAACGATTCGATTTGTTTGTTGTACCAGATTGTGGCGTGTTTGAGATTCGATGTGGGCTAACTTTCCGTCGACAAAAGATTTCAGTTCGGGGAAGTTATCGGTGTAATTATCAAGTGTGGTGAAGTCGTCTTTGAGCCAAGAATGCGAACGAACGCGCGCGACGATTTCACCAACATCAAAGCGAAAATCGTTGCTGTTTTTGACGGCGGATTGAGAAGCGAGCGAATCGTATTTGCGTTGGAGTTGGAGATGCATTGATTGCACTCGTGAACGAGCGACGTTGTGGATTTGACGGTCTTCAGAACAGAGAGTTCCGGCGGTTGAATATAGTCTTAGGCTGAGCATGAGAAGTGGTCTCCTTGAGAGCAAAGAAATTGAGAACACACCTCGACAATCCGGCTAAAACTTAACTGGTTGCCAACGCAATTCTCAGAACTATATCAGCACTTGTATCAACATCGGCGCGCGGGATGTTCTACACGAGGGTGTCGGGAAAATTGTGTAAGTGAGTTTCGCCCATCATGGGTAAGCGACCATCGTAGAGGATGGCAAATTGGTTCATCGCCTGACTCCAATTCGGTATCGGCATCGTCCACTTTTTCGCCGCGTTCTGCAAGGCGAGATAAAGCAGTTTGAAGGCTGCATATTCCGACGGAATGAACTGCGGCACTTGATGATTTTCCGCAAACTCATGTTCAACGACTCGATGGCGTTGGTGGTATAGACGGCGCGCCGAATATCTTCCGGCAAGCCGGACATCGGGATCACTCGCGTCCAGTTTGCTCTCCACGAACGGGCGATCATCGGGTAGCGCGTGTCCCACTTCGTGGCGAAGGTTTCGAGTTGAGCTTCGGCGTCTTCAAGGCTTGTCGCTCGGTAGATGGTTTTGAGGTCTGAGACCAAAACTTTGCGGTCTTTGAACGACACGTAAGCCATCGAATAACGAACCAGATGAACCAGACAGAGTTGGACGACTGTCTTCGGGAAGACGGTTTCGATGGCTTCCGGGAAGCCCTTCAAACCGTCAACACACGCGATGAAAATATCGCGCACGCCGCGTGTCTTTAACTCCGTAACTACGCCGAGCTAGAACTTGGCTGCTTCATTCTCCGATGCCCACATCCCCAGAACTTCTTTAGTTCCCTGCACATTCACTCCGATGGCAAGGTAAATCGCTTTGTTCGAGATGCGACCTTCCGCCTTAATCTTCACCCGCAAGGTGTCGAGGTAGAGAATCGGGCACAGAGCATCGAGCGGGCGCGGTTGCCAAGACCTAACTTCATCAATGACACCGTCAGTAACAGTGGAAATCAAATCGGGTGAGACTTCAACCGCATAGATTTCCTGCAAGTGCGCTTGCATCCGGCGGCAAGTCATGCCACGTGCATACATGGAAATAATCTTGTCATCAAAGCCGTCGAAGCGGCGTTGACCCTTACGAACTAACTGCGGCTCGAACCCTGCTTGGCGGTCACGCGGGACATCAATCTCGACGCTGCCACGCTTGCCGGTAATCGTCTTTTTAGATTTACCGTTTCGTGAGTTGCCGGAGTCGTCACCCGCCACGTCGTGCGGTGGGTAGCCAAGGTGATGCGTCATCTCACCTTCGAGGGCGCGTTCGATGAGGGCTTTGGTCAACTGTTGCAACAGCCCGTTACTGCCCAACATATCATCCGGCGTTTTGTAGTCTTTCAACAGTTCGTCGAGGACTTGAGGTGTAATCGGCATAATCGTTTTCTCCTTTGCGCCAAGCCCTAAGCTTGCGCTCTGTTATGCCACTTACACATCTATGAAGCAGGCAGTGTTGTCAACTGCTTTTTGACCAACACTTCTCCCATCAAGCCATCGCTGGCTTTTTCAGAGGGCTATTAACTTTCGGTTCAAGATCGCATCCTTTAAGTATCGTTGTCGTCCTCGTTCGATCAAGGCTCTGAAAAGCCACGATCAATCATCTATCCGGATACTTTTCTTCACCCATGAGGATTGATTCGCTCTCTCTTTTGTGAAGAGAGGTCGGTCTCCCAATCAAATATCAGGCATTTACCAGCCCATGTGTAAGTGCGGGCAGACCGGACTTCGCAGCACCTTGCGCGGTGACACCTCGCCGCCGAAACTCCGCGTAATCTATTTCATCTCTCAGCATAATGAAGCAACGTACCAACAACTTTCTTGCCACCGCGACCACCGCTTTGGCTTTGCCGCGTCGTGTAAGTAGCCGCTTGTAAAACGCGCGTAGCTCATCATCGGTTCGCACCGCGACTTGCGCCGCTTCACCAAGCAGAAAGCGTAACAACCGGCTTCCGGCTTTACTGATTGCGCCATACCGCTTCGTCTCTGCCGATGAGTGTTCCATCGGTTCTAGTCCGGCGTAAGCTGCCACCTTGCGCGTCGTGGAAAAGCGCGATACATCTCCAAGCCTATGCACGAGGCAGAGCGAGGTAAGCAGTCCGACACCGGGATGCGTTCGCAATCGGACGACGCACGCATCTCCATCGGCTTGCCCTTTGAGCCATCGCTCGACGCTCGTCACCTGTTCGCGCACACGCTCAAGCAGCCGCAACCACGCTTCGCGTTGGTGAGCTAAAGCTCCCGCGAGTGGTAATGCTTCCAACCGCTCTCGACCCTTGAGGGTTGAGAGTTGAGATTGCAAACTCAATCCGGCACCCAGAGCAATCGCGTGCAAATTGTTCTTAACCATTGTGCTGATCTTGACGAGTCGCTGGCGGTAGCGCAGTTGCCGCAAAACTTCGCGGCTTTCCGCCGTTTGCCTATGCAGGCGCGGGAACTCACCTTTGACCAGCAACTCCAAGATGTGTTCGGCATCCCGTTTGTCATTCTTCTGCCGTCTTCGGGCGAGTCGTCTGATCTCGGTCGCATCGCCGACCCACACCGTGTGTCCGAGGCTTTCCAACATCTCCTCAAACCACGACGAGTAGCCACTGGCTTCTAAGCCGACGACGACCTCGCCGGTAAGTTGTTGGTAGAAGCACCGCACATCATCCTTCTGGTGATGTAGTTCACGCTGGTGAACTTCGCCGTCAGCCGTGTCCAAGTAGCTGATCGTCTGCGAGCGCGCATGAAAATCAACTCCATAATATACTGTCATCCGGCACCTCCTTCTACGATCCTGAACCGCTGCGAGTCTAGCAAAGACCTGCGGCAGGAGGTGCCTGCTTCATACCATCAAAATTATTGACACTCCCAACTCCACTGCTTTCAATGCATCGGATGCGGACTATCATCTCAATTGGACATTACAGTCGGGTTTTGTTTCGGGTTATTGTCATAGTGCAACAGCCTTTCGCGGACTTTTTTGCAAATACCAGCGGCTTCAAGAGTTAACGTTACCGAGGTGGTTAAGTTTACCGAACACAACCCTCTCGTGACTTGACCCTTTCTACACTCCAACCTTTTCTTGACAACAACTTTGAAAGTGAGAAGAAAGATGAAAAGACTTTTGTCCCTGTTAATGATTGCTAGATGCATGGTGCTCGGTTCAGTGTGCGCCAATGCTCAAATCAACTCGACGCGAAACGCAATCTTGAAGCCAACAGTGCATACTTCATCTAAAGTAATTACAAGAAGGCGGTACCTCTGTGTTTTGATTCGGTTGCGCTAGGCGAACGGCACATAAGCAACTATGACGACGTTAATGAATGATTTATTTCGGTGACGAATCAAATTACTTGTCGCAGATTACGGCTTCTTTTCAACAGAAGTTAGAAACCGCCCTTGCTTGAAGCGCAATCGGATGTTGTTGATTTGCGCGAAGTCTTTAACAGGGTTGCCGTCAAGCACGAGGAAACTCGCTTCATAGCCTTTACGCAAAAACCCGATTTTGCGTTTCGGAAAGATGGTTTGTGGTGTCGCCTCGCACCACATCTTTAGCGTCTCAAGATTGCTAAACGCCCCTGTCTTGTTGAGATACAGCACGGTGTTGAGTGGAGTGCTGCCGTAGTTGTCAGAGCCGAGTGCGATGTTCACCCGGTGCTTTTTCAAAAGCGTTAAATTACGAGTTCGCAATTCGTCAATCCGCGCCAGCGTCTTGGCATCCGCCCGTTCGTAAACGATTGGACACGGCACAACCCACACGCCGCGCCGTGCCGTTTCTTTCGCGTCTTCGATAGTGAGTTCGTACTTGCGTCTGTCGTCTTTCTCGCCGAAGTAGTACCCCGGTAGATGCGCCATCTCGTCAACGCCCGCTCTAAGCGCAACCCGGTAGTCAGTGATGGTGTCAACATGCGCGCTAACTCTGAGTCCGGCAGCGTGCGCTTTGGCGACGATAGACGGAACGAGTGCCGGGTCTAAACCTCTGTCGCCGACCGTATCGTTTCGCTTTACCTGTTGTGCGTATGCTTCGCTTTCAAGCAAATAAATCGGTTCATCTCCACGCGCGTGGAGAACATAAGAGGTGAGCGGCAATGGATGAACGCACAAACGGTTCATCTCCACGCGCGTGGAGAACATGCTTGTTCGCGTCGTGAGAGAGTCGAATTGCCCGGTTCATCTCCACGCGCGTGGAGAACATACCGCCACGCTTCCCGCCGCCGCCGACTCGCTCGGTTCATCTCCACGCGCGTGGAGAACATTCGTAAAGAGCGCGACGTAGAGCGTCACTACGCGGTTCATCTCCACGCGCGTGGAGAACATGCGATTACGTTTTTCCGTTAAATCCGCTAACCCGGTTCATCTCCACGCGCGTGGAGAACATGCAGGGCGATACGCTTTCATTCGCAATCAACTCGGTTCATCTCCACGCGCGTGGAGAACATCGGGCATTGCTTGCACGTAAGAGCGTCGCATCCGGTTCATCTCCACGCGCGTGGAGAACATGGACACGTCAAACCGCGTCGGACTGGCACAACCGGTTCATCTCCACGCGCGTGGAGAACATAACTTGACCGGAGCGTTGACCGTTACCATGCACGGTTCATCTCCACGCGCGTGGAGAACATGACGGTCATGGCGGTTTTCGCGTTCATGCGTTCGGTTCATCTCCACGCGCGTGGAGAACATAGATCGCACAGGCTGCGAAAGACGTGGGCTTCGGGTTCATCTCCACGCGCGTGGAGAACATCTTACCACAGACTTGTCATCTGTTTGACGATTCGGTTCATCTCCACGCGCGTGGAGAACATGGCTGCACCTTGTAGTCTGAAAGGTGTGCGAACGGTTCATCTCCACGCGCGTGGAGAACATGTGCGGGTCAACTTCAATCGCGCCTATCAACACGGTTCATCTCCACGCGCGTGGAGAACATCCGTGCAGTTATGCCACGAGTGCGACCAGTACCGGTTCATCTCCACGCGCGTGGAGAACATAGCGACGATGAAGGAACATACACAGACGATTACGGTTCATCTCCACGCGCGTGGAGAACATATCATCCGTGCGCGCGATTGCCCATGCGCGAACGGTTCATCTCCACGCGCGTGGAGAACATGTTGCCGCTTCCGTGGCGACCGTCACGGAATGCGGTTCATCTCCACGCGCGTGGAGAACATACAACCGCTTGCAGCGCGACCCTCGCCAGCGACGGTTCATCTCCACGCGCGTGGAGAACATCAGCGCATGAAAGCGATTAAGGGCTTCCGCGACGGTTCATCTCCACGCGCGTGGAGAACATCATGGTTAACGCCGTCGCCGGTTCAGGCAAAACGGTTCATCTCCACGCGCGTGGAGAACATGGCAAAGAAAACAAAGGCGAGTCGCCCGCGAACGGTTCATCTCCACGCGCGTGGAGAACATGAAGGCAAGCCCTACATCGGTCGCGTTGAAAACGGTTCATCTCCACGCGCGTGGAGAACATCGCGCAACATTGACTACTTCCACTTTTCCCCGCGGTTCATCTCCACGCGCGTGGAGAACATCTTCTCAAGTAATTCAAAGATTTTATCGCGGTCGGTTCATCTCCACGCGCGTGGAGAACATCCTTACCAAAGCTATAAACTCGTTCCGCTTCTCGGTTCATCTCCACGCGCGTGGAGAACATAGCATCGGTTATCTATCGGGCTTCGTCTCCGTCGGTTCATCTCCACGCGCGTGGAGAACATTCTTGACCTCTTGCGTCATCGCTAATTCGCGTGCGGTTCATCTCCACGCGCGTGGAGAACATGTCAATGAACACCCCCTTGACACGGTTAATATCGGTTCATCTCCACGCGCGTGGAGAACATGTCGGGAAGATCAGATAATGATTTTGCGCGAACGGTTCATCTCCACGCGCGTGGAGAACATGTGTTCGCCACATCCCAACGTCGCCGCGTGCGCGGTTCATCTCCACGCGCGTGGAGAACATCGTAACGCACGCCGTCTGTTATAGGGTTTCGACGGTTCATCTCCACGCGCGTGGAGAACATGGCGGAAAGAGTACTTTTTTCGTCATCGGATGCGGTTCATCTCCACGCGCGTGGAGAACATGCTCGCATAGCCCGCGCTGCCAAAAACCTTACCGGTTCATCTCCACGCGCGTGGAGAACATGAGCGCATCGTTAAGATTGAATATCAGAACACCGGTTCATCTCCACGCGCGTGGAGAACATGTGCGGCAGCAAATCGCCGTCTTCCCATGTGACGGTTCATCTCCACGCGCGTGGAGAACATCAGTCCAGCTAACAAAGGGTTGTTCGCCCGGAAGGTTCATCTCCACGCGCGTGGAGAACATGATGGCGAAGCGGCGTTGCTCTGTGTGGCTAACGGTTCATCTCCACGCGCGTGGAGAACATAGCATTTAGTCTCATAAACAGTAGTTCGGTTGCGGTTCATCTCCACGCGCGTGGAGAACATGTAAAGAACATCGGACGCACGCTCAACGAAGACGGTTCATCTCCACGCGCGTGGAGAACATCGGTTCGCACCGAGAAGGAAGCGGCGGAACTGCGGTTCATCTCCACGCGCGTGGAGAACATTTCGTCGCCGTTCGCCGGAAACTCGAATGTGCCGGTTCATCTCCACGCGCGTGGAGAACATGAAAGCTGTCTATGCAACCGCACACCGCACGGCGGTTCATCTCCACGCGCGTGGAGAACATTCGTTGAATTGATCTTGGTTGCTTACGTCTTGCGGTTCATCTCCACGCGCGTGGAGAACATTATTCGCCCGACGTGTCACGCGCTTTATGGGACGGTTCATCTCCACGCGCGTGGAGAACATAGGAGTACAAGGCGCAACTCGAATCCGCACCGCGGTTCATCTCCACGCGCGTGGAGAACATGGCGGTTAGATTGATTTTCATGGTTCGGTTTCCGGTTCATCTCCACGCGCGTGGAGAACATGACAAGCAAAAATGCCGCGCGCGAATCGCCTTCGGTTCATCTCCACGCGCGTGGAGAACATGGTGCGACCGCACGGCGACGACGTGCGAACTACGGTTCATCTCCACGCGCGTGGAGAACATCGCGCGCCCGCGTTAGCTCAAGCGTTCGGCTGCGGTTCATCTCCACGCGCGTGGAGAACATGTGCATCGCGTTAAGCAAGTTCACCGCCGCCGCGGTTCATCTCCACGCGCGTGGAGAACATAAGATGCACCGCGACCCATGCGTCGCGGCGGTCGGTTCATCTCCACGCGCGTGGAGAACATTATGTGGCATCGTCGCAAAACGCTTTTGATTTCGGTTCATCTCCACGCGCGTGGAGAACATTGAACGATTCAAGACTTGCCCATTATCACCAGCGGTTCATCTCCACGCGCGTGGAGAACATTAGCCGCCACGTGCGTTGGTGACGCGCTTACCCGGTTCATCTCCACGCGCGTGGAGAACATGTCTTTTCTCCTGTTTATCAACTTGTTTCAGACGGTTCATCTCCACGCGCGTGGAGAACATTCACGCTCTGCACCTCACTTGCGGGGCTGTCACGGTTCATCTCCACGCGCGTGGAGAACATTCGTGCAGGGGGGCGCAGTTTGGTTTGCGTGTCGGTTCATCTCCACGCGCGTGGAGAACATAATCAGTAAAGAAGCATTGAGCGCGTCCCCGCCGGTTCATCTCCACGCGCGTGGAGAACATGTTGCAAGCGGTTGTTAGGGAGCGCGATAGAACGGTTCATCTCCACGCGCGTGGAGAACATGCGCAGAACGCGCACAGCACGGTGTAATCGTGCGGTTCATCTCCACGCGCGTGGAGAACATCTTCACGTTCGGCTTTCAAAGATTCGCGTAAGCGGTTCATCTCCACGCGCGTGGAGAACATCCCGGCAGAGTCGGTCATCTCATCGTCGGTAACGGTTCATCTCCACGCGCGTGGAGAACATAGCTCGACTTGAACGATGTTGTCGGGGAGCGGCGGTTCATCTCCACGCGCGTGGAGAACATTTCCTTACGCCCTTCTGACATAAAGCCTACATCGGTTCATCTCCACGCGCGTGGAGAACATTTGACTGCTAGGGCTGCCCAGTCGCGGATAACCGGTTCATCTCCACGCGCGTGGAGAACATACTGTGAAAACACAGCAATTAGCGTATTTTTACCAGAAAAAGACCGCCGAAGTCTCGAATAGTTCGAGTCGTATTTCCGTGCGTGCGGATGGTGTAGCCTTGTTCCGTAGCGGTAGTTTGAATCAGCATCCCGCCGCCCTTTCCCTTAACCTTCGTGCAAACCATTTCCCAAAGCTTTTCGCGCACCATTGCGGAGATGTTGCCGACGAACACGCCAGCGCGTGGCTCCGAAAGCCAACGAGTCAACTCGCCGCGCACGCTGACGGGTGCGCTTTCCAGAATCATCACGACCATGCCTGCTCACCTCCTTCCGGGTCGTCGCTCCAATTGATGCCGCCTTGTACGGTATGGGCTTCCGGGTTCCATAATCCGCCGGGTAATGCTTCGTCCGCATCGAAGTCGGGAATGGTGTCGGTCTTTGGGTCGGCAACCGCGAGTGCCTGTTCAATGTCGGGAATAATGCGTTGCAACAACTTGCCTTCGTAAAACGTATCGCGGCAGCGGCGTCGTATTTCCGTTTCCGTGTTTGACCCGGCTAGTTCTCCCGCAACTTGAAACGCGAGCGGCACGGTCAGTTCAACTTTGTACAAATCGGCGATGTCATAGACGAACGACAGCATTTTTCCCGTATGTATGAAACCGAGCGCGGGCGAATATCCGGCAGAGACAATCGCGGCGTGACAGATGCCGTAAAGACAACTGTTGGCGGCTGACAAAGCGCGGTTGACTGGATCGGCATCTTTCCAAGCGTCACGTTTGTAGGCGCGTCCTGCCCACTCTACGCCGCTGGCGCGACTAGCTTGCTGATAAGCTTCACGAACGCGAATGCCTTCTTTGCCGCGTATCTGTTGCAGGGTCAAGTTTTCGTCAAGTGTTTCGACAAAGCGCATTTCATAAAGTCTTCGCACGACGCGCAGACGCAGTTTATCGTGTGAGCACAGCCACGCTTGACGCAACAGATTGCGCGCTGCGCGTGTTTCGCCCATGCCTTGCGCGTAAAACCTGACGCCCTGTTCGCCCATCCACAACACGAGCGTTCCGGCGTCGGCGAGCGTCTGCACGGCGGCGTGCGTAATACTGGTTCCGGGTCCAACCATCAGCGTCGTGAGGTTTGCACACGGAACTTGATAGCTGCCTTCCGCATCGTGTAGAGCGATGGCTTTCGCTTCGCGGTCAATGCGGCAATGCTCGACGTATAGATAACTCGCGCTGTCGCGCACTTTCGGAAGCGCGTGCAAATCTTTGGTTTTCATACCAGTTCTCCTTCCCGTCCGTTTTCAATCTTATAATTTAGATTGGGGCGACGGAGAGCAGACCGAAGCCGAAGCCCTTCGCGGCTCCGATGCCGTTCTCCAAGGCGTGGCGGAACAATTCGACATCCGTTACTTGAAGCACACCGTCGAAACGGGCGGCAGAGAATTGAATTTTCCGGTCGGATGATGGAAAGCGTCTCCCGTCGTTGAGGTCTATGACCTGACACGTCGGCAGATCGAGCGTCAATTCATCGTGGGGGCGACCGCGAAAGATTAAAGGCACACCGTTTCTTCGCAACGTCGTTCGCGATTGCGGCAGCGCAAAGCCGCATCTGGTGCTTTGGCGCGCGAGCCAGTCGAGGCGTTCAGCTTCGCGGTACAGCCCACGCCGCTCGCCGTCACTCCCGTCGTTTTTTTTCGGTCGAAATGTCGGGTTGGCTAAAAGACGAAACCGCAACGTCTGACTTGTGCGAAACTGCGGCTCCCATTCTTTGACCTGCGGCGTGGCAAGTAGGTAGCGTGCGCCGTTGAGATGATGTGAGAAGGCGTGCCAGTCGGGTTCATGCTTCGACTGGACAAGCAGTTTTAGACTTCCGCCATCGTCGTCAACGCGGAACAACACGCGCGCTGCCGTCCACTCATCACCGGAGAGATTCGGAAAGGCGTGGCAGAGCGTGCGATGCATCTCGTAGCAACGCGAAAGTTCCGTTTGCACACGGCGCGACATCGGGTCAAGCCGCAGCATTGAGATGAAAATCATCGGGATACCTCATTGCGCTTGTATTTGAAGCGCGGTTCTTCGGCGAGCGGATGCCGCGCGGTCGGCGGCTGGCAGAAGTCTGTGCGTAGGTAGCGCGAGCCGTAGCGTCTGCGTGCGAAGTCGCGTGGCGCGTCGTTCGTCGCCACACCGTCACGCGGCTTATCCGTTTCAAGCACGAGCCGCAAGTGCGGTGAAATTCCGACCGCGTCACACTCTATTTCAGACAGCCAACGCCACGCTTCGGTTTTCAATACCCGCTCGACTTCGCCCTCTCGCAAGCCAGAAGTTTCCAAGTGCAGCGGCAGCGACGGCACAAACGATTTGCGTCCCAGAAATAACGACCACATGGGATTTCGGAGCGCGGCTTCAATGTCTTGTAGCCACGCTACCTCATCAGATTGAAGAGCGACGAGGAAGCGTGCGTCGGCAAGGTAGTAGCGGTTGGACACGGTCGTTGCAGTGGAGCCGCGCCATACGGGTTGTGCGGTGTGGTAATCCACCGCAATACGCCCCGCCGCGTCCACGCGCACGCCCATACGCAAAGATTCAAATTCACGCAGGTCAGTGTCTCGCCCACGTCCCAGTGCGGCGCACAACAAGCCGATTACGCCCGAACGGGTCGGCTCCAAACCTGTATCACGGTTGTCGAAGCGCGAGCGAAAGCCCCACGACTGCATCGGTCCCGCGAGTTGCATTAGTAGCGTCGTCGGCATCCATACCTCCCTAGGCGCGTTCCGCCGCTGTAATTGTCTTTTCAATGGCACTCTGAACCGAAGCCGCTTCGCCGAGTGCGCTCACATACTCGCTTCCGTCGAGGCAGAACAGCGCGGTGGAGATGATGCCGTCGGTTCCATAAACCCCTGTGTAACGCTGCCAGTAATCGGCAAACATCTTCACTGAACCTTCGAGAAGACCAATCTCCTTTATCGAGCCTTTGGTTGAATCAAATTCTTTAATGGGACGTGCCGGAGTGCAGAAGGCGTTAGCAAGATTCATCGGCGCGCCGCTTTCGCGCACGACGAAGAAACCGAGCGAGGGCAGGTTTTGCGCCGCCATAGAGTTCTGCTTGCCGGTCGGCAAGGCATAGATGAATGCTTGAAGGAAGGCACGTGCGGTCTCCGTCGCGGCGGCATTGTCATCACCCAAGTTACGCGCAAGTGCTTTGCCGTCAAGCAAAGCGTAACGGTAGAAAACGGCGGCGTTGAAACCGGTTTCGCCGAGCATCCCGGCTCCGGCATCTTCCGTGTCCGGCTTGAGGTCATCGACGGCGGTGAAGAAGTCGAATTCGGGCGCGACGGCGTGTGTCGAAATCGCGTGTGCGACCTGACAGGCGGCTTCGATTTTGTGTTCGGTGTGTTCAGCGAGCATACGACCGAAAAGCGCGATGTCTGACGAAAGGGCTGCATCTTTCAATCGCCCGACAATCTCTTTATCGACTTCAGGCTTGGGAAGGTTCTCGTACTTCCCTCCTCCCGAATCGCTATCCACCTCGCCTCCTGACGTAGGCTCGTCAGCAGGCTTGCTTTTCTTTTTGGCGTTTTTAGCTGTGATTTCGGCGACCTTCATAGCGCGCTTGTTGGCAATGTCTTGCAGGCTGTCCCACTTCTCGCGCACGATCTGAGCGACCGTCTCCATCTCGGTTTCGGAAAGAAACAGAAGTACCGCGGCGTGCGCCGGGTTCTTGCCGTCCGGCTTGGAGTAGTAAGTATTCACAAAGGCATCCACCGCGTAAGGCACAAGTTCGGATGGCTGTAGATCACTCAAGCGCGGTACTAATTCATCGCGCAGACGCTTGGTACGCTCGCCGACCGGCACGAGGTTGTTGGCGCGAAAGTAGCCGCGTAAGGCGCGCTTAAAGCACTGCGACGAGATGCGCGCGCGGCGCACGCCGCCGAAATCGCAATCCTTCGGCGAGTTGGTGTCGTCGCGGTTCAGGCACGAAGGTCCGAAACTCTGAATAAGGTGAAGTTCGATTTTCATAGTGTTCCTCAAGAAGCGTTGGGTGTGGATTTAATCGGAGCGGATCGGTAGAAGTCGCGCGCCCAATCCAGTTGGAGGTGGCGTTGCGGGTCGTCCCAAGAGCGTGTCGTCAAATCTCTCAGCAGCGCGTACCAGTTGACCGGTACGTTGTGCGCTTTAAGCAGGCTGACAATCTTCTTGAGTCGCTCGAAAAGGTCTTCTTCATCGCTGGCGAGCAAGAGTTGAAAGCGTTTCTCGATTGAGCCGGATTTCTCGCGCAGCCGACCGAATGAGCCGCCGAGCGATATGTTCTCTTTCGTGGTGAGCGGGTGCGCGGCGAATAGCGCGGCGATGGCGAAGAACCAGCAATCGTTGGTGTGTTCGCGCTCGTCCAGATATGGCACGACGTGCGGCATCATCTCGATGGCGATCCCGTTTTTGGTGCGGAGTCCGGCACGCAACGCCGCCAAGCCTGCGCGTGAAGGACCGTCGTCGTGTTCTTCGAGGAGGCGCAGGTTGCCGATAAATCGTCTGCGTCGTTCGTTGAACGCCGAAGGCTCAGGCTTTGGTGGTGCGGTTGATGTTGAGTTCAAGAACGAGTACCTCCTGAAGCGGAATAGAGTGAAAAGTTGCGTGCTTTTTAAGGCGCGGTGGGTGTCGAAGAGGTCGAAGTCGCATCGTGACCTTCGGAGTCGTCACTAGCTGTGTTTAAGTTTTTCTCGCGCTGCTTTCTAGCGGCGAGATAGCTCTTTGGATCGCGCAGGTAAGCAGGTTGTAAGCCCTTTTTAACGTCTATCTGTGCAACGGCAGAGATGGCTCGCGGCGATGTGCCGAGGGAGTTGCACGCGGCTTGTAGGCATTCTTCGGCGGCGTGTTGCACGTCGCGTTCCCACTCTGCAAACGCTAATTCAGGCTGCTCCGGCAATTGTTTGAGCAGCCGGTAGAAATGATTTTCGATGTGTGACCAGAACGAGCGGCGTGGATCGAACTTGTAGATGAACGCTTTCACATCATCGGGATGTGGTTTGCTTCCGCTCTCTGTTCCACCCGCGATAAAGGTGATCGCCACAATCTTGAAGCGGCGGCGCATCTCTTCGGCGACGCGCTCGGCATCTTCATTAGCTGCTTCAAGCCATTCGCGTAGATTGGGCTGGAGCAGCAACGCGGGCGGGAGCGGCAGACGGTCATGCCGCCAGAGCAGAAACTTACCGGCTTTGCCCGGCTCGGTCGCCATGCCAACGACGTTGAGATTGGGTCGGAAGTCGGGCGCGAACACGCCGCCATCAGCAACCAATTGTCGCATCCAAGCGAGCAGATTGTCCTCGGTTTGATTATGGGCATTGGGTGACAGCAAAGCGTGAGCGTTGCGCCAGATAGCGCGACCTTCGGACAGACCCATCACCATCACACCCTCTTTCTTGGAGACAGTGTAGAGTTTGAGCGGGTGAAACGAAGGTCGTCCGGTGGCATCTTTTTCCAAACTGCGCCCCTGCGTGAAGTAAGCACGCGGCACGATAACCGCCCCGTCCTTTTCCTCTGGCAGCAATCGAATCAAACGGCTCTGCAACGTCAGACGGTCGCACACGCCGCGCGGTGGGGTCGTTTGACGCTTGCCGTTCACCAACTTGTCGCGGAGTTCGTGAGGCGCATCAAGTTCCCAGCATGGCTTGTCCTCTGTGGACAACATATGCGGCACTAAACACAGCATCAAGGTTTGGAACAGCGTTTCGCCCGAAGACCACACCGTGAAGCCGCGTAATAACGGACCGTCTGCTGAATATGGTGGCTCGATCTCTTCCCCCGCAATAGTGGCTTTGGAGCTTTTACCGAAGCCGAGCGCGAAGTTCTGAATCGTCACCAGCAGTTGCGCCGCGAGTGCCGGAGACGGCGATTGCCATTCGGGGTTGGCGGCGTTAGCGAACTGCGGGGGCGCGTTGTTCTCTTCCATCGCCAATCGTGACAGCGCGCTTGATTCCTTCATCTCCAACCCGGCGATTTGATAGAAAGGAAAACGTGTGTGGAACAAATCGAAGCGATCACTCCAACGACGGAAGTAAGCGTCTATGGTGATTACTTCCTCGACACCGAACTGTTTCTTATGCCAAATCGTTTCCCACGCGGTGATGCGCTCGCGGGTGGTTCTACCAAGCAACACGCGGTGCAGAATCGCGCTCAGCACCGGATAAATCGAAGCGACGAACAGCGGCGAATCATGCGCGACCTCGCGCAGGTGCGCGGACTGCACCAAAACATCGCGTAAACCTAGCTCGGCAAAACTGCCGTCATTGCGTAACACGGGAATCCACGGTTGTGAGGTGAGATCAAAGGTGAAAGTCACTACTTGGCTCTTTCTTTACGTCGCGTTTTGAGTTCGCATTTGGTAAATTGCAATATCTTTTTAAGCTGAACATCTGACAATCGAATCCGGTTTTGTTCTAAATGCTTATGAGTAACCGTGATTTATTCATGTTCACATACAAGTCGCTGTTGATTTCTTTTGTGATTCTCTGCATCGTGCCTTTAGTGCTTCACCTAAGTAATTTGTGATAGCTGAAAACTCTACAACATTCTTGCAAAAACTTATAGACCTTGAATCGTATTCTGTCAATAGCTTTTTTCAATGACACGTAAATCAGCTAACATAGCACTCATGTCTGCATCAAATCGTTGTTAATTTTTGGGTGGTTTTTTCTCCGAGACTTCGGAGGTGAACCCTAATTAGTGACTGGTGGCAACGTGTTCCTCATGTATATGGGGACGAATGCGGAGTGGCTTACTACCTCGACTATTCTTTTTCGATAACTAAACCTAACTCGTGGTGAAGTCGTAGGCGGTATCCATTGACTGTGGTCAGGTTGTTATCAAGTTTAAGCGGGCGAAAGTGACGTAGCACTGGCGACTTCTTCCAACCTACCGGGACTTTCTTTCTGCATAGCTCCTCGAAAAGCGCGCGATGCGAAAGCGATAGCGAATGTTCGATGAGTTTGCGTGTGAGGTCGGGGGTCGGCTCTATGTCCAAGTCGAGCGGCGAATGCGTGGTGTCTCGTTCTCCCGCGTCGTTGAAGAAGAAGAGTTGCCCTTCGTGACGACAAAGGCAGACCACCATCACCGACGGATCGCCGTCGCGCGTCGCAGCGCGCAGGGTTTTGTGCGCGGTTGGATCGTCTTCGTCGTACAGGTCGAGATTGGGAGCATCTACGAACTTATACGGGTCACGAAGCTCTCCGTTTTCGCCGCGGACGCTTACCACCACCTTCTCGGCTGTCATTTCCGCTTTACGACGTTTTTGTTCGGCGGCTTGTTCGGCTTTGGTGAGCGCGTTTTGCCAATTTGCATCGGGCATTTGCGGCTTGTCGTCGTAAACGGCTTGGACGAGTGCCTCGATTTCATCGGGTAGTTGAACCTCACTCCGTCCGCGCCACACGAGCCACGAGCGCAGCAGCACGTAAAGTTCATACACCTTTTCGCTGCGACCGAATGATGGAATCTCGTTTCCGGTCGCATCGCACATCACCGCTATTTCGGGCGTCTGCAACAATGCGGGTCGCTCGATAGTCACACCGTTCTCGTCTTTCGAGTGGCGTTGCAGACGTCCCAAACGTTGAAGCAGAAGATCGCCGGGAGCCATGAAGCTCGCCATCCAATCGAAATCCAAATCCAGCGACTGCTCTATGACTTGGGTCGCCACTACGACGGCGCAAGGCGGACGTTTCGCTTTCTGCTTACCGAAACGTTTGACGACCGTATCTTCGATTCTCTGCCGCCAACCAAATGGCATACGCGCGTGGAACAGCGTCCAACCTTCCGCAGGCACTACGTCGCCGACCTCAGAGCGTAACCGCTCGAACATCTCTTGCGCCTCGACGACTGTATTGCATATGATCGCGGCGCAACCGCCGTCTCGAAGTTTATCGCGCAGCGTTTTACCCACTTCGTCCGGTCGAAGGTGGCGCACGGCGACCGGCTTGGGTTCTTGGTTATCTTTCTGTTCTTGATCGCTTGACGCGACGGGTATTGAGGTCGCGGTTGATTGATCAAGCGAACACCATGTCAGACGCGGGTAAGCCGCTTCATCGGCGGGCAATTCACCGCCCCACGCGCGTGTCAGTTCGCGGCGTTTAGAAGTGGGCAGCGTTGCCGACAGCAGGATGACGCTGCACCCGACCTCACGTAGCCATGCGATAAGCGTCGTCAGCAGACGGCTCATGTAAGTGTCGTAGGCGTGAACCTCGTCGAACACCACGACTTTGCCCGCCAGCCCGAACAGGCGCACAAACCAATGACGTGTTTGCAAAGCGGCGAGCAAAGTCTGGTCTATCGTGCCGACGCCAAAGGGCGCGAGCAGCGGACGTTTAGCACCGCAGAACCAACTCGCCGCTACCACGCGCGCTTCATCGGGCGTAAGGTTTGAATCGTAGAGCGGCTCCAGCCCCCGAAAAACAATCTTCACCTTGTCCGACAATCTGGCGTGGCTGTGAACGAGTTGCAGATGAATTGCCTGTTCGTCCTTGTATCGCTTAATCAGAAACTTCTTGACGCGCTTATACATCGCGTTTGAGGTCGCCTGCGTTGGGAGTGCGACATAGAAGCCGCTGTTGGCTTTCGCTTGCGCGGCGTCGCACGCCCACAGCGCGGTTTCGGTTTTGCCGACACCCATTGGTGCTTCGATCAAAAGAAAGAACGGCGCGGTCACGGCGCGTGTTTGCTCTATCACGGCTTCTTGCAGCGCGTTGGGCGCAAACCCCCAAAACTCGGCGAAGTCTGGACGCACGCCTCGCGGTGCGGGTGTCGCCGCCCAACCGAAGTCATAAAGTGCCTCTTGCGCCCGATTTTCTGATTCTAGGATGTATTCAGCGAGCGGAAGCGTGCCGTCACGGTGTCCGACCAACTTGAATGACGAGCCAATCCAATCGGCGACGGAGATGAAACCGGCTAGTTGCGGCACTGCTCCAACCTTATCTTCGCGCCACTCTACTGCGGGAAAGACGAACCTCGGCGGACACAACGCTGCGCGCAGTTCGTGCATGAGCGCGAGCCGCACCTCGTGCCACTTCGCATCGCCGCACACAGATTCGCCCCACCGTGCATAATCAAAGCTTTCAGGGAACGTGCCGTGGTGCGCGCCTGTGATGTGCCCCAGTACGCGGGCACTACACTTGTCGCTCTGCCAGAAGAAAGATGAATCGCGCAAGAACGAACAGAGTTCTTTGGTGGAGACGAAGTTGTGCGGCTTGCTATCACACCTCAGCGGAACGGTAAGTCCGAGTTGCGCCAAATTCTTCGGAAGCCAGTCGTCGAGCGTTGTGCTTTGAAGCTGAAAACCCGGCGTCGCTTTTCCGAGATCGTGAACGCCCGCCAGAAAACTGACCACCCAGCGTGCCTGCTTCAAATCGCAACGCAGCGCGGATGCGATGCGCTCCTTGAAAGCTGTGGGCAGCACGTTGTCCCATAACGCCAGTGCCGCGTGCGCCACGTCGAGCAGGTGAAAGAGCAACGGATGATAGCGCACGGCGTAATGCTCCGGGTCATCTTTGTGGCGGCAAGTCTTACCCCAAAGTAGCCGCAACTGTGCTTCTGTCAGCGGAAGGTCGGTCATACATGATTCTCCCAGATCATTTAACTTCTAGGGGCAGACTACAACCTACATCGGGCGTGTACGGGGTAACGTCGTACTCAATTTGAAATTTATTTTGCCACGTCAACCATGCGCGCAAGCGACTGTCTGTGTAGGTCTGCGATTTCGCAGAGCAGTTCTTCGGGTTTGATCACTTCAATGTCGGGCGACCAACTAAGTATGAAGCGAACGAGTCCGCGACCGCGTGCGACGCGCATTTCAATTGTCACCGTATTGGGAGTGTCTTCTACGACATGTTGTGACGGATGAAAGACGCGCTCGCGGAAGATACGCGCGGTCATGTTGTGTGCGCGCAAACGAACAGTAATGGGTTCGCCGTGAATGCCGTTGAAGCAGCGTTCGGTAAGATAGTGGTGCAAATTAAAATCCGGCGGGCGCGTGAAGTGAGTGTCCGTATCGTGCAGCGTTTTGATGTGGTCTATCGAGAACGGAATAATGTCATGTCTTAGATAATCGTAGGCAATGAGTTTGAGCGTCGCGCCGTCAGGGTCGAAATAGACCGAGTACGGATCAATGAGGCGTTCCTTTATTTTGTCGTCGGTGAGGCTGTGGTAGCGAAGTCGCACCTGACGTTGCTCCATCGCGGCGTTCGTCAAGCGATCAACAGTTGCGGCGTGTGGCGCAAAGTCTTTCGCGGCAACAGCAGCAGAACCAAAGACGCTTGCTAAAGCGTCTAGTTTGGCTTGAAGTGGAGCGGGCAGTGAGATGCGAACCTTCATCAATAGTCGGCGAGCATGTTCCGCAAAGGGTGAACCGAATGCTGATAGTCCAGTCGCGGCGATTGATTCTTGCGCCAGTAAGAGCGTCGCCAACTCTGAAGGCGTCAGTGTCGGCGGGACGAACTTATAATCGTCGCTGAAGCGGTAGCGGATTTCTCGCCCGTCAGGTTCCTCAACGATTTGATAGTGCAGAGAAAGCGCGTCAATCGCGCGCTTGATGGTTTTGCGGTCAACACCAAAGTGTTTAATCAGTTCTCTCTGTGAGCGCGAACCATCGGTTAGCAGCAGCAGCAACTCGACCATCCGGGCTGTCAAATCTCCGCGATGTGATTGAGGATTCATAATATGGAAGGTAAGTAGGCAGGAGAAATGCTATTTGGCGTTTGCACATGGTAACTGAATTTTTATTTGCCGGCAGTGATGTAAGCGGGAAACGATTGTGCACGAAATAGCAGAACTTATGTGTCAATCATTAGATCGCTGCAGGCAGCTTATTGTGCTTGCACTTCGCTACACCTTGACCCGTTCCACCCGGCTCATAGAAGCCTGTACCGTGACAATCGGGACACGCGCTTGTGTCAACCGCTTTCGCTGATTCGATTGGTGCAAGAAATTTAGTGATTTGCTCGTCGGCTTCCCCACTTCGATGAATCTTCGTTGCGTAACCTCCGGGATTGTTAATTCCGTCAGCACGTAAGCCGTCAGCGTACCTCCGACACTCTTGCAACGTGAAACGAGATAACACACCCACACTTTGCTCTGTGTTGTGTGTGTCTTTTAATGTGTTTTCTTTAATGTAGGTTGATTTAACTAGGCTAGTCGAATCAACTAGCCTAACTGATTCGACTAGCCTAGTCGGAAGCGGTAGCCTAAATTCAGTTCCTTGCTCTTTCCCGCGACCGAAGATTAGCGTTGCTTTCTCAATCAGTCCTTTGCTTACTAATCTCGTAATTGCTTTTTGCGCTGGAGACACGGACATGCCCGCACGCGCCGCGAGTTTAGGTAAACCTATGAAGCAACTACCTTTCCGGTGTCCCCACGATAATCGAAAAAGATGGGTGTATATCGCTTGTTCCGCAGGGTTTAGTTGAGGATAAATAGAATCAATGATGACGTTAAATAACTTGACATAGCCCGTGTGTATTTCTGGCACGCTACCCCAGACATCAACATTCAGATCTTGATCAGTTGATTTGATATGGCTAGTTGAATCAACTAGGCTAGTTTTTAACCGGGCTTCTTTACTAGAATCAACTAGGCTAGTTGATTCAACCAGGCTAATTGGATGCTGCAAAATAGACGTAGCTTCGCTTCTATCAGTAGGAATTAAATCCTCAATTGGGGGCGTCTCAATTTCATGTGGCTTACGCAAGTTGGCGAACATGTCGCCTTTAGGTCGTGGCTTGCGAGTTGTGATATTGAGTTTTTCTTTGGGCACGCTTCTTGTCATTTTGCACTACCGCTCCGTCGTTCTTGTTTAATCAATCTAACTTTTTGTGTCATCTCCATCCTTGCAAGCAACTCGTGCATCAGGTTCATGTAATCTTCACTCCCGCGTGAGTTTTGCGCGTACTCGTGAATTGATTGACGATAAGCGGGGGCAGCTATCAAGTGAGTGTTGCTGCGAATCAGCGTTTCAAGTAATTTATCGCCAAACATGGTTCTGGCTTGCGCGTAAGCATCAGCCGATGCGGTTGTGCGGGCGTCAAAGCGCGTCACGACATAGCCGAGAATCGCCAGCGCGGGGTTTGATCGCCTAATGCTCTTGATTGTCTCCTCCAGGTCCTGTGTGCCTTCAAAAGCGTAGTATTCTGCCGCCAGCGGTATGAGAACTGAATCGGATGCGAGAAGTGCTTGCGTGACAATAACACCAAGACTTGGCGGGCAATCTATGAGAACGAAATCGTATTCAGTTTCAAGCGGAGCAAGAGCGTCTTTGAGCCGGAACAGGTCGTCGAATTGTCCGCTCTTTTCTAATCGAGCAAGCCGGATATGAGAGGCGGCAAGATCAAGGTTTTGGATGTGGGTTTCATAGATTGCAGCGGAGAAGGGAAGCCGCTCACCTTTGTCGTCTATCAGCACGCTGACAAGTGTGTTGGTTATCATCTCCGGCGCAATGAACGTCCGCGTCAAGTTGCATTGACTATCAAGGTCAATAAGCAACACGCGGTAGCCTTCAATTGCTAATCCAGCACCGAGGTTAACGGCTGTTGTGGTTTTTCCAACGCCGCCTTTTTGGTTGGAGATTGCGATAGTTTTCATGTTGCCTCTTCGTGCAATTCAAATTCCACTTTAGTAATAACTTTTCGAGCGGTGCGCCGCAGTGGGCTATGTAATTTAATCGGTGATAAGGCTGATTTTGCTGATCGTTGCTTTGGAACTTTGCTCTACCTAAGAAGGTCGTCTCCCGATGTCCGTAGCAACTCCGCAGATTGAGATCAGCAATGTAATTGTTTGCTAGTCAGGGTGATGTACGGCTCACGATTTGGGGCTGTCATATTTGCTCAAGTACAGTTTGCCGTCGTACTCAATCACTCCGAGCCGCACTTGGTCGAGCCAGCCGCGTCGTCCAAGCACGTTGCGCCCAAAGCCTTCGTGTCCGGCAAAGTAAATCATCACCTCGAACGAAAGTCCCAGCGTCAGAAGCGTCAGCACGTGACCGTAAGCCTTGAATGTTCCCGTCGCCGTGCCGAGCGTTTCCACCTGTCCGGCTTCGATGTCTAAGCCTAACAACTCGCCGTAGCCGCGCTCGAAGATGCAGAAACTCGCACCCGTATCAACGCTTGCCGTTAAATCCACCTTGCTTTGTCCTGTACTCAGAGTGACCGGAACGGTGATGCCGTCGCGCGCCTCGGCGGTGCTGTAATCATGCGCTTTGTCGAATCTGAGTTCATGCGGCACAGGCGTCACCATCCTCCGAACGGTAATCTGTCGCTCGGCTTGACGCGCTCAACATATGGAACAGCATCGCTCGTCGCGCGTGCTGCAAGATAGACTTCACGCGCGTCCGTTCCGTGCGCGAGCAGACGGTCGCCGTCGAGCGCGACCCATTGATTTAGATACTCGTCGCGGTGCTGTTCAATCCACGCCCGTTCGCTTTCGTGCGTGTTGTACGAACGAGCGGGCATGTCGTCAGGTAGAGAGTTGATTAACGCTTTGACTTGAGCTTGCTCACTAGGCGACAGCGCGCGTACCGCTTCGACGATTTCCGTGACACTCATTTAGCTTTCCTCTTACTTGCACTGCTCTTGCGTTGGCAACTTTCTAAGAGGGTGTTTGGAAATTAGGAAAGGATAGGTTGGGTATGGAAAACTGTGG
>JANDLT010000004.1 GCA_024330265.1 Pyrinomonadaceae bacterium MAG19_C2-C3 | reverse complement strand
TAAAGTCTTGCGCTGAAAGCGCATAGTTTCAACTAGCGTGCTGGAACAATGAAGCGTGCGCGTAATTCATTTCGCCAAAATCTCCAGCTTTCAGGGGCTTTTCGCGTTCCTCGAAGCTAGGCTCATGGGACATTTTTCGAGCGCACATTGGAAACAGCTAAAATACTGAGAAAAAGCGACTTAGAATTACGCGCACGCTTCAATTAAATGAAGCGTGTGCATAAATCATCGCGGGGTGATGTGATGAATTTAGCCGTGCGTTTTAACCGAACGGAAAACGTCAATATCGAATCGGCGTCGCGTCAGCGATGATTGAAAACACGTCGGTCAGGTTCAATCGTCGCTGACGCGACGGCGGATATTGTTACCGTCTCCCGTGCGTTAAAACGCACGGCTAAATTCAAGCCACCGCTCACGCGGTGAAAACACCGCAACTTTAATTTGTACAGGCTTCAATTAAATCTGTGATGCAACCGCAAGTCGCTCCTAAATTTTTATGTCTGATTTTACAGGGAAAGAGGCTGTTCGGAGTTTGAATGAGCCGGTAGAAGAACGGGGTGGTTGGTGGTCAATCTTACGCGAAGCGGTCAGAGGCTCGAACCGTGATTTTACAAAAGGCTCAATCGGTTTAGCGATTTTTCTTCTGTCAGTGCCGATGATTTTGGAAATGCTGATGGAAAGCATTTTCGCCATCGTGGACATTTTCTTTGTCGCTCATTTAGGGGCGGACGCGGTGGCAATCGTCGGTTTGACCGAATCAATGCTGGCGATTATCTATGCCGTCGCCATCGGTTTGAGCGTCGGGGCGACGGCGACGGTCGCCCGGCGTACAGGTGAAAAAGACCCGGACGGCGCGGCGAAAAGCGCGGCGCACGCCCTCTATTTAGGGCTTATCGTTTCCGTCTTGATGAGCTTGATTGGAACGATTTTCGCGCCGACTTTTCTCGCGCTTCTCGGCGCGTCGGAGAAGGTCATCACCGAAGGCACAGACTTCACGCGCATCATGCTCGGCGGCAATTTCGTGATCGTGTTTCTGTTTCTGCTCAACGCGATTTTTCGCGGCGCGGGCGATGCGGCGGTGGCGATGCGCGTTCTGTTTCTCGCTAACTTACTGAATATCATTCTCGCGCCGTGTTTTATTTACGGCTCGGATATTTTCGCTTTCTTCGGCATCAACGCGCCGCAAATCGTTCTGGATAATTGGATTTTTCCGCGCTTAGGTGTGACGGGCGCAGCGGTCGGCACAACCATCGGGCGCGGGGCGGGCGTGTTGTTTGCCGCGTGGTATTTGATTCGTAAAAGCGGGCGCATCACGATTCACAAGCAGCACTGGCAATTCGATTCAGAGATACTTTTGAATCTCGTCAAAATCGCCGCCCCCGCCGTTTTGCAGTTCACGATTGGGACGGCGAGTTGGAGCGCGCTCGTTCGCGTTATCGCGGGTTTCGGAAGCGAGGCTATCGCGGGTTACGTCATCGGTCTGCGCGTAATCGTGTTCGTGCTGCTGCCCGCCGTCGGTCTCAGCAACGCGGCGGCGACGCTCGTCGGGCAAAACTTGGGGGCGGGCAAACCCGAACGCGCCGAAGCTTCCGTGTGGAAAGCGGCATTTATCAACGCCGCGGTTCTCGGCGCGGTCGGACTTGTGTTTCTATTTTTCTCAGGCGTGATTGTCGGATTCTTCACCGTCGAGCCACAGGTTTTGGCTTACGGCACAGACTGTCTGCACATCGTCGCTTACGGCTTCGTGTTCTATGCTTTCGGGATGGTTTTGGAATCGTCGTTTAACGGCGCGGGCGATACATGGACGCCGACTTATTTGAATCTGTTCGTTTTCTGGTTGTTCGAGATTCCGCTGGCATACGTCTTGGCATATCGCTTCGGACTTGGACCGACCGGAGTTTTTTGGGCGATTACCGCCGCGTTTTCATTGCTGGCAATCCTTTCGGGGATTCTTTTCAAACGCGGAAAGTGGAAAGAGAAAGTCGTGTGAATTCAGTCATGAAAATTGCACATACGGGACATGCGTGCCATGTCAGAACCGCCTCCGGTAGCGGGCGGTTGAACTCTCGACATTAACTGCCCGCTACCGGAGGCGGTTCTGACCCGTACATGGACAGGATGAGCAACACGAAAAGCAGGACGAATAAAATTTATGATTCAAGTCGCTATTATTGATTACGGCGTCGGCAATTTGCGTTCGGTTGAAAAGGCGTTTGCGGCGAGTGGAGTTGATGCGATTGTCACGTCGGACGAAGCGGTTTTGCGTGCGGCGGAAAGGTTGGTGCTGCCCGGCGTCGGTGCTTTCGCCGCGTGCATGAACGCCTTGAAGGAACACAATTTGGAAGACCTTGTGCGTGAGCGTGTCGCGGACGGCGTGCCGCTTTTGGGCGTGTGCGTCGGGATGCAGATGTTATTCGACGAGTCGGATGAGTTCGGCGGAGCGCAAGGTTTGGGGTTGATTGCGGGAAAGGTCAAACGCTTCGATGACCGGCTTCACGTTCCGCAAATCGGTTGGAATCAAATTCATCTGCGAGGGGAACATGCTTTGCTGAAAGACACGCCCGATGACTCGTTTTTCTATTTTGTGCATTCGTATTTTTGTGCGCCCGAACATCAGGAGGATGCTCTGGCGGTAACGGAGTACGGCGAGAATTACGCTTCAATCGTCGCGCGTGAAAATGTGTGCGGCGTGCAGTTTCACCCGGAAAAGAGTCAGGCGGCGGGGTTGAAAATCTTGAAAAACTTTGCCGAGATGGACGTACATCGAACTGACGTTTTATAGATTCATGCGCCGCAAAAGGTCTGCGTAACGCGCGTCGTCACGGAGCGGTGCAAACATCGGATACCATCTAATCACCGGCAAGCCGCCGCTTCTAACTTGATAATCTTTCTCAAGCCACGCGAAAGCTTGGTCTTTATCACCGAGCGCGGCGTAAATCTGCGCGATGTCTTGACCGCGCGCCTGACGTGTGGCGTAAGCCGCTTCGAGTTCTTTGATAATCTTCAACGCCGCCGCGCGGTTTCCCGTGACCGCTTCGCCGTAACCGAGGAAACATAAAATCCCGCTCGCACGATTGGAAACCTCCACCGCTTTGCTTAATTCCGCGAGGGCTTCCGCATGGCTTCCACGTTGCAGATATGCCAAACCTAAGATGCTGTGCGCGGGCGCGTAATTCGGATTAAGTTCAATGACTTTCCGGCTCTGTTCGATGGCTGAATATACGTCGCCGTCCAACAGATAACCGAGTCCGAGATTGGCGTTGATGACCAGTGATAACGGGTCGAGTTGTTGAGCGCGTTTATCTTCGACGAGTGATTCTTCGAGGCGTCCGACATCGCGCAAGAGACCGCTGTACCATTGATGCGCGGTCGGGTAGTTCGGGTTCAAGGCGAAGGATTGCTTGAACTCTTTTTCCGACGCTTCCCACTGCCACAAATTCGTTAGAATAAACGCGAGTGAGACGTGCGCTTCGGCAAGCGTGTTGTCGAGTTGAAGCGCGCGTTCGGCGGCGGCTTTAGCTGGCGGCAAAGTCTCGCGCGAAGGCGTTCCGGCGTATTCTTCGAGCAGGGCATAACAATCCGCGATGCCGACGTAAGCCAGCGCGTAATCGGGATCAATGTTTGCCGCCGCTTGAAATTCTTCAATCGCTTTTTGAAGATTTTCCGTCGTCCGCCTGTTCCAGTAAAAGCGTCCCTTGAGATAAGACTGGTAAGCCGCCGGGTTATCCGTGCCGCTCGTCGTGATGTGTCGCACGTCCGCACCCGACAGCTTCAAGCGAAGGTGTTCGGAAATCTCCCTTGAAATATCGCGTTGCATGGCGAGCGCGTCGGAGACTTTGCGAACGTATTGCTCACCCCATAATTGCTTGTCGTTGCTGACATCAACGAGTTCCGCGCTGATGGTTAAAGCATCACCGCGTCTGGTGATTCTTCCGGTCAAAACGGCGCGCACGCCGAGAGCGTTGGCAATCGTCGCGGTGTCAATTTCTTTTCCCTTATAGCGAAACACGGAGTTGCGCGGGATGACGCGCAACTGCGGAAGCTGCGTCAAATTATTGATGATGCTTTCGGTCACACCGTCGGAAAGATATTCCGTTTCCGGGTCTTGATTGAAATTAACGAACGGCATGACCGCGATGGAATCAATCGCGGTCGCGGTGGTTCTGACCGAGAGATAAATCACCAGACCAAGCGCGGCAAGAACCGTGACAAGCAAGGTCGCCAGCGTCAGGGTTTTGTGACGTTTAATTTCGCCGATGACGTATTCCGCGCTTGATGTGGTCGTTGTCTGTTTGGCGTTTTGATTGGCGGTAACGACGGTCGCCGCGTTGGTAGTGAAGTTGTCGCGCCCTTGCGTTGTGACGGTGTTCGGGCTGGCGAATGTCGAGAGGTGAAGGCGTTCGCGTTCGTGCGTGAACTCCAATTCACGTTGTAGATTTTTGAGGTCTATCAGTAAATCTTTGACGGTTTGATAACGCTCATCACGATTTTTTTGCAAGCTTTTTCTGATGATACGGTTTAGTTCGACGGGCGTATTTTCATGGAGCGGTTCGGGTTCTTCTTTGAGAATCGCGGCGAGCGTATCGTTCGGCGTTTCACCCGCGAACGGCGGTTTTCCAGCGAGCATTTCATAAATCACGACACCCAGACTCCACACGTCCGAACGCGCATCGGTCGCTTTCCCGCGCGCCTGTTCGGGCGACATATAACCGGGCGTGCCGATGACCATGCCGGGCGTCGTCAAGACTTGAAAGCGGGTCGCGGCTTCCATATCAACCGCCGCTTGTTTGCGTTCGGTCAACTTCGCCAACCCAAAATCCAGAACCTTCACCAACCCGTCCCCGCGCAGCATGATGTTTTCCGGCTTGATGTCACGATGCACGATGTCGGCGGCGTGCGCGGCGTTAAGCGCGGCGGCGACTTGCGCGGCGACATCAATCACCTCATCCAACGTCAAAGGTTCGGTGTCGCTTCGTCCCTCGCGGTCGCGCAAAGTCTCGCCCGCGATGTATTCGCTGGCGATGAACGGCGAATCACCGAACTGCCCGATTTCGTGAATCGTCAGGATGTTCGGATGATTCAAAGCGGAAGCCGATTTCGCTTCCTGCACGAAACGGCGGACGCGCTCCGTGTCCTTTGCAATCTCTGTCGGCAAGACTTTCAAAGCCACAAGGCGTTCGAGTTCGGAATCTTCCGCGAGATAAACTTCGCCCATCCCGCCTCTGCCAATCAGCGAATGAATCTCGTATCGCCCGACATCTTGCCCGACCGCGAAAGTTCCCACTCCATCCTCGTCATCACGGCTTAACAAACGCGCCGCGACATTCAACGCCGGAGTTTCGATAAAACTCTGCGACTGCTCATGCGCCGTGAGTAAAGATTCGACTTCGGCGCGCAACTCCGCATCATCACCGCATCGCGCATCGAGGAAAGAAGCACGGGCTTCGCCTTCAAGTTCGAGGGCGTCATCAAACAGATTACCGATTTGCTTCCAACGTTCAGGCTTCATATAAAGTGATGAGTGATGAGGTGATGAGAAAGAATTATGTCCTTTACTCACTCACCTTACGCGGTCATGTCCTGAAAAGACACAAAGAAGGTAGCCAGTGGCAAGCACTTTGTGCGCCGCCTCTGGTTACGATAGAAAAGATGTCCGCGCCCTGACAGGGCGCATAGAATGTTTGAATCAATGCGTGCCTCACAACTTTCTTCGCGCACCTTTCAGGGCGCGGACGGGTTATACGATGTGTTCCAGAGGCGGCGCACCAGAGCGTGCTTGCCTCTGGCTACCTTCTTGATGCTCTTTCAGAGCAAAGAATCGAAATCGCGTAACATGACTTACTCATCACTCATTACTCATCACTCATCACTATTTGACAATTCGCGGTAGAGCCATGCTTTCGCTTTCGTCCATTCGCGGATGACGGTTGGGCGGGAAATCTTCAGGACTTCCGCCGTTTCTTCGACGCTCAAGCCGCCGAAGAAACGCAATTCCACAATCCGGCTTTGGCGTTCGTCGAAGGTGTGAAGGGCGTTAAGCGCATCGTCGAGGGCAATCAAACTACCATCCTTCATCTGCCCGATGTCCGCCACGCCGTCAAGCGTCATCACACGCACGCCCGCATCGCGTTTGTGTGTAGCACGCTGGCGCGCAAAGTCAACCAGTATGCGGCGCATCATCTGCGCGGAGACGGCGAAGAAGTGCGAACGGTTTTCCCATCTCACATTCTTCCAATCAACAAGTCGCAGGTAAGCTTCATTGACGAGTGCCGTCGTCTGCAAAGTGTGTCCGGGACGCTCGCCGTTCATATATCGTTTGGCGATGCGGCGCAGTTCGCTGTGGACAAGCGGAATCAACTGCTCAAGGGCGGCTTCGTCGCCGTTGCCCCATGAGACGAGCAGTTGCGTTACTTCGTGTGTCGGTGTGGTCATAAACCTGAACCCGTGCGAGATTAGTTGTCAGACCCGAATTATAAGACTACCGCCAACATCTTTCACCGTCTGGCATAATCGCGCAACCAACATCTATTCATAACCACCATCAATCCGGCTTCCGCCGCGCGCTCTGCCGCACGCTCGTCAACCACGCCGTCTTGCAACCACACGGCTTTCGCGCCAATCGCAATCGCCTCATCAACCACCGCTCCCGCTTCTTCGGAACGCCGGAACACGTCAACCAGATCAATCGCCCCGATGCTCTCTTTCGCTTCCTTCAAAGACGCGAAAGCCCGCTCGCCCAAGACTTCGGTTTCACGCGGGTTGACCGGAACGATTTGGTAATCGTGTTGCTTCATATACTTCGCCACCATGTTCGACGGGCGCGGCTTCGACGATAAACCGACGACGGCAATCACCTGACACTCGCTGAAAATACGTTCGATAGTTTCCCGCTCATTCATCTTCAATCCTCATTTCGTTTGTTTCATCATCATCATTATCTGCCGTCACCGGCAACGCTTCGTATCCATCATAAGCTTCCGTCAACGACAACTCACATTCGATTGACGGCAACGCAATCACATCTTCACGGTTGTTTGTTTCGGTCAGCAACCACCCGTCAACCTGTCTGGTGAAAAGTTCGACGTGAACTTTATTTTGTGCAATCAACACATACTGCCGCAAAGATTCCAGCGCGCGATAGTGCGCGAACTTCTCGCCTCTATCGTAATCCTTCGTCGAATCACTCAACACCTCGACAATTAAAGTCGGATTAAGCAGCGTTCCCGTGCGACCTTTTCCGCCCTGCCTTTTAGCAAACTCAGGCGCGCCGCACACGACGATGATGTCCGGGTATGTGTAAAGACCTGTCGGCAAAACTTGCAAACGCAAGTCATTTGAAAAAATGTTGCATCGCCGCTTGCGCTTTATTTGCACTCCAAGATGAATCACCGTGTTGTCCATAATCAAAACGTGACGCGGACTTGCACCCGCCATCAAGAACATTTCACCATTGAAATACTCGCTCCGCCGCGCGGCTTCTTCTTCGATTTCCAAGTATTCTTCCGGCGTTAGAAAATGTTTTGGATTAGCTGACATCTGTTTTGCACTCCGATTTATTAAATGCCGTCGCCGTTCTTGCGACTGTCACGGTCAAGCAGATAAACCATCGCTTCACCGATACGGTCAACGTGCGACGCGATAGTTTTCATCGTTGCCTTCATTTGTTCTTGGTCTATTTTGATTTGCTTTTGGTTCTCAAGCGACGAATACAACAAGCTTTGTGTACGGGCTAATAGCTCTTGTTGCTGCTCCGCTTTTTGCTGCTGTTGCCCGGCGTTTCGCTCGATTCGTGTCATGCGCTCGTTTGATTGCGCCATGTACTCATTGGATTGAGTCATGTATTCGGCAAGGATGCGACGCAATTCATCGTCGGATTCTTTCATACGTTGCATGTCAATGGTGAATTGGGCTTGTTGTTCCATAATGAAATTGATTTGTCGCTCGCGGCGTTCGTATTGTTCATCTTCGTTCATATTCGATCTCTTTTTCTTCGCGTTCGATGGATATTAAACTGTCTTAAATTCAGATTGTTATCGCGTGCAATTCCTGAAGCGTGATGACGGATGTTTCGCCGTTCATGTTCGACGTGAGGGCGGCGATGATGGCTTCCGCTCCGGTCATCGTCGTCACGCACGGCACACCGTATTGAAGCGCGGCGCGGCGGATTGCCTGCTCGTCGTAGTGCGATGTGCGACCGAGCGGGGTGTTGATGATGATGGCGATGTCGCCTTGCTTGATGAGGTCGACGACGTTCGGGCGACCTTCGTTGACTTTGAACACGGTTTCGACTTCCAAGCCCGTTTCGCGTAAGCGTTCGCTTGTCCCGAAGGTGGCGATTAACTTGAAGCCGAGTTTATCAAGACGACGCGCGACGACGGCAGCCGCGCCCTTATCCGCATCGTTGACCGAGATGAATGCCGTGCCTTCACGCGGCAACGTCAGCCCCGCGCCGCTCATCGCTTTCGCGTAGGCTTCGCCGAAAGTTTCGCCGATGCCCATGACTTCGCCCGTCGAGTGCATTTCAGGTCCCAGCACAGGGTCAACGCCGGGAAACTTGGCGAACGGGAACACGGGCGACTTGATGAAGAAGCGATTTTTAATCGTGTCGGTCAGATCGTCCGGCAAATTGAAACTCGAAAGTTTGCGTCCCATCATCACAAGGGCGGCGATGCGTGCGAGTGGAACGCCCGTCGCTTTTGAGACAAACGGCACGGTGCGCGATGCGCGTGGGTTGACTTCGATGACATAAACGCGGTCGTCTTTAATCGCAAATTGAATGTTCATCAAGCCGCGCACGTTCAAGGCTTTCGCCAGACGACGTGTGTAATGCCGCATCGTTTCGACGTGTTCCGGCTCGATGCGAACTGGCGGCAGGACGCATGACGAATCGCCCGAATGAATGCCCGCTTCTTCGATGTGTTCTTGGATTCCGGCGATGACGCAACTTTCATCGTCGGCAATCGCGTCAACGTCGAACTCCGCCGCGCTCTCAAGAAATTTATCAATCAATACGGGACGCTCCGGCGATGCCGCGATTGCCGTTCGCATGTAATCTTCGAGCGCGGGCGCGTCATACACAATCGCCATCGCGCGCCCGCCAAGCACATAACTTGGGCGTACCAAGACCGGATACCCGATGCCGTCCGCGACCGCGTTGGCTTCATCGCTTGTGACGGCAGTTCCGGCGGGCGGTTGTGGGATGCGAAGTTCGGTGAGTAGGGCGGTGAAGCGTTTGCGGTCTTCCGCGAGGTCAATCGAGTCGGGCGATGTGCCGATGATGGGCGCGCCCGCTTTCTCAAGTTGTCCCGCGAGATTGAGCGGCGTCTGCCCACCGAACTGCACGATGACACCTTCCGGCTTCTCAACATCAATGATGCTCATCACGTCTTCAAACGTCAGCGGCTCGAAGTACAGACGGTCTGAAGTGTCGTAGTCGGTCGAGACGGTTTCGGGATTACAGTTGACCATAATGGTTTCAAAGTCGGCGTCCCGCAAAGCGAACGACGCATGACAACAACAATAATCGAATTCGATTCCTTGCCCGATGCGATTGGGTCCCGAACCGAGAATCATAATCTTCCTGCGCGTCGTCGGCTCTGATTCGTCCTCTTGTTCGTAAGTCGAATAGAGATACGGCGTGAACGATTCAAACTCCGCGCCGCATGTATCAACGCGCTTAAAGACCGGAACGATGCCCGATGTTTTACGACGGGCGCGCACCGTCAATTCATCCGTGCCTGTCAAATAAGCGAGCCGCCTATCGGATAAGCCGACCTCTTTCGCGGTGCGTAAAAGATTGTCGTCAATCGCTTCGAGTTGCTTGCCTTCGATGCACGTTTGAATGTGCATCACGTCTTGAAGCTGTTCGAGAAACCACGGGTCAATCCCCGACAAGCGATTGATTTCCCTGATGCTCACGTCGTTTCGCAAAGCGTAAGTGATGTATGAAAAGCGTTGTGAGTTCGGGCGCGCGAGTTTGCGTTGAAGCTCATCGGGCGCGACGTTCTCTAATCGCAAAGGCGTCGTCGCTTCGAGTGAACGAAGCCCTTTGAACAAAGCTTCTTTGAACGTGCGCCCGATTGCCATCACTTCACCGACCGATTTCATTTGCGTTCCCAAGACATCTTCGGCGGCTTTGAACTTCTCGAACGACCACTTCGGAATTTTGGCGACGACATAATCGAGCGTCGGTTCAAACGATGCCGGAGTCTTCCGCGTGATGTCGTTCGGAATCTCGTCGAGCGTATAGCCGACCGCGAGTTTCGCCGCGATTTTGGCAATCGGAAAACCCGTCGCTTTCGACGCCAGCGCGGATGAGCGTGAAACGCGCGGGTTCATTTCGATAATGCGTATCTCGCCGTTCACAGGGTTGACGGCAAATTGTATGTTCGAGCCGCCGGTTTCAACTCCGACCGTGCGAATAATCTTGACCGACATATCGCGCAAAGTTTGATACTCGCGGTCGGTCAGAGTCTGCGCGGGTGCGACCGTAATCGAGTCGCCCGTATGCACGCCCATCGGGTCAAAGTTTTCAATCGAACAGATGATGACGACGTTATCCGCACAATCGCGCATCACTTCCAACTCGAACTCTTTCCAACCCAGAAGCGATTCCTCAATCAAGACTTCATGCACGGGCGAAGCGGACAGCCCGCCGCGCACGATTTCCTCAAACTCTTCGGGGTTATACGCCGTGCCGCCGCCCGTCCCACCGAGCGTGAAACTAGGACGGACAATCGCCGGATAACCCGTCGTTTCAACCAACTTTTCCGCATCGCTCCACGCCCGCGCGAAGCCCCCTTTCGGCATCGGCAACCCGACCGCTTCCATCGCGGCTTTGAACAGGCGTCTGTCTTCCGCGACTTTCACGGCTTCAATCTGCGCCCCAATCAACTCGACGCCGTAAGTTTCAAGCACGCCCGCATCAGAGAGAGCGACCGCGAGATTCAAAGCCGTCTGCCCGCCGACCGTCGGCAACAGCGCGTCGGGACGTTCGCGCTCGATAATCTTGGTCACGACCTCAATGGTCAACGGTTCGATGTATGTGCGGTCAGCCGTTTCCGGGTCAGTCATAATCGTCGCCGGATTGGAATTAACCAACACGACTTCATAACCTTCCCCGCGAAGCGATTTGCAAGCCTGCGTGCCTGAATAATCAAACTCGCATCCCTGACCGATGACGATAGGACCCGAACCGATGATAAGTATTTTCTTGATGTCTGTGCGTTTTGGCATGAAGCGATAGGTATGCGACGGGCAATCTTTTTTGTGATGTCGTATGAGATTGCGGCATTATACACACCGCGTTTGCACGGCATGAAGTCGCATGTTTGTCCGCTTCAACGCTTCACTTGTCAGGGCGGTTATATTACAAATTGATTTTGCAAGTTTGATTCCTGTCCACATCACAGCTTGAAGGGAGCGCAAAAGTAAATGGTCGCCAATTTAGAGAAACGATATACGCTCGAAGAATACTTTGAGTTGGAACGCAACACGGACGAAAGATATGAATTTTTCAACGGTGAAGTTTTCTGCATGAGCGGTGGCAGTTCCGCGCATGAACGTATTTGCCGAGACACGTTGATTCATCTGTCGTCATTGGTGACAGGGCGCAAGTGCGAAGCCTTCACCTCGAACATGCGAATCAAAGTTCCGAGTCATCCGCCTTATCGTTACGCGGACGTTTCGGCGTTATGTGGTGAGGCGAAGTTTGAGAAAATCGGCGGTGTGGATGCGTTGGTGAATCCCGCTTTGATTGTCGAAGTTTTGTCGGATTCGACCGCCAACTATGACCGGAGCGAAAAGTTTAGGTACTACAAATCAATCGAAAGCTTCAGTGAATACTTGCTCGTCGCGCAAGACGGCGCGGCGGTCACGCAATTATTTAGAACCGAAGACGGCGAATGGATTTATCGTGACTTCGCTGATTTGGGTGCAGTTGTTCATCTGCCGTCGCTGGATTGTGATTTGAGCTTGCGCGAGATTTACCGCAACGTCACGTTTCCGCCGCCCATTGTCCCGCCGCTTGAGCGCGACGAAATCCGTTAAGCATTTCACACATCTGACGGTGCGAAGTAGCGAGTCTTAACCCGCATAAACAATTAAAATAAGCAACAAAGAAGCGCAACGGAAAGCAGAATCCGTTGCGCTTCTTTGCGTGGTTTGATACGCGATTTATCGTTTTGTTTTACGGGTTCAGCGCGTCCTTCTTCTTGCGCCAATCCTCGCCTTCGATGACGACGGTTTTGCACATCTCGTAAAGACGACTTCTAAGACGCACGCCGATGCGGTCTTCGAGGGTTTCTTCCGAAGCGCGGCGTTGGTCAAGATAGTTGGTGGTAAAGATGGTCAGTTTTTGGTCGTTGTAGCGTTTGCCGATGACGTGCATCATCGTGTCTCTGACCCAATCAGTCGGCTTCGACGCACCGAGTTCATCTAAAACTAAAACATCGGTGTTGAAGACCGGAGCGAGCAAGCTTAGTTCGGAAGTGTGTGAGACTTTGCTGTAAGAATCTTGAATCTCTTTTAAGAGCGAACCGAAATCATAGAACAAACAGCCGACGCCTTTGCCTATGAGTTCTTGCAAAACGGCGACCGACAAATGCGTTTTGCCGACGCCGACCGTTCCCATGAAAAGCAGTCCGCGATCAATCGCCGGATATTCGCGGGCGAGTCTGACGGCGTAATTGAACGCGCGGAACTGCGTGCCGTTGCCGTGAATCGGATAGTAGTTGTGCAGGGAACACGGGCGATAACGATGCGGGATGCGGGCGGTTGAGACGACATCGGCTTGGGCTTTCAGCACGAAACATTTGCATCGTCGCACGCCTTGATTGCTGCTTTGATTGCCGACTTGTTCCCAACCCGAACCGTTACAGAGCGGACACGCGGTCGAAGCATATTCGTCGGTGTTTTCGGGGATGGTCTTAAAAAGCGGAGCGTCGTCCTCCGGTGGCAATGCCGCATCGGGGACGGCGCGGAGAGCCTGTTTTTTGCTTTTTTCAGACGACATGAAAGTTAGGTTTAAGAACCGAAATCGGATAGGCAAAACATTTGAATCAAGCGAGTGTTTCAGTACCGCTTATTCCAGCGGATTACTCCGGCGGAAAGTGAAATATTCACTTGCAAACTTGAAAGCGACGGGGATTATAGCACCCGAAAAATGATTTGCAATCGCTTTCGTACATTTCGCGCGCAGGCAGGGTTTTGATTGACATCGAGCCTTAAAAACGTGAGGCGCGATGTAAGACAAAAAGCTTTTATCTGCGAATCACACTAAACATCATGAAGTAAGAACACTCAAAGAAATCCGGTGTTGTTTCGTGGATAAGTTTTAAACTCCGAACATTTTAACCATTAGTTCGAGGATTAAACCGCACGCCGCAATCGCCAGTATTATAAGCACCAGAATGTGATACCAACGCAGTACATAACGCCGACAAGCGCGGCATCGCGTGCCAAACCGTCGCAAGGGTCTATCGCAGTAAGGACACTTCATAATTGGTTTTGTCAGACTACAAACTCCGCCGCATCAAGCCTGAAACGACAAACGTATATACTTACCTTCGGCGGCAAGAGAGAGTTAAACCGAAAATTTCTTAACCGGACTTATAAAAGTTGAGGACGGTGACTCGATATACTCTCATGTTATATTTGTTTGACCGCATAAATCAATAATCGTTTTTGCTCCTTTATTTTGACTTGTCGCCTCGCGCCCTTATCGTTTAAGACTCATGAGTTTCTTTCGTTCGTTGATGTTCAAACTCGGCTTCGGTATGCCCGAAGTTCCGCGCGACCCTTATTACATTTTCCTGCTTGATGACGACGTGCGCCGCCACGAGTGGTTCAAACAGCGTTTCGCTAAAGACCATGTTGACATCGCGGAAACGGTCGGCGAGGCACTCGAACTGCTCAAGTCGGCTTCCTACGACGCCCTGTTTCTTGATCACGATTTACTGCCGGAGCATTACCACGCCGCAGAACACGACGACGAACACACGGGTTACGCCATCGCCGTGTGGCTTGCCGAAAATCCGAACTACCAAGCCGCTTCAAACATCACCGTTCACACGCGCAATGCCGACGGCGCGATGCGTATGGTCAACTGTTTGCGACGCGGCGGACGCCATGCCGACTACGTTCCTTTTCCGTTACTAACGCAAAAAGCCAACATCATGGCGCACCTTTGATTTGACTTTCACACGCACGCTGAATTGCGCCTGTGACGACATAAAGATGAACCACGCCGCGTTTTATAATCTCGCACTCGATAATGAATCGGCGAACGGCAAAGCGTTCGAGTATGCGTGCGCCCGCGCCGTCGTCGAAGCATTAAACCACGCTCCGAAAACATCGGCGGAGATTATGTCGAGTCCCGCGAGTCGCACCGCCGCGCGCCGCTTCGACGGCTTAAAGCCGCTCGCCCGTCAAAGCTACATGCGCGCCGCCGCCACCGCGATTACGCTTTTACAAAAGTACGAACCTATGTTTCGCCTTCCGCTTCCCGGTGCGTATCAGGTGGCGATGCAAACCGACGCGCAAGGCATCGTCGGTGACGTGCGTGATGTCGTCGCCCGCCACATCACTCCCAATAATGCGAGTTCTTGGGAGTGCGGCATTCTCGTTAAAACCAACAACGATGCCGTCAAACATCCGCGCCTCGCGGGTCAATCCGATTTCGCTAAAGCGTGGTTTAATCGTCCCGCGAGTCCGCAGTATTTCGCCCGCATTAAACCTGTGTTCGATGAACTCGAACGCTTCGCCGCGACCGGAGCGCACTGGGATTCACTCGGACTTAGCGATGAAGATAAACAGACGCGATACTATCGCCCGATTATCGAAGCCCTTATCGCGGAACTTCTCGCGCAGGCTCGACTCGATAAAGATATGCCCGCCAAGCTGATTCGCTTTCTCGTCGGGCGGCAAGATTTTTATAAAGTCATCGCCCATGCCGCGACTGAAACCACCGAACTGCAAACCTATTCCTTCGCGCACACGCTCGGTTACAACTTTGTAACGAAACAACCGTCAACGCTCATCAAACGCTTACCCGTTCCGTCGCGCATCATCTCCGCCGCGTTCAAAAAAGATTCGCACAACACCGCCGTCATCACGCTTGATAATAATTGGAGCGTCTCGCTTCGACTTCACAACGCATCGTCGCGCGTCGAACGTAGTTTGAAACTCGACGCGCGCCTTATCTCGACACCACCGGAACGCTTGATTGAGCGCGTCGCATGGAGTGTTTTGCCCGCATCCGTTTAAGCTTTTTCGCTTTGACTTTCGCGCGTGGCTTGTTAAATTCCAGATGTCCGGCGTGCATCGCATCGCCCGCGTGGTTCATCTGAACCACCGTTAGTTTCGCCCTCAATCAAATCCGTTAAAGTCCATCGTCCAGAAATACAGAAAGGCTAACCCCGATGAAGTTCCGCATTCAAAGCTTGATGCTGTGTGCCGTGCTGTGTGCCGCGACAGCTTCCGCGCAAACCGTCAGCGTACAACCGCCGGAGGAAAACGCAAACGACACCGTGACCACAACCGTCAATGGGCAACAAGTCAAGGTCAATCGCCAAACCGGAAGACTCGTTGCGCCGACCGCCGAAGAAGCCAAGATTCTGGCTGAAGGTATGAAGAACTTGCTTAACCGTTCAACCGAAGGTCTCACCGTTCACAAGCACGCCGACGGTACAGAAGAAACGGATTTGCAAGGACGCTTTATGAACTTGATGCTTGCGCGTACCACGACCGACGGCAAAGTCGAAACCGAATGCGTCACGACGCCGGAATCCGCCGCCGATTTCTTCGGCTTCAAACTCGACCCCGCCACGAAAGACACCGCTCCCGCCGTCATCCCACCCGCCGCGCAAACGCCGCCACCCACATCGAAGCCCGTGACTAAAACACGAAGCACACGCCCGACACGCAACTAAATTTTTGAAACCCGCACGGTTGGCAGGCATCTTTGTCAGTTGCCGCACTATCACGCTTTAACCGCTCCTTGCAAAATCTATGAACGCAAAATTTACGAACAGAAATTCCATTCCTAAATCGCTTTTCATCCGGCTGGCTTTCGTCTGCTTATTGTCCATGCCCGTTACCGAAGCACACGCCGCCGCGCGCATCGTCGTCATCAATGCTGACGCGGCGAACGAAGGTTTCAACGACCCGACGCCCGCGCAACCCGTCGGCAATAATTCCGGCACGACCATCGGTCAGCAACGTCTCATCGCTTTTCAATTCGCCGCCGACATCTGGGGTGCGACGCTCGATAGCGTTGCTGAAATCAGAATCAACGCCAACTTCGACCCGCTGAGTTGTACGGCAAACAGCGGGGTACTTGGCTCGGCTGGTGCGGCGCGCTCGTTTCGTAATTTTCCCGGCACGGAGTACGGCGACACCTCGTATCACAGCGCGCTTGCCGACAAACGCGCGGGACGCGATTTGAGTCCCGGTAATGCCGACATCAACGCCCGCTTCAATAGCAGTCTCGGCACGGCGAACTGTCTCGCCAATTCCAGTTGGTATTACGGGCTTGACACGAATCAATCACCGAATCAAACCAACCTCGTTGTCGTCGCGCTTCACGAATTCGCTCACGGGCTGGGGTTCTCAAGTTTTGTTGATTCCTCGACCGGCGTCAGCACAGGCGACATCTTTTCCCATTACACGTTTGACACGACGACGGGCAAACTCTGGATTGACATGACGAATGAGGAACGCCGCGCATCGGCTTTCAACACCCGGCGTCTCATCTGGAACGGGCGCAACGTGACATCAGCCCTGCCCGGCGTGCTGCGTCTCGGCACACCGCTTCTGACCATCAACGCTCCGTCAAGCGTCGCCAAAATCTACGCCGTCGGCACAGCCCAATTCGGAGCGCAACTCACCACGCCGGGCGTCACCGCCAACATCGTCGCGGCAAGTGACGGCGACGCCACGCCGACCGATGTTTGCGCTCCGGTGATTAACGGCGCGGAGATTAACGGCAACATCGCGTTGATTGACCGGGGTAATTGCAACTTCACCGTCAAAGTCAAAAACGCACAGAATGCCGGAGCAGTCGGCGTCATCATCGTTGATAACGTCGCGGAAAACCCGCCACCCGGACTTGGCGGCGATGACGCGACAATCACGATTCCCGCCGTCAGAATCGCCCTCGTTGACGGCAATGCGATTAAAGGTCAACTCGGCGGCAACGTCGTCAACGGCACACTCGGCGTTGACCCGAACATCTATGCCGGAGCGGACGCGCAAGCCCGCGCGTTTCTGTTCACGCCCGACCCCGTGCAACCCGGTTCGAGCGTTTCGCACTGGGATACGAGCGCAATGCCAAACCAACTAATGGAGCCGAGCATCAACGACGACCTGACTCATCAACTCACTCCGCCGAACGATTTAACCTTACCGTTTATGCGCGACATAGGTTGGTTTATAGACCTCAACGGCGACAGCTTGCCTGACGGCGAAGACGTGCTTAACCAGCAATTCAAAATCACCGCCAAGCGTTTGACGCGCGATGTGGCGACGGGTGAATACATGACCTTCGTCACCATCACTAACACCGGCACGAGCGTCGCCAATAATGTTCGATTGACGATCGCGCGACTCGGCACTACGTCGGCAATCAGCTTGCCGCAATCCTACGGCAAACTCGCGCCCGGTACGACGGCGACGCGCCTAATACGCTTCCCCGCATCGGCGGCGACGGGCGGCGCACGCACCGCCTTACGCTTTGCCGGAACACACACCACCACGCCAGCGGGCGGCACATTCGGCAACACGCCGAACCGCGATTTCAGAGGCGCACCGCGATAAGCGAAGTCGTCATAAACACATAACAATAGACCTCTTGCAAAAATCATCAACCTGTTTAGAGGCGGGCTTCCGCCCGCCGTCGGTCGCTGAATTTAACCGTGCCACGGCGGGCGGAAGCCCGCCTCTAAACAAACGAATTTCTACTTTTGCATTAGGTCTAATGTATGTCTCAAATTCCTCATGCGATACGATTTGAAACCGAACCGTATCGCCGGAACGCAACAAAGACGGTGGCGTGCGCATCATGTCGAACAACGTGCGCGGCGTGCGTCCGATGAGATTCCAACCGCCCGGTGTGGCGAATGAATAAACGCCCGTCTGCGTGTTGCCAATTCCGATTGACCCTTTTGGAACACGCCCACGCGGCGCATCCCGACGCGGAGTCGTCAGTCGTTTGTCGAGTCCGGCGAGATACGCGAAGCCCGGCGCGAAGCCGTTAAAGAGCATTCGATACGTCCCGCCTGCGTGAAGCTTCACGACTTCATCAGGTGACATCCGGCAGTGGCGTGCGACGGCTTCGAGGTCTTGCCCGTGTTCGCCGCCGTAACAGACGGGGATGACGATTTCGCGGCTCGCTTCCATTTCAAACGATGCCGAATTTTCGAGTCCGCGCTTAATCAAACCCGCGATGTAATCGAACGGCGTGAGACTCGACTTCGTTTGCATCAAGTGGTTTTGCGTCGCGGCTAAGTCGTACACTACCGCGAGACTCGCAAACGAAGCGACGCATTCGACGATGCCGACCGCATCACGACCTTTGAAGTAATCATCCAATGCTTTCACTTTATCGTGTGCTTCATCGTTCATGCTTCGCGCAAAGCGGACGATAACCGCCGTTTCACCGAGCGGGTAAATTTCCGGCTCACAAACTTCGATTTCCGGTTTCATAACTTCGCTGAGTAGTGGCTCACTTACGCGGTATAAGTATTTTGCGGCTCTGCCGCCTGATGTGCGGAAAGGCTATGCCTTTCCGATTCGCCCGTAGAAAGCTATGGCGGCTACGCCGCTCGCGTTCGAGGCGTAGCCTCGAAGAACTTGGGAATGGTCTCGCGGTGAGTCATAGACTCACCGCACATCAGGCGGCAGAGCCGCGAAACTTCCTCTGTCGCGTAAGGTGAGGTTATAACTTTGAACCCTGAACAAAAAACCTCGAATCGCCCTTAAAACGCTATGACGACTCCCATTTTAACCAACGGCGTCAGCCACGAACTCGCACAGTGGCGCGCGAGGAACTACCGCGATGTTCGTTATCATTTGTGCCTGACGCTGACCCTCGAAGCCACACATTTACAAGGCACGATTGAGATTAGCGTGACACTTGCGAGACCTGTTGACATCGTACTTGACTGGCGCGCGGCTTCGACGAATCCACATCTTAATCAAGTCGAAGCCATCTCAATCAACGATGAACACAGCGCGAATTGGCGAGTCGAAGCCGACCACATTTTCATTTCACAGGTTCAACTTAAAACGGGCGCAAACGTCATCAAAATCGCTTTCACTTCGCCCATCAATCCGGCGGGCAACGCGCTCACCCGCTACCACGACGGCGCGACCGACTCCAATTATGTTTATACGTTGTTCGTGCCGTGCGACGCGAGTACGGCGTTTCCGTGCTTGGACCAACCTGACTTAAAAGCCTGCTTCACGCTTGAAATCGTCGCTCCCGCCGCGTGGCACGTCGTCTCAAATTCCAAGCCTGAATTTGTGTCAGATGAAATCATCGAAGCACGTTCAAATAAGCGTTGGTGCTTTGAGGCGACCGCGCCAATCTCCACTTATCTTTTCGCATTCGCGGCGGGCGAGTTCGCGGAGTTTCACGACGCGGCATCGCCGCTTGAAACGCGGCTTTACGTGCGACGCTCACAAGCCGCGCGCATCGCGGAAGAACACGTCGCGGAAGTCTTGCGCTTGAGTCGTGAAGCCTGCGCTTTCTTTGCCGAATATACCGATTGCGCGTTTCCGTTTAGCAAATATGACCTCGTGATTCTGCCCGAATTTCCTTATGGCGGAATGGAACACGCGGGCGCGACTTTTCTGCGCGAAGAAGCGGTTATTTTCCCGACCGCCGCGACCCGCTCCGACATCTTCGCCCGCGCCGAACTCATCGCCCATGAAGCCGCGCATCAGTGGTTCGGCGATTTGGTGACGATGCGTTGGTTCGATGATTTATGGCTCAAAGAAGGCTTCGCAACCTTGATGTCATACAAAGCCATCGAGGTAATTTTGCCTTCGCTGGCGGACGCGACGTGGAAGTATTTCTATCTGCGCGCTAAGACTCTCGCGTATCAGACGGACGCGACGGACGGGACGACCGCGCTTCATCAAATTATTCCAAATCTTGCCGACGCTAAATCCGCTTACGGCAACATCGTGTATCGCAAAGCCCCTTCCGTGTTGCGTTCACTCGAAATGTTGCTTGGGAGCGAAACTTTCCGGCGGGGCGTTCAACTCTATCTCACGCGCCATGCCTACGAAGCCGCCGATTGGCACGACCTCGTGCTTGCGTTTGAAGACGCATCCGGGCGCACGCTTGAGCGTTGGGCGGATGATTGGATTCATCGTCGCGGGATGCCGCGCGTGCGTGTTGAAGTGAACGATGAAAACGCTTCATTCATCCGTATCACACAGGACGACGCGCTCGATAAAGGCGCGCCGTGGATGATGCGCTTCGATGTTTTGGTTGCGACTCTGGGCGAGGTGGATTCAATCGTTCCGGTGATAGCCGAAGCTTCAACCCACACCATTGACATCAAACAACCCGCTTCGCCAGCCGCGTTCATCTTCGCCAATCACGGCGATTACGGATACGGGCGTTTCCTGCTTGACGCGGCGAGTCAAAGATTTTTGCACGAACATCTTGATGCGGTTAGTGACGATTTTCGGCGCGCTCTGCTGTGGGGTGCGCTGTGGGATTCGGTCGTCGAAGGCGAATGCGCGCCCGTTGATTTTATCAACACGGTGATGCGCTTTCTTCCCCGTGAGGAAGACGAAATCACAATTCAGATTGTGCTTCAGTGGACGACGATTGCCTTCAACCGCTTTCTCGATGAGGGCGGACAACGTGGAATTTCGTCGCTCTTGGAAACTTTCATGCGCGGTCAAATCACTCACACCACGCACGCCTTGCGCTTGATTTACCTGCGTGCCTTGCTTGCCATCGCAATCACCGATGATTCACGTCTGTTTCTTAAAGGACTTGTTTCCGACCAAGCACCAACAATCGAACTTCAATCGCGCGACTCTTTCGCTGTCATCGCCGCCCTGTTCGCACTCGACGATGAGGACGGCGCGCGTCTGCTCGAAACTCAAACGGCACGCGACGGAAGCGATGAGGCGAAGCGTTATGCCTTCGCCGCCTGTGCCGCGCGAATGGATGCGAAGCAGACTTACTTCGCCGCCTATATCGAAGACGCGCCGCGCATTCCCGAAAGTTGGATTGAAGCGAGTCTGACGTGGTTCAATTCACCGCGCCACGCGCATCTGACGTTAGAGTTTTTACCGCTCGCGTTAGAGCGTCTCCCGCACTTCAAACGCACACGCAAAATCTTTTTCATCAACAACTGGCTCGCCTCTTTTATCGGCAATCAAACTTCCGATAAAGCCCTTACCGTCATTGATGATTTTCTCGAAAGGCTCGCGATTGACATTGACCTTGAGCGCAAGATTCTCGAAGCATCGGACTTGTTGAGACGAAGTTTGAAGGTCAAAGCGAAACTTATAAACTCACCTTACGCAGGTCATGATTTCCAGCCCGATTCATCGAGCTTTCCGCGAAGCGGCATTTAGACAGGTTCCGTTTGACGGCTGGACAGGGCGCGAGTTGAACATTCGAGGGCGTTTTAACGTCCTTCCCGTTCCCGCTTTAGCGTTTGGCTGAAGCCGCCCATTCCACAAGGACGTTAAAACGCCCTGTGAGGTTTTCGCGCCCTGTGTCCACGCGATGAAATCGCGTGGCTAAGTGCCGCTCGCGCGGAAAGCCCGATGAATCGGGCTGAAAACCAGAATCGCGTAAGGTGAGTTATAAACGCTTATCCGAATTGGTCAAGTTTGAGACGCGCTTGAAAGATGTTTTTATTGATGCGCGCCGCCATTTCTGCCAGCGCATCGCGTCCGCGCGCCGCATCATCATCAACGCGGATTTTCATTTGATAAAACCCGTCTTGTTTAATTCGACGAATACCGTATTCAACCGTGCCGAGTTGCTCACGCACGCGCGACAGACGGCGCGCGAGTGTCATCTCATCATCGGTTTCACTACTCGTCGAAACGCATGACGAGAGAAACGCATCGTCGCTCAACAGCGCGGTCAGGCGTTCGGCGTCGCCTTCTTGGTAAGCGCAACTCGCTTCCGCCATAATCGCGTGTCGCCGCTCACGTTCGTCCGTGTCGTCGCCCGCGAAGTCGGGGTGAAATAGTTTGGCGATTGACCAGAACAGTTTCCGCACCGATGAATTTTCCTTTGGCGTCCTTTGTGAAAAGAAGTCGTTATCAACTTCGTCCGTCGCTTGCGTCTCATCATCGGGCGATGCGAGTTTTTCAATCGCCGCGATTCGGCGTTCGACTTCGGCAAGTTCGGCAAGCCTCTCGCCAACGATTTCAACGTATCGTTCACGAAATTGACGCATCTCATCTTGCAACGTCGCAAGTTCTTCACGGCGCGCCGACAAAGCATTTTCGAGTCTTAGCAGTTCGCTGATTTCGGTTTCAAAATCAGGTTGATGAAGCGTCATGCCGGTCATATAGAAACTAAACTTTTACCTTTATTTTTCGTAACTATTCAGTCGTCTTCAGACGACTTCCCCGAAGGGCAGATAGACCAGCCGTTTGACGGCTGGGCAGCGAGGTCAATAAATTTGCAAGGGCGTTTTAACATCCTTCTCTCATCCGGCTTTAGCCACAATTACCCGAACGGCTCAAGCCTCATACGAAAGCCCGTTAGAAACGGGCTACTGAGTTTGGTTGCAATCTTCACCAGCAGTCAAACGGCTGGTCTAAGTGCCGCTTTCGCGGAAAGCCGCGTGAACGCGGCTGAGTAGTTACTATTTTTCCTTCAATAATTTCTACACATCACACGCGCGCCACCCTTGATGAAATTAACAGACACCGCACACGTCAACAAGACTCCTTATCTCGCTTTCATCTTGATGCTGATTGTCTGGTTAAGTTGTGCGCCCACGTTTGCTCAAAAGAATCGCCGCGCACGGCAAACCGCGAAGCCTAAACCAAGCGCGGCACAAACAGCGAAAGCGGCGCGACAGAAAGAACTTGATGCCCTTATCGCGGCGACGGAAAACTACAAGAAGCAGGCGAGCGAATTGGTTGCGCTTTACGAAGTCGGGTTAAAGCGCGTTGAAGCCGAAGCCGCGAAGCAGGGCGGACTTTACGCGGAAGGTTTGATTTCAAAAAGCGCACTCACCGAAGCGCAAAACAGAATCACAACCGCCCGCGCCCAACTCGAAGCGACCCAAGCGCGCATCACGGAAGCTGATAACCTCCTCGCGGAAGCCAGCATCCCGGACGAACCCGAACCCTTGCCCGCCTCTGTCAACTCATCAGTTCCCAACTCTACTTCTTCCGCCGCGACAAGGTTTTTAACCGTTCGCACCGTCGCCTATTTTTATTCGCCGGGACGCGGTTCATGGACACTCGCGGAAGCCGCCTCAATTCAAAACTTCTTTCGCGCACGCTTCAATCGCAACCTTCCCGTTAGCGCGTTCGGACAGACCGCGACGCATAACCAACTCGGCTTCGCGCACTTCAACGCGATGGACGTTTCCCTTCATCCAGACAGCACGGAAGGGCGCGCGGTCATCGAATTTCTCATTGCGCGCAACATCCCGTTTTTCGCGTTCCGTCGCGCCGTCAGCGGCTCTGCGACCGGAGCGCACATCCACATCGGAACTCGTTCACGCCGCTTCGCCGCCCGTTGAAACGCGAATTAAGCGGACGTTAAATTTGTGTTCGAGTTCGTGACGCCCGCCAGCGATTCGGGATTTTCCAACGCGGAAACGTCGCCGGGTGCTTCGTTCAAATAAGCCGCGCGGATGACGCGCCGCATGGTTTTGGCATTGCGCGTTTTCGGCAACGCCGGAACGAAGTGAACACTATCAGGGCGAAGCGGTTTGCCGAGCGATGTGCCGACGGCTTCACGCAAAAGCGCACTCAAGTTTTCATCCCCCGCGCTTTTATCTTTCAAGACACAGAAGGCAATCATGCGTGTGCCTTTCTTTTCATCCGGCACACCGATGACGGCGGCTTCGATGACGCTTTCATGTTGAATCAAAATAGATTCTACTTCGGCGGGTCCGACCCGCTTTCCGGCAATCTTCAAAGTGTCGTCGCTTCGCCCGCGTATGTACCAGTGACCATCGGCATCGCGCTCCGCCCAATCGCCATGAACCCAAACGTCTGGAAATCTCTGCCAGTAAGTTTCGAGGTATCGCTCAGGGTCTTTCCAGAAGCCGCGTGCCATGCCAATCCAAGGCTCGCGTATCACGAGTTCACCGACGGTTTCACTGACGCTGTTCCCCGCTTCATCAACCGTGTCAGCACTCATTCCAAGACACGCCGCCGGAAACGAACACGGCTTCTGACTTAACACAGGACTGCCCATCAAGATGCCGCCGGAGATTTCCGTCCCACCCGAATAATTGATTATTGGCAACCGCTTCCCGCCGACTTTTTCAAACAACCACCACCACGAAGCTTCATCCCAAGCTTCGCCGGTCGAGGCGAACATTTTCAGGTTTGATAAATCGTGAGCTTTTGGCAATTCATCGCCGCACGCCGCCAGAGCGCGTATCAACGAAGGCGAGATGCCCAAGACTTCGACTTTATGACGCGCGCAAAAATCCCATAACCTATCAGGTTGCGGATAATCCGGCGCGCCGTCATACAGCACAATCGTCGCCCCTAAAATACACGCTCCATAAATCAGCCACGCCCCCATCATCCAACCGATGTCCGTCACCCAACAGATGCGCGTTCCCTCTTTTACGTCACAACCGAACGCCATATCCTGCGCCGCCTTTACCGGAAAACCGCAGTGCGAATGCACTATGCCTTTCGGCTTTCCGGTCGTTCCCGATGTGTAGAGAATCATCAAAGGGTCTTCCGCATTTGTCGGTTCGATGCGACTCAAAGCGGGCGAGTTTTTTGATGAACTTTTACTTTTCGCGCGAGATTCGATGCGGATGATTCGCTCGCCTTCGGCAATTACATGTGTCCAAATTGAGGTGTCTTTTTTGGAGTAAAGAAGCGGTCGCGTGGTGCGCCGCACGACGATGAGGTGTTGAATCGTCGGACACTCATGCGCCGCTCTCTGGGCGGTGGAGAACGCTTCAACGATTTTGCCGCGACGCGGGAAGCCGTCACACGTTATCAAGGCTTTCGCTTCGGTGTCCTGCAAACGCGCCGCAATCGCCGCCGCCCCGTAACCGGAGAACACCGGAACGGCAATCGCACTGATGCGCGCGATTGCGAGAAGGGCGATGATTGTTTCCGGCATCATCGGCAAATGAATCCCTATGCTGTCGCCGCGTGTGATGCCGAGATGTCTTAGTCCGGCGGCAAAACAGACGACTTCGTGATGAAGCTCACTGTAACTAAGTTCGTCTTGCCCGCCTTCTTCGCCTTCCCAAATCACCGCCGGTTGGTCTGCGACCTTTGAACCCAAATGATAATCAACGCACCGCGCCGAGATGTTGAGTCCCCCGCCGACGCACCACCGCGCCCACGCTTTGCCCCGCGACACGTCGAGAATGTTTGTATAAGGCGGGTCACATTTCACGTCCAAAAAGCGAAGCGTCTGTTCGGTGAACCACGCGACATCAGCAATGGAGCGGCAGTGCATGTCCGCGAAGTCACGCGCTCCGCACTGCTTGATAAATTGCGTGACGCGCGCCCGTTCGATGATGTCGGGAGTCGGTTGCCACTCGATGTTTGATGAAGCTTGTGCGTCGTTCATATCGTCGTTCGTATCGTCTTCATAATTTGGAGATGCGTTTTATCGGATTATTCACTCATCTTACGCAGTGGAACGGCTGTGCCGCCCGATGTGCGGAAAGGCTATGCCTTTCCGGCTCGCCCCAGAAATTTATGGCGGCTACGCCGCCCGCGTTCGAGGCATAGCCTCGAAGACCTTCTAATACGCTTCACGGTGAGGCGGCAGCCTCACCACACATCAGGCGGCAGAGCCGCGAAACTTCGTCTGCCGCGTAAAGTGAGTTACTCGGCTTACCGTTCATCATCCGGCACATATTTTCTGTCTCTCAATTTGTCCGGCAAACACGTCATCTCATCCCGCGCCCGCGCATCATCGTGGGCGTAACGATAGCCTTTGCCGTAACCCTGTGAACGCATCAGATTGGTGATGGCGTTTCGCAGATGAAGCGGCACGCTTTCGCGCGCCGTCTCACGCGCGTCTTCGGCGGCGGCAAAGTAAGCCGTTTTGACGAGATTCGATTTCGGCGCGCGGGCAAGGTAAATCGTCGTTTGCGCGAGCGGGTAGAGAGCTTCGGGAAGCCCTATCAGGTGCGTGATGTGCGCCGCCGATGCCGCGTGCGTGATGGCGTGCGGGTCGGCGAGTCCGATGTCTTCGGAAGCCAAAATGCATAAACGGCGGGCAATGAAAATCGGGTCTGCGCCGCCTTCAATGAGGCGCGCGAGCCAGTACAGCGCGGCGTTCGCATCGGAGTTTCGCACTGACTTGATGAGCGCGGAAGCGAGATTGTAATGCTCCTCGCCGCCCTTGTCATATGCGAAACGCGCCCGTCCCAAGGCTTCTTCGAGAATCTCGTTCGTCACTTCGCGCTCTCCGTCCGCGCTCGCCGGAGTCGCTTCAACCGCCGACTCAAGAGCCGTCAGCGCAACGCGCGCATCGCCGCCGCTTGACTGCGCCAGACGCGCGAGCGATTCATCCGTGAGGCGCGGTTTTAGATTGGCAATGCCTTTGACTTCATCATCAATCGCGCGCCGCAAAATAAGCGTCACGTCTTCATCCGACAGAGGTTTCAAAGCCAGCACGCGCGAACGGGAGAGAAGCGCGCCCGTGACTTCAAACGACGGGTTTTCGGTTGTCGCTCCGATAAGCGTCACCGTGCCGTCTTCGACCGCCGGAAGCAAAGCGTCCTGTTGTGATTTATTGAAGCGATGAATCTCGTCAATAAAGATGATGGTGTCACGCCCGCGTCGGCGCATCTCACGCGCTTCGACGATTGCCGCGCGCAATTCTTTGACACCCGCGAAAGTCGCCGAAAGCTGCACGAACCGCTTCCCGCTCTCAATCGCCAGAATCCGCGCGAGCGTCGTCTTACCCGTGCCGGGCGCGCCCCACAGAATCAACGACGGCAACTTTCCGCGATTGGCAAGCGTTCGTCGCAAGCCGCTTTCAATTCCGATAAGATGCTTCTGCCCGACGAAATCTTCGAGCCTCTGCGGGCGCATACGCTCGGCAAGCGGCGCGAGCGCGGCATCGCCCGAAACTTCTTCGGGTTCGTCAAACAACGGAATCGTCATCGCTTCGGGCTTCGTTCGCAAAGCTTCGGGTTCAAATTCAAGACGTGATTATTGAAGCTGAACTTTTGCGAAGAAGTTAGGCGATGTCAAGCGATGATGAAGATGTTAATGCTGGTTGGAAGTCGGGCTTTGCGTCCGTGATGTTCAATCGTGCGAACGATTCTGTTACCGCGAGGTTAAACCCGATAACTATCGGATGAGACGCGCCCAATCAAGACGCTTCGGCTTGCGCGGTGAGTCTGCCCGTGTCGCGGCTGTGATGGCGGCGTTTGTTTTTAAGCAGAAGTTTATCGGCGTAGTGAACAAGGGCGGTGGCGGAGCAATCATCGGGGTGCGTCGCAATCCCGAAACTCATACCGAAACACGCGGGCGCGCCGAGTTGTGTACCGCATTCGGCAAGCTTGGCGGGCAATCTTTTTAAGATAGCGCGGGCTTCGTCGCGGTCGGTCTCCGGTAGGATAATCGCAAACTCGTCGCCGCCATAGCGACACACAACATCGGTCGCGCGCAGTTCTTTTCGTAAAACTTCGGCGCACAACTTGAGCAATTTGTCGCCGCTTTGATGACCGAGCGTGTCGTTGACGATTTTGAAATTGTCCAAGTCTATCAACGCGATTGAAAGCGGCGCGCCATAGCGAACCGCGCGTTGGGCTTCTTGTTCGAGCCGTTCGTAGAAAGTCCGGTGATTATAAAGATTCGTCAAGCCATCAGTGCGCGCGAGACGTTGCAGTTTCTTCGTCCGTTCGACCATAAAGGAACTGACCGCATCGCGCACGGCTTCATCGAGGGCGTTGCCGAGACGTTGAAAAATGCTTTTACGTTCGCCCGCGTTTATTGTCCTGTCGCTCGCCAACTCCGCGTCGAGATGTAGAAAAACGTTTTCTCGCAAACCTTGATATGTATCCATTAGCTGCCTCGGTGAGACATGCCCGCGTGCGCGGCTTCGCCCATCGCTTCGTGCGACGCGCAAACACCAGCGTCTTGAGTTCTCGGCATCGTGTCCGGCACGGCTTAGAACCTGTTCGACTAATTGCGGGATGTGGTCGGTAAGTAAAAGTTCTTGTTTCCTGCGGGCTGTTTTCGCGTGCGTAGAACCACTGAACCTTTTTTGAGCGTGAGGCTTAGGTTCGTGTTCGGAATTGTGGTGCGGCGAATTTTCGTTGCGCGCCGCCATCGGTTCAAACAAAATCAAGTTATGTTTTTTAGAACCGCGTCCGGCTGTCGTCATGGCGTTCATCACCCGCTTGAATTGATTGCAGGCAACGAGTTTTATCTTTCACGCGCCCGCGTTCGTAGGAATTGAGATATACGAGATATACGAGGAAGGTAACGGTTTTGATGCGAAGGAAGTCAAAAACGATTCGGGTGGTAAAGCTGTCGGCGTTGGTTTTTTGCAGAAGCGGCGACCCCTCGCTGATACACCGCCTCTGCGCTGTCGAACGCTTTGTTGAGCATTCAACAAATTCGCCAAATTATCAAAACTCGTGTCCGCGCCGGTGAAGGTTTTAGGGCAATCGCAATCATGCGTTTCACCCGTGTTCGCGGCGGGTTTTCAAATCGTCCGATGTCCCTAGCACCCTTTTTGCAGTTCTTCCACGCCTCAATCAAAGCCCGTGTGTGAGGCGGGAGAGAAGCGGCTTTGACAACCGCTTCTCTCGTGTGGGGGGCAGACAAAGCAGTTTCATGATGAGGATGCTGCTTGGGGCTTGTCTTAGGTTCGGGCAGTTTGTTCTGGGTAAGTATCTGAGCCGTGAGCCGTCTGCCCTGTGCTTTCGGTTTCTTCACGGGCATTAGTAGAAACGTCCGTGAGTTGCCATGTTCACGGGGGAAACGGCGACCGCTAATTTACTTACAATTATTAACGCGAGAAATGAGCAAGAAAAGTCTCACGAATTTTTAATTTTTTTTCGTACCTTTATGAACCGGCAAACAACAATGGATGAGGCGGGTTACGCAGAGATTCAATCACTCTGCGTAACCCGCCTCATCCATTGTTAATTCTTCGCTAATTTCTAGGCGGGAAATGCTCCGTGTCGCTCTAAAATCCGGCGGAGTAATTCGAGTTCAATCGGCTTGGTATAAACTTCATTGCAGCCCGCCGCCAGTGCTTCTTCGTGAAGCCCCTGTGCGCCGTAAGCGGTGATGGCGATGATGGGACAATTTTGCAGTGATTTTTCTTTTCGTAATTCTTTAGTGACCGCGATGCCGCCGAAACCCGGCAACCCGATGTCCATCAGAATCACCGCCGGAAGCGAAGCCAGCGCGACATCAAGAGCTTGCTGCCCGTCTTGGGCTTCGACGACCGCGTAGCCACTGCGTTCTAAAAACATCTTTATCGTAAAGCGGTATTCGTCGTAATCGTCAACAATTAAGATCGTCGGTTTGCGCTGTGTGTCGTTGCTTATCATGCTTCGTCCGCTTCCTGATTCGATTCCTGATTGGCGTTGTTTCGGGTGTCGCCCGCGCCGTTTATTTGCGCGTTGACTTTGAACAAATCAATGCTCAATGCCGTCAACACATCGGCGATTCCGTTAATGCGTTCGAGGAGGGTTGAGAGAGATTGCTTTATCTCGTCGGCGGACTTGCCGTTCAGAGTGTCACGCAAATCGGCGACGGCGACGGCGATGTCACTGGCTTCTTCCGTCGCATTGTCCATCACTTCTAATTCACGTTCAATCATTTTTCCGCTCCCGCGTGGGCAATGGCATTAAGTTAAGAAAATAATCGCCCGTTTGGAGGCGGGCTATGCCCGCCGTGCGCGGGGACGGCGGGCTATGCCCGCCTCCAAACAACCTTAACTTAATGCCATTGCCCGCGTGTGTATCCGGCATTATGTTGTGCGGCGCGTGGCTACGTTATGCCTGTCGGTTGATGAAGGTCAAGGATGTTGCCGAAAAATTATTGACAACCGCCGCGCTTCAATCGTATAAGCTTTCAACCTCTCGCCGGTTTCACGCGCAAGCTAAGTGCTTCCTCGCCGCTTCCCTTCTTGCTTGAACGCGCAAGCCCATCGCTCGTGTTCAAACATTCAAACCATGTCCTCTGAATTTATCAAACAAGAAAGGCAAACCATGCAACCACCATCACCGGCTCTAACCCTTGAAACATTGGCGGACAAACACACGAAACTTGAAATGCAACTTGCTAAAAACAATGCCCTGCTTCGCGCGGCAGTAATGATCGGTATTGACCGATTAAATAATAAGCCGGAAGTAAAAGGCGATGATTTGAAGGCTGCCCTCCAAGCCATTGCCAACTCAATCTGCACCAGACCGCCGGGCTGTTACCCGGAGCCTCCCGACGGCGGCGGCGGTTCATAATAACCGCGCACCAAGCGCAATCCGGGTTTTATACCTTCAGGCGTCGCCCGCCTCAACCAAGCAATGGTTGAGGCGGGCGACGCCTGAAGGTATTTCAAGTGACACAAGCTTTCCGATTGTTTAGAAATTATTTATCGCCACCACATCGCTTAGTTCCGCTCCGCGCTCGCAAACCAAATTCTTGCCGTCGGCTGACCAATCGTAAGAGAAAATGCGTTCGCTCTTAAAATTGGTTATTTGCCTTGTCGCATCGCCAGAGAGAGTTTGCAGCCAGATATTGGAAACGCCGTCGCGTATATCAATGTAAGTCAAACCCTTTCCGTCCGGTGTCCAACGCACGCGCTGATTGGCGATGACCGGAATCGAAAGCAGACGGATTGGTTCGCCGTCGTCAAAGCGCAGGATGGCGAAGCCTTTGAAGTTTTCATCTCTGTAATAACTGCACACGATAAACCGCCCGTCGGGTGAAACGACGGGCATCCGCGAATACTTGTCCGTCAACTGTGTGGCGCGGCTTTCGCCGTCAAGCGGAACACGCCACAAAGTCGGTTTGCCTTTAACCTGATGTTCATAAACAACCCACTTGTTATCGGGCGAAGGATACGGGTAGAAGTCGCTGCCGCCGGTTGTTAATTGCCGCACATCGCCGCCGTCCGTGGCGTTCATGCGAAAAATGTTGAAGCCGCCGTTGCGGTTTGAAGCGAACACGATAAAGCGTCGGTCGTGGGTGAACGTCGGGTGATAATTGTCGCCCGCGTTGACGGTCAGTTGTTTGCGTTCCAACCCGTTGTCCTTTAGCAAGGTGATGTTTAAGTTGTTGCCCGCCATCGCGGAAAGGGCGATGTTGTCGCCGCTCCGCCATGCCAAGCCGTAACTCAACCCGACGCTGGTGGCGATTTGCGTCGCACGGTTGGCATCGCCGCCGGGGGCAAGCCAGATGTTCGTGATGCGCTGATTTTGAATTGACAGGATGGTGCGCGCGACGGGTGAGACGCTGACGCCTTTATAAAAATTCAGATCGCCGATTACTTTTTCCGCCGCGCCGTCGGGGTAAGCGATACGCCAAATCTGATACGGGCTGGTCGCGGTTTCGCCCGCCGTGACAAGCAAACTATTCTCATCCGCCCACGCGACTTGCATCAACGCGAACCATCTTTTGGAAGCGAGTCGTTTGATTGCGCCGTTCAAATCAACTTCGAGCAGATACATATTAAAGCCGCCTTCCCAATCGCCCGCCGCGCAGATAACCTTTTTGCCGTCGGGCGTCCACGTCGCGCCTTCAATCGAAAACTCTTCGTCATCGCCGCGCACGGTGAGCGTTCGCGCGTTCGCGCCGTTTCCGCCCGCAACCATCAAAGCGTATCTGCCTTGAGATTGGTCAACGCGCACAAACACAATCTGTTTGCCGTCGGGCGAGAACGCGACCGGACTATTCACGTCTTCCATCACCTTTATTATCGAACCGCCGAGCATCGCCACTTGATATAACGTGCCGCTTGAAACGGAAGCGTCTTGACGGACAAAGTAGATGTAATCGCCGTCGGGTGAAAACGTCAGCCCGTGATACCTCGCTCTCATCGGCGGCACAACCGTTACTTTGCTGGCAGTCGGCGTGCGCGTCAAAATCAAAGCTTGCCCGATGCTCGATTGTTCGACGTGGGCGACGTATTTGCCGTCGGGTGAAATCGCGCTGCACACGGCGTTTCCCGTGTTCGTCAAATTAACAATCGAAGCGTTCGCCGTGCGCGTTGGAGTTGGCGGTTGACGGTTGATGAGACGATGCACCGCGAATGCTCCCGCTGCGATGCCCACGATAAGAAACGCGATGATGACCCAAGTGCGCGAAGCGGACAGGCGTTGTCTGAATGTGTTTGTCGAGGCGTGAGGACGCGCGGCGACCGGATAGGCGGCGGATGCCGCGCCTGTGAACCGTTTGTGATTACCGGATGTACGAAGCGTCGGCGGGATGTTGTATTCGCCGCTCGGCGCGAATTCATCAAGCGTCACATCCTGTTTCAAACCCTTTAAGTCGAGATGAAAATCTTTAATGGTTTGATAACGTTCGTTCGGGTCTTTCGAGAGTGCGCGCTTGACGATGCGTTGAAATTCAAGCGGGATGTCGGGAGCGACGCTTGAGAGCGGCAAAGGGTGACGCTCAAGCACGGCGGCAATCATGTCCGACGGTGTTTCGCCGTCGAAGGGTGTAAAGCCCGCGACCATTTCATAAAGCACGACGCCCAAACTCCAGACATCGGTGCGCGCATCAACGTCGCGCCCGCGCGCCTGTTCCGGCGACATATAACTGATTGTCCCGACGACCGTATGCGGCGCGGTCTGCATCAAGTTTCGCGTCAGGGCTTCGGGGTCGGTCGCCTGATTGAAGGGGCGCGCGGTAATCAATTTGGCGATGCCGAAGTCAAGCAACTTCACGAGGGAATCGCGGCGCAGCATGATGTTTTCCGGCTTGATGTCGCGGTGAATAATTCCGGCATCGTGCGCGACGGAAAGCGCGGCGGCGATTTGCGAACCCGTGTTTAGAATCTCGTCGAGCGTCAGTGTGCCGCGCTTCATGCGCTGGCGCAGGTTCTCGCCTTCGACGTATTCGGTGGCGATATAGCGCGTGCGTTCGACGTGTCCGATTTCATAAATCGTGACGATGTTCGGGTGATTGAGTGCCGACGCCGCGCGTGCTTCCTGTTCAAAGCGACGCACGCGGTCTGCGTCTTCGGTGAAGCGTTCCGGCAAAACTTTCAAGACCGCGCGGCGACCCAAACGCACGTCTTCGGCGAGATAAACTTCGCCCATTCCGCCGCGCGCCAGCAGGTTAAGCACGCGATAATGGTCAATGACATGTCCGGTGAGAATGCCGGTTTGATTGCCGACGATTAAATCGGCGGCGAGTTCGTGCGCGGGTTGATTGAGAAACCCGGAACTGTTTTGCTGCGCCTTAATCAAAGATTCGACTTCGCGGCGCAAGTCGTCATCACCCGCGCACACCTCATCGAGAAACGCGAGGCGGGCGGCGGGTTCTTCAACGGCGAGGGCGCGATTGAAAACTTCCTTGATGTGCTGCCATCGTTCCGGCGTCATAATGTGAGGGTACAGGTTGCGCGAGTTTAAGAAACAAGAACTGATTCAGTCTTCAAGACCGGAGAGGCTTAGTTCACGATGCAGCCACGCTTTCGCCATCGTCCATTCACGCGCGACGGTGGCGCGCGAGATACCTATGACTTCGGCGGATTCTTCATTGGTGAGTCCGGCGAAGAAACGCAGTTCGACGACGCGGCTTTGTTGCGGGTCAAACGCCGCGAGACGCTCTAAGGCTTCGTGAATCTCAAGCAAATCAACTTCGGGTTGTTTTGTGAAACTGTTCGCCTGCGTCAGTGAGACGGCGATTGCTCCGCCGCCGCGTTTATCGGCGCGTGCCTGACGCGCGTAATCAACGAGTATGCGCCGCATCAACTGCGCCGAGATGCCGAAAAATTGCGCGCGGTTTTGCCAGTGCATCCCGTGCTGGTCAACGAGTTTCAGATACGCTTCATTGATAAGGGCGGTCGGCTGCAAGGTGTGGTTAATGCGTTCGCGGCGCAAATACATACGCGCGAGTCGTCTTAGTTCATCTTGAACCACAGGCATCAACCGGTTAAGAGCCGCTTCATCACCGTTGCCCCACTCAACTAAAAGTTGGGTGATAGATTCGGGCGCATCCATCGCATATCCTTTGTGAAAAGAAGTCCGGGATGAACCTTCGCCAAGTCTCGCACACTCCGAAAGTTACCGGCTTAAAATCTTATTTGTGCGCGGGATTTTAGCATCGCTCACCGGATGCACAAAGACTTTTGGGGGGAAACGGCTGGATTCAGGCGATATTATTTTGAACTGCTTGACGAGTTACGCAGTTGGCAAGAAAGCGCGTCATGTCAGAACCGTCTGCGGTAGCGGGCGGTTGAAGCAAAGTAGAAGGGCGAAAAGAAAAGATTGGAGACTGCTTCGCCTGATTGATACTTTCGCCCTTCTACTTTGCTTCAACCGCCCGCTACCGCAGACGGTTCTGACATGCTCGCTCAAGAAGTTAGTTCGCGCGCTGTTTGATAAAAGATTTTTGACTGTCGAACGCGGTTTCATGCTCACTAAGTGGATAACGTATGTACGAACCGTCGCCCGTCAGGTAACGCGCTTTCACGTTGTCGCGCAACATCACATCGAGAACCTGTTCCTTCAAACGGCGTTTGATTCTCTTATCATCCACCGGAGTAACGAGTTCAACTCGACGGTCAATGTTGCGGCGCATCCAATCGGCACTGCCAAGATAAATATCGGCGTTCTTGCCGTCGCCCGCATCGTCCGCGCCGTTGGCGAAATAGAAGATGCGGCTGTGTTCGAGGAAACGCCCGACGATGCTGCGGACGGTGATGTTTTCCGACATCTTCTTAACGCCGGGACGCAACATGCACACGCCGCGCACGATTAAATCAACGGGGACGCCCGCCTGTGACGCTTGATATAGAAGGTCTATCGTCTGCACATCGGTCAGGCTGTTGATTTTGACGATGATGCGCGCGGGTCTGCCTTTGCGATGATGCTCGATTTCGCGTTCGATTAGTTTGGTGAAGCTGTCGCGCAAGCTTATCGGGGCGATTAAAAGTTTCTGATAATTGCGTTGTTTGGAAAAACCCGTCAGGTAATTAAACAGTTCGGTCGCGTCCGAACCCGTTTCTTCGTCGGCGGTGAACAAACCCAAATCGGTGTAGAGTCGCGCCGTCGCGGGATTGTAATTGCCCGTGCCGATGTGACAATAACGCCGCAAACGCTCGCCTTCGCGTCTGACGACAAGCGCGATTTTACTATGCGTCTTTAAGCCTATCAGACCATACACGACGTGGACGCCCGCCTGTTCCAGACGCCTTGCCCATTCGATATTATTTTCTTCATCGAAGCGCGCCTTGAGTTCAACCAAGACCGCGACCTGTTTGCCGCGCTCGGTCGCATCCATCAAAGCCTGCACAATCGGTGACGGCTGACCCGTGCGGTACAAGGTCATCTTAATGGCGACGACATCCGGGTCATTGACCGCCGAACGAATAAAATCAATCACGGGCGCGAACGAATCGTAAGGATGATGAAGCAGAATATCGCGGCGGCGAATCGTATCGAATATCGAACGCCCTTCTTTGAACGCGGCGGGCAGCGACGGCACAAGCGGCGCGTCTTTTAGTTCCGGGCGTTCGAGTTTATACAACACCATCAAATCGGGAATGTTGATGATACCCTCAACTTGAAACACATCATTCTCATGCAGCTTCAAAGAGCGTGTCAGGTAGTCAACCATCACCTTCGGCATCGCCGCTTCGACTTCGAGGCGCACCGCCATCCCGAAGCGGCGGCGGCGCAATTCGCTTTCCATCATGCGAAGCAAATCATCGGCTTCGTCTTCTTCGATTTCAATGTCGGCGTCGCGCGTCACGCGAAAGATATAGGGTTGCGTGGCACGCATTCCGGGAAACAATTTATCAATGTTGGCGGCGATGACTTCTTCGAGCAGTGCGAAGTTTGACGGCGTGTGATTTATCTTGACGAGGCGCGGCACGACGGGCGGAACTTTAATGCGCGCGAATCGCGGTTCTTCATCGTCATCATCATCGTCGTCATGCGGTTCAATCATCACGCCCAAATTCAAACTCAAGCTTGAGATGTAAGGAAACGGATGGCTTGGGTCAACAGCCTGCGGCGTCAGAATCGGATAGACATGCTCATCGAAATAATCATCGAGCTTGCGCTTTTCCGATTTCGACAAATCACAGTACGGCACGACGCGCACATCATGCCCTTCGAGTTCCGCCAACACTTCGTCACGCAAACACTGCGATTGCGCGAGCAGTGTCGGACGCAGACTCTCGCCAATCGCGCGCAGTTGTTCGCCGGGCGATAAACCGTCGGGCGAGAGTTCGCGGATGCTCTCCTCTAATTGTTCTTTAAGACCCGACACGCGAATCATGTAAAACTCGTCGAGATTCGTCGAGAAAATCGAGAGGAACTTGAGCCGTTCGAGCAAAGGATGCGTTTGGTCTTGAGCTTCTTCAAGCACGCGACGATTAAACTCCAACCAGCTAAGTTCACGATTGAAATAGGGCGTGACGGGAGCGGCTTGTTCCTCAATTTCGGTGGCGTGTTTGCGCTCTAATTCCTTTATCTCGGCTTCAACTTTTTTGGCTGCCTTCATCGTCAATTAAATCCTTCGGGTGCGCTCAAACTTTCAGTAAGTGAAACACGACATCTTATTTCACCTTTGCAAACTTGTACGAATACAACAAACTCCGGCACGACGCAAGAATCATTGCCGCATATCGTTCGCTTCTCCGTGTCGGATTCTTTTGTTAGGATAGCCGACAATCACCAACCAATTAAGGAGTTAAACTTTTGAAAAACAATACTTCGCCTACTAATCCGCTTGGACTCAAAAACATCCATCACGTCGAGTTCTGGGTCGGCAATGCCAAGCAAGCCGCCTTCTTTTATCGCCACGCTTTCGGCTTTTCACAACTCGCGTATTCGGGTTTAGAAACCGGAAACCGCGAAACGTCTTCCTATCTTTTACAACAAAGCAAAGCCCGCATTCTCCTGACCACGCCGCTTAACTCGAACAGCCCGATTAACGACCACCTCGTCAAACACGGCGACGGCATACGCGACATCGCCTTTCATGTCGAAGATACGGACGCCGCTTTTGAAGAAGCCGTCCGGCGCGGTGCTTTCGTCGCCCAAGAGCCGCGTGACATCACAGACGAACATGGAACAGTCCGCCACGCGGCGGTTAAAACTTACGGCGATACGATTCACTCCTTGATTTCATACAAAGATTATCGCGGCGCGTTCCTTCCCGGCTTCCAACCGAAAGAAGTCGCGGGCAAAGATGTCGGCATCGTCCGCGTTGACCACATCGTCGGCAACGTCGAACTCGGCAAGATGAATTACTGGTGCGACTACTACGCCCAAGTCTTCGGCTTCGAGCGGTTCATCAGCTTTGATGACAAAGACATCTCGACCGAATACAGTGCCTTGATGAGCATCGTGATGAGCGACAATTCACACTCCATCAAATTTCCTTTGAACGAACCGGCAACCGGCAAACGCAAAAGCCAAATTGAAGAGTATCTCGATTTCTACGGCGGACCCGGCGCGCAACACGTCGCCCTACTTTGCAAAGACATACTCGCCACCGTCCGCAACTTGCGTGATAACGGCGTCGAATTTCTAACCGTCCCCGATTCGTATTATGAAATGCTGCCCGAACGTGTCGGCAAAATTGACGAAGACGCGGCACTGATACGCAATCTCGGCATCCTCGTTGACCGCGACGAAGAAGGCTACCTGCTTCAACTTTTCACCAAACCCGTCGAAGACCGCCCGACCTTATTCTTTGAAATCATCCAACGTCACGGCTCACGCGGCTTCGGCAAAGGCAACTTCAGAGCGTTGTTCGAGAGCATCGAAGCCGAACAAGCCAAGCGCGGAAATCTTTAGGCATGACGCAATGCAAATCAACCTGATTGTCACTGGAGTTTGCGATGTCAACACAAATCATTGAGCCGCTCATTACTGTCGAACAACTCGCTTCTGCCCCTGATGACGGAAACCGTTATGAAGTCATCGAAGGAGAAATCTTCGTGTCAAGCGCACCCGCAATTCAACATCAAGTGGTTGTTGGAAATCTCAATCGAGAAGTCGGAAATCACCTTGCCCAAAATCCGACGGGTTTAATTCTTCCCGGCATCGGCGTCATTCTTAGCCCGTATAACGGCGTTATTCCCGATGTCGTTTATGTCAGTAATGCGCGTTTGGAATTGATTGAAAAGAACGAACGGCTCTACGGCGCGCCGGAACTGGCGATTGAAATTCTCTCGCCCGGCAAGGAAAACGAAGACCGCGACCGCATACACAAACTTCAACTTTACTCTCGTTATGGCGTCTCGGAATACTGGCTCATCAATTCATTCTTGCGCGTGATTGAAATTTATCGCCGCACCGACGCGCGCTTGCATCTTCACGCGACGTTAATGGAAAACGATAATTTGACAACGCCGCTTCTGCCTGATTTTAGTTGCGCGGTATCAAAGATTTTCGCGCGGTAAAGTTCATCAACTCGACCCGACAAAAACCTTAAAACATCATGCCTATTTATCATCAACTCGGAGACATGCCGCGCAAGCGTCACATCGCGTTTCGCAAACCCGACGGTTCGCTTTACCCGGAAGAACTCGTCGGCAACAAAGGCTTCGTCGGACCCAGTTCGCTGCTTTATCACCTGCATCGCCCGACGCAAGTTTTAGCGGTCAAACATCTCAAAGACGTGACGCCGGAAGCCGACCCGAATCCCGAAATACGTCATCGTCACTTCAAAACCAAAGACGTTGATACGGCGCAAAGCCCGACGCTCGACCGTCAAGTTTTGATGTTCAACGCGGACTGCCAAATCTCGACCGTGCGCCCGACGGGTGAAGACGATTTCTTTTATCGCAACGCGCAGGGCGACGAAATGGTTTATGTCTCCGAAGGCTCAGGGATACTCGAAACGCAGATGGGCGAACTCCCTTTCCGACCGGGCGATTACGTCGTCATCCCGTGGGGCATACTCCACCGCTTCCGCTTCACGGAGCATCCCGTGCGGCTTCTCTGCGTCGAATCACACGGCTACATACGCACCCCGAAACGCTATCGCAACGAACACGGTCAACTGCTCGAAGGTGCGCCGTATAGCGAACGCGACATACACCGACCACAGAATCTTGTGGTTCACGATGAACAGGGCGAATTCAAAGTTATCGTCAAGAAAAGCAACAAACTCACCGAAATGACACTGGGAAGCCATCCGCTCGATGTCGTTGGATGGGACGGTTACTACTATCCATGGACATTCAACATCGAAGACTTCGAGCCGAAAGTCGGGCGCACGCACCTTCCGCCGCCCGTTCATCAAACCTTTGAATCCGACGGCTTCGTCGTCTGTTCCTTCTGCCCGCGCCCTTACGATTTCGACCCCGAAGCCGTTCCCGCCCCGTACAATCACTCGAACGTGATGAGCGAAGAAGTCATCTTTTACGCTTCATCGGAATTTATGTCGCGCAAAGGAATCGAATACGCTTCCATCACTTTGCACCCCGACGGACTCGCGCACGGACCGCATCCCGGACGCGCCGAAGCCTCCATCGGCATGACGCACACCGACGAACTCGCCGTCATGGTTGACACTTTTCGACCGCTCACCGTCGCGCGTCAGGCACTCGACTTTGAAGACAGAAATTATTACCGCTCGTGGATTGAAGAAGCACCCGCCACGACCAATCCCAACATCGTCGTCGAAGAAGCGGCGATTATGCCTTTAACCGATTAAAGTCTTCTCTCATTTACTCTGCGCTCTCTGCGTCTCTGCGGTTAATAAACTTAATTCAACCGCCGAAGACGCAGAGTAAGGCGCAGAGGTTTTATCCTACATGAACACACCCGCATCACTCCGCGCCCTACTCGAAAATCTGATTGACTACGCCGGACTCTTTCCGCCCGCATCGCTCGATATGAAACACGCGGTGCGAAATTACGCCGAGTATATACACGGCGAAGATTCATGGATGCTCAGGAGTTTCATCGCACCCATGACAAAGCTCGACGATTTTCAAGATGAGTTCGACAGCCTCGAAACGTCGGGCGCGATGTGGCGCATCAGTGCTTTGTCGTCGGCTGATAATTTCAACGAAGATTTGCAGCGCGTCCTAACCTTTAATCGCAACAACGATTCGCGCGCCCGTGTTGATGCGTTTGAAATCAAAATCGTAAGTGCGGATGAAATTGAATCCGTGATGCGCGCGACCCATAATCAACATCGGGAAAGCAGTTTCGATGTCTTCTTTGAACTCGCTCTGAACGACGATTTATCAACGCTCATCAAAGCGATTCACAACGCGCACGCCAAGATTCGCACCGGCGGCATCACCGCTTCGCAGATTCCTTCAAGTTCGCGCGTCTTAAACTTTATACGCACCGCTCATCAACACCACGCATCGTTCAAAGCCACCGCCGGACTTCATCACCCGTTGCGCGCCGAGCGTAATTTAACTTATGGAAAAGAAGCACCGCGCGCCGTGATGCACGGATTCTTGAATGTCTTTCTCACCGCCGCATTCATCCTCGACGGCATGGACGACCGTGAAGCTTTGCGAATTTTAGATGAAACGGACGCTTCCGCTTTCAAGTTTGAAGACGAGTTTGCGACTTGGCGCGACGCGAAAATCTCGACCGAAAAATTAAAACTCGCACGGCAAAACTTCGCTCTCTCATTCGGTTCATGTTCGTTCATCGAACCGATTGAAGACTTACGCGCCCTCGAACTTTTATAACTCTCGCAAATCTTATGACACACGAAATCAACGAAACGCACGACCCGAACATCAATTCATGGGTTGAATCAGCGAACACAAGCGACACGGATTTTCCGATTCAAAACTTGCCGTTCGGCGTGTTCCGGCAACACGACTCGAACGCGGCGGCGCGCGTCGGTATCGTCATCGGAACGGAGATTTTCGATGTGGCGAAGGCTTACGATGACGGGTTGCTTGACGATTTCACAACGCCCGCCGTGCAGGTAGTTCTCGATTGCAAACAGACTTCGCTTAACAAGATGATGACGCGCGATAAGGAACACCTTTCGGCGTTTCGTTTATCGGTCAGCCGTCTATTGCGTTCCGACGCGGGACACAGTGCGGAGCGTCTCGCGGCGTTGCGCTTGTGCATGGTGGGCATGGATAACGCGGACGTATTACTGACGGCGGAAATTGGCGACTACACGGATTTTTACTGTTCAATCTTTCACGCCACCAACGTCGGCTCGATGTTTCGACCGGACAATCCTTTACTTCCGAACTACAAATACATTCCTATCGGCTATCACGGGCGCGGCTCGTCAATCGTCGTTTCGGGAACAAACATCAAACGCCCGCACGGTCAGATTCGACCCGATGCGGAACAACCGCCCGTCTATGCCGCGTGCAAAAATCTCGATTACGAAATGGAAGTCGGATTCTTTATCGGCACGGGAAACGAACTTGGCGAAACCATTCCGCTTGAGCGTGCGGAAGAACACATCTTCGGGGCGTGTCTCGTCAATGATTGGTCGGCGCGTGATATGCAGTCGTGGGAGTATCAACCTTTGGGACCCTTTTTAGCGAAAAGTTTTGCGACGAGCGTGTCGCCTTACGTCGTGACAATGGAAGCCCTCGCGCCGTTTCGCGTTCCCGCTTTCGAGCGCGACGCAGAAGACCCGCGACCGCTTCCCTATCTCGCTTCCGAAGCCAATCAAACGGGCGGCGGCATCAATCTCGAATTGGAAGTTTATCTTTCATCGTCACGGATGCGCGAAAGCGACATCGCTCCTGTCAAACTCTCGACCAGCAACTTGCGCGACCTTTATTGGACGCCCGCGCAGATGCTCGTGCATCACGCCAGCAACGGATGCAATCTTCAAGCGGGAGATTTATTTGCTTCCGGCACGGTGTCGGGCAAAGAGAAAAGCGAACGTGGCTGTCTGCTCGAACTGACATGGCGTGGCAGCGAACCTTTGACTTTACCGAACGGTGAAGAACGCCGCTTCCTTAATGACGGCGACGAAGTAATCATGCGCGGGCGATGTTCGCGCGAAGGCTATAAATCAATTGGCTTCGGTGAATGTCGCGGCATCGTGACGCCCGCCGCTTAATTTAAGATTCATTCGTCCGTCAAGTCGCGCTTTTAAGAATCGCGGCTTCGACTTCTTCAATTTTCAACACACGCTTCAAATCTCGTGGCGCGAGACTCACCAGAAATCCGCGCTTGCCGCCGTTGATATAAATCAACGGCAAATCGAAAATCGTGCGTTCGGCATAAACCGGAAGCTCGGTGCGCGTCCCCAAAGGACTCGTGCCGCCGACCATGTAGCCCGTCAGTTTCTGCGCTTTGTCAGGCGCGCACGGGGCGATGCGCTTCGCTCCAAGTTGGCGCGCGAGACTTTGTGTTGAAACCTCGCAATCGCCGTGCATCAACACGATGAGCGATGCGCCGCTGTCCGTCTCCATGACAAGGGTTTTGATGATGATGTGTTCATTAACGCCAAGCGACGCGGACGAACGTTTCGTTCCGCCTCGTTCTTGATAATCGTAAATGTGCGGCTCATAAGGAATGTTGTGATTTCTCAAAGCGCGCACGGCGGGCGTCACCGGATAAGTCGTTTTGGTCACGGCAGTTCTCGATTCTGCACGCCGCTTAAAATCAAATTTAACCTTAGTGCAATTTTGAATGAAGTGTGGTACAACATTACCACGCGATTTTTCTTGCGTAAATTTATACCAAACTTTCGAGAACGAAGCGGAATATACCACGATGACTTTAAGCGATTTACAAACGGGCGAGAGGGCGACGGTGACGGGCATCGGCAGTTTGACGACGGAGCGGCGAAGGCTTCTCGATTTGGGATTAGTTCCCGGCACGATTGTCGAAGCCGTGATGCGAAGTCCTCTGGGCGACCCTTGTGCCTATCGCATACGCGGTGCGGTCATCGCTTTGCGGCGCGAACAGACCGCGCAAATCCAAGTCAATCCTTCAAAGATTTGAAGTCACCGGATTTCAAATCACTTCACACATCACGATGAGCGATTTGGCAAACCCCACGACGAACGATAAAGAATGCGGCGGTTGCGCGTCGTCCGTGTGTCACACGGGAAACCTCGCGCGACTCGGTATTGACACGACGGGCAGCGATTATGTCGTCGCCCTCGCGGGCAATCCGAACACGGGTAAAAGCACGATTTTCAACCAGTTGACGGGCTTGCGCCAGCACGTCGGCAACTGGGCGGGCAAGACCGTGGCGCGTGCCGAAGGCGCGTATCGCTACGGCGAACATCGTTACAAAGTCGTTGACTTGCCCGGCACATACTCCATGCTTTCGACGAGTGTTGATGAAGAAATCGCGCGTGATTTCATTCTGTTCGCGCGTCCCGACGTGACCGTCGTGGTGCTTGACGCGAACCGTCTCGAACGAAATCTTCACCTCGCATTGCAAGTTACGGAGATAACCGACCGCGTAGTTTTAGCCGTCAATTTAATTGACGAAGCGAAGCGTCACGGCGTCACGGTTGACGAACGTGCTTTGGCGCGTGAGATGGGCGTCCCCGTCGTTTTGATGGCGGCGCGCACGGGTCAAGGCGTTCAACAATTATCGCAGGCAATCGCGGATGTCGCTTCGGGTTCGTACCCGTTGCGCGCTCGTCGTGCGGCTTATGCGGACGCGCAACTTCAATCGGCGGTGGAAGTTTTAGTCGGACAAATCAACCGCGCTTTTCCGCGTTTGCCGAACGCGCGATGGGTTGCGCTGCGTCTTCTCGAAGACGACGCGAGCATCATTCGCGCGATTGAAGACGGCACGCTCGGTGAAATTGCTCCGGCGGAGACGCCGATTGATGCCGCGCCGTCGTCGCCCTCAACGCTCGTTCAAATCTCGCGCGGGCAGGCGTCCGTTTCACCTTCCGTCTAAAGGATTGAATTAACCGATGGCAACCAACGCCAGTGAACTTATCAAGTCGGCTTCCAAGCTGCGCGGCGAAATCGGCGGCGATTTGCACGACCGTTTGACGGCGGCGATTTACGCTGAAGCGACGACTATCGCCGATTCATCTATTGAGCGCGGCGGCGTTCAATCGCGCGTGCGTTTCGATACGGTGCTGGACAGGTTATTGACGAGTCGGCTGTTCGGTTTCCCTGTGATGATATTGATGTTGACCGTCGTGTTGTGGTTGACGATTGCGGGAGCGAACGTGCCTTCGGCGATGCTCGGTGATTTCTTGCGCGGGGCTGTTTATGACTGGCTTCACGCGGGAGCGCGTGCGTTGAGCGCGCCATGGTGGTTGAGCGGATTCTTGATTGACGGCGTGTACCTTGCAACCGCGTGGGTTATCAGCGTCATGTTGCCGCCGATGGCGATTTTCTTTCCGCTGTGGACGCTGCTTGAAGACTTCGGGTATCTGCCGCGCGTGGCGTTCAATCTTGACCGGCTTTTCAAACGCGCGGGGGCGCACGGCAAACAGGCTTTGACGATGATGATGGGCTTCGGATGCAACGCCGCCGGAGTCGTCTCGACGCGCATTATTGACAGCCCGCGTGAGCGTTTAATCGCCATCATCACGAACAACTTTTCGATTTGTAACGGGCGATGGGGAACGATGATTTTAATCAGCACCATCTTTATCGCCGCCCTCGCGCCGCCCGCCTTCGCCAGCCTTATCGCGGCGACGAGTGTTGCCGCCGTCGCGGTCTTGGGCATCATCTTCACACTGCTTGTTTCGGCTTTACTATCGCGCACGATGCTGCGCGGCGAAGCATCGAGTTTCTCTTTGGAGCTTCCGCCGTATCGTCCGCCGCGCGTCTGGCAAACGATTTACACATCGCTGATTGACCGCACGTTTATCGTCTTAAAGCGGGCGATTTACATGGCGGCTCCGGCGGGTGCGGCGGTCTGGCTTATCAGCAACATCTACATCGGCGACGCCTCCATCGCGGTTCACGTTATCAACTTACTTGAGCCTGTCGGCTGGTTGTTGGGCTTGAACGGCGTGATTTTGCTGGCTTACGTTTTAGCGATTCCGGCGAATGAAATTGTCGTCCCGACCGTGTTGATGTTGACCTTAAACGCCGCCCGTTCGACGCTCGCGCAGAACGGCGTGATGATTGAATTCGACGAAGCCGCGCAGACCACGCAAGTCTTAACTGGGCTTGGCGGGTGGACGATTTTGACAGGCTTAAATTTGATGCTGTTCAGCCTGCTTCACAATCCGTGCAGCACGACCATCTGGACGATTTGGAAGGAAACCAAAAGCGTGAAGTGGACGACGGTGGCGACCCTGTTGCCCGTCGTCATTGGCATCCTCGTGTGTTTGACGACCGCGACCGTCGCGCGTCTGTTCTTTAATTTGTGAGGCGGAATCAATGACTTCAACGGCGGCAAAAACTGTGACACGCCCTGTGACTCGCGCAGTGACGCGCTCGGTGGAAGATTACCTGAAAGCAATCTTCGCGTTCTCCGAAGAACGCCTTGCGACCGAAGCCAACACGGGCGACCTCGCGGTGGCACTGAATGTTTCGCCGCCCGCGATTTCAAAGATGCTCAAGCAACTTCAGACGCAACGCCTCGTGACGCATACGCCTTATCACGGCGTGCGTTTGACCGCGCAGGGGCGACGCATCGCGCTTCGCATCGTGCGTCGTCATCGTCTGCTCGAACGCTACCTTGTCGAAGCTCTGGGTTATGCCCTCGATGAAGTGCATGACGAAGCCGAACGATTGGAGCATCACGTCTCGGATGAATTTATCCGCCGGATTGACGCGCATCTAAATCACCCGCACGACTGCCCGCACGGAAGCCCGATTCCGACGATTGACGGACACATCAATCATGTTCACGGGCAACCGCTCTCCGATGCTGATGCCGATATACCGCTTCACATCAAACAATTAACGACCGACGACGCGGAGCATTTACGCTTTATGCAGAGCCACGCTTTGCTTCCCGGTGCGCTGTTGCGCGTCGTCAATCGTGAACCTTTCGGCGGCGACCTGACCATCATCCTCGACGATACGACGCTCAACATTTCGCGCCGCATCGCCGGTAAAATCCTAGTCGCCGAACATGCTTAAACTCGCAAAATTTTCCATCGGGTAATGATAAAAACAAAACTTCTCACATTCTTTTTAGCGTTGATTTTAATGACGCTGAACGCGCTTCCTTCCCTAGCGCAAACCGCTTCCGGTACAACTTCCAATACCACTTTCAATGCCGCTTCAAACGCCCGCCCGCCGCGCGTTCTCAATGCCGCCGAACTGCGTCTGGCTCTTGAGAAAATCAATGTCGTCGGTGGCGTGCTGTTCATTGCCGCGCATCCCGACGATGAGAACACCGCGCTTCTCGCCTATCTCGCCAACGAACGAAGACTTCGCACCGCGTATCTTTCACTGACGCGCGGAGACGGCGGACAGAACCTCATCGGCAACGAACGCGGAGCGCAACTCGGCTTAATACGCACGCAGGAACTTCTCGCCGCGCGACGCATTGACGGTGCGGAACAATTCTTCACACGCGCGCAGGATTTCGGTTTCTCGAAAAACCCCGAAGAGACTTTGCGTACATGGAATCGTGATGAAGTATTGGGCGACATCGTGTGGGTGATTCGCCGCTTTCGACCCGACGTTATCATCACGCGCTTTCCGACGACGGGCGAAGGCGGACACGGACATCACACGGCGTCCGCGATTTTAGCCGGAGAAGCTTTCAAGCTTGCCGCCGACCCTCGCGCATATCCCGAACAACTCAAATTTGTTTCTGTGTGGCAAGCGAAGCGTTTGTTGTGGAATGCGTTCGCCAACGCTAAAGGTCAAGGTATCGCACCGGATTTAACTTTGGATGTCGGAACGTACAACACACTGCTCGGACGCTCGTACAATGAAATCGCGGCGACGAGTCGCAGCCAACACCGGAGTCAGGGTTTCGGCTCGGCGGAACGTCGCGGGACGACGCCGAACACGTTTCGTCAACTCGCCGGAACGCCCGCGCGCCAAGACGTTTTCGACGACATAGATTTAAGTTGGTCACGTATCGAAGCGGGCAAAATGATTGGCGACAAACTCGCGGCGGCGCGTGATGCTTTTAATCCAACCGCACCGCATCTGATTTTGCCGCGACTCACGGCGGCTTATCTCGAACTCGAACGCCTCCGCCCAACGCAAATCATTGAAGCCAAAAAGCGTGACCTGCTTCATATCATTCAATCGTGCGCCGGATTGTCAATGGAAGCCGTCAGCACGACGAATGCCGCATCGCCCGATGGTCAGGCAACCGTCAATCTCACACTCAACAATCGTTCGCCCGCGATGCTTTCCCTTAGCCGCGTGCGCGTCGCGCAAGTTGGCTTTGATGAAACGATTGAAACGAATTTGCCCCTTAATCAAAACGTCACGCGCGAACTGAAATTATCAATCCCCGCCAACGCCGCCCTCACGAATCCTTACTGGCTCACGTCGCATGCCTTGACGGTTAATGAAATCGGCACGCCGCAAACATCTCTGACGCCGGAATCAATACCGCTCGCGCTTATCGGCAGGGCGGAAAGCCCGCCCGCCCTGACTGCGCGCGTTGATATAAAAATCGCCGGACAAACTTTGACTTACGATTTGCCGATTCTCTCGCGTAGCGTTGACCCTGTACGCGGCGAACTGTTTCGACCGTTTGCGATTGTGCCGCGCGCATCGCTTTCGTTCGATGAAGCGGTTTATGTTTTGCCGAATGGTGAGACGAAGCGTGTCAAAGTGCGCGTTCGTTCAAACGCGACAGGCAACACGTCCGGTGATGTGCGTTTGCGTTTGCCCGTTGGTTGGAGCGCGATGCCCTCAAGCATTCCCCTCACGCTCAAAGCTATTGACGAAGAGCGCGAAGTCGAGTTTGAAGTTAAGTTCAACTCAAACGCTCCGACTTCAACCCAAACCCAATCAACCGATTCGCAAAGCGTCGAAGCGATTGCCGAATTTGTTTCAAAGGATTCTCGCCTCATCACTAACCTCATCACGATTGATTACCCGCACATCCCCGCCCAAACTTTGCAGCCCGTCGCGGCGGTCAAACTCGTTCATCTTTCGCTTTCTCGTCGCGGCTCGAACATCGGTTACATCATGGGTTCTGGCGACGACATCCCGCAGGCACTCGCGCAAGTCGGTTACACGGTAACGAGTCTTTCAGACCGCGAATTATCCGAAGCAGACTTTGCCAAGTACGATGCCATCGTCACAGGCATTCGTGCGTATAACACGCGCCCCGCGCTTTCACGTCATCAACCGCGCTTGCTTTCTTATGTCGAGCGCGGCGGCACGCTCGTCGTTCAATACAACACGGCGGACGCAGACCTTCCGGCAAATCTCGGCGTCTATCCGTTCAAGATTTCGCGCGAGCGCGTTACGCTTGAAGAAGCACCCGTCAACCTCATCAATCCGAACGACGCTTTACTTACCACGCCAAACCGCATCACGGCGCGCGACTTCGACGGCTGGGTACAAGAACGCGGACTCTATTTTGCGAGCGAATGGGACGCGCGCTATACGACGCCGCTCGAATCGCACGACCCGAACGAATCAGCGAAGCCGGGCGGAATGCTCGTCGCGCGTCATGGACGAGGCACATATATCTACACGTCCTACGCATGGTTTCGCCAACTTCCGGCGGGCGTTCCGGGTGCATATCGCCTGTTCGTCAATATGGTTTCGGCGGGTAAGAAATAGTCCACCGCAATTCATCACCACATCCCACGAAGATTAAACGCAAGTCAGTTCCATATCCGCCTCTGCACGCTGATTTGTGTGAAGCGGGTGTTGAGTCGCCACCGAGTAGGTCATGACAGGCTGTTGTCTGCCTTTAACGTGAACCTCGCCCTGTGGCATCGCGGGGAACAGACCGCGCACCGCGTCGTATGTGTACTCGCTGATGAGTATGTCCACTCCCAACTCTTTAGTCGCCGACTCCAAGCGCGAAGCAAGGTTCACAGTGTCGCCGATTGCTGTGTATTCCAAACGCTCGTCCGAGCCGATGTTGCCGACGACCGCGCTGCCGGAGTTGATGCCGATGCCGATGCGTATGCTCGAACGCCCTTGCAACTCCCATTTCTCACACAGCTTATAAACTTCCTGCTGCATTTCGAGGGCGGCGCGGATGGCGTGTTCTTCCTGATGCGGGTCGTCAACCGGCGCGCCGAAAATCACCATCATGCCGTCGCCGATAAACTTGTCGAGCATACCGTGATGGCGGAACACGACATCAACCATAATCTTGAAATACTCATTAAGCATAGCGACGACCTGTTCCGGTCGCATCATTTCCGAAGTCCCCGTAAAACCTCGTATATCTGAAAACAGCACCGTCACGCGGCGACTCACTCCGTGTACCACGGGCATCTGACCGGAACTTAGCACCTCTTCAAGTACATGACTGGAGACGTAGCGCGCGAACGCCGATTTAATCGTTTCACGTTCTTGCAAACCCTCCGCCATTTTGTTCACCGCCTTTGCCACTTCGCCGAACTCATCCTTACGTATGACCCCTATTCTGGCGGCGTAATCTCCCTTCCCGATTCTCGCTACCACGTCGCGCAGTGCGAGCAGCGGGCGACTGACATGCGCGGAGTGGACGACCGCTATCAACAACGCAAGGCAAAAGCAGATGACGACGGAAAGCGCGAGAGCCAGATGTAAGGGTCTTAACTTGAGGGCTACTCTACTCGAAGAGAAATCGACGACCACCATCGCCACGGTCTTACCCGAACTGTCTTTGATTGGCTCATAAGCACTAAGCCAAGTCCCCCATTGGTCGGTGTAAAAATCTTCGTCAACACGACGCTCGCCGAAGGTAATCGGATGTGTTTTCTGCACCCTATAAACATCGCCCAGATGTGATTTATCGGCGAGACTCTCTTCCGGGTCAACACCGAAGACGAGCATCGCGGGATCGTCCTTCGACGGCATCACCGTGTAGATAAATTTAACGTAAGTATCGTCGCGGCGATTGGCATCACGGGCGCGCCGCAGGGTTTCCTCAATCTTCCGGTAAGCATCCGAACCTTCATCCTCTCTCGTTTGAAGGGTGCGATGTAAGTCCGCATCGAGAGCGACCGCCGTCGTCGCGGCGACGGACAATGCCTTATCACGGAACTCTTCATAAACATCACGCTCCGATTCGCGGTACAGAAACGCAACCGACGCCCCGTTGACGAGAAGCGCGGAGCCAAAGAAGATGATTAGCAGCCGTGTACGGTAGCTCATGCGAAAGTCCTTATTGTTTATGTGCGATGCTTGAGAATGCGAGCCGGGATTTACGCTGAAGTGTAGAGGTAATCTTTTAGTCGGCTTCAGGAGTCGAAGGATTGAAGGAGGAAGGCGTTGCGGAAGGCACTAAAGTCTGTGTCGAAATAGTACCTCAATCACTTATAACAAACAGGCGGTGGTTAGTCTACAAATGTTGCGGTTTATGTTCCCGGCTTTGAGTCATCTGAGCGAACAAAGAAGGGCGCGAAGATGATGCTTCGCGCCCTTCGGTTTTATGGAAAATGTAAAAACTTTTCGCTTTAGTTCTTCGCCGCCGTCGCGCCGCCGCGCAATTCGACGAGAAACTTTTCGGTGGCGGCGGTATCGGCGGCGGGTTGTGCCGCTTTGCCAAGCTTAATCGCCTTCTCTGCCAGCGTGATGGCTTCGGCTTTGCGTCCCGCGCGGGCGAGCAGACGGGCTTTGAGCGCGAGGTTGGGGTGTGATTCTTTGACGGCGATGGATTTGTCAATCCACGTCATCGCTTCATCCGGTGCGACGTTCGATTGATATGCGTAGTTGGCGGCTTGGAACGGTGTGCGCCAATCATCGGGCTTCGCTTTTGACACGGCGTCGCGTGAATTGCGAAGTGCTTTTTGCGTGACTTCCGTTTCGATAGTGAACGGCACACGAAGCGTACTCCATGCCATCTCGACAACCGCCTTGTCGCTTTTCACGTCCGCGAAATTGAACGTCAGAATTTCTTGCGGCGAAGTGAGGGCGACGGGTTGAACCTTGACGCGCAAAGCATCCTGCTTTTCGTCGTACTGATAACTGCCCCACTGGTCGGCAGTCTTGTTGAAAATTACTGTCCATTCGCCTTGCGTCGGAATCGTGTGCAAGCTGTAATTTCCGGCGGGCAAAGGTTGACCGTTAATCCTCACATCGTCGGTGAATGAAATCACGGTCGCATTATTTGCACCCGTGCGCCACACCTTGCCGTAAGGTTCAAGCCCGCCGTAAATGACGCGCCCTTTGACTTGCGGACGGTGATAAGTGATTTTGACATCGGTCAAGCCGATGCGTTGTTCGACGCTCGCGCGTTGACTCGCCATCGGTAAATCAACCTGCGCCTGTGCGACGTGCGAGACACACACGAGTGCCAACAGCATCAAGAAAATCGGGAACATCTTTTTCATCATAATTTTTGAACTCCTCTTTTGAAACGGTGAAACATGGGTTGTGGCGAGATTCTAACCTGAAAGCCGGATGCTTCGTTAGCCCGCGCGCAGAGTTGAAAGCGGCTTGCGTTTCAACACATCAAAACTGGCGAAGATGCCGACCAACATCACAAGCAGAACCGAACCTAAAATGCCCGCGAAGGTAACGGCGGGCGTCCACGTCCAACTAATATCAAGCACGAAGCGTGCAACCGCGAAAGACAACGCGAGAGCGGCAAGCACGCCGACGAGTCCGGCGATTAAACCCTGCAAGCCGTATTCGACGAGCATTATCACAATCAGCGTCCGGCGTTCCGCGCCGAGCGTGCGAAGTATCGCGGTTTCATATATTCGCTGGAACTTCGTTATCGCAATCGAGCCGATGAGAATCAGCACGCCGCTTAGGAAAATGAACGCTCCGACAAACGACACGGCGAGCGTGATATTGCCGACGACGCGCCCGACGTTTCGCAAAATCTCACCCACATCAATCAATGCGATGTTCGGATAACGGTTGACTATGGCGCGCGTAAAGCGGGCGCGCGCCGCCGCTTCTTCCGGTGCGTTGACGGCGGCGATGAGTGTTTGCGGGGCGGCTTCCAAAGCACCGGGACGAAAGACGACCATAAAGCCGGTGCGCGAATTGCGCCAGTCAACTTCGCGCAGACTCGTGACGCGCGCTTGTATCGCACGCCCTAAAACATCGAACGTCACGAGACTTCCTAACTTCATTCCGGCAAGCCCGACCATATCTTTCTCAATTGAGACTTCCGCCTCGCCCGAAGTGCTTGGCTTATCGCCCCAAAACTGTCCACCGACAATCTTCTCGTTCGGTTCAAGATACGGGCGATACGTCACGACATACTCGCGCCCTATGCGCCCGCGTTCGCGTTGTTGTTCGCCCGCTCCGATGTTTTGGTTTCCGTCAACATCGGTGATGCGCGCCCGCACCGTCGGAACGAGATTCGCTTCCGTGTTGGCGTACTCGCGCGTGATGGCGCGCACGCCTTCGGCTTGGTCAGACTGTACGTCAATCAGAAACATGTTCGGGGCGTTCGGGTTGGCGTTGATGTCCAACTCGCGTACAAGGTTGACTTGCAAAAGCTGCACGGCGACGACGAGAAACACACCCAAGCCCGTCGCCATCACGACCGTCCGTGTTTGATTTCCCGGTCGCCCTAAGCTTCCAATCGCGTGACGCACCGCAAAGGATTTTATCCCTGCGCGCTTAAACCGTCCGAGCGTCCAAATCAACCCTGCCGCGACCGCGTATAACGCTCCCGTCGCTAAAATTAAAGACAGCAGAAACAACCCGCCGACGCGCCACGAACCGGCTTGCCACGCCGCGACCGCGATGAGCAACCCGCCGACGATGACCGCAACCGCGACGCGAAGCCAATCGAAACCCTGCGTTCGTGAACCGCTCTCCGTTTCGCGCAACAACATATTCGGCTTGATGTGACGCACGCCGAGCAACGGCAATGCGGAAAACAGAAGCGCGATAAGAACGCCGAGCAAAGTGCCTTGCGCGATTGCCGTCCACTGCAAACTGTAAGTCATATTCGCGGGCAGACTCGCCGCGAATTGACGCTCGACGATGAACAACGCGAGGCGCGCGAGCATAATTCCAAGCCCGCTTCCCAAGAGCGCGAGGACAATGATTTGCACAAGATAAGCCGTCGTGATACGTCCGCCCGTCGCACCGACGCATTTTAAGATAGCGATGCTGCGCCGCTTCTGCTCGATAAGAACGCGCGTGACGTTCGAGATGCCGACGCCGCCAAGCACCAGCACGATGAGTCCGGCGAGTGAAAGATAGTTTTCGGCGCGCGTGAACTGTTTTCCCAAGTTCTGCTCGGCATCACGAAAGGTTCGTATGCGCGCGACGTTATCGTTGATTTCCATCTCTAAACTTTTTTCAAACGCAAGCACGCCCGACGAATCAGGAACAGTGAACAGAATCTTGCGCCGCGCACGACTGCCGAAGCCGACGAGTCCGGCGCGTTCGATGTTTTCGCGTTGGATAAAAACGCGAGGACCCAAAGTAAAGCCCGCACCCGCGCCCGGTTCTTGTGTGACGACGGCGCGAATCTGAAAGCTTTCCGTGCCGATTAAAATCGTATCGCCGATTTTCAAGCCAAGTCTCGCCATCAACGCGCGGCTGACAATCGCGCCATTGTCATTCAGCAAATTCGAGTCATAACGCGCACCGTTTTCCAATTGCCACGCGCCGACGAGCGGGAAGTTTGACTCTATACCTTTGAGTTCAATCATCATCGCCCCGCCGGATTCGTTCGCTTCATTGTCGGCTTCCCCTGTTGAATCGGGAACGCGCACCATCGTCGCCGCGTCAACGGTTTCCGTGCGCCCCGTCGTCCGGTTGTTTCGTGCCGCGCGCTCAATCGCTTGAAGTTGTTCGCCCGTCCAAGGGCGCGTGCTTTCGACCACGACATCGGCGGCAAGCAAGGAACGCGCTTCACCGACGACGGATTCGCGGACGTTGCCGATGACCGAACGCAAAGCGACGATGGACGCGACACCGATGCCGATGCACAAAAAGAAGAATAACAATCTGCGCCACGACGAACGAATCTCGCGCAACGTGAGGTTAAGAATAAATTTCATCTTATCCCGCTCCTTCGGTTTGGGCTTCGACATCGAAACCGTGCGCGCGTTCATCTGTGATTGACGCTGTGGATGTTGGTGCGTTCCGATGAAGCGCGTCATGCCTGTTCGCGTCAACATTCACCAAACGGTTTTCAGCAGTCGCCGCGCTACGGCTGTCCATCACGACGCGCCCGTCACGAAGCGCGATGCGGCGCGAGGCGAGGGCGGCGAGTTCCGCATCGTGCGTGACGAGAACAAGCGTCGTCGCGTGGCGCGCGTTTAAGTTCTGCATGAGTTCGAGAACGTGCGCGCCGTTGCGTGAATCGAGATTGCCCGTCGGCTCATCGGCAAGCAGAATCGGCGGGCGATTCGCAAACGCGCGGGCGATGGCGATGCGTTGCTGTTCGCCACCGGAGAGTTGCGAAGGATAGTGATGACCGCGATTCGTCAGTTCGACTTCCGCGAGCAGTTCGCGCGCACGCGCTCTGGCATCGGAAGCTCCGGCGATTTCGAGCGGAATCAAGATGTTTTCTTCGGCGGTCAATGTCGGTATCAAGTGAAAGGATTGGAACACGAAGCCGATTTTCGACCCGCGCAAGCGCGCGAGACGGTCTTCGTTCATCAGGGTAATATCTTCGTCGTCAATCAAAACACTTCCGCCGCTTGGCGCATCTAAACCCGCGATGATACCGAGCAAAGTTGATTTACCGCTGCCGGAAGGTCCTGTGATTGACACGAATTCGCCGCCCGCAATTCGTAAATCGAGCGGGTGAAGGATAGTTAATTGTTCGCTGCCGGATGCAACTTGTTTGGTGACTTTCAATAATTCAATCATGCTTTTGAGAACTTAATTTTAATTTAGGGAAAACATATCAGGTGACAATTTCAAACTTTGATGCCGCAGTCGGGCGTCCTGTCGCAAGCCGCGCCACGCAATTCTTTAGCTTTCTCGTCACACTCATGTTGCTGTGCGCGGCGGCAGCGTGTTCAAACGAAAGCACGACGAACTTTCAATCATCCGGCGTTGATAAAACATCTGCCTCTGTCAACGACACAATGAACACCGCGACCAACCAATTAACTTCTAAACCTCCAACTTCTTCGCGCCCGAAAATCATCGCCTTCGGTGACAGTCTGACCGCCGGTTACGGACTCGCGCAAACCGAAAGCTATCCTTATTTGCTTCAACAAAAACTCGATGCCGATGGTTATTCTTACGAAGTCATCAACGCCGGAGTTTCCGGCGACACTTCGGCGCAAGGTTTGGCGCGACTTGAATGGGCGTTGAGCGATAAGCCGGACGTGAAGATTATGATTTTAGAACTCGGCGCAAACGACATCTTGCGCGGGCAATCCATAAGCGCGATGCGCGCCAATCTCGCACGCATCATCGAAGCCGCGCAGCGTCGCAACATACAGGTTCTGCTTGCCGGAATGTTCGCACCCACCAATCAGGGCGGCATGTATCAACGCCAGGTCGCCACCGCGTATCAGAGTTTGATTGATGAATACGAAGTGCCGTTTATCCCGTTCTTTCTCGACCGCGTGGCGGGACGCCCGGAGTTGAATCTGCCCGACGGTGTACACCCGAACGCAAACGGCACGCGCCTCGTCGCCGATACGGTTTATCAATCGCTCAAACCTTTGCTCGATGAAGATGCGACTTTGCGCTGACAACGACTCAATCAATCTGCAGTTTAACCAAGTCACCTCACGCGGTAGAGCGGCTGTGCCGCCTGATGTGCGGAAAGGCTTCGCCTTTCCGACACGCCCCTAGAAATTTATGGCGGCTACGCCGCCCGCCTTCGGAGGCATAGCCTCGAAGAAATTGGGAAAGCATCCCACGGTGAGGCGGAGCCTCACCGCACATCAGGCGGCACAGCCGCAAAAACGCTTTCACCGCATAAGGTTAGTAATCAATAAGGAAGTTTTTAATCACTATGTTTATACGTTCTTTCTCGTCTCATCGCTTTGTCGCACCGGCGCGCGAACGCATGTTGATGTGCGCTCTCTTGCTCGCTTTTACAACCGTCGGTTGCGCGTTTGATTCGCAAACTTCGTCACGCGCGAAAGACGCCGCCGCGCAAAATAAATCCGCGCCCGTTAAAGATGCCGACCGCGTGACGCGCGAGACGAGTGAACCTTACACGGGTGAGCTTTCGATTTTTGAAGACGAAGGGCGCGCCGATAGGCTTTCGATAAATCGTGTGATGGACATCTTGCGAATTGACTCAGGGAAATCGATTGCCGACATCGGGGCGGCTTCCGGTTGGTTCACGGTGCTTGCGGCGCGGCGTGTCGGAGATAAAGGAAAAGTCTTCGCCGTTGACATCAACAAGGAATATGTTGACCACATCGCAAAGCGCGCCAAAAATGAAAAGCTTTCAAATATCAACGCGATTTTGGGAACGGAAGATGACCCGCGCTTGCCCGCCAAAAGCGTGGATGCGGTTCTAATTTTGAAGACTTATCACGAAATCGGGCAGCCCGTGTTAGTGATGAAGAACGTGCGCGCCGCACTTCGTCCCGGCGGGCGCGTCGGCATCATTGACCGCAACCAGACGCCGGACAACGACCACGGCATCGCGCGTGATACGGTTGTCAAAGAAGCGGCGCAAGCGGGTTTTCGCCTTGTTGACGAACAAGATTTCGTCAAGCCCGACGGCATGGATTACCTGCTCGTGTTTGAAGCTAAATAACCTGAGGTGCGACGGCGGGACAAGAAAGATTTTATCCACTAAACACACGAAACGGCACGAATAAAAACATTGAAGACATCCTGTTTTGTTTCGTGTTGCTTCGTGTGATTCGTGGATAAATGTTTTCCGCTTCCTATATCGAACCCACGTTGATTTACACAAAACAAAACGGCGGTGAATTTGATTTCACCGCCGTTTTACCTTTTACGTTACCGTTACTGTTTGTTTTCTTCCTTAATGTCTTTCTTCAGACGGCGTTCGACGCGGACATTGCCGAAAGGCATGGCGGGCGATTCTTTAACCGTGTAGTCGGCGGGAACTTCAAACAATGAACGGCTCGGTTCACCGCGATTGATGTTGGTTAAGCGATACGTCGTTTCACCGGAACGCGGGTCACTGCGGCGCGTCATCACGACGGCTTGCAGGGCGGGTGCGTACCACCGTTCGGAGACGATTTCTAGCGGGCGTTCGTTGCCGATTTCACCCGCCGGAATGGTGCGCGTGGTGCGCGTGCCTTCGGCTTCAACACCGTCGAAAGATTGCTTGCCAAGGTTTTCGGTTTTGGTGTTCTCATCAACGCCCTTGATGCCGTGACGTTCGCGCAAATCTTTGAGGGCTTTTTCGGCGGCTTCGCCCGTCAGTTCTTCGCGCCTTGTCTGCCCGTCTTTCGAGGTCACGATAGTCACGCGCCGCTCACCGTTCGGCGCAACCCGCGCTTCAACTTCTCTATTTTCTTTGCTTGATGTGATGCCTTGAATACGATCCGCGAGAGCCTGAGCGCGCTCCGCATTTTGAAGGGCTTCGCCGTGCAACTTCAAATTCTTTTGAGCTTCACCGAGAGCCTTATCAACTTCCTTAGAAATCCTGAAGTTCAAATTCGGCAGCTTGCGCGCGGTGCGTGCTTTGGAGTCAAGCACATAGTTGATGCCCGTCACCGGATCGTTGATGAAAATCGTGCGTCCGGCTTCGGTCGCGGGCGTGTTGCTCGTGAAGTATTGCCCGACGCGAAACGGGGTCGCATCCTGTTCGCGGCGTGTGCGCCCTTCGCTGTCGCGGTAAATGTTTGAAGTTGATTTACGCACGATGCGATTGCCGTCCGCAAAAGTTTGAATCGTTTCGTTGACGGCTTCCGCCGAATAGGGCGCGCCTTTGACGACTTTGCCGTTGAAACTCATTTCGTTGGCGATAAAGTTGAACGTCATCGGCTCAAATCCCATTGGCGGCATCGGCGGCATCGGCGGCATCGGTGCGACTGTAAAGTTCATATCCGGTGTTTGAAACACGCCATTTTCTATCACCACATCTTGCGGCGCGGACGGAGCAACGACAACACGGGTTTGAGTTGCGCGGCGCGGCGCGGCGGGGGCGTTGCCTTGTTGGGCGACGGCTAAGAATGGAAATTGCGTGGTGGCGAGTGTGGCGGCGAGCATGTAAGTCAGGAAGCGAAGCTTTATTTCAGGCATGAAATTGTTCTCCTTAATAAGTTTGTAAATTTGGGTGTTTCCTATTTTGTTTCAATCGTAAAAGCACCGGGTCAACGCACAAATCTAATCGCGCGGGCGATGCCGTCCGTGCCGACGAGGACTTCGGCTTTGACGACTTCGTTCGAGCGTTCGATTGAGGTTGGCAAACCAAACGACGCGAGAGCCGAGCGCGGCATCTCGATTTTCATCAGATGTCCGCTTTCGACGGGTGGCAAAAGCCCGTCGTCAAGCGGAAAGAATTGCGTCGCAACCTGTTCGTTCTCGATTTGATTTTCAGGTGTGGCGAGTTTCGTATCAGGCATCGTGCCGCCATTGGTTTTCAGGCGCGGGCGCGACGCGGCGATGCGGCGTCCGGTGGAGTAGCGTGCATTTTGAATATAAGCGGCGTCGCTTGTCGGCGTGACTTCGGCGGGTTCAAGTGGTGACGGTGAACTTATGATTGCCGGTGATGACACCGATTGTGCGGCGAAGCTTGGTGAAGCGTTCTGTTGCCGTGAAGTCGGATTGACGAACGCGGTTTCGTTCCTCGCCCCTTCGGGCGTTTGCCAGCGCGCGGCGAAAACTCCGAACGTCGCCAGACACACGGCGGCGACGATGATGGACGCGAAAACACTTCGGTGCATCTGCCACACGTTCGCCATTTGCGCGGCAATCAGATGATTGATGCCGACCTGTTTGTATGACGCTTGCGCGGAGTTTGCTTCGCTTTGCACATCTTCAAACGCGGGCATCGTTGAGGCGACGGCGGCGACCTGCGGTGCGTTGTGTGACGTTGTGTGTTGGCGGAAAGCTTGGCGCAAGGCGGCTTCGACGGCGGGCGATGACTGACACGCGGCGGTTGTGGCGGCGAATTGACGCAAACAGTTTGTTAAGTTTTGTTCGCGCGCAAACTCCTTGCACGCGAGGCACGATTGCGCGTGGGCTTGAGCGCGGGTGTCCTCCGTAGATGCGTGGTCGTCGCGCTCATTAAAGTAAATCTGAAATTCTTGACAGTTCATGCGAAGCACCTCGCGTTTAGTAATTCCGGCGTCGTATCTTTTGTTGTCGTTGGTTGTAAGCGTGCGGCGAGCAGGGCGCGCGCGCGATGAAGGCGTGAACGAATCGTGCCGACCGCGCAACCTAAAACCTCCGCCGCTTCGTCGTAAGTCTTTTCGTGCAGTTCGCACAGGACGATGACTTCGCGGTAATGCACGGGCAAGGTCAGGATTGCCTGCCGCACACGCCGCACATCCTCATCGCGCGTAAATTCATCAAGCGGATTGGTCATCGCGTGCAGTGCGTGCGCGTTGTTGGTGGCGGTGTTCGTCATCGTCGGGTGGTCATCTTCTCCTTCAAGATTGACGTACATGCGTTGCCGCTCAAGGTGGCGAAAGGTTAAGTGCCGCGCGACGCCGAACAGATAAGCTCCGAGTGTGCCGCGTGTCGAATCAAATTGCGCGGATTGGCGCATGAGAGCGATGAACACTTCCTGACACACATCTTCCGCGATACCGACGCTGCCGCTCAAATGCAAGACGAAGCGATAGATTGCCGCCTGATGGCGATGAAAGATAAACACAAATGCCTCTTCGTCGGCGTGAGAGGTCACGCGCTCAATCAGTTCGCCGTCGCTCAACGAATCGTAGGCGAAAGCGCAAGGAAAATTGATTTCCGTGTTGTCCGGTGAAGCCAAAGTTTGCCTGTCGTCGCCATTCATCATCGGCGTCTCTGGTTAAATGAAATCATGTATGGCGCGAGGAGATTATTTTCTTGGTCGTCGAAAGGTATTTGCGCGGGCGGGCGGGGAAAGTTCCACAATTTTTAGAAGCGACAAGAAAACAAGCCGCGAAGCGGACGGACACGCATCGTAATTGCACATCATCGCGGGCGTGTTTGATTAACGATTGTCGCCCGCCTTTCGCGTCACTTGATAAAGCGGCGTGGGCAGTTTCTCGCTTGTCGTTAAGACGGCTTGACCGTCGGGGCGATAACAAATCGCTTCGCCTTGCCGTCGCACACCGATGTCAAAGGAAGCAATCGGTTGTCGCCAAATTTGATTGAAATCCTTTGTCATGACCGACGGCGGAAGTTCGATTTCATAACCGCGCAAGTAATCGCACAACACGACCCGCCGCCCGTCCGGGGAAATCTCGCCGCCCGTGATGAGATTGCCGAGAGCATCCGGCACACGCAGTTCCGCGACACGTTCCAGCATCGTCGGTTGGTCTTTATCCGCTGTTGTGTTGGCGGCGATGCTGGCGGCAGAAGCGCGGTACACATAGGTCGTCGTCGCAAAAGTTTTAGCGATGATGTAGATGTCGCCGCTCATGGGATGAACGAGCAAAGCTTCGGCATCGTGCGCTCCGTCAGGGTATCGCAAACGAATCGCCGATGCCTGTGCGGTCGCGGTTTTGCCGTTCGTCGAAGCAATGTCAATCACGGGTTCAAGGAAACGATAGACGACGATCTCTTTACGCCGCATGCCGTTGTCGCCGATGTCGCCAACATAAATCTGCGGTTCAGAATCACCGCCACTACCCGCCGGAGCGATGGCGATGTCTTCCCAATCAACCGCTTTTGCACCACTGACAAACCACGTCCCGCGACTTCGCCCGCGCGTATCGAACGCATAAATCAATGCCCCGCCGCCTGAATCGTTATGCGTCCAAAAGATGTCCGGCGTGCGATGTGAAGCGACGATGCCGCTGCTCTCATCAATCGCCGCGTCAGCAAGTTGCGCGAGCATTTGCGGTGCGCCGTATCGCGTTCCGGCTAAGGCAGATGCGGTGTTTGAAGCTTGATTGTTTCCGGTGTTCGTCAGGTTGGGTTCATCAATCGCGGGCGCATTTGTGGGAAAAGTATCCGGCGACGCAACCGCGTTTGCCGTTGATGATAATTGTCCGGCGCGATTGGTTTCACACGCGACGAGCATCATCGTTGCCGCTATTATTGCCAGCACCGACATCACGAATCGCCATCTCAAACCAGTCTTCAATCGTAGTCTCATGTATCGCGTCATCCTCAAATCCCAAGCCTAGCATAAGCCGCGCCTCTTGACTTCAAGACGGGCGATAGCTTAAAGAGCGTGTGATTTTACCGTTCAAATCTTTCCTACTTGCGAGGTATGTAACCTGTGCGTCTTGTCACCTTCAATCAATCCGGCGGGCAACGTTTCGGCGCGCTCGCGGCAAACAACGTCATTGACCTCTGTGCCGCGTGCGACGAACTTGCGCCGCACCGTTCACACGCTTTTCCGCAAACCACACTCGAATTTCTCGCGGGCGGCGACGCGGCTTTCGCCTCTGTGCGCGAAATCTTGGAACTTGCCGAAACCGAAGACGGCGCGGATTCCCTGCATCAAGCCGGAGCGATTCACGACGGTTCTTCGGTTGATTTTTTGCCGCCCGTAACACACCCCGAAAAAATCGTTTGCATAGGGCAGAACTACCGCGAACACATCAGCGAGATGAAACACGACGCGCCCGAATACCCGCTTTTCTTTGCGAAATACACCAACACATTGACCGGACATCGCCAGCCGATTCGTTTGCCGCGCGTCTCACAAAAGGTTGATTACGAAGCCGAACTCGCCGTTGTCATATCGCGCACGGGCAAAGACATACCGCTTGATAAAGCGTTTGATTACGTCGCCGGATACATGAATTTCAACGACATTTCGGTGCGCGATTATCAGCGTCGCACGACGCAATTTTTGCAAGGCAAAACCTTCGACACGTCCGCTCCGTGCGGCGTCGCACTCGTCACGAAAGACGAAGTTCCAGACCCCCACAATCTCTCCATCAAGCTTCGCTTAAACGGCGAGACGATGCAGGACGGCACGACCGCCGATTTCATTTTCAACATCCCTGTCATCATCAATTATCTTTCCGAAATTATGACGCTCAAACCCGGCGACATAATCTCAACCGGCACGCCGTCGGGCGTCGGGGCGGCGCGCACGCCGCAAGTTTTCCTGCGCGCGGGCGATACGGTTGAAGTTGAAATCGAGCATCTCGGCACGTTGAGCAATCCTGTCGTGGCTCACGACGAGGCTTGAAAGTGCGAAGCGAAAACTTTTGTCCGCTCTCCATCTTGTGCTGATAATTTGTGCTTGTAAGCTTCCATGCACACTTCGATTTTGACATAATCCGCCGTTGATTGATGCGACCTGCACGGCTTTCAATCAACGGCGGATTTTCTTAATCGCAATCCGTCTCTTAGAAACCGACCACTCCACGATTGTTTCGCTTCCCTATATTTAGCTTTATGAAAAATTTACTGACACGGTGTCTTATCTCTTGTCTCGCGTGGTGTTTGCTGTTCTCGTTTGCCGGTATCGCGCAAACACGTCGCCGTCTTCCTGCGCGTTCCGCTTCAACGCCCGTTGCCCGCACGTCGCAAACCGCCGCGCCGTCAACCGTTCCGGCGCGTGCTTCGACAACTGCCGCCGAACCGGACGGCAACCTTGACGAACTTGTGGCGCGTGGAACTTACGCCCTGCTTTCCGAGACACGTTCGATTGTCGAATCCTTCGATTCGCCGCTTGTCACCGAATCGCTCGCGCCCTTGCGCGCCGCCGGAATCGTGCCGCCGGAAACAATCGTGTGGATGGATTTTGTGAAAACGCACCGCGCCCTACTCGCGCAGAGTCGCGCCGTCGCGTTCGTCGTGCCGCTCAAGCCTTCGCTTCCGCAATTCTTGTTTGCCCTCGAAACTCCGGGCGCGGACGACGCGCGGACGCTCGAACCGCAAGTCAGACGTTTGCTTAAAAAACTCGCTCCGTCCATTGCCGCCGCTACGGGTCAGACTAAGCCACGCGCGACAAACGCGCGGCGCGGTAGTCGCAGTAATAATCGTAGCAATGCCCGCAATAACGAAACCGATTCGTCTTCGGCATTACGCTTGATGCGCGTCGGGCGCACGCTTATTGTCAGCGACGCTCCGGTCAAACTCGATGCCCTGCGTCCCACCAACGCGCCGTCTTTTATTGCCGACGCACAGATGCGCGACATGCGTTCGCGCTTCATGCCGTCAACGGCGTTCATCTATTTCGACGCGAACGGGTTTCGCACTTTCATGGCGGAACAATCAAAGGCGTCTCAAAGTACCGCCGTGTTGACGGGTAACTCCGGCGTAATTGTGGGCGGGACTGTAGTTCCATTGAATCAAAATTCAGCGGCGGGCGTTGTCTCAAGTAATATGTCCGGCGGCGACCCTATCACGCCCGAACCGCAAGCCGCCGTAGTCACACCCGCGCCGCCGCCTGTCTCTAATCAGACCGGGCAAATTACCGCTACCGTCATCAATCCGACTCCTATAATTGCCGAACCGGAAGCCGCGCCGGACGAACCTTCTGCGCCCGAAGCACCGCCCGCGCCAAGCGCGATTGACCGGCTTTCATCGTCGGTGTTCCCCGCCCTGTTCGGCGGTTTCACGCGCGGTTACGAATCGGTTGAAGCCGTCGGCGCGGCGTTCAATTTAGACAGCGAAGCCGCCTCGATTCGTGTCCTCATCGCCAACAAACAGGGCATCCCCGTCGGACCCATTCCCTTATTGCCGTTCATCGTTTCGGGCAAGCCGCTTGCCACCCAAGCCGCGAATCTGATGCCGGTTGAGACGGGGATTTTCGCTTCCGTCTCGCTCGACATGCCGCGCATCTACGACGAAATCATCGGCAGTGCGAAAGCCGCTCACACGAGCGAAGTCCAAGCCGCGAAGAAGGCAAACGCCGCCAACCCCGCATCATCATCGTCCGCCGCCACTCTCACCACTGACGCCGCGTTGTCACCGCTCGAAGCGAGCATCTTTGCGATTGAAACCCAACACAATTTCAAATTCCGCGATGAACTTCTCGCCGCGTTCGGCAGCGAAATCGCTTTCGGGGTTTCCGAAAAATGGATAACCAAAGAGATGTCACCCGCCGCTCCGGTTGAAGAAGAAGATGATGATGACGCGACGACCAAAGCGACGGCGACGCTCACAGTTTCCACTGCCAACGCGACGGCTTCTCCGACTTCCGCCAACGACGCTTCAAAGCAAGATGCCGCCGTCGCCGCTTCGCCGTCTTCGATGGGCATGTACTTTCTCATCGCCGTGCAGGACAAAGCGCGTCTGCAAAGATTGCTTCCCGTCGCGCTCGAACTCGCGGGCATTAAAGTTCCCAAAGACATCAATCTCATCGAACGCCGCGACGGTGTGGAGAGCGTGATGTTCACGAATAACATGGTCAGTTTCGTCGGTGATTATCTACTGCTCACGCCCGACGCCGAAGCCGCGCGTGCGGTCATCAAAGCTTTTCGTGAAGGCGGCGGTCTCGCCGCCGACAATCGTTTTACGGCGGCGCGCAGTTGGCAAAAAACCGAAAAACTCGGTGAATTTTATGTCGCCAACACGCTTGTCAAAGCCCTTATCAACATGTCGCAAAAGAGCGTTCTCGCCGCCATCGGCAATGTGCCGAATCCTTACGCGGGCATTGATATAGACCCGCGCGCCGTGACCTACACGATTACCGCCGACCCGCTCGGAGCGCAACACGAACTCCGCATCCCGATTGACGCCGTGCGCCTCTTTTCTCAAACATCGTCACTCGCCGCCGCACATCAAGAAGTCATCACCAATGATGCGATGGCGCAAAGCGCGTTGCGAAGCTTGTATTACGCCCAACTTCAACGCCGCTATAAAATCACGGATAAAATGGATGGCAATGGTGGAGATACGATTAACATGGAAGTCAAAACCCAAGACGCGCCTTTCGTTTCCCTTGAAGAACTAAGCGGCAAAAGCGAAGACGGCGAAGACGACAATGCCGAACGCTTCACGGCGAAAGGTTATCGCATCGAGATGAGTGCCAACGGTTCTACATTTGAAGCGACCGCGACGCCCGAAGTCTATGGCAAATCGGGACGCCGTTCGTTCTTCATCAACGAAAAAGGCAACTTGCGCGGCGGCGACCTCGCGGGCAGAAATGCGACCGCGAGCGACAAGCGAATCAACTAAACTCACCTTACGCGATTCTGGTTTTCAGCCGCGTTCACGCGGCTTTCCGCTAAGCGGCGACTAGCCACGCGATTTTATCGCGTGGACAAACGGTGTAAGAATTTGAAGGGCGTTTTAACGTCCTTTTGAAAGTCGGCTTTAGCCGGATGCTAAAGCGGGAGCGGGAAGGACGTTAAAACGCCCTCCAATGTTCAACTCGCTTCACCCAGCCGTCAACGGAACCTGTCTAAGTGCCGCTTCGCGGAAAGCCCGGTGAATCGGGCTAAAAACAAAATCGCGTAAGGTGAGAACTAAAGATAGATTCAATTCATCGGGATTGTAGAAGATGAACGGATAAGTAAAACGGAGAGACAAACGATGTCCGATGTAGTTGCTAACGCAGCCGATACTTCACAGGTGCGCGTAATAATTGAAATCGCGGGATTGACGGAAGTATGGGAAGCGGCGGCAACCGAAAACGTTCTCGCGTCGGCACTCGCCGCGATTGAGATTGTCGCCGCCGAACTACGCGCCCGCTTCGAGATGGCTCAAGAACTCGAACGCCGCTTCGGAGAGAGAGAAGAAGATTGAATCATTGTTTCATTCAGTCATTGAATCAATGAGCCGATGACTCAATGATTCAATTCTTATTCGTTTCCATAACTGATTTCCATGCGGCGTATGCGCCACGCGGCGATGACGAGCATGACGACGACGAAGATAAGCAGCCCGCCGATAGCGACGAACGCAGGCGAAGGTTCGGCGATGAAGGCGAACGGTCCTTCGCTCATTTTTATCGGGGTTAAGGATTGTAGGTAGTAAATCACGCTCGCGCGTTTGAGAACCGGCGGCAATAAAAAGTTGATAAATTCCCAACCGTAAATCGTCAATGCCGGAAGAACGGGGTTACGGAACACCAACCCGATGACGATAAACAGCGCGCCGTAGCCCGCGCACGCCAGCCACGCGATGCCTAGATAAGTCGCCGCGTGTGAAACTCCCGCCCCGCGCGTGAAGTAGTCCGCGACTTGTCCGCCGTCGCGCGTGACGTACATCAAGAACATCGAAAGCGCGGTCGTGATGCTGAAGAACACGATGCTCGCCGCGACTCCGGCGATGAATTTGGCGACGACCAAAACTTCGCGGCGCACGGGAGCGAGAAAGTAGTAATGCAGACTGCGGTCTATGACTTCGCCGCGAAACGAATTCATGAAAATCCACGCGCACCCGAAAAAGATGATGGTGCGAAGAATCAGAATTTCAAAGATATAGGCGAAGATTCGGTTGGCATCCGCGACGTTGCGCCAATCGCTATCGGCATCCGGCACGTCAACGAACGTCACGACCAACGCGACGAGTCCGAGCATCGCGGGCGGAATCAACGCGAACAGATAAATCAACCACGCGCGTTTGCCTAAAAAGTTTTTCTTGATTTCAAGCCGCACGATGGTGGCGATTTGTCTGCGCCACAACGCCCACGCGAAATCTTGTTTCGTCAAACTCGCTTTTTCGATTTGTGCTTCCACGCTCATAATTTAACAATCAAAGTCTTCGTGATGGTCAACGTGTTTATGTGAGAGATTCAATCACCGTTCAGCATTGCTTGTTTGACCGTTTGCACAAGCGGCGTGACTGCGCTCAAAAACTTTTCCGCATCGCGTTCACTGCACCCAAGCGTTTCAGCAATCTCGCTTGCGCCGCGCCCCTGCTCGTCCTCTAACAACATCACAAGGGCGGTAGCTTCCGTGTGCGTCAATCTCACATCAAGTTGCATCGTGGACTGGTTACGCCGCGCCTGCATCCCGTGAGTCTCGCGCGGCGATGATACTTCGCCGCGTAGATACGCACCGGCTTGACGTAAGCCGCGCTCGATTGAGTCAACTTCTTTACTACTCATCGCCATGAATCTCCTTCAATTGTTGCTTCGCAATCTTACCTAACCTTTTGGCATCGGCTTTCGATAAATCGCTTTTCTCATTCTTACCGAAGATTGTCAAAAACAGAATCAACTCGCGCGAGATTGCCCAAAAGTATATTACCCGCACGCCGTAACTTTTGCCGCGACCTTCAGCCGTCCATCTGATTTTACGGATGCCGCCGCCGCCTTCTATCATGTTGCCCGCGCCCGGATGTTGTATTAAAAATCCTTGCAGAGCAGCCAGCCGTTCATCATCCATGCGACCCGCAAGGCGATTATAAAACTCCGGTATCTCAACCAACCTCACTTACTTGCTCCCCCGCCCGTCGGTTGTGCGCCGATGAGATAACCATAAACGGCGTGCAAATCATCATCCACCGGCTTGACCGTTTCAATCCGCGCGATGCCTTCGACGACCATCGCGTTGAGCGTCAGGTAAAGTTTGTCGGCGTCTTTCGTCTTGAATATCACGCCGCGCATCGTGTCGCCGTCGGACATCGCTCCCGCGTCTAAGGCGCGCGTCGCTTCACCGGACAACAGGCGGGCTTCACGCACCGCGTCGCGGCGAAGCAATTCGGCGGCGAGTTCCTTTGGACGGTCGCAGCGGACAAAGATTTCCAAAGGCTGCGTCGTGATTTCTTCGCGCACGCTGCCCGCCGTGCCGCCGCTCGCCACGACGTAACCGTTATTGATGAGAACCACGCGGTCGCTCATCATATCCACTTCGTGAAGTATGTGGCTGGAGATAATGAGATGTAAGCCTTCGGTCGCAAGCTGACGAAAGAGTGAGATGGTTTCGGCGCGGGCGAGCGGGTCTAAACCGTTAAGCGGTTCATCCAGAACAAGCACCGCCGGGTCGTGCATGATGGATTGCGCGAGGCGTGCGCGTTGCCGCATCCCTTTACTGTAACCCGCAACTTTACGATGCGCCGCTTCCGTCAAACTCACACGCTCCAGAGCGCGCCACGAACGGCTTTCCGCTTCGCGTTTGTCATAGCCGTGCAGCCCTGCGAACGCATTGACGAAATTGTATCCCGTCAGCCCGCGCGGAAACGAATCGAACTGCGCGCAATAACCGACCTGACGAAACAACTTTTCCGGTTCAGAGGGAGCGATGCCGAGAACACTAATGCGCCCGCGTGTCGGCTGGAGAAGTCCCGTCATCAAGTTCATCAAAGTCGTTTTGCCCGAACCGTTGGGTCCGACGAGGCTTGTGATGCCGGGCGTGATGGTCAAGTTGATGCGGTTGACGCCGAGAATGTCGCCGTAAAACTTCGAGACGTTATCGAAGGCGATGACGCGCTCATTCGCGTGCGCGTTCGATTCGTTTGCGCGCGGTATCGCATCGTTCGCGTGAAGCGTGGTCGTGGTTATCGTCTCCATTCAAGCAACCTCGTAGGCGCGGACTTTGCGCGACAGTAAAAATATCAGCACCGCACATATCACGATGAAACCGAGCCACGCCCCGATGAGCGGCACGGCGTATTCATCAATGGGCGGCATTCTAAACAGCGCGGCGCGAAGGGTTTGCATAATCGCCGACGGGCTGATGATGTTGAGCCACGTCATATACGAATCTTGATTCTCTCCCTCGTTGAGAATTTGATACGAGACTTCCGCGATTGCCGACGGAATCAGGAACGCCGCGACCATTCCGGCACTCGCTGCGACTCGCCACTTGACCCACGCCGAAAGCGTTTGCGAGAGCAACGCCAAAAATATAATCCACGTCCACGACGACAGAAAAATCGAACCCGCAATCCACAGATTCGCGCTCATCCACGCGAAGCCTTCGAGAAAAGATTGGAAAATAAAAAGCACCAATCCGGGAATCCACATCACGCACGATAAGAGTATAAAGACGACCGACATCTTCCCTATCGTGTATTCAAAACGCGAGAACGGGCGCGACAAATACAGTGGCAAAGCGTTGTTCGCAAGGTCTTTTGACACGAGCGTCGGGGCGACGAGCAACGTCAGAAAGAATGCCGCTCCGCTCTGAATCCCGATGAACGTGTAAAAGAAACTTTCGTCAATCGGCACAAGCTCCGCGATGTTTATCTTGAGCAGCGCAATCGCGCTCAAGTTGTGGTGCAGGTAAATCAGAATCGCAAACACGAGCGGCGGGATAAAGCTCAACGCAAAAAATCCGGTCAGGATTTTCGACGCGAACAAATCCCGAAACGCATGGCGCGGTACGATGAGGAACCGCGACCACTGCGGGGTTAGTGCGCCGGTATAGGGTTGATACCGATGTTCATAAACAGCCATAGCTTTAGTGGATAACGGATAACGGATAGTGGATAGTGAAGAAAGATGTTTTTCAGGTGGCGCGCTCCGATACCTACAAGCCGCTTCAATTACTCAATCTACGCATCATTTCGGCTTCGATATAACTGATGCGTGTAGATGCGCGATGAGCCACTTGCCCTTCTGTTTCCGAAACACGAGGGTGCGCCGCCCGACGGGATCGTCTCCGCCTAAATGGAAAGTTAAAATCGCCGCGTCTTTGTCGAGCATTTGAATCTGCACGTCCTTCGGTTGAATGTTCTGATACGGGGGACTGGGTTTTCGCTTTCTTAGTTCATCAAAGAAACTCTTGAAAACATCCTCGACCTCATATCTCCCGTTTCTGAGGCGCGGAGCCTGATGAAAAGGGAAGAACACCGTCGCATCATCGGAGAAGCTGTTGCGGAATTTTTCCCATTCAAGATTATTGAAAGCCACAATGAAATCGTCCGCCGCTTTTTGAATTGCCAGCGAATCCGAATCTGCTTTTAATACTTTGTTTTGAGTTGCTGTAGGACGTTGAGCATAAGCCGCATGGCTAAGAGACGCTAACGCAAGAAATATAATAAAGATGTAACGCAAATCTACTCCTTTTAGCTTCTACCAACGTAGAAGGAAAATTAGACACTCCCAACTATCCACTATCCACTATCTTCCATTGCCTTCAAGAAGATGTCTTCGAGCGAATCGCGTTTGTGGTTGAGGCGGCGAATTTGTATGTGCTGGTCGGCGGCGATGCGGTATAAGTCCGCGATTTCGATGTTTTCCGGTAAGACGAGTTTGAGGCGTGTGCCGGTTTCAAGTGAGGCGGCGATGTTGTTTTGTGTGTTGCCGTTTGAATTATTTGGCGTGGCGTTTTGAAGGTTGCCTTGCAGGTTATTGGTGAAGGCGTATTCGCAGCCGAGTGATTCGAGTGCCGTCCCGAAGCGTTCGGTTGCGCCGCGCAATTCGAGTTCAAAGAAGCGGCGGTTGGCGCGGCGTTCGGCTTCAAGGTCGAGCATCGCGCGGACGCGCCCGTCCTTCAAGATTAGAATCTCGTCGCAACTTTCTTCGACATCACGAAGCAAGTGCGATGAAAGCATGATGTGGGTTTCGCCGCCGTCGCGTATCTCTCTTATCAGTTCAAGCATACGGGCGCGCGCCGGTGGGTCTAAGCCGTTGGTCGGTTCGTCTAAGAACAGAAGGCGCGGAGCATGAACGATTGCCTGTGCGAGTTTGGCAAGTTGCTTCATGCCGAGCGAATAAGTATCGAGCGTGCGATAACGGGCTTCGCCCAAGCCGACGTAGAACAGGGCTTCGTGCGCGCGCTCTAAGGCGGCATCGGGCGGCAAGCCGGAGAGTTCCGCCATCATCGAAACGAAGTGGATGCAGGTATCGCCGTGAATAAATGAATCGCGCTCCGGCATGTATCCGAGAGCGGCGCGCACCGCTTTGGCTTCGGTGCGAATGTCACGCCCGAAGATGCGCGCCGTACCCGATGAAGCGGGGTGAAAGCCGAGTAAGGTGTGGATAAGCGTCGTCTTGCCCGCGCCGTTGGGACCGAGCAAGCCGGTCGCACGCCCTTTGAGCGTGCCGCGCAAGTCGTCAAGAATCGTGCGCCCGCGAAAGCGGACGCTCAAGCCATCAAGTTCAATCGTTGGTGTCATGCTTCACTACTTAACCGAGTATGACGCGAAGCGCGTTCTCAAGTGAGGTGCGGTCGGCGGCTTCGAGCCGTCCGAGTTTGTTGATGACAAGCCTCTTTTCAATTGTTGTCAGTACCGGCTTGACGACCGACATTTTAAGCAAGCCCGCCTTTTGCCACTCAACTACTTCCACCTCGCCGACTGCGCCCGCGCCTCGCGCTTGCCCTGTGATTGCCATTAGCACAAGGTCGGGACGCGCGCATTGTTGTAGGCAAAGGAACTGACTACGGCTGCCGGACGCTTCTTCGCGCCCGATTGGTCGGTGAACGGGAACGGCACAAGCACCACGTCGCCGAAGTTATAAACGGTCGTAGGCGGCATCTTCGTCGTTGTCCCATATCTGTTGAAAAGAGTCTTCCGACATTTTGGTTGCCGCTTGCACCAAGCGACGTTCGGCGCGTTCGGCGATGAAGTCAACGAAGTTCTCGACTTCGCTGACATGTTCCGGCGGCAAACTCTTGATTTTCTCGATTAGAGTTTCAGCTTGCATAACTTGTAAATCGGCAGTGAATTGATTTTCGTTAAGAGCGTAAAAGGCTACCGTGTGTTGTAGCCTCTTACGCTCTTAAAACTTTCAAAGTTCGCCGTTCATTCTCAAGGTTCGGTTGTTCCTTGTTTTATCACATCGCTCATGCTGAATGAACCTCCCGGCAGTCCGAGCAGCGTCGCGGGCGTGATACCGAAAGGCGCGTCTTTGCTTGGCGCATTGATGACGATGCGGTCGTCAAAGGCTTGGGCATACGCGACCGCCGGAACGCGGGCGATGATGTCGGCGGGACGCGGTTGCCCGTGAGGTGCATTGCCGTTCTGTTTTTTGGCGAAGCGTTCGGCGAACGGTGCGAGGGTGTCAAAAGCACTTGCGAAGTTTTGGTAAAAGAGTGCCGAGTAATTCGGGTCGCTGCCCTGTGGCAAGGCGGCGAGGAAGCGCGGCGATTGACGCAAATTATCACCCGAAGCTTTCGTTTCCAAAGCCCGCGCGAGAAGGGCGCGGCTAGGAGCGGCGATGAAGTAGCCGTCCGCGAACGTGTAGTTAAATTCGACGGGGAATCCGGCGCACTTGATGGTGTGATAAGTGTGACCACCGAGTTCACTTGTCACGAGTTCCATGACCGGCTTGTTCTCCGCGCGAAGGCGTTCATTGGCTTTGGCGACGAGGCGGGTCATAGTTTCATGGAGTTTCGCGGGTTGATAAACTTCGGCAATCAACTTCCATGAAGGAACGGGAAGCAGTGCGCCGTCAATGGCGAAGGCAAATTCGCCGCCCAGCGTCGCGGCTAAGTCGGCGCGCAGGTTGACGCCGCTCTCGTTTTGCGCGGTTTCGATTCCGGTCAGGGCTTCGGGTTCGACACTGCGAAGCGTCGCAAACAAATCGTCAACGATGGTCGCGGGTTGTTTGACGACGAACGCCGCCGCGAGATTCGCATCGCGTGAAATGAAATCAAGCGCGCCCATCGCGTGCGGTGCGGCAAGCCATGCAGCCATCCCGCGACGCGCGCCTTTGAATGAAACGGTCGCTATGTTTTCCGTGCGCGTCTCACTGTCTTTCGATTCGACGATGAGGAATTGCAAATCGTCGAAGCCCGTTTGATGAAGCATCGCATCGCGCTTGGCTATGTCTTGAGCGGTGTTTTGAGTTGACGCATCTTGAGTTATCACATCGCGGCGCGTGAGTATCGTCGCAAGGTCGGCGGCGAGGATGAAGTTTGTGCCGTCGCGGTACGCATCGGCGAGTCTCTGATGAAACGCATCGGGAATCGCGTTTCCGCTTTCCAGTTTCGCGGCGACACCGCGCAAAGCGTCCACGCGCGGCGACGCGAACACGAACCCGTCATGTATCCAGACGAACAATTCCGGCGAGGCTTTATCTTGCGGCTTGTTCCGTCGCATTGAGTCGCGTCGTGAAGAATCGCGCGGCGACTTCTTCACCGCGTCGCTTGATGCGGGCGGAGTCACATCGTTCACTTTTGATAAATCGTCAATCACTTGAATCGAAACTTTGCCGCCCGATTGAGCTTTAAGCGTTTCGATTTCGCCGTTCAGAAAGTCGCGGAAACCGTTCGCATTTTTGACTTCCGCGAGAACGAGCGGGGCGGGTTCGCCTTGCGCGTCGAGCGTCGCACTGACGACGATTTCATCACCGAGTTGCGAACCCCACGCGCGCACACGTTCCATCAAGAAGTTGATGCGCTCTTCGCGTTTCGTATCGTTCGCGTTGTTCGTATTTTGACCTTGCCACCACCCGGCAAGCGCGGGATTTTGCGCGAGACGCTCTTGCAATAAGTTGTGCGCTTGCGTGAGCGATTCGCCCCAGTTCGGAAGCCCGACATAGAACACCGTTCCCGTCGCGGTTAAATCGAGAAGGCGTGTGGAATAGCGTCTGCCGGGACGTGTGACGCGGGCGTCAATGTCGGCGCGAATGCCTTTGGCTTCCGCGAGCATCTGGCGGTAACGCGCGGCGTTTTTGCTCCACGAGATTTCTTGCGCGACGGGAACGGCTTCGAGTCCTTTGCGCGTCGCGGCTTGTTCGCCCGCGTGAAGTAAGTTCTGTTTGCCGTCCGTCTCAACTTTGACCGCGCCTTCGATGACCGCGATGCGCGATGCGCGTGTGCCGCTGTTGACGGAAAACGTCGTGCCTTTGACGGCGACGAGGGCATCGTTGGTGCGAACGGAAAGCGACTTGTTTCCTTGCGCGGCGGCTTGCACGATAATCTGACCGCGTTCGAGATTGATAGTCGCACCGTCTCTGTTTTCTTCGACCGCGAGTTGCGAACGTTCGCGCATCTCTACGAGCGAACCGTCGCTTAAGCGCAAGGTGGCTTGCGCGTTTTTCGCGGTCAGAACTTGGTCATTGACTCCAAAGCGGTCGCCCGTTGTGAGCGACGCGGTGTCGTTCGCGGCGATGCGATACAACGCACCGTCCGCCGCTTCGACGCTCATGTTGACCGCAGACATCGGCGCGAACGGTTGCCACACGGCGAGGGCGACGACCGCGACGAGAACGACGGCGGCGGCGGCAACGCGCCACTGTGCGACGTGCGACACGGTTTGAAAAAAGGGCGAAGCCCGATGCGCGCGTTTGCTTTCGCGGACACGTTGATTTTTCGTTTCGAGTCCGACGAAGTTTCCGTTCGCAACTTGGTGGCGGGCATCTTTCAATTCCTGCATCGCGTGACGACACGCGACGCACTCGCGCGTGTGGTCTTCGAGCAAGAGGGCGCGGGCGGGTGAAAGTTGATGTCGCATGTATGACGGCATCAAGGTTTGAAAATCGGCGCACCCGCGAACTTGCGCGGCGGGAGCGGTGGAAGCGGATTCGAGTTTGATTTCATTCATGGCGTAATCACTGTTCGCGTGTGTTTCAAGGCGCGCCCAAACGCGGCGGGCGGCGTCTTCGATGTGCGCGGCTTCGGGTTGTGCGTGGTGAATCGAGGCAATCGTTTCATCGAGCAAGTTTTCCAACTGTTTCTTATTTTGCTTCATCGCTTAACTCTCCAAAAATTTCTTTAATTCGTTTTGCAGACGGACGCGGGCGCGGTGCAACTGAACGCCTACGACAAGCGGCGACATGTCGAGCGTGCGCGCAATCTCGGCATTGCCGTAACCTTCAAAGTAGCGCAGGGCGAAGACTTCGGCGGTGCGCGCGCTCATCGTGGCGAGCGTGCGGCGAATCACGTTTCGCATCTCCGTTGATTCGTGTCGCGCTTCGGGGCTGAGGCTTGAATCTTTAAGCCATTGCGCTTCGTCCGTATCGTCGAACGCGACAAACGCCGTGCGCCCGCGAGAGCGCATCAGGTCAAGGGCAGCGTTAATCGCGGCGCGGCACAAGTAGGCTTCGGCGCACGAATGCAAATCGCGCGCATCCGATTTTTCGCTGCTTTGCATTAAGCGCAGAAAGATTGTTTGCAAAACATCTTCGGCATCGGTGCGGCTGCCCGTGATGCGGTAAGCCGTGCGATAGACGAGGGCGTGATGCTCACGAAACATCGTCTCAAGCGTGGTCGGCGGAGCGTGTTCCATAGCGGGGCGTGCGAACTCGAAGCGGGCGGCGTGGTGTTTATGCGCCGCACCAACGGCGGCTTCGAGGACAGAAGCGTTTATAAAACTCACAAGCGTTTTCTCCTTCACTACCAACTTAAACGCTCGTGCGACGGATTTATTAACAGACGGTGAAAATATTTTTTAAGCGATGTTTGATGTGAGCGCGCGATAGCACAGCACCGAGACGATGCGAACCTGTTGCGCGCCGGTCGGCAAGATAGCATGAGGCACGATGCCGCCGTACATCACAATCGTTTGACGTGGATGCAAACGCAGACTGACTCTCCGATGTTCCGCATCGCGGCGAATCGCGGATAAAGGCTCGGTCAGACGCTTCGGGTAAAAGCTCATCAACCCGCCCACGTCCGCGTCGCGTGCGTTGTCGAAAAGACAGGTGATGACCGCGACATCGCAAGCCTCTATGTCACGATGAACGGCGAGAAAATCTCCGTGCCGACGATAGTAAGTATAAGTTCCCATCATTCCGGTCGGAGTCAATGGAACGCCCACCACCGCGCGCACGAAATCGAGCATCCACGCCGAGCGATAATAAGCATCTTGCACCGCCGCGCCCGGCGCGCTGAAGAACCGCCGCGCAGGATTTCCGCCGCGCACTTCTTCCCCGTCCGAACGCTCTACATCGCTTAGAATCGCCTTCGGGAGTTGACCGACCGCTTCGTGACGCAACGCCTTGAGCCACCGCGCATTAAGTACCTCATCGAAGACTTCGTAACCGCCGCACCGCATCAGTCGTGAGGCTAGGATTTCGTCGGGGATGACGGGCGGCAGGCGGCGAATGCGGTTGAATGGGTGATTGACGGTGTGAAGCATGTTCCGCTCCGTTTGCCGGAAAGCTGTTTTGAAGCAGTCTTGATTCTAAATCGAAACTCGCAACGCTGGCACGCTTGCCGTATTACTCATTGTGTTCCAAAAGCGATGCCTTGAAGTCCTGAAAGGACGCCATTCAATAGCCCGGCGCACACGCGCCGGGTCACTGAACAAACAACGCATCAAGCCCTGAAAGGGCGACATAACGCGACCTGATTTATGACGCCCTTTCAGGGCTGGTAATTTCGTTGGCATCTTACCCGGCGCGGTGCGCCGGGCTATTGAATGCCGCACCTTTGGTGCTTTGAAAACAAACCTCTGTCAAGGAAAGTGTCCCAATCTCTCGTGGTTCGATTTACTGAAAACTCACAGGACCGAAATCGGGCGGCGGCGTGAAGGTGACGGCGATGACTTCCGCCGCGATGTCGGGCGCGAGAGGGGTGAGCGGCAATTCGTAATCTTCCGATTTATCTTTCGTCTTGGCGGTTTTCACCGTCTGGATTCCACCGCGTTCGGTGTGACTTAATCGCGTCCTAAATTCCTTCTCGAAGATGGCTTGCGTGGCGGTAATCGAAAAGCTGTTGCCGACGATTGCGCCCACGTCAAAACCCTTCGCTTGAAAAGCCTGTCTGACCTTCTCCGCCGTTCCGGGCGAAGGAGTGAAATCTTTGATGTTGGCGGCGGTTATCGCTTGTTGACCGGGAGCGACGCCACCGCTTCCGCGAAGCATTACCTGCGCCGAGATGGTTGGTGATTTGGTGGTTGTCATAACGATTATGTTACACCCACTTGATTTGGGGCTTGAAGGACTTTGAGTTCGGGACGCAAGAAACTACTCGCGGGACGCGGCGGGTACGCGAGCGACGTGTACGCTTCGTTGTTATCAAGCGACTTGGTGAGAGAAGGCACGCGCAGTGCAAGGCTCAAATAGTTTTCGCCGTCGCTCACCATCAATAGATTGGCGGTCATCGAATCGAGAAATTCTTTGACGTTGTTATCGTCAAAGACGGCACGGGGAAATGTGCGGCGCAAGTGGCGCACGACGCTTGCCGCCGGGTGAAATTCGTCGCAGTAGTTGTAAGCTTCATGTTCCAATCCGGTGAGTGTTAATTCGTGAACAAATGCGGTGCGGCGCGTGTCTATGAGTTGGCTTGTGCCGTCGGTGCGCGCGATGAGCGAGAGTGTGCCGGGTTCGGGGTTTGCCAGCCAGTCGGCGGCGTAAGCGATGGTGTCGGTTGCCGCCCCGCGCGGGTCGCTTTGAGGTTCGTAATCGTAATCGAAATAATATGCCAAGCGATGAAGTCCGTCGCCCGCGAAGGGGTAGAGATAACGGTAAGTTTCGAGCGGGCGGACGTTGGTTAAACCGAAGTCGGAAGGCGTGTTGAAATACGGGCTGAATCTATCCATGCGAACGGGTCCGCAGGCGGAAGGCGGATTGAGAAATCTTATCGCGGGAAAGAGTTCGAGCATCCGGCGGTAGTCTTCTTCGGTCTCGCCGGGAAAGCCGTAGAGTATGTTCCACTCGGCGGTCACGCCGTACTCTTTGCACCATTTCAAAAGCTGTATGTTGCGAAGCGCGGTCGTCCCCTTTCGCATCAATTTCAAAACGTGGTCGCTCATGCTCTCGATGCCGGGTTGAATGCGCGTGACTCCGGCGCGGCTTAACATCGCAACGTGTTCGCGTGACAGGTTGGCTTTGACTTCATAGAAAATCTGAAACGAACGATTGGCGCGGGCGAGCGCGGGCAACATTTGGTCGAAGTATTTCATATCGAGGATGTTGTCAACGGCTTCAATCATTTCGATGCGCCAACGGTCAGCGAGAAACTCCAATTCGTCGAGGGCGCGGCGCGGGCTTTTACTGCGAAACGCCATCGTCCCGCCGTTTAAGCCACAGAATGTGCAGTGTGATTTTGCTCCCCACCAGCAACCGCGCGAAGTTTCAAAAAGCAGTATCGGCATAATCGAAGCGGCGAGCGTGGACGAATGCAAATCGCGGAAATAGTCCGTGTAGTCGGGAATCGGCAAAGCGTCCATGTCGCGTACCATCGCGGCGTGTCCGGTGTAGATTGATGCTCCGTCGCGGTGGCGATAAACGATGCCGGGAAGCGTTGAAAAGCTTTCATTCGTTGTGTCTTGATTGAGAATAGTTGCGACGAGATGCGGCAGTGTTTCTTCGGCTTCGCCGGAACACACGAAGTCAACAAACGGAAATTGGCGGTGCAGTTCTTCGCCCATTCCGGCTTCCCAGTTCGCGCCGCCGAAGACAATGGCGAGATGCGGATAAAGTGTTTTGATACGCCGCGCGAGAGCGAGTGAAGCGATGTTCTGCTCGAAGGTCGAGGTGAAGCCGACGATTGCATAATCGTCCCACGCGATGCTGGTGAGACAGTAATCGAGAAAGTGCGGAACAAAGGTGCGGAGACTTTCGAGACGTTCGATGTCTTCGGTTTTGCGCCGCCAAGTGTCGCGCAATACGCGGTCAATGTACGCCTTATCGTTGTCGGGTTGCGCGCCGTAAAGTGATTGCGTGAAAAGCCAATCTCCGGCAAACGCGGTGTACGGCAGTTCGTAGTTTATCCAGTGATAATTTTCGAGTCCGACGTACTCCGCGAACGCGAAATTTAAGTACCGCACATCCGCCGCCAAGTTCGATTCGTGCAGCCTTGCCTTCAACAAACTGAGTCCGAGCGCGGGACGCTCAAGCGCGCCGAACGGCATACTAATCAAAAGCGTTTTCTTCATCGTCAAACCTTCACGTTGCGGATGATGACCGATAAGATTTGGGTTCGTCGCCCCATCGTTTAGAGGCAGTTTATAAACAGAACCATGGACGTTTAGAGGAGGGCTTCCGCCCTCCGGTGCGACGTTGCCGGAGGGCGGAAGCCCTCCTCTAAACTGTTCGTTTATTTAGCGAGGCGCAACGTTTAAGAATCCATGTCCAACCCGGTGCTTATGTCCAACTCGGAATTTAAGACCATCTCGGTTAAAGATTCGATGTCGGCGGCGGAAAGTTGCGACGGCGAGGCGGTGGCTTCGGTTGATTCTTCCGGCGCGTAGTTTTCCGTCTGCCCCATCGCGTCGGCAAGCGGCGGCGGATTGACAATCGGGGCGATGGGTCGCGGCGGTTGTACCGGAGTCAAGACGGGCGGCTGTACCGCGATGGGTCGCACGGGCGGCGAAACCAAAATCGGCGGCGGTACGATGGGCGGCTGAACCCTTATCGGTGGTTGAACGGTTATCGGCGGTTGAATTCCGATGGGCGTGATGGGCGGTCGAATCGGACCTAAGCATTGGATTTTGGCGACCAATACGGCTTTGTGCGCGTCAACTAAACCGTTGCCGGTCGCCGTGTCGGGTCCGACAATCGCGGCGTTGCCGCCCGTATTCGGATGGCATGTTCCGGTCGTCACATCGCGCGCCGACTGCCGCAAAATCTGGCGCACCTGCGCGGGTGAAAGAGCGGGACAGGCTTGCTTGACTAAAGCCGCCGCGCCCGCGAGTTGTGGGGCGGCGGCGGATGTTCCGCTAAATGCTCCCCAGCCGTCGCTGCTTGTCGTTTCGTCGCCGTTCGGGTGCGTGCTGCCGGAGTTACCGGAATCTATATCGTCGCCGGGTTCAAGCGGAAGCATAATGTAAATCGCTTTGGGCAACATGCCGACGAGTCCCGATAAATCAGGCACGCGGCGATTCGGATAGATGTTGCTCATAAACCCGCTTGAATAGTTTGAAGCGGAAAGCGTTTCGTCGGGTCGCATGAAAACACCGCCCGCCGAAATCACGTCCGGGTGTTGACCGGGAAAACCCCAGTGACCGTTGCCCGCCGAGAAGATGACGATGATGCCCGAAGCCACCGCCGCCGCAATCGCCGCCGCGAGCGTTTGGTCGGCGGCACTGAGCGGCGGATTCTGTTTGCTGCTTCCCCAACTGCAAGTGATGATGTGCGGGTTCAAACCGACTGCCGTGTTGAAAGCTCCGGTGCTGTTCGAGAAGTTCATTTTCACGGGCAAGAAATCAACGTCGGGAGCGACGGCGAAGATGTTTGCCGATTCGCCCGTGCCGTGTCCGCTTTCATCTTTGAGCGGGTTTGCCGCCGCCGGTCCGAGTGTGACGGGAGCGGATTTATAACCGCGACCAACGAAGTACGGATGCTTGAACCAACCCGAATCGCACATCGCCACCTTGATGTTTTTGCCCGTGATGGCTGTGCGGTGCGCGCGGTCGGCGTTGCAGCCGAGCGACACGTCGCCGGGGACGCGCAAATGCCAGTAGGATTTGAGCGGCGCGAACATCGAAGCTGCCATCGGGAAACGCGGTTCTTCAATCGCAATGCCTTCGATGGAGTTGGCGAAAGAACCGTTTGAAGTGTCAATGAAACCGGACATCGCGGTGTCGGTTGAATCAATGAACGTCGCGGTCGTGTGATTGTTCATGCCTTTGATAACGGGACGTTCTTCGGCGACGATTTTGGTGTCAAACGCCCGGCGATAAGTTTCGGCGGAACCGGCGATGTTGATGGTCAGCGGCGTGATTTGCAAGATTTCAAATCCGGCTTCGGTGAGCCGCGCGACGGCTTCTTCGACGACATCGCCCTCCGAAAAGAAGTTCGGAATGGTTTCCGAATTGATCTGTTCCTGCGCGGCGAAAAGCGAAGTTCCGCCGACGGAGTGGGGAGATACCTGCGCGAAAATTCTGGGCGGGAGTTTCGAGTTATTCGACGATGAAGATGACGACTTGGATGAAGATGATGACTTGCCCGCGCCCTTCTTCGCCGTCGTCGCTTTGGTCGTTTCTTTGGTTGATGCTTTCTTTGCCGACTTCTTGGCAGCCATGATGTTGAATCCTTCCTTGAGGGTGGAGAGTGTCTTACAGAATCAACGAGGCGTGTGATGGGGATTTTAGTGGCGAAGCCGGATGACGCGGCGGATGAACAACGACGCAAGGAGAAGCAACGAGGTGAGATTTGAATTAACTGCTTAACTGAACTCGGTGGATAACGCGAGGAAGTTCGTGACGTTCGTCGGAAATGGAGCGAGGCAAAATCGTCGGTGAATGTGCGACTTGGAAGGAAGCACGTCCGCACCCGGCTTGGTTGTGAGGGTCGGTATATTACACCCGCCGCTTGATGTCAATAGACGGTTTCAATCGTCGCCGCAAAGTTTTAGGCGAGAGCGGCGGCGACGAACGGCGCGAGGCGTTTGGCATCGGCGAGAAACCCGTCGTGACCGTGCGCGGATTCAAATTCGAGATAGTCGGCGCGCACGCCCGCCGCGCGCATCTGTGCGGCGAAGCGCGCGACGTGCGCGGGCGGAAACAACCAGTCGGATGTGATGCCGATGAGTGTGACGCGGGCTTTGATGTGACCGAAAGCTTTTTGAATCGAACCACGCGCATCACGCACGGGGTCGAACAAATCCATCGCTTTGGAAAGCACGATGTAAGAATTGGCGTCGAAGCGCGACTTGAAAATCTCGCCCTGATAATCGAGGTATCCGGCGACGCAAAAGCGTTCGTCAATCGAAACGTGCGGGTCTTCCTCTGAACGATGGTCGGGTTCGCGCCCGAAACGCTCGTCAAACAACGCCGGAGATTTGTACGAACACATCGCAATCTGGCGGGCGAGGGCGAGTCCGTGATTTGGCGCGTGGTCGGTTTCGTAGTTCCCTTCCGTCCAATTTGCATCGAGGCGTATCGCGGCGCGTTGTAAATGATTCAGCGCAAGTCCCAGAGCGGGGAGCGGCGATGTTCCGATGGCAACGATGCGTTCGCACATTTCGGGAAACTCAATCGCCCACTGCACAGCCTGCATCCCGCCGATTGAACCGCCGATGACGAGACTCAAATGTGTGACGCCGAGATGCATGAGTAATTCGTGCTGGGCGCGCACGATATCGCCAATCGTGATGAGCGGAAAATCCGCCCCGAAATTCCTGCCCGTCGCCGGATTGACGGTGCGCGGACTCGTCGAGCCGTAACATGACCCGATGACGTTGATGCAAATGGTGCATTCCCGCGCATTAGAGAGGCTGTGAGGGGTGTCGGATTCTTTTTCCACCCCTAACATAGGCTTCCACCAATCGCCTACGCGCGCAGAGCCGGAAAGCGCGTGGCAAACGAGCATCGCGTTGTCAGGAAATTTATTCAAGTCGCCGTAAATCGCATAACGCAAAATCAGCGGGTCGAGCGTCTCGCCGGAAGCCAGCACGAAAGGCTTATCGGATTTCCATTCACTTTCAATCGTAGGTTGCGGAAACGCGGTTTCGGTCACGGCTTTTGTCGTGGTGGCTTGAAATCAATTCGCGCTTGAATTTTCAAGTTTTACTTTGCTGGAGTTATTTTGGGCGATGTGGCTTCAAGTGATGCGGTCGGCGTGTGCTTGAGGGCGGCGGTTTTGACGGCTTCCCAATCATCCGCTTTGAAGCCTTGCGCGAATTGTTCCGTCGCTTGGTCGAGCGTGTAGCCGTTGGCGAGAAGTTCCGCGAGCATCACGGCGTGTTCTTCGATTTCCTGTGCGTTTAGGTTTGCATCATTCGTCGGTGAAACTTGTGACGACTTCGCAGCTTCGTTCGCGTCCTGTGCTTTCCGGTTCGCTTGTCCTTTCGCGTTGCCGGATTGTGTGCCGAGTCTGCGCCGCAGATGCGCGGCGAGAAACGCTGCAGGCGAAGTCACCGATGCGGTTTGCGCCGCCGCGTCTCTGAGTTCGTCAATTAGGATTTTCGCCAATTCGCCGAAGCGGTCAGCTTCGCCGCTTTTCGGATTCTCGCCGGTGAGTTCGATGTACGCCCGCCGCAGTTCATCGGTGAGTGGAAGCAACGGGTCGCGCGGCGGCTCATCATCATTCTGATTGTCTTTTAAGATTGTATTTAAATGTCCGGTAATAAATGACTCCAGTACCGCAGTACTTTTTACCGGAGTACTGCAGTACCGGAGTACCGGAGTCCCTCCGTTTGGCGCGATTTGATATTCGTCGCCAAGCGGGTTGTTGTGGTGTGAACGACGGAAAATCAGCCCCTTCATAACCAGCCCGTTGAGTGCCGCGCGCACGGTTTTATCGGAACGATAACCCGTGCGTTTGATAAGCGTCGTGACTCTGACCTGACACCATTCACGATTGAAGCCGACGGAGAGACGGACAAGTTGGTCGAAGATTTTGCTTTCGGCGGGCGTCAGATTGCGGTCAATGCGGTCGGCAATATCATTGGTTTTGCGGTAGAAATTCGAGGTCGGAATCGCGGACTGAATGGGTGTTTCATCGGGAGCAGGGAGGGCGGGTTGTACATAAGCGTTAGGTGCGGTACTCCGGTACTCCGGTAGTCCGGTAATTTCAGTTTTTTGAGTGTCGTGTAAAACGCGATTTTCGGTGGATTGTGCTCTGATTGCGGGGGTTACGGGTTCTTCCGGCGACTCCGGTACTCCGGTAATCGGATTTGCTTTGAAAAAATGGAGCGCGGGATGGTCGGCTTCTATCGGGCGTGGTGTCGGCGGTTCGATAATCAATCCGGCTTTTCGCCTGACGACGCGCACTTTTTCTCGTTTGGGTTTTTCTTTCATCCCGCACTACCTTTTTCTAACAACCGATAAAGGTGAAGCTTTGACCGGAACGCTAAGTCGGGTTAAGACTTCATCAGTCAGCGAAGCGTATTGTTCCGCGCCGCGTGAGGTGGGAGCGTAGATTTGGATTGGTTGATGCATCGAAGGCAGTTCTTCAAGTTTGGTTTGACGGTGGATTATCGTCTCGAAAGCCTTGTCGGGCATCATCTTCGTCAATGCCTTGAACGACTCGCCGGAAACGGAAGTCCGCGCGTCGAACATAGTGCAAACCGCCCCCAGCACAACTAACCCTTCATTGATACTCCGCGCGCCGTCTATGACCTGCATCAAGTCGTTCAATCCGTTGAGGGCGAAGGGGGCAGCTTGGACGGGAATTAAAACGTGCGTCGCGGCGGTCAAGGCGGCGGTCAACAGAAGCCCCAAGTTCGGCGGGGTATCAATGATGACGAAGTGATACTGGCTTTCGAGTTCACGAATCGCGGTGCGAAGTTTGGTTACGGAGAGCGCGGGTTCGCGGTCGAAATTGGCGAGGGCGAGCGTCGCCGGAACTAAATCCAGATGCTCGATTTCTGTTGTCAAACGCACTTCGGCGAGCGGTGCTGGCGGCTTGCCTTCGCGCCCGATGATGGCATGGGAAAGGGAAGTTTTGACGTTTCCGGGTTCGAGAAAAATCGCCGTCGCGTTTGCCTGCGGGTCGGCGTCAATCAGTAAAACATCATAGCCGCGAATTGCGATTTCGGCGGCGAGCATTGCCGCCGAAGTGGATTTACCAACACCGCCTTTTTGGTTTGCAATCGCAATAACTTTCATGCCGCTTCTCCCCGTCTCGCGCGTTCCGCTTCGCCAAGTATGATTGAAATGTCGGCGTATCTGACGCGCTTGACACGTTTATCAAGCACATCGCAAAACGTCGGTATGCGATATTCCTTAATAATTCTCCACAATGTGACGCGCGAAACGCCGAGATGTTTCTCCGCCTCCGTAAGCGTCATAGTTTGAGCTAGTCTGCTAATCATGGCACAAACCTCCGATACCGTAAGATGCCGTTAGATACCGTAAGATGTCAATAGATATGTTTCACGAGTGAGCCACGCACAAGCGACAAGTCGCGTAATTTTCGAGCGGGGATTTTGGCGAAACTCAGAAAAATCAAGCGGCATTCGTACCGCGTGAGAGAAGCCGACACGCTCACTTTTAATCAGCAATGAAATCGCATTCGATGGAATGTAACGTGGCACGACGCTGCCGGTAGCAGACTTGTTTTCAGGTGGGTTCATGTTGTAAAAACAATTTTAACGATGGAGATGAATCGCACTTGGCGCGAGCAAGTTCAAACCGCGTGGCGTGAGAGACACAAATACATAAAGGAAGCCCGCGAACAACTCGACACGCTCGAAGCGAAACGGCGCACCGTCGAACTCGACGATGCGGAACTTTGGATACGAGTACGTTTGATTGTGGAAATGGAGAACGCGGCGGCAGCCGAACCCGCCGCACGCGAGTTACTGGGACGCGAAGCGCAACATGCGGGCGCAAACTTTTTAGTCGGTCAAGCGATGCTTGAGCGCGATGATGAAGCGGGCGTCGCGCACCTTGAACGTGCGATGAGCCATGACTATCAAACCGTGTTTGCCGGATGCGAATTACTGCATGACTTCTATACCAAGCGCGGGCAGACGGAAGATGTCGAACGCATCGGGCGACGCGGGCGCGAGCATTACGAAAGACTCGAAGCGGCGCAAAGCGAACGCCGAACTTTCGAGCCGTCCGATGCTCTCGGAGCGCACAATCTGAATGAAACCCAAGTCGAGAATCTGCGCGACCGGATACGAGACTTCGCGGATGTTCGCACCGCGTATCTCGCGCGCAAAGTCGTCGCGCACCTGCCCGAATCACCGTGTTATGTGTTGGGTATCATCACGGAAAAGAGGTGGTACAACTTCCGCGCACAGAACGCGAATAACGAACTTATCCAGAGCATCGTCAACGGCATGGAGTTTCCGGGCGAAACTTTTGTCATCATCTTGGAAGACAAGTACAAACCTTTGCGCCGCAGCTTAAAGCAGATTGCGGGCGCGCAAATCTTTCCGAAAGATTAAGTTTGTTTCTTGACCACATACCGCGCGGCGAAAGACTTTCTGTTTTCCGCTAAACCGTGCCGCCAAAATAATGAAGGGCGAAGACATAGTAACAACTATATCTTCGCCCTCATTTCCCCCTGTACTTGTGACGCCGAACCTATTCATCACCGCGAAGGTAACACTTGCGTGAGGACACATTCCGGTTTTCCCGATAACTGAAACGTGAACCCTAAACAGCCCGGCGTCGACGTGGTGAACTTTACGGTTATCGAATGCTTGAAGTCTGTGCGATGCCGTACCTTTTTGAAAATATCGAAAAATTATTTAGCGGCGTGGGATGGGCGACGGGGCGGAGATGATGTTGCCTTTCGTCGGTGGAAAATATGCAATGTAGATTCGATAACCGAGAAGCGCGGCGAGCAGTGTTGCGTAAGCCAGCGGTTTTGTGATGTCGGATTTGACGAGCAGGAAGTAATGCGTCACGCCGAGTATCGCGCACAGGTAAGCCAGCTTGTGAAGGCGATTCCAATTCTTGCCGCCGAGACGCTTTACCATGTTGTTGGTTGAGGTCACGGCGAGCGGCATCATCAAGATGAAAGCGGTAAAACCGACGAGTATAAACGGGCGGCGCATGGCGTCTGTGGCAATCTCCGCGAAGTTAAAAAACTTGTCGAACCAGATGTAAGTCAGGAAATGAAGGCTGAGATAAAAGAACGCATAGAGTCCAATCAGGCGGCGAAACTTGATAAGCCAGTTGAGTTCGGTTAAGCGACGCAAAGGCGTGACGGACAGTGAGAGAAGCAAAAAGATGAGGGCAAGTGTGCCGGTCGCTTCGGTCATAAAGTCGAGCGGGTTTGCGCCCAACCGCCCGCGTGCGAAATCCGTCACGAGCAGAATGGCGGGAACAAGGCAGTTGATAAAGACGAGCGTGCGCGCGAACTTTTCGTCTTTGAGTTTGAAATCTTTGAGAGCCATATCGAACTTAAAACTGCGGCGAAAACAAAGGTGGCTAATTGCTCAAAAGCGGGAGACTCTTTGCGGGACTTGGCGTCTTCACTTTGCGCTCCTTGGCGTTACTCCTTAGTTGTATCGCAAAGAACCGCGAAGAGAAGACGCTGAAGGAGCGCAAAGGAAAGAGCAGACCACGCACCTTCACCCACGCTTCGCGCCACCACCCAAAGGTGAAGACTTTGGCGGCGACTTCGCAACTTCGTTTCGGGTCAAAAGTTTTTACGCAAATTCATGTTGTCATAAAGCCCCGCAACTTGGTCTGCGTAGCCGTTGAAAAGAAGCGTGTCGCGGCGCAAAAATTCGCCTATGCGACGCTCCTTTGCCTGACTCCAACGCGGGTGCGCGACGTTGGGGTTGACGTTCGAGTAGAAGCCGTATTCGCGCGGAGCGGCGATGTTCCAAGTCGTCGGCGGTTGGCGGTCGGTCAAAGTAATTTTGACGATGGACTTGATGCTTTTGAAACCGTACTTCCAAGGCACGACGAGACGCAGCGGCGCGCCGTTCTGCGCGGGCAAAGGTTGTCCGTAAAGCCCCGAAGCGAGAAGCGTGAGCGGGTGCATCGCTTCGTCAAGTCGCAAGCCTTCGACGTAAGGCAAATCAAGCCCGCTTGAGTTCCAGCCGGGCATCTGCTTCGGTGCTTCGATTGTTTGAAATGCGACGTAAGCCGCATCGCCGTGCGGTTCGACTTCCTTCAGCACGGCGGAAAGCGGCAAGCCCGTCCACGGGATGACCATTGACCAACCTTCGACGCACCGCAGGCGATAGATGCGTTCTTCTTGCGCGGTGAGTCCGAGCAATTCATCGAGGTCGTAAGTTTTCGGCTTGTTCACTAAGCCGTCAACCGTCACCGTCCACGGGCGCGTCACGAAGTTGCGTGCGCGACGCGCGACGCCGTATTTGCCGGTGGTGAATTCGTAATAGTTGTTATAACTCGTGATGTCGGAATACGGCGTGAGTGCTTCGCCCGCCTCGCTCGCAGTTCCGCGCGCGATGACGTTCGGGTCTTGATAATTCACTTCCGGGATGGGTGCGAGAAATCCCTGATAAAGCGCGCCCGTCGCCAGTGTGCTTCCGGCGAGAAGTCCGGCGCGGATAAAATTTCGACGCGAAAAATAGACGCGCTCCGGTGTTATCTCGCTTGATTTTATGTCGTCGGCTTGTTTAATCAACATGCTGTTTTTGATGCCGTATCGAACAGGGAAGCCATAAGCTATTCAACCTGACTTCTAAAAAGCTGTGTTCAAGGATTGTATAAAGCACCAAAGGTGCGATATTCGATAGCCCGGTGCAACGCGCCGGGTAAGCAGTCAAGCAAAACGACATAGCCCTGAAAGGGCGACATACATTATGAGAACATCCCGCCCTTTCAGGGCTTCAACGTATATGGGTATATGGTTCTTGGGGCGATGCCCCAAGCTATCGAATCTCGCCCCTTCGAGGCTTTCCAAACAGCTTCTAATAACTTAAAGATGCTCAATCGCCGCTCGCATTTGATGCCGGACGCGCTTCCGTATTTAGATTGGGACGCACGGCGGGAAGGCAACAGTTGACCGGACACACATCGTGATTCGCGCCGCGTGTGCCGATGAAGCGGCGCACGGCGTTGTCGTTCATGCGCTCGGTGATGAGTTCGCAAATCATATCTATAAATGCCGGATGTGTGCCGACGGTCGCGGCGCGAATCATGTTCAAGTTTATTTCTTGACTTACTTGACGGGCTTCCGTATCGAGGTCGAATAAAACTTCGATATGGTCGGAGATGAAACCGACGGGGGCAATGACGACATCCGTCACGGCTTTACGGCGCAACGTGTGAAGGTAATCGCAGATGTCCGGCTCAAGCCACGCTTGATTTGCCTGCCCGCTCCGGCTTTGATACACGAGTTGCCAGTGCGGGTGATTGACCGCTTCCGCGACGAGCCGACATGTCTCCGATAGTTGTGCTTCGTAAGTGCAATTCGTCGCCATTGAAACGGGTATGCTGTGGGCGGTGAAAGCGATGCGAGTTTCCGCACGGCGTTCAGGCGGAATCTCGTGCAAAGCCGCGCGCAGACAATCGGCGTTGGCTTCGATAAAGCCCGGATGATTGTAATAAACGCGCAGCTTATCGAACTGCGGCGCGCCCTCGCCAACCGCTTCTTGGGCTTTGGCGAGGTCTTCGCGGTACTGGCGACAACCGGAGTAAGAACTGTACGCGGAAGTCACAAATGTAATCGCACGTTTGATGCCGTCCGCCTTCATCTGCTCCAGAGTATCGGCAAGCATCGGATGCCAATTCCGGTTGCCCCAGTAAATCGGCAAGTGGATGTTATGTCGCGGCATCACTTCACGAACCCTGTTGATGAGGAGGCGGTTTTGATTGTTGATAGGCGAAACGCCGCCGAACATTTCGTAGTGATGCGAGACTTCAATCATCCGTTCGCGCGGCACGTTACGCCCGCGCAAAACGTTTTCGAGAAACGGCATTACGTCTGCCATGCCTTCGGGTCCGCCAAAGGAAAGCACGAGTAAAGCGTCATAATTTTGCGTCATATAAATTTGACCTTGTGCGAATAGGGATAAATGATTTTGATGAAACGAGGCATTATACGGATGTCGTTAAAACTTCTGTTAATGACAAACTCACGCCCGCGCAGTTTTGGTTTTCAGCCTCGTTCACGAGGCTTTCCCTTCGGGCTGATAGCCACGCGATTTATCGCGTGGTCAGCACTTAGCCCGTTTCAACGGGCTATCAATCCGCTGGCTTAAGCCATGGGGAGAAGAACGTTAAAACGCTTTCGGATTCTGCTTGAAAGCGACCACGCGATGAATCGCGTGGCTATGTGCCGCCTGCGGCGGAAAGCCCGATGAATCGGGCTGTAAATCCTTAACCGCGTAGATACAAGGTGAGTGACAAATTAACAAAAGCAGTTTAGTCTGTCCGGTTCTTTTAATGCCCGATTGTTTCATTAAATTCTCTTTCTGAAGCACAAAGTTTTAACCATACTGGAAATCAAAACGACTGTGACCAACTCCGAAATGCCGGATTACAAGTGGAAGTCCACTTGAATGAGCAAGGTTGACCGTCTGGGCTGGACGGCTGGATTTTGCATCAATTCCTTTGGCGTGCAAGTTGGCATACGCGCCAACGATGCCGCCGCCCTCGCGGGTATCGAAGAATTTTTGCCGCCGACCTCGCGCGTCGTGCGGTGTCGCGGTGCGGTCGAACATCTGTTCTCGCTTATCGTTCACGACAATCAATCTTCAAATTCAAACGGCACTGCGGCATCGAAACGCCCGGTCAAACGCTTCAATCTGGTTTATGCCGACTTTACGCGCGTCGTGCGTTCGCTCGACCGCGAAGAAACTTTTGACAGATTTGAAGCCGCGTTGCAATTGCGCGTCGCGGAGTTTTCACCGACGCGCACTTTCGTTCATGCCGGAGTCGTCGGTTGGCGCGGGCGGGCGATTGTGATTCCCGGTATGAGTTTCAGCGGCAAGACGACTTTGACTTCGGAACTCGTGCGGCGCGGCGCGACTTATTACTCGGACGAGTACGCCGTGATTGATGAGCGCGGGCGCGTGCATCCTTACGCCAAACCGCTTTCGATGCGCGAAGGTGAGACGCCGAAGCAGACCAAACGTGCGGTTGAAAACTTCGGCGGAACTACCGGAACAAAGCCTTTACCCGCCGGACTAATCGTCGTCAGTGAATACAAAGCGGGCGCGACGTGGCGTCCGCGCCCGCTCACGCTGGGGCAGGGTGCGCTGGCGATGTTCGCCAACACCGTCTCGGCGCGCCGCCAACCGGAAGCCGCCTTAGCCGCACTGCAAAAAGCGGTCGCCGGAGCATCCGTCATTAAAGGGCGGCGCGGCGAAGCGGGCGTTGCCGCCGATGCGATTCTCAAATTGATGGACGGTTAAGTAAATCAGGCTGTGCGTTTGACAGTTCGGGCAAGGCTCAACTAATCTTTTGCACCTATCCGAAAGAGTAGTTTGTGGATTTAAGCAGCCGATGTGATTGCGGTTAATTTAGAGGCTTGTAAAATTTTGTGATTTCGGAAACGGCGGTTCGATTTTTAATGACATTCCCCTTCATTTTTACTTGTCAGAATTTTTCCCCTGAAAGTTTTCCGTGTATATCCCGCTCTTAAATTCATCATTCGCATTGACGCCGGACGAAAGCGCGTTGGCGTTGCTGGCTCTTAGTCACACAACAATCGAGCATCAGCTTTACACGGCGATGCTTAATCGCGTGCTGGCGGCGCAGACGGCTATCGGCGCGTTCACCGTGCAGAGTTTGCGGCAAACATCGGGCGTGCGAAGCGCGGCGGCAATCAAGCGCGGCTTACTCGGACTCGCCGGAAAGTTAAGCGTTGAAGAACATCACGCCGTTTCCGCCGATGGTATGACGCAGGGCAAGCGGCTGTTTCACGTTTTTCTGCCGCAAGAGATTTTCGCGCGTCGCTATATCGCGTCGTTACAGAGCAAGCCGGAAAACCCCGTGTTGATGAACGCTCCGCGTGAGCAATCATGGCAAGGTAATTTGAGCGAAGTCATCAAGCGATATGGCATCAGTTGCCGCGAAGCCGAAGTCGCGCTGTTTTGCGTCCAAGGGTTGACGAACGCCGAGATTGCACGCCGTTTGCATATCGGTGAGCCGACGGTCAAGTTCCATTTACGAAACATCTTTACCAAGTGCGGAGTCAAACGGCGCACCGAACTCGTCTCGCATCTTTTGACGCAACCTTCATCAGCGAAACAGGTTGTCGAAGTCGAATTGAAATAGCTCAAGGAACGATGAAAGCAAGTTGACAGCGAAGACTTGAACCCCGTTCGTGAAATGTGATTAGGAGATAGTAAAGCCGCGATTCGTAAAACTTAGGAAGTTAAGACTTGACAAATTAGTGCTTGCCTCGGCATCAGAGGTTTCCCTGTTTTATGGGTCGCCGTGCAGTTGGGACGTGATGGTTTATAACAACATTATTTGCGTCGTATCTCGCACACAGGCGTGAGCATTGTTTCGGGAAAAACAGAGAAGGTTCGTTTGGCGATACCGGACACCATTAAGATTGCGGGAACATCAATCGGGAAAGGCTGCACAGTGACAATATGAAAGACACCACGACGGCTGCCAAGGTTGATAAGAAGAAGAAAAAGAAGAAACGCAATGCGCTGATTTTTTGCCGCGACCGGAAGCAATTTTGGACAACGCAAAAACAGTTCTGGCAGTGGCATCGTGAAGGCTTGCTCGTTAAAACTCAAGACAAACCGTTGACCGGACTACTGACGCACGAACATGCCGAATTGATGATTGTTCGTTGTAATACGGTTCTCAATCTCGCGCACCCGAACCATGTCCGCGAAGCGATGCTCGCGCGGCGCGCCGGAATGCAACGCAAGTAAAAGTTAGCAGTAAAAATTTAGTGATTAAGATTTTAGTGATTAAGATTTATGAACGCAGGTAATAATTTAATGAACACTGGAGCAACTTCTGACGGCTTAATGCGCGCTCCGGTTGGCGCGGCGGCGACGACCACGATTGTCACCGCTCCGGCAATCGCCAACCCGTACATCGAACCGGACACCGACGATACTTTTCAGCTGCGAAAATACTGGCGCGCGGTGCGAAAACGCTTGTGGTTGCTCGTCAGTATTTCAGCTTTGATTACGATGCTGACCGCGATTTACATGGCACGCAAGCCAGACATCTATCAAGCCAAATCACAGGTTCAAGTTGACCTTGAAAATACGCCGGATGTCGGCGGTTCAAAAGGCGGTGCGGTTATCGTCAGTAGTCCGGTCAATGACCCGGCGTACTTCAACACGCAACTTCAGATTCTTTCGAGTCCGGCATTGATGCGCCGCGTCGTCAAAACGCTTGACCTTGAAAACGATAAAAGTTTTACGCAACCACGCGCCGCACAAAACAATTCGACGTGGCAAAACTTGCGTCGCATGTTCGGATTCGGTGCCGCACCGGATGTGGCGAAGAATGATGATGTGGTCGCCGAAGACGTGTTAACCGGCAGGGTCGCCCCCGCGACCGACCGCGAGGATTTAACCGAAGCGAAACGGCTTCAGCCCTACGTCAACGGTCTGATTGGCGGCTTGATAGTTGAGCCGGTCAAAGAAATTCGCACCAGTAGTTTTTCAAAAGACACGCGCCTCGTTAATTTGATGTACCGCCATCAAGACCCGCAGGTTGCCGCGAGAATCGTCAACGCGATTGCCGATGCCTTCGTTTATTCAAACCTCGAACGCCGCACCAAGAACACGCTCTCGACCGGAGACTTTTTGCAAGAGCGCATCGCGGGTTTGCAAAGTCAAATTCGCAACAGCGAAGAACGTCTGCTTCAATACGCGCGCAGCAACGACATACTTGATTTGGAAGCCGACCAGAATGTCGTCCTCACACGTCTGAGCGGACTCAATCAACAATTACTGACCGCCGAAAACACGCGCAAATTAACCGAAGCACGCTATAACGCCGCGCGCGTATCGGGTGCGGCGACCAACCTCGCGGAAGCGGCGAAAGGCAGCGGCGAAGCCATCGAATCCAACCTCACAAGCTTGCGGCAACGTAAGGAAGAACTGCTCGTTCGATACCAGCCGGAGTATCCGGCGGTCAAAGCGATTGACGCGCAAATCACGAAGCTCGAAAGCGAGAAAAAAAATACGACGCAACGTGTCACCAACGTCGTGCTTGGCAATCTCGAAACCGAATACCGTCAGGCACGCGCATATGAGCAACAATTAAGAAGTGCTTATAACGAACAGACCGGCAAGATGAGTTCGCAAAATCAAGCCGCGATTCAGTATCGAATCATTCAACAGGAAATCGAGACTTATAAATCTCTGCTCGCCGGACTCTTGCAAAGCGACAGTCAAAACACCGTCGTGCGCGCCGGAACGCCGAACAATGTCGGCGTCGCGGATTACGCTCTGGCTTCCGATTATCCGGTCGAGCCGCGTCGTATGCGAACGGTGATTATGGCGTTTTTATTCTCCATCGGACTCGGCATCGGGCTTTCCATCTTTATGGAGTACATGGATGACACGCTTCATAACGCCGAAGACATAGAGAGTTCGTTGCGGCTTCCGGCGGTCGCGGTGATTCCGCAAATCAACGGTCTCTCGCGTCGTCGTTTGCAGCCCGGCGCGACTACCTTGCAAACGCGCGGAACTGCCGCCGGAAATCCCGACTTGCTAATCAACACCGATACCCGCTCACCGATTGCCGAAGCGTATCGCCAACTGCGAACCTCCGTGATGCTTTCGACTGCCGGACGACCACCAAAGAGTTTGCTCGTCACGTCGAGTTTTCCATCAGAAGGTAAGACGACGACGGCGATAAACATGGCACTCACGCTTTCGCAAACCGGCGCGAAGGTCGTCATCATTGATGCCGATATGCGCCGCCCGCGTCTTCATTCGATTTTCGACTTGAACAACAGCAACGGTTTAAGCACGTTGCTTTCCTCTGAGATGACGGAAGAAGCGGTGATGAACACCATCGTTAATTCGCCGCTCGCGGGCAGCCTCAACATGTTGACGGCGGGGCGCGTGCCACCGAATCCGGCGGAACTGCTCGGCTCTGAACAGATGCGCCGTCTGCTTAGACTGCTTGAAACGCACTTCGACCACATCATCATTGATTCACCGCCCGTCGCTTCATTCACGGATGGCGTTCTCATCGCCTCGATTGTGGATGGCGTGTTGCTCGTCGTTCATAGCGGCAAGAGTGCGCGCGGTGTCGCCAAACGCTCGAAGCAAATTCTGCTTGATGTCGGCGCGAAAGTTATCGGTGTCGTCTTAAATCGCGCGGTCTTGCGGTCGCACGATTATTATTATCACGGCTACTACAACGATTCTTATTACAGCACGTCGCCGGAATCGCCAGAAGAATCGGATGCCTCGAACGCGGCTGATTCTCAACGATGATTATTGCCCGGAACCGCTCACACATCGGCAAACGATTAAATGACTCACCTTACGCGGTTTTGACTTTAGCCGCTTTCAAGCGGCTTTCCGCGAAGCGGCACTTAGCCACGCGATTTTATCGCGTGGACACACGGCGTAAAAATCCAAAGGGCGTTTTAACGTCCTTTTGAAAAACTGGCTTTAGCCATAATGCTAAAGCGGGGGCGGGAAGGACGTTAAAACGCCCTTCAAGTTCAACTCGCGCTCCACCCAGCCGTGAACGGCTGGTCTAAGTGCCGCGAAACGCGGAAAGCCCGATGAACCGGGCTAAAAATCAAAACTGCGTAAGGTGAGTAAATGATTTAAGTCTTTAAGCCTTAACTATTCCACACTCGACACAGAAAGCTACTCGATGACGAAACGCGCTCTTATCACTGGCATCACCGGACAGGACGGCTCTTTTCTGTCTGAATTACTGCTCGAAAAGGGATACGAAGTTTATGGCATTATTCGCCGTTCTTCGTCTTTCAATACCGACCGGATTGACCATCTTTACCAAGACCCGCACGAACCGGGAACACGTCTGCGGCTCGTTTATGGCGACCTCAACGATTCAAGTTCGTTGAACACGATTTTGCGGCAAACGCAGCCTGACGAGATTTACAATCTCGGAGCGCAATCGCATGTCCGCGTCTCCTTCGATGTTCCTGAATACACGGGCGAAGTCACGGGTTTAGGTGTCGTCAGGTTGCTCGAAGCGGTGCGCGAAGCCGGTATCACACCGAAGTTTTATCAAGCCTCGTCGTCGGAACTCTACGGCAAAGTCGTCGAGACTCCGCAATCCGAAACGACGCCTTTCTATCCGCGTTCGCCTTACGGGTGCGCGAAAGCATATGCGTATTACATCACCGTCAACTACCGCGAGTCATATAACATGTTCGCGTGCAATGGCATCCTGTTCAATCACGAATCCGAACGTCGCGGCGAGACTTTCGTATCACGCAAAATCACGCGCGCCGCGACGCGCATCAAGTGCGGCTTGCAAGACAAACTTTATTTAGGAAACCTCGATGCCCAACGCGATTGGGGTTACGCGAAAGATTACGTCGAAGCGATGTATCTGATGATGCAAGTCGAACAACCGGATGACTACGTCGTCGCCACCGGCGAACTGCATACGGTGCGCGAGTTTCTCGATGAAGCGTTCGGCATCCTTGACCTTGACTGGCACGAACACGTTGAAACCGATGCGCGTTATTTGCGACCCGCCGAAGTCGAACTGCTGCTCGGTGATTCATCCAAAGCCCGCCGCGAACTCGGCTGGCAGCCGAAAGTCACGTTTAAGGAACTCGTGCGTTTGATGACCGAACATGACTTGAAACTCGCGCAACAGGAATCGAGCGTCAAACAGATTCAAGACGACTCGAACCTTGCCGCGACGACAAGCACGGGCGGCACGCGATGGGGAAGCGTCATCAGCAGTTAATAAACAGCGCGGTGACTTGATAGCAAAGGCTGGCGGTTTAAGTGAGCGACATCAATCTTCAAGATAAAAAAATCTGTGTCACGGGCGGCGGCGGTTTTCTCGGTCGTCAAGTCATCAAGCACCTCGAAGCGCGCGGCTGTCGGGACATTTTCGTTGCGCGGCAACGCGAATTTGACCTTGTGCGCGGCGATGATGTCGAACGTTTGTACGCGCAAGTCAAACCGGAAATCGTGATACACCTCGCGGCGGTCGTCGGCGGCATCGGCGCGAATCGCGTTAATCCGGGACGCTACTTTTACGACAACTTGATGATGGGAGCGCAACTCATCGAAGGCGCGAGGCTCAACAACGTCAAGAAATTTATTCAAGTCGGCACGATATGTTCGTACCCGAAATTCACGCCCGTACCGTTTAGGGAAGAAGATATATGGAACGGTTACCCGGAAGAAACCAATGCACCTTACGGGATTGCTAAGAAAGCGTTGCTCGTTCAGTGTCAGGCGTACCGTGAGCAGTACGGATTGAACGCGATCTATTTGCTTCCGGTCAATTTGTACGGCGAAGAGGATAATTTCAATCCTGAAACTTCACACGTCATTCCGGCACTGATAAAGAAGTGCGTCGAAGCGGTGGCAAACGACGCTTCGTACATCGAGGTGTGGGGAACGGGGAGGGCGACGCGCGAGTTTTTACACGTTGACGATGCGGCGCGCGGCATCGTTTTGGCGACGGAGAAATATGACGGCAGCGAACCCGTCAATCTCGGCGCGAACCATGAAATCAGCATCCGCGAACTCGTCGGAATTATCGCCCGCGAAGCAAACTTTACGGGCGAGATTCGGTGGGACGCGACCAAACCGGACGGTCAACCGCGCCGCGCTTTAGACACGACGCGCGCACGCGAACTTTTCGGCTTCACGGCGGAAGTTGATTTAATCGAAGGTCTGCGAAAAACCATCAACTGGTATAAGGCATCGCTTGACGGATGTGCCGACTGACGCGCAAAAGTCAACGACCGTTTAGGTCGGGTCAGTGATTGTCTGGTTGAATCAATGTCAACGAAGTTTAGTGATACGGCTGAAATCATCGTCGAAGCGGGTAAGGACGCGGACGATGCGAAGGCGGGCGGGGACATCGCTAAGGGTTTGCGTCTGATTATTCTCAACCAGTTTTTCTATCCCGACCATTCGGCGACAAGCCAGTTGATGACGGACTTGGCGGAAAGCCTGACTGAACGCGGCGTCGAAGTGACGGCGGTAGCGGGGCGCGGACGCTATAACGGCGGCGAGATGATGAAAGCGCGCGACACGCACAAGGGTGCGAAGATTTACCGCGCGTGGTCAACCGGCTTCGGCAAGGCTCACATCGTCGGACGCTTGATTGATTATGTGACGTTTTATTTCGGAGCGTTAATCGCACTGATGCGTGTGCCGCGTCACGACATCATCATGTCGCTGACGACACCGCCGCTCATCGGTTTGGTCGCATTGCTTGTCGGACGTTGGCGCGGAATGCGCTTTATCACTTTGACGCAAGACCTCTACCCGGATGTCGCGGTCGCACTTAAACGAATCGGCGCGCGTCATCCTCTGGTGTTCGTCGTTGATAAATTAAACAGCTTTGCGTTGCGCCGCTCCGACCGCATCATCGTACTCGGTGAACGTATGCGGCAACGTGTGCTTGAAAAGGTCGGGGCAAACAAAGAATCAAGCATTGATGTGATTCATAACTGGGCGGACGGCGACTTAATTCAGAGGCGCGCCGACAAGACCAATCGCTTTGCGACGCGGAATAATTTGCGGGAAAAGTTCGTCGTCATGTTTTCCGGCAATCTCGGACACGTCAATGATTTTCGCGCCGTGTTCGATGCGGCTTGGCGATTACGCGAGCGCACGGACATTCATTTTCTGTTTATCGGTGAAGGAGCGAAAGCCGGTGATGTATTGCATTTCGCTGGGCGGCACGGGCTATCGAACCTCCAGCTTTTACCGTATCAGGCGCGTGCCGAACTCTCCGACGTGTACGCGACGGCGGATGTTTTACTTATCACTCTGGCGGATGGTTTAGCCGGTTTGAGCGTGCCGAGTAAAACTTACGGCAGCCTCGCGGCGGGTCGTCCTTTGATGTTCGTCGGTGATATGGAAAGCGAAACCGCGAACATCATACGCGAGTTCGGGTGCGGCGAAATCTTCGCTTGCGGAGAAGGTGAAAAATTAGCCGCGACCATCGCCGACTGGTCGGAGAATCCGGGATTGGTGCGCGAGTTAGGACGCATCGCGCGTGATGCGTTTGAAGCTAACTTCGAGCGCGCGCTGGCAGTCAATGCTTATCTCGCGGCGTTTGGTTTGTGTCTTCACACCAACCGCGTTTCCACAATCGGCTACAACGTAGATGCTTCTCATGTCCGCTAAAAACAAAAGCGAGGGCAAAGCGTTTTGAGAACTTACCTTGTGATGTTCTTGTTCGCCACAATCAGCGCGCTGGTGCTGACTCCGTTGGTGCGTCGCGTTGCCGTCCGGTTGAACTGGCTTGATGTGCCGAACGATAATCGTCGTTTGCACTCGAAAGCACTTCCGCGCATTGGCGGCGTGGCGATTTATCTGAGCGTCGCACTGACTTTATTGACGCTGCCGCTGCTCGATAATTTCGTGACGAACGCCTTGCAAGAGGCGTGGTCGCCGTTCGTCGCGGTTCTGGTTTCGGCGACGGTAGTGTTCGCCTTTGGTCTTTATGACGATCTGGTCGGAGCCAGTCCGGGCTGGAAGTTTATCGCGCAGGGCGTCGCGGGAGCTTTGTTGTTCGGGCTGGGCGGGCGCATCGAAGTTCTCAACATCCCGTTTCTTAATCCGATTGAGTTGACTTTGCTTGGCAGCTTTTTGGTGACGGTTTTCTGGGTCGTCGGCATCAGCAATGCCTTCAACTTGATTGACGGTATGGATGGTCTGGCGACCGGAGCGGGACTTTTCGCGTCGCTCGTGATGCTCGTCGTATCGCTGCTTAACGGGCAGGTCATAGTGACGGTGTTGACCGTCGCACTCACAGGCGCGCTCATCGGTTTCCTGCGTTATAACTTCAATCCAGCGTCAATCTTTCTCGGTGATTCGGGAGCGTTGTTTATCGGTTTTTTGCTTGCCGCGCTTTCGATTCAAGGCACACAGAAAGCCTCGACCGCCGTCGCGGTGGCGATTCCGCTGATGGCTTTCGGCTTGCCGATTTTAGATACCGGGATGTCCATCGCGCGCCGCTTCGTCAGTGGTCGCCCGCTCTTTGAAGGTGACCGCGAACACGTTCACCATATGTTGCTGGCGCGCGGCTGGTCGCAACGCCGCGTCGCCTTCGTGTTGTACGGAGTGTGCGCGATGTTCGGCTTAATCGCGTTGCTGTTCACGCAGGACATGGGACGCACCACCGGATTCGTCCTCTTAACGGTCGGTGCGGCGGTCGTCATGACGGTCGGTAAGTTGCGCTATCACGAAGTTGACGAACTCAAAGCGAGCGTCAAACGCAACATCACAGACCGCCGTCAACGCGCCATAAACAACATCCGCGTGCGCCGTGCCAGCGTCGCCGTTCAGCGCGCGAATAATCTTGATGAATTGTTTAGCGCGGTGCGCGAAATGCTCGACGAAAGCGACTTTGAAAGTGCTTTCATGCAACTGATTCGACCTGACAAAGATTCATCGCGCGGACACTCACCCGTGCCGGAGCGTCAAGGTGATTCGGCTCATCGGCTTCCGGCTAATGACATCGAAGTCGCCGGAAATCTTTTGAACTGGAAGTGGCACCGTCAACCCGCACCGGATGAAAATAAAGACGGTCAATCGGTTGCCAATCACAACGAAGTTTTCGCAAGCGAACAATCATCCGCGCAATCAAACGAACAATGGACATTGAGTATTCCTCTTGTCACGGAGCGCGCGGAGTGGGGTTACATAAAGTTACAGCATCACATCGGAAGCAAGGCTATATCGCTTGACATCAATTGCCTGTGTAATGTTTTTCAGCCCGCGTTGTCACTTGCCGTTGAAGCGATACTCACGGAATCTGGGAATCGCGTTCAAACTTCACCGGCACAAGCCTTCGCCGCATCCGCGACGACTCGATGACATCCAATCGCTCAAGAACCGCAAGCCATCGTCGTCGGCGCAGTGTCCACGCGGAAGAAGAAGGGGAAACCGCTTTTCCCGGCAATAGAGTCAGCACGTTTGACAGCATCATTTTTTTTGCGACGCTGGCGTTGATTCCACTCGTCGCCGTGCCTTACGGAACGACGCGCATCGTGTGGCAAATCGCGTTTGAGTGCGCGGTTTTTAGTCTCGGTACCCTGTGGATTATCGAAGGTTTTTTCAGCCGGACATGGTTCAAAGATGAGCATAAAGTGTTTGTGCCGTTGCTCGGTCTCGCGCTGTTCAGTTTGCTTCAAATCATTCTGACGGGCAGCCGTGATGCCGCCGGGTTGATTGATTTGCCGGTGACGATAAGTGCCGATGTATATGAAACGAAACGATTTTTCTGGCGATTACTCGCGCTGATTGTTTTCGGTGTGCTGTTAGTTCGCTATACGACGAACAAGCGGCGGCTTCAAATGCTGGTATTCACGGTTCTGGCAACCGGCATCACCAGCGCGTTGTTCGGATTGTTCCGGCAAACAACCGGATTTAATGAGGCGTATTTTTTCGTGCCGCCCGCGAGGTATGGCGAGGCGACTTACGCGCAATTCATCAACCGCAATCATTTCGCGTATTTGATGGAACAAGCTTTCGGGTTGGGTCTTGGGCTTATCGTCACCAATATTCAGCGCGAGCGATTGTTGATTTACCTGTCCGGCACTATTCCGTTATGGATTGCGCTTATCGCATGTAATTCACGCGGCGGGATTCTGGCGATGTTCTGTCAGATTCTGTGCGCCTTAGCACTCTGGTTAAAAACTTTGAAGCATGGAAAGAAGTCACGCAGGAAGTCGCGTCAAAATTTCGACGGGAGCGAAAACTACGGGCGCGAATCAAGGGCGAAATGGTGGCAAAAACCGTGGGTGGTGAATGCCTCGCGGGGAGTTTTAATCACGGCGTTTCTCTGCGTCATCGTGTTCGGCGTCGCGTGGGTCGGCGGTGAACGGTTGACGCAACGGGTGGAGAATGTGCAAAGCGATTTCACCGGCAATGGGACGGAAGTCGCGGTTCAGATTGATAGAAGCGGTTCGAGCCGTGCCGACATCTGGCGTTCAACGTGGCAACTAATCAAAGCTCATCCGTTTCTCGGAAGCGGCTTCGGAGCTTACTTTATCGCCATCACGCCGTATCACGATGCCGCCGGAAGCGCGATTGTCCTGCAAGCCCACAATGATTATCTCGAAGCTCTCGCGGGTGGCGGCGTAGTCGGGATTTTGTTCCTGCTTGCCTTCGTCCTGTACTTCGTCAAGCGGGCGCGTTCAAACTTTCGTGCTTCCGATTCGTTTCAGCGCGGAGCATGTTGGGGCGCGCTCATCGGAATGCTCGGAGTTTCAGTGCATAGCCTTGTCGAGTTCGGTTTGCATACGACGGTCAACGCGACGGTATTCATCGCTCTAATCGTGATTGCGATTGTTCAGGTCACAGCCGGTAATCAATTTAGTGATGATGCATCGGGTGTCAAATTGGGTGTTAAATCATGAACCGCGATTTGACATTAAATGACTCACCTTACGCAGCGTAAGTATTTTGCGGCTCTGCCGCCTGATGTGCGGTGGGGCTTCGCCTCACCGCCGCAACATTTAACTTCTTCGAGGCTGCGCCTCGAACGCGGGCGGCGCAGCCGCCATAACTCTCCGGGCGAATCGGAAAGGCACAGCCTTTCCGCACATCAGGCGGCACAGCCGCAAAACTTCACTCGCTGCGTAGGGTGAGTAAATGATATGACATCAAACGCATCTGACAGTCTTCTAAACGATAGTCAACAAAGCAAGATGCGAATCACATCTGTGATAGGTGCGGCATGTTGTTTCGCGCTTCTGTGTTTCGGTGTGTGGAGCAGCGCGCGCACCGGATTATCGCGCACATATTCACAGTATGCCGCGCAGGAATTGCAAGATAATCTGAACGCGGTGTCGGCGGAAAACGGCGTTTCGTTGCAGACGGCAATCACCAAAGCCATCGAACACGATGCCGCAAATCCATGGGCATACATCGCTGCCGCGCAAGCCAGTGAAGCGGGTGATGATACACAAGCCGCGATGAGGTTCATCGAGCGCGCCGTCAATTTACGTCCCGAAGATTTCGGTTTGTGGGTGGCACTCGGCAGGTTGCGTGATAAGTCGGGCGATGCGACGGCGGCGCGGTATGCTTTTGAACAAGCGATTATTTACGCTCCGTATTACGCCGAAGCTCACTGGCAACTCGGCAATGTTCTGTTGCGCGAAGGAAATCAAGCGGCGGCGTTTGAAGAACTGCGACGCGCGGCGGCAAGCGACCCGGCATTAGCCGCCTATACGATAAATCTCGCGTGGCGGTCTTCGGGTAGAGATGCCGCGACAACCGTCGAACTGCTTCAACCGCAAACCGATGAGGCGCGCCTCGCGCTGGCAAATTTTCTCGTGGCGCAGGGCAACACGGCTGAGGCACTCAGCCTGTACGAACAGGCACGGAGTGTTTCTGAAAACGCGATGCAAGGGCTTTTGACCCGCCTCTTTGAAACAAAGAACTTTCGGCTCGCCCGTGATTTATCGTTGAAGCGGCAAGGCGTGACGTTAAACGGTATGGACACGATTAGTAACGGTGGGTTTGAAAGTGAATTAAAACGCGGTGCCACGTTATTTGGTTGGCGCATCGCGGGCAGTGGCGGCTCACCGCAAGTTTCGGTTGATTCGAGCGTCAAAAGCGAAGGTAAGCGCAGTGTCGTTATCAGGTGGGGCGGGGATTTCGGCGGCAATAATTTATCGCAGTTATTCATCGTCGAACCGGACACACGTTACCGCTTATCGTTCATCGCCCGCACGCAAGAAATCGTATCGGGCGGCTTGCCACTGGTTACCGTCACCGACGCGGCAACACCGACTCTCACGCTTGCCCAGTCGCCGCCTTTGCCTTCGGGAACAGCCGACTGGAAACCTTATGTCGTTGACTTCACCACGTCGCCAACCGCGCAAGCCGTCGTCGTGACGCTTGCGCGCGAAGGGTGCGCTGCTCCGTGTCCGATTTTTGGGCGCGTCTGGCTCGATGATTTCGAGGTGCAAAAGTCATAGCAGAAGTTGTCATTTAATTCGGATATTTAGATTAGGATACCGCGAAAAATTTGATGTTAAACGAAGGAAGCACGACCGCGCTTTACGCCGCTAATCGTACCGATGCGCCGCTTACGCAAAAAGAACCGTACTTAATAATCAAGCCGACCTCCGGCTGGCAAGCCCTTCAGCTTGAGCAAATATGGCGATTCAAGGATTTATTACTGACGCTTGCCCGGCGCGATGTCACCTTGCGCTATCGTCAGACCGCGCTCGGCGTGGGGTGGGTCGTGCTGCAACCTTTGATAGCCGCCGGGATATTTGCTTTCGTGTTCGGAGCAGTCGCAAAACTGCCGAGCGGCGGAACTCCCTACTTTGTTTTCTCTTACGCGGGATTGCTTAGCTGGAATCTGTTTAGCACGACGGTATCGCGCGCCAGCGTTTCATTAACCGGCAACTCACAGCTAATCTCAAAAGTATATTTTCCAAGATTGATTCTGCCCTTATCTGGTGTCTTCTCGACCTTGCTTGATTTCATCGTCGCAACAGTCGTCATGGTGGCACTAATGTTTTTCTATCACATCACACCCGGCATCGGTCTTCTGTTATTACCGCTCTGGATGTTGTTGATTACCCTGCTGGCACTAGGAATCGGTTTGACTGCGGCGGCACTCGCCGTGACTTACCGCGATGTGCTGCACATCCTGCCGGTGATGGTGCAAATGACTTTATACGCCAGCCCTGTCGCTTATGCGACGGTCGCCGTCCCCGAACATTTGCGCCCGCTATATCTGCTTAATCCGATGGCTAATTTAATCGAGGCTTTTCGTTGGTCATTGCTCGGCACGGGTCAAGTCTCATGGAAATATATGCTCGGCACAATAATCGTCGTGGGTGTCGTTTTTATCGGCGGAGCGTTTGCTTTTAAGCGCATGGAGAGGAAGTTTGCCGATGTCATCTAGTGAACTTGCGGTTTCAGTGCGCGACCTCTCGAAGATTTACCAAATCTCTTCCAACACAGAGCAGCATGGGACGGTTGCCGAAACCATGCTGCATCGCCTCCGGCATCCGTTCGAGCGCACGAAGACGAAGGCTTTTCAAGCACTCAAAGATGTTTCGTTCGACATCAAGCGCGGCGAAGTGGTCGGCATCATCGGGCGCAACGGCGCGGGCAAAAGCACACTGCTTAAAATCCTCAGCCAAATCACCGAACCGACTTCCGGTGAAGTCAAACTCTACGGCAGAGTCGGTTCACTTTTAGAAGTCGGCACGGGCTTTCACCCTGAACTTACGGGTAGGGAAAACATCTACTTAAACGGCGCGATTCTCGGCATGAGTCGCGCCGAAATCAAACGCCGCTTCGACGCGATTGTCGAATTTGCCGAAATCGCAAAGTTTCTCGATACGCCCGTCAAACGGTATTCGAGCGGCATGTATGTGCGTTTGGCGTTTGCCGTCGCCGCGCATTTGGAGCCGGAGATTTTAATTGTTGACGAGGTGCTGGCTGTCGGTGATGCCCCTTTTCAAAAGAAGTGCATCGGAAAGATGAGTGACGTTGCTAAAGAGGGTCGCACGATTATCGTCGTCAGCCATAACACGAGTGTTGTCAAAAGTCTTTGTCACAGGGCGGTTCTACTTAATCAAGGTCGCGTCATGAAAGCCGGTGACGTGGATACCGTGCTTCAAGAATATCTTTCGGTGAATGATTCTCTTCAAGGTTATTGGAAAAGAACGACCGTCATCCCCCAAGAGCCGGGTGTTTATTTGGAGGAAATCACCGTCAAAACTAATAATGATATAGCTACCGCCAGCGTGAATTCGACCGAACCGTTCAGCATTAACCTTAGCGTGTATGCGACCCAACAATTTCGTGATGTTCTGGTTGCCATCCGGGTTACCAATCAAGAAGGCATCAACGTTTTTACCACCGCCAACAGTGATGCGGTGCAAAGATACATCTTTTTAGAAAAGGGGCGTCACCGTTACCGAATCGAAATTCCGGCAAACTTTCTTGCGCCAGCTTCTTACACGCTTCTTGTTGGAACGCTCACCCCCGGTGTCAAGTTGTATGACATAAGCGAAAATCAAGTGGGCTTCTTAGTCGTGGATTTGGGCAACCACGCGACGGTTATGCGTGACGGAAGGCTAGGCGTAGTGACACCGCTTTTGGATTGGAATGAAGTCAACGACGAATCGAAGGTGAACGGAAAGCAAGGTCAACTGCTTCATTTACAGCAAGCTTAACTTTCTATACGAGTTTGCTTAACTCCAAGTAGCGTGACGGGTATTTATGGATCAATTCTATTCAATCGAAAATGCACAAAAGTATGGCTGGGCTTCGATTACAGGTGACCTCAATCCAGAACGGCTCTACTACCTGAGCAATCTGCTCGAAGGAAAAAAAATCTTGGATGCCGGATGTAGCGGCGGCGGTTATACAGACTTCGTTGCCAGTAGGGGCTACAGTGTTACAGGCGTTGACAAGTTTGCCGAGTTCCTTAGCATCGCACGCAATCGCAACTCGTCGAGCAATTATGTTCAAGGCGATATTACCGATTTGCCTTTTGAGAGCAAAAGTTTTGATTGTACTTACTGCTTCGATGTTTTAGAGCATGTGGATGATGAAGCGGCTATTCAAGAATTAGCGCGGGTAACTACCAAGCGATTGATTACTGTCGTGCCACTCAAAGACGAAACCTTCGGTGCGTTGTACGGCTTGACTTTCATTCAATACACCGACCCAACGCATCTCAGGTATTACACAGAAGATTCGTTTAGAAAGTTGATTTCTATAATCAAGCCGTCAAGAATTGACACTTACTTTCACGGGTTTATTCCTTTCAAACAGTTAATCGAAAACATGCTGCTTGAATCGCAGGATGAAAGCACGCCGATTGATTACGAACCTTCGATTTATCTTCGCGCTTTGAAAAGCACGGCGAAAGATTTAAGAAACCGTAAATTGCCGAACATGCAAGCTTCTTACAACAAAGCACTGAAAACCCTTTTCCTCAAGGTGCTTCATAAAATTTCCATTAAGCAAGTACCGACAGAGTTAATCTCCGTCATTGATTTAGCACCGTGACTACCGGCTCAAACCTGAACTCATGTTTATGTATTGTGATGGCGAAGGTGCGAAGCGAATCAAGCGATGTTCAAACCGGGTTTCGATAGATGAAAATCGCGGTGTGGCATAACCTGCCGAGTGGCGGCGCGAAGCGGGCGTTGTTCGATCATGTTCGCGGGTTAGTTGAACGAAAACATACCGTAGAGGCGTGGTGTCTTGATACATCGGATAGGGACTACTTGCCGCTTCGAGAATTAGTTCCTGAGCATGTAGTTCCTTTTCGCTGGCACGCGAGTAAATTGCCGACTCGCGGCGGAAGATTGGTTGACGAATACCGTAACTCCGTGCGCCATCTGCGCGCGTTTGATGAGGCGTGCCGTCAGTGTGCAAACGAGATTCAAGCCAAAGACTTCGATCTGTTGTTCGCCAACGGTTCTGTTCTCTATTACATGCCGTTCGTCATGCGTCATGTACAAATTCCGACGGTGATGTATTTACAAGAACCGTTTCGCCCGCTTTATGAAGCACAGCCGACGCTGCCGTGGATCGCCAAAGTCGGGAGCGAGTCGAACGCGCTTTATAAACGGTTCGGACGATTTATGAAAGAGTTGCCACGCCTTCAATTCATGCGCCTCCAAGCCAAAGAAGAATGGATCAACGCGCACTCGTGCGACATGATTTTAGTTAACACCTACTTCAGCCGCGAAAGCGTTCTACGTGCCTATGACTACGATGCCAAGGTCTGTTATCTGGGCGTTGATACTTCGTTGTTTCAGCAACAACATAAAGAACGCGAACGATTTATCGTCGGTCTCGGCTCCTTTGATTCCATCAAGGGGATTGACTTAGCGATTAAATCAATTGCTCTGCTCACCGCACCAAGACCGCCGCTGGTTTGGATTAGTAACTCAGGTAACACTGTTTATAAAGATCAAATGCTTACTGTGGCAAAAGAAGCAAATGTTGAACTGCAAATCAAAATGCGTATTTCCGATGCGGAATTGGTTGATACTCTCAATCGTGCTTCCCTGATGCTTTACACATCGCGCCTCGAACCATTCGGCTACGCGCCGCTCGAAGCGAATGCTTGCGGCACGCCGGTCGTCGCCGTTGCCGAGGGTGGAATACGCGAAACAATTCAAGACGGCGTCAACGGATTGTTGGTTGATCGTGAACCTGAAGCAATCGCATCGGCTATTAAAAGTTTATTGTCGGACGCGACGCTGAGACAAAGTTTAGGAGAAAATGCCGCTCAACATGTACGCCAAAAATGGAGCTTGAAGCATGGCATTGATCGGCTCGAAGCGCGCTTGCATCAAGCACTCCAAGACTCGGTGAAAAGTAAGCGGTCGCAGGTGGTGCGAGGGGAAGAACAGAAATGACGCAACACCGGGCAATGTGTACGATCATTGCTAAAAATTATTTGGCATTCGCAAGAACTCTTGTGCAATCGTTTCACGCGGTGCATCCGAATTACAGATGTTTCGTGTTGCTTATTGACGATTATGACGGCTTCATCAATCCAGCGGATGAGGCTTTTGAAATCGTGAGTCTGCACGAGCTATCAATCGCAGATTTGCCGGGTTTTTGTTTCAAGTACGACATCACCGAATTGTCCACAGCCGTCAAAGCCGCCTTCTTGAAACATCTATTGCGTGAAAAAGGAGTCTCCGAAATCCTTTACCTAGACCCGGATATTTTGGTCACAAATAGCCTTGATAATCTGTATCAAAAATTAAGCACACACGACATCCTTCTCACGCCGCACTTGGATACTGATTACCCGGACGACGGTGAACTGCCCGACGATTCGCACATCATGCGAAGCGGGGTGTACAACTTAGGATTCATCGGAATTAAAGACAGCCCGAACACCCTGCGATTTCTTGATTGGTGGGATCGCAAGCTGTACAGCAAATGTCTTATCGAACCAACCGCCGCTTATTTTGTCGATCAGAAATTCATCGACATCGCACAAACGTTGTTCGATAACATCTATGTCGAGCGAAGTGTCGGTTACAATGTCGCTTATTGGAACATCCACAGTCGCCACATCCACAATCAAAATGGCAAGTTAAGTTGTAACGAAGTGCCTTTGTGCTTCTACCACTTTAGCGGTTACAACCCAAGCACTCCCGACATCATCTCGCGGTTCATAACGAGGTGTTCCTTGTCAGAGCGAACCGATTTGCAGCCGTTATTCGCGGAGTACAGAAAGCGGTTGTTAGAAAACGGTCACGAGCAAATCAAACATTGGTCATACTCCTTCGGACACTTCACGACAGGCGAAGAAGTGACAAACGACATCAGGATTTCATACAGAAACGCGCCGGAGAGATGGCGTGATTACGGCAATCCGTTCGCCTCCGCAGAATTGAGAGACCAAGCCGCGAGAATGGTAAAAATTCCCCCGTTTAAGACAAGATTGAAGAGAAAAGTTATAAGTATATGCCGTAATGTTGCGTGAACACTCACGCGCTTATTCTAAGAAATCCTGAAAACAAAGTTCATGAAGCTATCGCTAAACATTTGAGTATGCTCAAAGTCGCTTACGACATCGGTTTTCTTGCACATTACTTCAGACAGGCGAATTGTGAGTTATTGGAAAACCAATTCCTGCAAGTAAAAGTTTCAATCCAATAAGCCTTGCCAAAGGGTCAAGCAAGACAAAGGAAAATAGATGAGCCAAACGGAAAGAGAATTAACAAACTCGATAAATAATTATAAGTGGTATCACCAGATACAAGTCACTGATACCGTACATACGCCGCCTAATACCGAAGTTTTGAAACCTATATGGGATTTTATTCTGCGAGAAATGCGTACTGTCGATTTCAACGGTAAAAAGGTGCTTGACGTAGGTTGTCGAGACGGGCTTTTCTCATTCGAGGCGGAAAAGAGGGGCGCAAAAGAGGTCATAGGAATTGACAGTGATATTTCTCAGGGAGCAACCGAACTTCTGATTCCCTTTCTCAATTCTAGGGTCAGAATGCACAAACTAAATATGAATGATCTTACTCCCGAAACGTTCGGCACATTCGACGTTATTCTCTTTTTCGGCGTTCTCTATCACCTGCGGTATCCGGTTTGGGGGTTGAAGAAATTAGTGGACTGCTTATCAGATAAAGGCTTTCTCCTTATAGAATCGGGAATGCTTGTTGATTCAAGATTTGAGAATTTAGATTTCATGTATTGTCCCGTTGAAGAAAGCCCATATGAACCGACTTCCTGCACTTTCTTTAATCAAAAAGCACTCACCACGACTATGCGAAGTCTTGGTTGCAAGTTTATTGACTGTAAGACTTTAGACGTGGACTTGAAGATAAGTCCTTTGGCGTATGTAAAGAGTAAGCTGCGAACATTTAAGCCCGCACCAAAGAGCAATGCTCCAAAAGTAAAAAGACAACTTCTTACATTTCAAAAGGATTTATCTGCAAAGGATAAATTCCTAGATGAATACTGGAACGGAACGCATGACTATCACACACAGCACGGAACTTAAAACGAAAGAAAAGGCATTGAGTTAGAAATAGCGCGGCGCATTCATGCAGTTACGCCGCTTATCGAGTGTGGTAAATAGGCATGGCGATTAAGAGTGATTAAAGTTGTATACGATATTTCGGTGCTTGGCATAGGGCATCGTCACACCCGCGCCCGCACGGGGATATTTCGCGTCGTCGAAAATCTCGCGCGTGGGCTGGCACACTCGGTTGAGTGTGATTTGCGTTTCTGCGCTCCGCATCAACTGAGTTACACGCATGAATATCTGGAGACAGCCAACGGGTTAAAAGATATGCCGCTTATTAGCAAGGAGATTAAGCGTCAAGTTGAGTCGGCAATGTTGCAGACAAACAGCGAAGCAAACGATGTCACGGGATTACGAAAAATTCCAAATCGAGTTAAGCGACGTACCTTGTCAGGTCTCAACAAAACCGTCAACGTGTTTTTTGCCCGCGAAGAATATCGCGCTGTCGCCGAAGCCGATATATTTCACTCGCCGTTTTATCCGTTTCCGGCACACTTGAAAAGGTTTAATCACACGAAAAAGTTTTTGACGATTTACGATTTGATTCCCCTCATGTTTCCACAGTTTTTCGAGTTTAGCGAAGACCATCTGCTCAAAGCCGTCGTCAACTCGATTGACGAAACGACGTGGGTGACGTGTATTTCGCAGGCGACGAAAAACGATTTATGCAATCAAGTTAAGAGTCTTGACCCGGAGCGCGTGACAGTCACACACTTGGCGGCATCCGAACTTTTTTATTGTGAAACCGATTCCGCGCGCAACACGGTGGTTAAGAATAAATACAACTTACCGGATGCACCTTACATTTTAAGTTTGAGTACGCTCGAACCACGCAAGAACATCGCGCAGACGATTCGCAGTTTTGCCCGGCTGGTGACGCAGGAAAGCATCACGGATTTGTATCTTGTTCTCGTCGGTGCTAAGGGCTGGAATTATGATTCTATCTTTGCGGCAATCGAAGAAAACGAGGCACTGAGAAAGCGCATTATCGTCACAGGTTACGTTGATGACGACGACCTCGCATCGCTTTATAGCGGTGCGCTGGCGTTCGTCTATCCGTCGTTTTATGAAGGTTTCGGGCTACCGCCACTTGAAGCGATGCAGTGTGGCGTGCCGGTGATTACGTCGAACACTTCTTCGTTGCCGGAAGTCGTCGGCGATGCGGGCATTATGGTTGACCCGCATGATACGGATGCACTGTGTCAGAGCATGTTGGATTTATACACTGATTCGCGGTTAAGAGCCGCGCTGAAGCGAAAATCCATTGAGCGGGCGAAACAATTTAGTTGGGACAAATGTGTGCAGCAAACCATCCGCGCTTACCGAACAGCATCGGATTCTTAAACGGAAATCGGGGCTTGCCTTTCGACGCTTCGAGATGTTCACCTCGATTGATGGCTATGCGGATACTTTACGACGGATGGATTTTTGGGATGCAAGCGGCTGGCGGCATTAACCGTTACTTTGCACGCATCATCAACAATCTGCCTGATGACTATGCGCCGGTTCTGACTGTCAATAATCTCGGCAAAATTGATTGTCCGGGTCACTCCAATTTACGTGTCTTCAAATGTGAAAGATTCAGACCGCACAGGATTTCAACGCGCGTCGGCAAACATTTCTTCAGGTTCGTCTCGCGGGGCAAATATGACTTGGTGCATCCGACTTATTATGCATTGCTTTCGACACGGGAAATCGCGGAGTTTCGCGCCCCGGTGGTGATAACGGTTTGGGACATGATTCACGAATTGTTCGCCGCGCAGATGGACGCAAACGGCGAAGTGGCGGAGATGAAACGGAGAGCTATCGAAGCGGCAACCGCGATAATTTGTATCTCCGAAAACACCAAGCAAGATTTGCTGAAATTTCACCCGACGAGTGAACATAAAATCTCCGTTACTCATCTCGCGCCGGGCATTGATGCGAGTATGTCTCACGGCGCGGAAGTGATTCCGTCGCGTCCATACTTCATTCATGTTGGCAGTCGTTCCGCCGGTTATAAAAACTTTGACCGCCTGCTTTCAGCTTTTGCCGATGTCGTGCGGGAGAATAATGATGTGGCACTCTGCATAAGCGGAGCCGCGTTTGATTTGCTGGAAAAGCGATTGATTAACGAGTTAAATTTATCAAACAACATCGAACATTACGGACACGTTACCGACGCGCATCTCGCCAAACTCTATCGCCACAGCATCGCCCTTGTATATCCGTCGCTCTATGAAGGCTTTGGTATTCCGCCGCTCGAAGCGATGGCGTGTGGGACTGCCGTTATCGCTTCAGGTTGTTCAAGTATTCCCGAAGTCGTGGGCGACGCCGGTTTGCTTTTTAATCCACGCGCGACGGATGAATTGACGGAAGCAATGTTCTATCTGCTAAACAGTCCGGCGAAACGAGGTGATTTGATTGATAAAGGCAAGCACCGAATTGAGATGTTTAGTTGGAAGAAAACCGCCGCGCAAACCGTCGATGTTTATCGCCACGCCGCCAGTATGAAAGGTCAAATCGAAACCGGATGAAGTGGCACGTTCTCGACACTCTCGCCATCTGGATAAAGGAGTTTGCTTCGGCTCTAAGCAAACAAGTTCCAACGCTCGGTTGGATTCCGCGCATCAGCGAATACGGATTACTACAACGCGCCGAGCATCCCGAAATAATCGCCGATTCGTTTCTGGAAGTGCGTTACTTCCCCTTGCAAAGAGGCTACTCGTTCGCTCCCGTGTCGTGGGCGACACGGGAAGGCAAGCGCGTCTATTCGCGTCTCGCCGCGCAAACTCAAGACGTTACAGGCTCACCATTGATTTGCACTTCGCCGCACTATATCGAGGTTGCCGAAAGGTGGCGCGGTCCGGTTATCTATTATGTGACGGATATGATTGTCGCTTATGAAGGGCAGAACCCGCGTCGTGTGCGCCGCTTCGATAAAAGACTATGCGGAAAAGCTAATCTGGTATGTCCCAATTCGCAACGGGTCGCGGACTATTTAATCGCTGAAGCCGGTTGTGCGGAAAGCAAAATAGCGATTGTCCCGAACGCGACAAGAGCTTCTAACCTGTTAAATGAACCGCCCACCACTCCGCTTCCGTTTCCGGTTGAAGTCGCCGCCTTGTCGCGTCCCGTGGCGGGCGTCATCGGTAACATGGGCGGAAATATAGATTGGCTAATGCTCGAAGCGGTTATCAAACAAACGCCGTGGCTGTCGTGGCTTTTCGTCGGTCCGACGGTGGATTTAATTAAAGATATTTCGCAAGCCGAAGCGCGGCGGCGCGTGATAAAGAGCGGCGAACGTGTGCGCTTTGTCGGCAGCAAACCTTACGGCGAATTGCGCGATTACGCCAGAGCTTTCGATGTCGCGGTGCTGCCTTATAAGAAAAGAGAGCCGACATATTCCGGCAGTTCGACCAGATTCTATGAACATCTCGCCGCGTGTCGCCCGATGATTTCGACCAAAGGTTTTGAGATGTTACTGCACAAAGAACCGTTACTTAAAATCGTCGAAGACGCGGCGGAGATGACGGCTGAACTCGAACGGCTACGAGCCTTGAACTTTCAAGACGGTTATGAAGAACTGCGTTGGCAAACCAGTCAACACGAAACATGGGAAGCGCGTGCGACGCAGATGCGAGAGGCTTTGAAGTCGCGGATGTGAACAGGTACGCGCCCGCTCCGCTTGGTTTTAAGTTAATGATGTGTCCGAAATTAAACGAATTACCGTCCGCGCCTGAAGGTAGGATTGGCTTTCCGTGGACGGAAGAAAGTTCCGCGCCCTCGTCTTCGTTGCGAGACGCCGCGACTTACCCGCGCATCAGCATCGTTACTCCGTCATACAATCAAGGACGTTTTTTAGAGGAAACGATACGCTCGGTTTTACTGCAAAACTATTCTGACCTTGAGTACATCGTCATTGACGGCGGAAGCACGGACGAATCGCTTGAGGTGATAAAGAAATATAGCCCGTGGATTTCTTATTGGGTCAGCGAACCGGACGAAGGTCAAACGCAAGCGATTCAAAAGGGATTCGAGCGCGTCACCGGAGTCGTGTGGAATTGGTTGAACTCGGACGATTACCTTGAGCCGAACGCCGTCCAAACAATCGCCGCCGCGTACCTTGAAGATTCGTCGGCGACTACATATAGCGGCAAGCAGAAAGTGTTTTTCGACGGCATTCCTGAAACGCCTTACGCCAACGAAAACAACCGCTTCGAGAAGGTAGGGGACATAATTTGTGTGTGGGAAAACTGGGCGAATCCGCAGCCTGTGATTTACATGTCGAGCGAAGCGTGCCGCGAGGTTTCCGGCTTGAATACAAGTTTGCGCTATGTCATGGATTATGAACTTTACCTACGGCTGGCGATGTTGCCGACCTTCAAAGCGCGCTTGATAGATTCATATTTTGCCAACTTCAGACTTCATAGGGAATCGAAAACATGCAATCAGGCGATTGGCTTTAAGCGTGAAATACTGCGAGTGTTTGACGACTTCGCCGCCAAGCATCTCAACATGATGCCGACGGGTTGGCAGCGTTCAAGGGCGAGATTCGAGTATCACTTGCAACTCGACATTGAGGATAAAGAGACGGTCACATCGTTTCTGAAAGTTTCGAGTTTGCACGCTCCGGTGATTTGGAATTACAGATTTTTCTGGGCTGTACTCGCGTCGCGCCTGATGCCGCACACTAGGCGCGATGGAAATTCGTCGGCATGATTTACCTGTTCTCCGATGTAGTCTTTCGTGCCGGTGGCGTCGAGACATACTTGCACGCCCTCGCCACACATTTACACGAAGAGAAGATTCCGTTTCGCATCGTCGTCGCCGAACTTGAACCGTGTCCGTTAATTGATGAACTCATCACCAAAGGCATCGAGGTCTATCGTCAACGAAGATTACCGGGCGACACTTGGCTTGTCCGCCAAAGGTTCATGATTGAGTGGCTCGGCACGAAGTTGCGCGCGGGAGATTGGGTCTTCTGCGTGCGCCAACCGATGCCGCAGATATATTTGCGGCTTGTACGCACAGTGCATCGCAGACGGGCGAAAATCGCGGTCAGTTGGATGTTAGCACCGGAGTTTATCCCGCCCACACCGCCGCACGGAGAGAAGTTTGTGCGCGCGATTGAGGAAACCGATGCGGTGATTTCCGTGTCGCACTGCACGAAGCATCAATTCGCCGACGTGTACGGCTATCACAGCGCGGTTGAAGTCGTGCCGCTTCACAATCTTTTGTTTATTCGTGAGCCGCTTCCGCTTTCCCCGATTGAGACATTGAAAATCGGTTTCTTCGGGCGCATAGACATCAAGCAAAAGAATCTTGATGTCTTAGTGCGTGCCTTCGCCGCGACGCGCGGGCAACGTCAAAACGTCGAACTGCACTTGTACGGTCATGGCACGGAACAAGAACAGTTGAAGGAGATAGTGGCGAACTTGGGCGTTGGCGATGCGGTTTTCTTTCACGGCGGCTACGACCATCGTCACGATTTGCCCCGCATTCTGGCGTCGTGTCACTTCTTCGTTTATCCGTCACGCTATGAAGGCGGACCCTGTTTCACGTTGCTTGAACTCATGCAAGCCGGAAGGTTTTGCGTCGCAAGCAGAGTCGGCGGCATACCGGATTTATATGAAGGACGCCCGCATCTCGGCTTGATGGTCGAACCCGGAAACATTGACGAGTTGATTGATGCCTTGAACCTCGCGTTAGAAATGATTATCGCGGGGAAGATTGACGGCGAAGCGATTCGCGCGCGTTATCACGAAGGCTTTGATATGCCGTCGGCACATCGCGCATGGATGAAGGCACTGCAAATTTAAGTCATAAATTTGCTTACATGGGTAATGCACTTGGGGAAGTGTAGCGAATGAGGGTTAACCAAGTTTCGACTTTATTTCGCACGTTTAGAAGCGGACAAATCAAATATCTACTTCCACACCATTTCTATTTTTGGCTTGCTTTTAGTCTTTAAGTCAACGCTTTCGCACCCAAGCTATAAAGATTACCGAAGACAGGCGATTAAGCGTCCCATGCTCAAATGAAACTCTGCTGGCTAATTCCTGATGACCGGGGCGGCGGTGTCGCGTCGGTCGCTTTGTCTTGTTGCCGACAGGCGATGCGCGCCGGACATGACACGGTGCTTCTCATGCTGCTTCCGCCTTCGGGTTGGATTGAAGACGAAACCTTGCGTGTCGCTTCGTTGAACTTGTATCCGAACGCGGCAGAGACGCCGCGCGTTTTGATTGAGTGGCTAAATGCCAATGCGCCGGACGTTCTCATCTTAAACGGTTGTAAGGAAGCCGATGCCGCGATTCCGTATTTGCCGCGAAACGTGAAGTGCGCTTATGTCGTGCATGATACGGCGGCGATATATTGGAACAAGGCGGTTGAATGTGAAGATGACCTTGAAGCCATCGTCGCGGTGTCGGAAACCGTTGCCGGAAAGTTCAGACACAAACTGCGGCATCCTGAAAAGCTGTTGGTGATACACAATGGCTGTCACTTTCCGAATTTGCCGCCGCGAGAAACGGCGCGCAACGATAGCTTAATCTTTCTCGGTGGCGACAATCCGATGAAAGGCGCGTTCGATGTTCTGGAAGTGTGGCGTGAACTTATCGAGAAAAATTTTGACGGCGATTTGCATTGGTTCGGCGATCTCAAAGAAAGTCTGCGAAACAGCATTGATAAACTTCCGCGCCGCGAACGCATCGTGCTTTACGGGCGCACCCCGCGAAGTCAAATCTTCTTCGTTGCCGCGCAGTCAAAAGTTTTATTGATGTTGAGCCGCGTCGAACCGTTCGGCATGGCGACGATTGAGGCGATGAGCATGGGCTGCGTTCCGGTCGCGTGGGACATTGAGACGGGAACGAAAGAAATCGTCACGGCGAATCGCACGGGATTCTTCGCCGCGCTCGGAGATGTGAAATCTTTGGCTGGTCGGGTTATGACGGCGTGTGACAATCACGACATGCTCGTTGATAAAGTTGTGGCTCGTGCGCGTGTGGATTTTGACGAAGCGGTGATGTGGAACAATTATCAATCACTGTTAGAAGACGTGTTAAAGATGTCGCCGCGCGAACGAAGCAAAGCGCACCAAGAGACGACTCTGTATAAAGCTCCTTCGCCACGTTTTCAATTGTTGCCGCTCAAGATGCGCTTTGCGATTAGAAGATTCGTCGGTCGTTCGCCGCGACTGGGTTATTGGTTGCGCGATATTCGCGGGCGGTAAAAAGATGGCGATGAAGCTTTCCGTGTCGTAATAATTCTCTCAAAATGAACAATCAAAAAAAATTTATCATCATCACGAGCATCTTTCCGCCGACTCGCGCCGTGCTGGATTTTGCGCGTCTCGATGAGTGGCAAACAATCGTCGTCGGCGACCGCAAAACCCCTGAACCGTGGATGGCATCGGGCGTTCGTTATGTGTCCGTCGTTGCCCAAGAATCATCGGATTATAAAATCGCAGCGCATCTGCCGTGGAATCATTACTGTCGCAAAATGATCGGTTACGTCGAAGCGATGCGTTCCGGTGCGGAGATAATCGTGGATACGGATGATGACAACATCCCGAAAAACGATTGGGCGATTCCCGCTTTCGCCGGAACATTCGAGACGACAAAAGAAGATGCCGGATTCATCAATGTTTATAGAGCCTTCACGGACAAACATATTTGGGCGCGAGGCTTTCCGCTCAATCTGATAAACGAAGAAGCTGCCATGCGTGATGCGCTGATGACGAAGAAGCAAACAAACGAAGTCGGCATCTGGCAAGGACTCGCTGATGGCGACCCGGATGTTGATGCGATTTATCGTTTGACGAACAATCAGCCGTGTTACTTCAAAGACCGTGACCCGTTCGTACTCGCGCGCGGTACGCTTTCACCGTTCAACTCACAAAACACGGCGTTTCGGCGAGAACTCTTTCCGTTGCTGTATTTGCCTTCGCACGTCACCTTTCGCTTCACGGACATTCTACGTGGTCTAGTCGCCCAACCGTTGATGTGGCAAGCGGGTTTTCTTTTAGGATTTACGAAAGCGACGGTCGTTCAAGAGCGTAACCCGCACGACTACCTTAGAGATTTTGAATCTGAAATCCCCTGTTATCTCTTTCCAGAAAAAATTATTGAGATTGTTCAAACAAGCATTTCGGCAGGCAAGTCACTCGCCGTTAATCTACACGCGGCTTATGAAGCATTGATGCGAAACAACATCGTTCCCGCTCAAGAGATGCAGACGCTGACGGCGTGGCTGGAAGATATGGCATGAATCAGGAGCAGTTTGCGACCACGAGTGACAAAGAAAAAGCAAAGCGTTTAATCGTGACCGGAATCGGCGACCCCCGAAGTTACACAACGTGGTCAGGTACACCGGCGAATTTGATTGAAGCTATTGAACAGGCGGGTTATGCGGTTGATGCCGTTGATAGCAGTGCCATCGGGCGATTTAAGAAACTCCGGTTGATGCTCGGTTATCAAACTTCGCGGTGGCAAGCGTTTCTGCCGACACCGCAAAATATCAAGCGACAAATCGCGTGGCTGACTGCCGAAGCCCGTTCCGATTATGCGCGTACACGCCGCGCCCGTAGGCACTATGCGAAGTTGTTGCGACAACATCTTGAAGATGAAACCGCAAAGAAAATTCTTCATTTGACTTCGCTTGCCTTGCCGCTTGGAGAACACGATTCTTCAACGAATCATTACCTAATGTGTGATTCGACGTGGCACACGTTGCGCGAAGTGAGCGATGTGAACAATCGTTTCACCCGCGCAACGTTATGCGAGTTTGAACAAGCGGAACGCGAAGCCTTTCAATCAGTCGAGCATTTTTTCCCGATTGCCGAGTATGTGAAAGAAGACCTCATCGCGCACTATGGAATTGATTCAAAGCGCATCACGGTGGTCGGGACAGGTCGCGGCAAAATCACCGCCTTCGATGGCAATAAAGATTACGCCAACGGGCATATCTTGTTTGTCGCAAAAGTACGCTTTGAGGAGAAAGGCGGATTGTTGCTAATTAAAGCTTTTAAGCGAGCGCAACAGGTAAATCCACGTTTGAAGTTGGTCATCGTCGGACAAGAAGAGTACCGCGAAATGGCAATAGGCGCGCCTAATGTGAGGTTTCTCGGACATGTGCCGTGGGAAGAATTACAACAGCTTTTCAACGATGCCGCCCTGTATGCGATGCCCGCGACGGCAGAACCATGGGGTTTGGTCTACCTCGAAGCCTTAGCCTGTAAAACTCCGATACTCGGCTTGAACCGACACGCGATACCGGAACTTACGGGTCACGGGCGTTATGGTTTCATGGCAGCGAAGTCGGACGCGCAATCGGTAGCTGAAACGATACTAAATGCCTTTAGAGATTTTCAACGCTTACAAAAAATGGGCGACGAAGGGCAACAGTGGTGCTTGCAGCATTACACTTGGGACAGGGTTGCCGCGCGCATACTCGAAGTTATCTTCGACGCTAAAAATGGTTTGAACACAGATAATTGAAGAAGTTGTACGGCACTTTTTGTAAGCATTATGGCTCAATATGTATGCGCGTTTCGTGGACGGCGAGACGCTTATCAAGTTCCTTTAGCTCTCGCCGAAGCGGGACACCTTGACCAGTTCATCACAGACTTTTATCTCACTGCACAAGGACGGAAACTTGCCGCATTGATGCCGTCGCATTTGAAAAAAAAGATGTTCGTCCGGTTTCAACTCGGTATTCCCGACGATAAGATTAACAATCTGTTTGGCACGACGTTTCTCGAACATGCTCGTCACCGTCTCGGATATTCACCCGCGACAACGCTCGCCAAACTCGACCGCCGTTTCGCTTATGCTGCCGCACGTCGTGCGCGCGAATCGCGGGCAAACTTGTTTCTCTACACACCTTACGCATATGAAGCGTTCGTCGCATCGTACCGTCATACGCCGCGCAAAATCTTATTTGAATTTCACCCGCACGCTGATTATCAACATCGCTTATTAACTGAAGATGTCGAGAAGTTCAGCTACATTAAACATTCCTACATAGAGGAGACTGGAGCTAATCTGCCCGAACCGCTCGTCAGGCGCGTCCGTGATTGCTGGAAACACGCCGACTTAATTGTATGCGCGAGCAGCTTTACTAAACACACGCTCGTTGCCGCCGGAGCCGACCCTAGAATTTGTGAAGTCGTTCCATATGGCATCGAGGTTTCCCGGGTCAAAAACAATTTAGACCGACAATCATCGGAGGAGTTCAAAGCACTTTTTGTCGGCTGGGGCGCACAACGTAAAGGATTGCATCATCTGCTAAAGGCATGGGGTCAAGCTAAACTTCCGAAAAATAGTTCGCTGACGCTGGTGTGTCGGTATGTTGATCCGGGACTTATGCCTATCATTCGGCAAACGCCGAACGTGAATTTAATTGTCGGTACAAGCATTGAAGAACTGCATAAACTCTATAATTCCAGCACCCTATTCGTTCTGCCGTCACTCGTCGAAGGTTTCGGACAGGTGTACTTGGAAGCGTTAAGTCACGGATGCCCGGTGCTTGGTACGGCACATACCTGTCTGCCCGACATCGGTACGGAAAATGACGGTGTGTTTTTGACGAAAGTCGGCGACATCGAAGCACTCGCTAATCGTTTGGAGGAACTGTCGGGTTTGACCGTAAGAAATAACGAGTTGCGGCAAAAGGCACGAGTGTGCGCCGCTAGTCATTCGTGGTCAGATTTCAGAGCGCAGATAAAGCGGTTACTATAAAATCTCGACTGTGGATTCGCATAAAGCGTTAGCCTCTTTTTAACTTAATGGTGTGTTCAAAGTGGATATTGAATAGAGTCGGCGTACTTGTCGTAAAGCAAACAGGGTGAAGCAGTGTATATCTTATTAGTCATCACAACCGGACTCGTGGCATTTGGGGCAATGATTATTGCTTATCGCCGTTCGCGCGACAGTTTCCATCCGTTGGTGTATATCGCGCCGATGCTCGTGGCGATGTATGTGGTTCTGCCGCTCAAGCTGATTTACGATGATGAGTTGTTAAGTTTTTTAACATATGACCGGGCATTATTTGTGCAAACGGTTTGTTTGCTTTGCGTCGCCGCGTTTTGCGCCGGATGCTTGATTGCCACCGGCAATCAACGGACGATTGTGGCATCGAAAGCTGCCGCGACGACGATTCAATTTTCCGCTTCAGCACGGGCAAGAATCGGTTCGGCGGCGTTACTGCTGGGTTTCGTCGGCACTGCGGCATACCTTCTCGGAATCTACAACGTCGGCGGTTTTTACGCCGCTTACGGGCAGGCTTACGGCGGCGGGTGGTCTGATTACGGTTATGCGCGTGACGCGGTTTCATTGTGCATTCCGGCAATGATACTGACGTTGGTCGTGCGCGCCAACCAACCGATGAACAGAAAGCGGCTAGGGCAATATGTGATATTGATCGCGTTGTTTTCGCTGCCGTACTTGCTGCAAGGTTTGTTAGGTGCGCGGCGCGGTCCAACGTTTCTTGTAATCGTGGCTATCGGGATGAGTTGGTACATCATGCACCGTCGCCGCCCGCCCGTTACCGCCCTCGCTCTGGTCAGCATCATCATCGGCGGGCTTCTGCTTTTTCTCGTCACCAACCGGGGAAACATTTACATCGGCTCGGATGCTGAAACAAGTACCGATGTGCTGGGGTATTTCAGGGCGGAACGGGGAAACTTTGTAGTCGCCAATGAATATCTTTACGGAGCGGGAGCCATGATTTACGCTTCCGAAACCGACAACATTTATTATGGGCGGAGATACTTCGCGGTTATCTTCATTCGTCCGATTCCGCGTCAGCTGTGGCAGAACAAGTATGAAGATGTCGGAGTTAAGGGACTCGAACAGAATTTGGGTGTCGGCGATGAGGCTTTCGCGCAGACGCTCGGCTGGATAGGTGCGCCGGGTGCGGCTCCCGGCATCGTCGCCGATATGTGGATTGAGTTTTCATGGGGAGCGTTGGGCGCGCTGTTTCTCATCGGTTGGTGTTACGGCAGAACGTGGCGATTGATGATTTCGGGAAACATTTTCGGAACTGTGATGTACGTTCTGCTCGCATCACTGACGCTCTATCTCGTTTTTCAAACATTAGAGGCGATGCTGGTCAGATTTTTGTTCGCCGCCATTCCGACATATATCGTTTTGCGATGGGCGGTAGGTAGAACACAGGCGAGAAGCACACGACGCGCATTCATCACTCATACCCAACCCGTATCCATGCCGCACACAACCGAAGTTAGGCAATGAACTTCGCCGCATGAAGTAAGCCCGCGCCAATCTTTTCTTCACCTCGCGCTTCTCGTAAAAACTCATACAGCAACATGCACCTCGCCATTCTTTTTCATAACATCGGCGGCTACCATGCCGCCCGCTTGCGAAGCGCGCAAGAAGCGTGTGCGCTTCGCGGGTGGAAAATGACGGCGGTGCAATCCATCGCCACGACTTCCGGGCATCCGTGGGGAGACCTCACGCCGAAGGAAATTACGTTTCCGATTAAAACGCTTGTTCCTGAAAAGGCTGTGCGTTTCAACGGGGAAAAGCAACTTGAGAAACAGGCGGCATCTTTGTTGCCGAAATGTCTTGACGAAACGGCTCCCGATATTTTGGTTGTCCCCGGTTGGGGTGATGCCGTGTCGCATACCGCGCTTGGATGGGCGCGACCGGATGTCATTTCAATCGTGATGAGCGAAAGCAAGGCAGATGACGCGCGCCGTTACTGGCTGAAAGAGCGTTTGAAGTTTCAGTTGTATATCTCGAAGTTTGACGCGGCACTCGTCGGCGGCGAAGCGCATCGTGATTACTTGGGCGCGCTCGGCTTTCCGCGTGAGCGAATCTTTCTTGGTTACGATGTCGTGGATAACGAATACTTCGCCGCGCAAGCCGGACGCGCCCGCGTCTGTGCCGATGCCGCGCGTGAGCGTCAGTCACAGATTCCAAACCGCCGTTTCTTTCTCGTCGTCACGCGCTTAATCGAACGAAAGAACGTCGCCGGATTGCTGGATGCCTACATCGCGTATCGTCGGCAAATAGGCGCGCGCGAGGCGTGGGACTTGGTTGTATGCGGAAGCGGTGAACAGGAAGCAAACATTCGCCGTCGCGTAATGGAAGAAAATCTAGGAGCTAACGTGCATCTGCCGGGTTTCATCACATACCAAGAAATTGGCGATTGGTACGGTTTGGCGAGTGCCTTCGTTCATCCGGCTTTGCAAGAACAGTGGGGCTTGGTGGTCAACGAAGCGTGCGCCTCCGGGTTGCCGATTCTGTGCAGTCGCAAGGTCGGGGCGTGTCCCGAACTCGTGCGCGATAAACAGAACGGTTTTACCTTTGACCCGAATAAGCCAGATGAAATGACGCAAGCACTCATCAGCGTTCATCAATTAGACGACAAAGCGCGGCGCGTGATGGGCGAACATAGCGCGCGTATCGTCGCCGAATTTGGAGTTGAGCGTTTCGCCGACGGCTTGATGCGCGCCGTTGATGCGGCGTTTGCGGCGCGCGGCATAAACGGCGAGATTCCGCCGCGCGCCTTGCACGGCGAAGCGAACAAACAGAACAGTTTCTTAAAGCAATGAGAGTTTTACATGTCGTCCCTTCGCTTAATCTCGAACTGGGCGGACCGAGTCGCGTTGTTCCTGAATTGACGCGCGCACTCGCCGCACACGATGTCACAACGGAAATACTGACGACGACATGCGAACCGGGCAACAGCGCGAACATCACGACGACTTGCACGGATGGTGTCACGACACATGGCGTTCATGTTGGGCAGTACAGCAGTTTCATCTTTTCGTTAGCATTAACTAAATGGTTATGGCACAACGCACCGGCTTACGATGTCTTACATTTGCATACCGTTTTCGCTTACCCGACGCTGATTGCGAGTCGCATCGCACGCCGTCTCAATCGCCCTTACATCGTCGCTCCGCACGGTATGCTTGAGCCGTGGTGCTTGTCTTATAAAGCATGGAAGAAGCGTCCGTACATGCGTCTGGTTGAGCGGCGGACACTGGGGCGTGCGTCGTCGGTGCAGGCTTTGAGCGCGGATGAGGAACGCAACATAAAGGTGCTCGACATCTCGCGCCTTCGCACGTTTGTATTACCGAACGGCATCAATGCCGATGACTTTACCGTCTTGCCCGAACGAGAGATTTTTGAACAAGCTTTTCCACAGGTGCGCGGCAAACGCATCGTGTTATTCATGGGACGCATAGACCCGAAGAAGGGAGTTGATTTGCTTGTGCGAGCGTTCGCGCGTGTGCGTCAAGCGAATCCAGCGCAGGGAACATGCCTCGTCATCGCCGGACCCGATTTAATCGGTTATCAAGCGACGATTGAAAACCTTGTGCGTGATGCGGGCTTACAAGAACACGTCGTTTTCACAGGGATGTTGGACGGCGAATTGAAACTCGCGGCGTTGGGTTCGGCGAACGTGTTCGCGTTGCCGTCACACTCCGAAGGGTTCAGCATGGCGATTCTCGAAGCGATGGCGGCGGGGTGTGCGGTCATCATCAGCGAAGCGTGTAATTTTTCCGAAGTCGGGACGGCGGGCGCAGGATTAGTAATCAAAACGAATGTCGAAGATTTAACCCACGCGCTCACACGGTTGTTAGCTGACGACGCATCGCGTGGTGAGATGGGCGAACGTGGACGCACGCTTGTTGTTGAATCTTACGACTGGATGATTATCGCTGAAAAACTGAAAACGATTTACGGACAAGTCATCAGCGGCGAAGCTGTCGAACGGGCGCGGCAGGACGCGCGACGAGTGGCATGATGAAAAGCGTTGATTTGTCCACGTTCGATAACGCATGGTACAAGCCCGCGTCTGGTTTGAAACAGGCTTTGTGGTATGCGTGCAGTTTTCTGTTCGTCAATACTTTCGTGCCGTTTCCGAGCGGTTGGAAGCGCGGCTTACTCATCCTGTTCGGAGCGAAAATAGGCAACAACTTCGTCATCAAGCCAAGCGTCAATATCAAATATCCGTGGTTGTTTGAAGCGAGGGATAATGTCTGGTTGGGTGAAAATTCGTGGATTGATAATCTCGCTCTGGTGAGTCTGGGAAATAACGTGTGCATCTCGCAAGGCGCGTATATTTTGACGGGCAATCACGATTACAAATCACCGAGTTTCGATTTGATAACAAAGCCCGTGACGATACATGACGGGGTATGGGTCGGGGCGAAAGCGACGGTGTGTCCGGGCGTGACATTAGCTTCGCATTCGATTTTGACCGTCGGCAGCATAGCGACGAAAGACCTCGAACCGTACACGATTTATAGCGGCAATCCGGCGATGCCCGTGAGGAAAAGGTTAATCGAGGGATGACGGCGAAACCCGTCTCACTATCTTGATTGTCAAGATTTGATTTCAAGAGAGGTCACAATGAAAAGGCTATCACTCGCTTTAATCTTCGTCTGTTTATTCGCCGTACACATCAGCGCGCAGTCAACCAAGTATTGGTCTGCGATGGGCAACGACTCGAACGATGGCGACACTCCGGCGACGGCGTGGGCAAGCGTCGCTAAAGTCAACGCCGAGCTTGCCGCGCCAAATAACGGCATCACGAAACTTGTGATTGACACGAATGCGCCGATATACCTCACCGAGACGCTGACCATCGGCGCGAACGCTTCCGGCTTAACCGTCACGACATCCGGTGAAAGACAAGCCGACCTTCGCGCGTACAAGGTTTTAGCGGCGGGGGAGTTCACTCTTCCCGATTCAACCAACGCCGATAAGGTTTATCACTCCACCGATGCACAAGCGGGAAGTGTGCTGTGGGAACTAACAGACCCGTCACGCCCCGACTCCCTCAAGTGGTTCACGCGCATTGGCGGCACGTCCTTCGCGGCTAACAAAGCGGCGTTACAAGCAACGCCGGGAAGTTTCATGCAGGACGGCGCGAACGGTCTGTATTTTCATCCTTTCGACGGTACGAACCCGAACAGCGACGGCAAAATATACGTGCGCTCACGCCGCTTCGTTGACATCTATTCGTCAAACGCGGGCAATGCGATTGACGTGACGGGCGGACGAATCACGATTCAGAACTTGATGGTTGGCGGAACGTGCGTCGCAAATCCGAATGGCGGCGATGCGAGTGATGGATATTCGATTAAGCTGTTTCAAGCCGATGATAGTGTTGTGCGAGATTGCTATTTATATGCGTGGTCAAAGCACGCGCTGGGAGTTATTGAAGGGACTACCGGAGCGAAGTTTCTTGCCGAGCGTGTGCGTGCCGAACAGGGTACGCCGTGGGGCGACCAGACGGCGTTTGTCAGCTTCACGGACATGAACAGCCCTGTCGCCGCGCATTCACTGGAGCATACTTACCGGAACTGCCAGACACTCAAAAACGCGGGACTACCCGGTTCAACTGCCGGGCAAAATTTAGGATACTTAGTGTTCTACACGCACTTCAACGGCGACGTTTCGACGGGAAGGTTTCCTTACAATTCAATTTTAATTGACGGCGGTCACTTTCCGAACGGGCGACTTGCCAACGGCTCAATCCTACCTTCGGGTAAATTCCTGATTACGAACAGTAAGTTCGGCGACGGCGTAGGCTACGGTGAAATGCTTGTTGATAGGTCATGGATGCAAGATGTCGTTGTGCCGGAGTGGGTCGGTGGGCGTGTGACGGTCACGAACTCAATCATCAAACGCGATTGCGGGATGCCATTTCAGTCCACGCGCGGGCAGGTGATTTACCGAAACAACACGATAGATTCCAGTCGCTGTGATAGCTTCTACCCGCTGTTCCTGTTTGCTTCTGACCAATTCACGAACTTCACGTTTGAAAACAATCTCGTCCGCTTGCGCCTTGACCCGGACATCGTAGCCAACAGCTGCAACGGATGTCGGAGCAGCCAATCTTTGTTTGGAGGTGTCCGCGCTAAGGACGAAGCACTGCTCGTGATGCGAAATAACGGCTATGACTTGACGACGACAGAAGTTTATAACCCGTACAAAATACCGACCTTCATTGACTACCACTTCGCCGCCCCGACCGGCAGACCCGGACCGCAATATCTCAACTTCAATGAATGGCTGGCACGCGGCATCGAAACGAACGCGACCAACGGCGTTTTGCGTTTCGATACTTCGCGCAAACCGTCGCGCAATCGCTTCGGCGGACGCGCTCGACGCGAATATCGCGGGGCAATCAATCGCTCACCCTAACCGGGAAGCGTGTTCATAACCTTGAACGTTGATTCATAGCCTGAATCTAACTTTGATTATCGAAATCAGAAGCGTAAAGTCAGAAGCGGTGAGAACTCACAAGTTCTTACCGCTTCTGGCGTGGTACTGCCGTTTTGTTCACGCCGCGATTTCAATAAAATCAACGTCACTTGACGGTTCTGGAACGGGTTCGCCGTCGGCGCGCAAGCCCGCCAAGTGGAACTCTAACGCCTCGGCAAAGTTGCGCTTGGTTTCTTCGATGGTGTCGCCGGTTGCCATACACCCCGCGACATCCGGGGAGTATGCCGAGTAATTGCCGTCTGCCCATTCGACCACAACAGCGTATTTCATATTTTTCTCCTGTTATTTCAACCCGGCTTGTTTGAGTATGTTATTGAGCGTTCCCGGTGCAATGTTATCGCTTGGCTTGCCGTGTATCGTCACCTTGCCGGGTTTGGTCTTAAACTAAATCGGAACACGCGACATCGGAACATTTGTAGGGGCAGGGCTTGTCCCTGTCCGTGTTTTCGGTAGAAGAAGACGGGCAGGGACAAGCCCTGCCCCTACATTCATTGTTCCAGCACGCTAGTTGAAACTATGCGCTTTCAGCGCAAGACTTTAG
>JANDLT010000030.1 GCA_024330265.1 Pyrinomonadaceae bacterium MAG19_C2-C3 | reverse complement strand
TCCGCGGGTGTCTCAACCCCCCTGCGGCCCATTGTAATTATTTAAAAAAAAAAACCCTCGTTTTCGCGGGGGGCCCCCCCCCGCCGGGGGGGGGGCGGGGGGGCGCACCCCCGCCTCTAAACAACCTTAACTTAATGCCATTGCCCTGAAGGGGCGCGATTCAAAAGCTTGGGCAACGCCCCAAGAAACAAACACCCATTAGTCATCAGCCCTGAAAGGGCGGCATACTGCGGATTATGTCGCCCTTTCAGGGCTGCGATGCCCGACTGACCTGCGACCCGGCGCGGTGCGCCGGGCTATCGGATGTCGCCCCTTCGGGGCTTACGCGAACTTGGTGCTATTTATTTTCGTGAGCGCGTCACTTTCGAGACAAGCCACGAACCGGCGACAAGCGCGACTTTACCGATGGTCAAAGGTTCGCGGCGCGTGCGTGTATTGGGCGGTGTGTGCGTGGTGTGTGCGGTTCTCGCGTGATGCGCGGCGGCAGTCGCGGGAGCGGGTCGGGTTTCTTTTGTATCGCACGCTTCGACGGCGGCGTCCATTTCACCCGGTGCTTTCTCGCCGGACTTTTTCGCGGTCGGGTCGCCGCTTTCGGCAGCCGCGTTTTCGAGTTCGGAATTGACTTCGCCGCCGATGAGAATCGCCAAGCCGGTGAAGTAGAACCACAGCATCAAGATGATGACCGCTCCGAGTGTGCCGTAGGTCGCGCTGTACGAATTGAAATAACTAAGGTAGAGATTGAAGCCGAACGAAACCAACAGCCAGAGGGTGACGCCGACAACCGCTCCGGGCGTAATCCACTTCCAGCTTTTCGTTTTAAGATTCGGAGCGAAGTAGTAGATTATCCCGAAGGCGAGTAGAACGAAAAAGATAACAACCGGATACTGTAAAATTCCCCATACCGACTCGAAAGCTTGACTCAAACGGAAGCGTCGGGCAATCGCAGCGGCGATGTTGTGACCGTAGAGAATCAAGGCGAGTGCCGAGATAATCAGCACCGCAATCGAGATTGTCAGCCCGATGGCAACCAGCCGGGCTTTCCACCACGGGCGCGACTCTTTGACGTTATAGGCGGAGTTAAGCGTATCGCAGATTGCCCCCATACCGTTTGATGCCGCCCATATCGCCGCCAAAATACCGAACGAAATTTTGCTGCCGCTCGATGCCTGTGTGACCTCGATAACCGTTGAGCGCACGAGACGATAAGCGTCGCCCGGTAAGACTTGACCCAAGTAGCCAAGCAGGTTGTCGCGCAGTTGCGAGTCTTCACCGACCAAGTAACCGAGCATCGCGGTCAGGAAAAGAAGTAAGGGAAAGAGGGCGAGCAGAAAGTAGTACGAGAGTTGCGCGGCGTGTCCCCAAATGTCGTCGCTGTTGGCTTCATTGAAAACCCGCTTGCCAAGTTCTTTGATTGTTAAACCTCTGAGCGAGAGGGAGTCAAAGAGAGCCACAATTAAATCTCCTCGTTACGAAGTTGGAGTTGCCCAAAAATCGCGTCGTCACGCTTTCGAGTAAAGTGATGCGACGTAATTTAAGGCGACTATCTGACAAGCGTTCCGGTGCGACTCCAGCGCGAGTTAGAGAAAAAGTTGGTTATCGGATTTGATGATTGCGGCGCACTCGTATCGTAAGACCAATAAACGAACATCGCGCGCCCGACGATTAAATCGCGCGACACCACTCCCCAGAAACGACTGTCTAAACTGTTCTCGCGGTTATCGCCCATAGCGAAATAACTATCCGGCGGCACAATCACGACGTTGCCGTTCGTAAAAGTATCCTCGAATTTTATTTCTACCGGGTCACGCTCCGGGTCGTGATACACGGTGTAAGAACCGGGAAGGGTCGCCGGGACTTCACTCATTATTTTAAGCGGCGCGCCCGTTTCATCGCCGGAAGTATAGGGATTGTCCCGGTCGGGCGGATTCTCCGCTTGGACGTGACGCTCCGGCAATAATTGATTATTGACGAAAACCTGCGTCCCGCGAATCTCTATCCGGTCGCCGGGAATGCCTATCACACGTTTCACATAGTTGGTTTTATATGGAATGTTGTTCGGCTCACTGTCGCCGGAATCATCGTACTTATTGCCGGGATATTTGAAGACGATAATGTCACCGCGACGGATTTCGCGTTGCGGCAAGAACGGCATGACAGGACCCGGAGCGAAGATGAATTTATTGACGAGAAGTTGATCACCGATGAGAATCGTGTTCTGCATCGAACCCGTCGGAACTTTGACGGCTTGGACGACAAACGTGATGCCGAACAGTGCCATGATAACCGTCACGATGCCGGATTCTATGTATTCGCGCCACACGCTGCGCGGCGGAGCGGGCGGGCGGGTGTCGTGTGCGGTAGGCGTGCGGTTATGAGAACCGGAACCACCTTCATCGTGCGGCGCGACAGTTGAGGCGCGTTCGTCAAGCGAGGGTTCAGCGATTTTAGTTGCCATTAGGTTAAGAGTCTTCGCCCTTTTATCGTAATTCAAAATCGGCGGATACTTTTATAAGAGTCCGCTTGCAATCTTTAGCGTCCGGCTTCAATCGGCGGTCGCGGTTTCCGTCCGCGTGTGTTCGGTGGTCGTGCTTTCCAACTGCTCTAAAGCCCGGCGCGCGGCTTTGGTTTCGGCGGCTTTGATGGAAGAACCTTCACCGCGAACACTGCCGCCGTCCCACCGCGCTTCGATGTGAAACGTGCGACGATGCGGCGGTCCGGTGGTTTCGACGACTTCATATTGTGGGGCGGAAGACCCTTGTGCTTGCAGTAATTCTTGCAAAGTCGTTTTGTGGTCAGCCGCCGCCGCTTCCTGTGGGTCGGATTGGAGCAGTTCGGCTTCGAGCGCGGTCAACACAAAGTTGCGCGCCGGTTCGATGCCGCCGTCAAGGTAAATCGCCGCGAGGACGGCTTCAAACGCATCGGCAAGCAGAGCCTGTTTGCGCCGACCGCCGGTCTTTTCTTCGCCGCGCCCGAAGCGCAAATGCTTTCCGAATTCAAGCCGCTTCGATGCTCTGGCAAGCGTCGTCGAACTCACAAGCTGATGCTTCATACGCGATAGTTCGCCTTCGCTAAGGTCTTCGTGATTCTGTAAAAGATACTCGGCAACGACAAATCCGAGTACCGCATCGCCCAGAAACTCGAAGGCTTCACTGTGCAAACGACGGGCTTCGCTACCGTCGCCGGAAGCTACATTCTCGTGCGCCCAAGACCGGTGCGTCAGAGCGCGTTGTAAAAATTGGGATTCGCTGAACTTATGATTCAACTGTTCTTCGAGGATGGCGAAATCTGGATTTTCGGTTTGGCTCATAATAGTTTCGGATTGTAACAGAAGCCGCGCGCAACATTGAACATCAATGCTGCGCGCGGCTTTAAGGCGTTTCGCTCCCGCCAATCGGAATCTCAAAACATTTTGAGTGCGAAGAATCCGACAAGTTAATAATTCAAATTAGGTTCGCGGTCTGGTCGCCGGAGTCGCGTTCGGGCGCGGTGTCGCCGATGGCGTTGCGGCAGGCGTTGCCACCGGCGTCGCGGTTGGCGTCGCGCCGTTGGTCGGCGTTGTCGGGGTCACACTTGTACCGTCGGTCGTTGTCGGTGCGGTCGGCGGCGCGTTAATCGTGACCGTCACAGGTTCAGGCAGCGGTTTATTGGTGACACCTGCGATGTACTCCGGCAATCCGGTAGTCTCGTTGTTATTACGAAATTGATAGAACTGCGTCAACTGTGTCTGGGCGGGAGTCTTATATGCCTGATACTTGGGATCAGTTCCGCTGTAAGTAACAACGCGCGCTTGTGCATCTATGATGCGGTCAATCACTTGATTGAGATTGGCAAGAGCCGCTTTACTGGCTTCGCTTTCGTCCTGACCGCCGTAGATTCTCTTAAAGTCGGCACTCAAACGGTCATAATCAAGCGCGTAGGCACTGGCGAGATTGACATATGTACTCGGCTCTTTTTTGAGGTAGCTGTCATACGAAGCGGCTTTCACATAATGGCGCGCGGCTTCTCGCGGCGAAGCGGCTAAAGTGAAGTCGCCAAGCGCGAAATGCAAGAAAGCTTCGGCATCCTGCTTTTTATTAAACGGATAGTAGCGTTCACCCGTGTCGTTATTATCCGGGTTAAGGTCGGTCGGTTCAGCACCCGATTCAAACAACTGAAGTGCTTTCGTCGTGTAGCCTGTGGCTTCAGCGTTGAACTGTTTATCATTATTGGCATTTGCCAGATAACCGACACGCGCCAGATTGAGCAGTACGTTTAAGTCGTTAGGCTTACTGGCTAAAATTCCGCGCCCTTCCGTGAAAGCCGTCGCGTAGGTCTTGCTGTTCTTATTGTAAATCTTATCGAGTTCAACAAACAGTTTCACATACACGGCAGTCTTCTGGCTTTTCTCGTAAGCTTCGACTTGAGCTTTAATGTACTGCGTGTATTGATCGGTTTGCGTGCCGTACTTTGCCAGATATTGTTTGCCAATTTGATAAGCCGCATCGTTGACGACGTTGCCGTTGCCCGTCACCGCGTTATAGAAATCGGTATAAAGTTTTGTTTTTTCTTCGTCGGCGGTCTGCGCCACTACCGCGAATTGACCCGACGGCGAAACGGCTGGCAAGACGAGCGGAGTGATTGCCGTCGCCGCCAGAATCGTCATCAATCTAAATTTGTTTTTCATCGAAAGCGTCTCCTTCAGGGAACTTTTATCTAAATCTTACCGGATTCTTACCGGACATTACGGTTCAATCAAACTCACTTTTACCGAATCGCGGGAGATAGGTCAGAAATCATAGTGAAGTCTTATTAGCGTTTCAGATGCGGACACATTTTCCCGCGTTGCCGCATTCTCAAAACATAGCAAAGCACTAATCGTGCCGCACTTCAGGTGAAAATCTGAAAATCGTATTTTACACAACTTCAAGTGTTTTACCGTGTCGTCAGCTTCAAACTTTGATGCACGTCATGCGCCTACGATGATGAAGTCGCGTATCATTTGGTACATCGCTCATCACAAAGCCCAATCACAAAATCTGCGCGGCATATTGTTCCGGTGAATCATTTACGCCGGACACACACCACGCAGATTTCAGAACCCGTCAGAACGATAGAATTTAATTTGTCGGGGCAAGCGGTGTGACGCGGCGCGGGCGTTCTCCGCTTTTGCCGAACTTGCCGTCGGGCGCGTTCGTCGTCGCACCGGGAACGGTGGCGGGCGCGACGTTGGTTGCGGGTTGTGGCGCGGCACTCGGAGTATTCGATATTGGAGTATTCGGCATCGGACGCGCGACGGGTTTTAACACAGTTCGCACACCCGATTGATTGACGCCCGAAGCGTTGTTGTCGGGAGTCCCAAGCGCATCAACGCTTGCCGCCGAATCGCCTTCTTCGGCATCTTCATCGCTAATCGCCGCCGCCGCTGCCGCCGGAAGTTTCGGGCGCGGCGTCGTGGCAAGCTGCACGGGCTTCGCACCGGGATTGACCACGCCGAAGCGCGTGTTGAGATTGCGGAAAACATTTCCGGCGACGGCGGCGGCAGTCTTTCCGCGTTCGCCCGAACCTTTGAGAACCACCGTCACGGCAAGGCGCGGTTCGTGAATCGGGGCGACGGAAGTAAAGAGTCCGACCCATGTTCCGTTATCAATGCACGAGCCGGTTTTGCCCGCGATGGTTTGCGTCACATCGTAAGCGCGTTTGGCAGTTCCGTAATTGACCGCCCCAATCATGCCGGGTTGGAGACGTTGCATCGCGTCTTTCGTGAACGTCAGTTGACGGCGCACTTCGGTTTTGAAATTCGTGTCTTCTTGCGGCGTGCGCGGCAGATGCGGTACGAGGAGTTTGCCGCCGTTCGTGAGTGCCGATGTCATGTTTGCGAGTTGAAGCGGCGTGACGGCGAAATCGTCGCCGTGCGAAGACATATGGTTGACGGCATAACCGGATTTGAAAACCGGAACACGCCCCGGCGATTCGTTCGCGTGATTGATTCCGGTCGCTTCGCCCAAACCTAATTCGCGTGCCGTCTTCATCATCAACTCGAACCCGACGCGCCCGCCGACGTTCTGAAAATAAACGTTGTTCGAGTACGCGAGCGAATCGGTCAGGTCAAGACGATAACGATTGCCGCCCGCTTCGACAGTTTCGGCGGGCGGGATGACGTTGTATGTGAGTCCGGCAAGACCCGTGACGAGTTTAATCGTCGAACACGGTTTGAAGCCCCGACGCAACGCCCAATCTTGATTGATTGCCGCATAGACGCGCCCGGTCTGCGGATTCATCACGACGATTGAACCCGCGTGATTGCCGAGCGCACCGACGGCGACGCGGCGCACTTCCAAATCTTCGCCCGTCGTGTCGTCGCGTGTGATGTTAGCCTGCGTTTCATTTCGCAAACCTTGATCAATAGCGCGAATCGCGGCGAGACGTGCGAGGCGTGCGATTTCGGCGCGACGTATCGCTTCGCGGCGTTCGGCTTCGCGGCGCGCAATCTCCGCCCGACGTTCGGCGGCGCGACGGTTGGCTTCCGCGCGCCGTTCGCGCGCCGTCATCTTTTTATTCGTCGCCTTGTCTTTACCCTTTGCGTCTTTGCCTTTCGCGTCGCGGTCGGCTTTGCCACGCTTCGCGGTTTCTGCGCGCTTGTCCTGCCTGTTTTTCTTGTCGGTGCGCTTGTCATCACGCCGCGCATTTTTGCCGCGCTCATCTTTTTTCTTATCGGCTTGCGCCGTTTTCGCGGTGGACTTTTTACTTTCAGCTTTCTTGCTCACAACTTTTTTGCGTTGCGCGCCCGCTTCCGCCTGCGGCACGAAAGCATTGAAACTCAAAGCAAGGATAAAAGAACACGCGGCGAATAATCGCGCGGAAGCAAAGATTTTTGACATCATGTATAAACCCCTTCGCTAAACATCAAGCCGATGACAGACACGCGGGCAAAAGCCCTTTCAGACACACTTTCTATCATGCCACTTAAAGTGACACTAGAGGTGCGACGATGAATAGAAAACGACATCAAACTCAAGGTTTCGTTTTACAAATTTCGGAATCCAAATTGTGCTTTTAGAAAGCGGTGAGAAGCGCGCCTGAGTGTGAGGGACGCGCCCGAATGTCTCCCGGAGAGATTGCGTGGAAGACAATGCGAAATATAACATCGGACTTCAGAGGGCGGCAACACATTTTTGCACATTTTTTGAAACACCCTTCTAAACTTGTGCAGACTTGTACTTTTCGATAGCAGCGCGAAGCGTGGGCGGTGGGCGTATTTTTTGCTTTGCGGCACTTTGCGTCTTCTTCTCTTCGCGGTTCTTTGCGATACAAGAAGAGGTAACGCAAAGGTTCGCAAAGATAGCAGACGCCAAGAAGCGCAAAGAGTCTCCCGCCTTTGAGCCATGTATCTACTTTTCAATTCAACTTGAGGAAAGTTAAACCGAACTTGTTTCATCATCTAAACAGTTTTCGCGTTCGCCTGTTGCTCGTTCTGGCGGCGTTGCTGGTGGCGACGCTCGGCGTGCAGTATCTCATCAACTACTACTTCGCCAAGCGCGTGGCGACGACTATCGGTGAACAGGAACAGGCACTCGCCATCGGCATGAGTCTCGCACTCGAAGGCGTATCTTCGTCGCAATACCTGAATGACATAAGAGCGCGCCAACAGCCGGAGATGCCGCCGGAACTTGCCGACCGTTTAATCAACATCTTGATTGTCAACAGCGACGGCTTAATCACGGACAGTCTCGACCCGCGCTTTCAACCGGAAACATTGAATGACGGCAGCGAGCGAAATTTTCGTTTATCGGAAGTCGCGTTGCCGCCGCTCGTTGATGCCGGACGCGCGACGCAGGAAATCGCCGCCTTACTTGGCGAAGACTTCGACCGCACGCCGCCGCAAGTCGGTGTCCCGCGCGCCTTCCCCGTTCGCACCGAAACCAACAAAGGAGCGAGGTACATCATCGTCGTACTCGGTTCGGCGAACACACCGGAAGCGACGATTTTTCAATCGGCGGCGGCTCTGCTTCCCGCCCTCGTCGTTTTGCTTCTTGCGACGTTTGCCGCCGCGTTTCTCGTGTGGCGATTCACGCGCCCGATTGCCGATTTATCGGAAGGGGCGCGTCGCGTCGCTGCCGGAGATTTCAGTTTTCGCGTTCCGGCGGAATCGCGGCGCGACGAAATGGGCGCACTCGCCACGAGTTTCAATCGCATGATTGAACAAGTCGGACACACGCGCGAACTTCAGATGCAAGTTCAACACGCCGAACGCTCGGCAGTCGTCGGGCGTCTCGCTTCCGCTATCGCGCATGAAATCCGCAACCCGCTCAACTATATCAACCTGACGCTCGACCACCTTCGCACGAGCCTTGCGCCGGAAGACGCGACGAAGCGCGAAACATTCAATCGTCTTGCCGGAAATCTTAAAACCGAAGTCGCACGCATCAACGCACGCATCTCGGAGTTCTTAAACTACACACGCCCGTCACGCCTCAATCGTGAACCGCTCGATTTGCGCCAAGCACTCACGGACGCCCTTCATCTCGTCGAAGCCCAAGCCGCCGAAAGCAATATCACGACGCACCTTGACGCGCCCGATGATGTGCCGCCTGTCCTCGCCGATGCGGACGCGCTCCGCTCAATCTTTACCAACCTGATGCTCAATGCCGTGCAGATTATGGAGTCGGCAAAGCACGGCACGCTAACCGTCACACTCACGCACGACGCGACACACGCCCACGTCCGCGTCACGGACACCGGCGAAGGCATCGCCCCCGAAAACATTTCGCAAATCTTCGAGCCATACTTTTCGACGAAAGAAACCGGCACAGGTCTCGGCTTGGCAATCGTCAAGAAAGCGATTGACGAACACGGCGGCACAATCAACGTTGAAAGCATACCGAACGAAGGAACGACGTTTGTGGTCAGCCTGCCACTGGCAGTGGTCGGTGGTCAGTGGTCAGTGGTCAGTTGAAGACCAAAATAAGAAACCGCCCGCGCTTGGGTGGCAACGGTGGTCGGTTAAAGATTCCCAAACTTTCAAAGTCCGCTTGAAGACAGTTTCGACTCGTTCTTACTGCATCCAACGAAGCACTTAAACTACAATGCTTTTTACTGACCACTGACCACCGACCACTGACCACTGGAGATACAAATGGCACGCAAAAACATTCTCGTCGTTGATGATGAGAAAGCGCAACGCGAAATTTTGGAAATGATTTTGGCGGGCGAAGGCTACAAAGTCACGACCGCATCGAGCGGCGAAGCGGCACTTAAAATCGCCCGCGAACATCACTTCGACCTCGTTTTAACCGACCTCAAGATGACCGGCATTGACGGCATCGAACTTCTCTCGCAACTCATCTCTTTCGATTCATCAATCATCGTCATCCTCTTGACCGCGCACGGTTCAATCGAATCCGCGAAAGAAGCTTTGCGGCGCGGTGCGTTCGATTATTTAGAGAAGCCTTACGACCGCGAACAACTTCTCAACGTCATTCACCGCGCACTCTCAAAACTTGAGTCGTTGGATTCCGACATCGTTTCCGCGTCGCCGGAGATGGAAGCCGTCAAGAAGATGATTCTCAAAGTCGCGCGTTCAAGTTCGACCGTCTTGATTCGCGGTGAGTCGGGGACGGGCAAGGAACTCATCGCCCGCGCCGTTCACAATCAATCTCCGCGCGCCGCCGAAATGTTTCAAGCTGTCAACTGCGCCGCGATTAACGAGAACCTTTTGGAGAGCGAACTTTTCGGACACGAGCGCGGGGCGTTCACCGGAGCGCACGCCGAAAAGAAAGGCTTGTTTGAAGTCGCCGACAGAGGCACGCTCTTTCTCGATGAAATCGGCGAACTCGACATCACGATGCAAGCGAAACTTTTGCGCGCTTTACAAGAGCGCGAGATTCGCCGCGTCGGTGGAACACGTTCGATAAAGATTGATGTTCGCGTCGTCGCCGCGACCAACCGCGACCTTCGTCAAATGGCATCGGACGGACGTTTCCGCGACGACCTTTATTATCGTCTCAACGTGCTTTCGATTGACGTACCTTCACTGCGCGACCGCCGCGACGACATCCCCGTTCTCATCAACTATTTTCTCCGCAAACACACGCGCAACACTTCGCGCCTCATTCGCGGGCTTGACGCGGGAGCGCGCCGCTTGATGGAAAACTATTCATATCCCGGCAACGTCCGACAACTTGAGTCCGCACTTGAGCGTGCGATTCTCTTTGCCGAAAGCGACTTGATAACCGTCGAAGATTTACCTTTAGAGATTCGTCAGGAAACACGACCCGCCGGAGAAAGTAACTTCAGGCTTCCCGCCGAAGGCATCGCGTTTGAAGAAGTCGAACGCGGGCTTATCATGCAGGCGATGGAGCGCACCGACTTCAACATCACAAAGGCGGCGAAACTCCTCGGCGTCACCTTCCGCACGCTTCAGTATCGCCTCGATAAGTTCGGCATCAAACGACCGGACAAACTTGGCGCAGACAACGGCGACGATGACGAAGAAGTGACCCAAGCTTGAAACTAAACAAATTTAGAAGGAGAAAAGTTATGAACGAAGACACAACACAAGATTTGAACCGACTTTCATTTGAAGAAAGAGTTTTGGCGGAGTTTGCCGCGATGCACTCCGAGATTGCGGCGATGCGTGCGGACATCGCCGTACTGCACAAAGTTTATTTTCGATTGGATGAACGATTATCCACACTCGAAGAAAAGGTTGACCGTCGGCTTCAAGAGACGCGCCCGATTTGGGAGAACGTCTTGGCGGAAGTCAAACACGCAAACAAGAAACTTGACATTCTCGCCGCCGCCACTCTACGAGATGTGAACCTTATTCGTTATGCTCGGCAGGCGTATCATTGAACTCGAACGCGCCCCTCGCTAATTATCCGCGCCAAGCACCCACGACCGAATCAAAAGCGTCATTATGAACATCATCGAAATTCTCGGCTTGGGTCTCGGCGCGTCGTGGCTTTCGGGCATCAACCTGTATGCGACCGTCGCCGTACTCGGTCTGCTTCAACGCTTCGGCTGGGCTGAACTGCCCGGCGGTCTCGACACTCTCGCCAATCCTTACGTCATTGGCGTCGCCGCTTTTCTCTACACGATTGAATTTGTCGCCGACAAAATCCCTTACGTTGATACCATCTGGGACGGCGTTCACACCTTCATCCGCGTTCCCGCCGGAGCCGTTCTCGCCCTCGCCGCGACGACAAACTTAAACCCGTCAATTCAAATCATCGCCCTTCTCATCGGCGGTGGACTCGCCCTTTCGACGCACGGCACAAAGGCGACGGTGCGCGCGGCGGCGAACACCTCGCCCGAACCGTTTTCAAATTGGGGACTCTCACTTTTTGAAGATGCGTTCGTCATCGGGGCGGCAGCACTCGTCACACAATATCCAGTCGTCCTGCTCGTCATCATCGCTATCTTCCTAATCATACTCGCGTGGATTCTGCCGAAAGTCGTGCGCCGTTTGCGCCGCATAACTTCCGCGACGCGCAACTTCTTCGGCGGTCAATCGCTCAAGCAAGCCGCACGCGAATAACTATGAGAGCAACTTGGAACATCGTCGCCGTACTCTGTTTGTTTATTGCTGCCGCGCTGTGGGTGATGAGCTATGTCAACGCCGCGTTTGTCGTCGCTGCGCTCGGCGTGGTGGCGTGGTTTCTTAATCAACGGACGCGGTTCAAGATTGTACGCGATGAGTATGAAGCGTCACGACTCAGGCTTGAGGATGAAAGCGATAAGGTAAGCGTCGAAGCGGACGCACGCGAACAAGAAGCGCGCGAAGTAATCGAACGAGGCTAAACTAAGGCACGCGATGAGGGCGTTGGGCGGGTTAATTCCCTTCGCTCGCTTTCGGGCGCAGGGTGAAGGCGATGCGGTAAATCGCCGCGCTCTCGATTGTCACGTCTTTGGTTTCGGTTTCCGCGCCGTTGGCTTTAATCGTTATGCGATACGTCGCCGGGTCGGGCGCGAGGCGGAACGCGAACTCTCCGGTCAAGCCCGTAACGCCCGCGTTTAATCGTCGCGCGTTGCCCTCGCCTTCGACGCGCGCAATTTCGACGCGCACGCCGGGAACGCTGCGCCCCGCTTCGTTAAAGACGCTTCCGCGCACGAAAGCCAGCGTGCCTTCATCAACGGGGAGTTCGAGAGTGTCGCGTAGGGAAACGATTTTCCCGCTTTTAACCGCGACGTTTGGAATCGAACCGACGCGCAAGCCCGGTTTGCGAAACGTCAGTGTGTAAGTTCCGATTGGCAAATTGTTCAACACGAAATCGCCTTTGTCGTTTGTCGTCGCAGTCGCCACTTCGCGTTCACCGTCCAGCGCGGTGACGGTTGCCCCCGCGACCACTTTGCCGTTTGAAGTCGCGCGCACTTTTCCTTTCACGCCGCCCGCACCATTTGTCTTTTGCGCGACACCTATTATTGATGACGCGCCGACGCATAGCACCGCGACGCACAAAACGTATGCGACTTTGTTCATGATTTTATAAATCTTCAAGTAATCACTTTCCTTTCAAAACTAGAGCGGTTTTCGATTGCATGTACGGTAATTCATCGCTGTTTAGAGGCGGGCTATGCCCGCCTCTAAACATACCGTACATTCAAATGCAAACCGCTCTAACAATCCTTAAACTGATGCGCGGGCAAATGCCGCGTGTTGCCTTGTATCAAATTAAGCGGGCAAATGTCGCCGCCGAATGTGGTTCTAAACTCAAAAGCCGTTGTGGTATAAGTCATCAAACCCACCGCGCCGGAAATATATCTATGACGAAATTTAATCGCACTCCAAGTTTGTCGCGCTATCTCTCACACGGTGTTTCATTCATCACCTCATCCATTATACGGGCAGCGTGCGTGTTGCTTTGTTTGAGCGTTATATCATACGTCGCCGCAGACAACGCGACGGCGCAAACCAAGCCGCCCGCCCCACCGATAATTTCGAGTGATGAAAACGATGTCATCGAAATTGATACCGACCTCGTGCATCTCGATGTAACGGTGACGGACGCGCAGGGAAAACTCGTCACTGATTTGCGGCAAAATGATTTCAAGCTTTACGAAGACGGAATCGAAAAACCTATCGCGTTCTTCAATGTCGAACAGCGAAGCGGTGCGGCGCGTCCCGTCGCCATCGTCTTCGCGCTCGACGTTTCGGGCAGCATGACGACGGCGGAACTCGAACGTCTGCGCGGCGCAGTCATCACGTTTGCCGAACGCCTCAACCGTGACTCATCCGTGTTCGCGGTGATGAGTTTCGGGATGCGCGTTCGCGTTCTTCAAAACTTCACCAATGACATCAAGAAAATCAATCGCGCCTTCGACCGTTTGACGCGCGACCTCGAAGGTTTATCAACGCATACTTACGATGCAGTTGATGACGCCGTGCGCTTGCTCGCCCGCCGCGCCCCGCGCACGCGCGCACGCCAGAGCGTGAAGCGCGTCGTCCTCGTCGTCACGGACGGTTTTCCGGTCGGCGATACGGTTGCCCCCGCGACCGTGATTGAGCGCGCGAACTCCGCCGAAACCAGCATCTTCAGCGTCACGCTGCCTTCGTATTCACGCCTCGCCTCGCCACTTCGTCTTGCCCAACAACCTTTACCGACGCCGCTCGATGTTAGCGGCTTGGTTGACAAGACGGGTGGGCGCGCCGTCTATGCGAACGAAAAAGATTTCGAGCCGCTGTTTCGCGCACTCGCGGAAGAAGTTTCATCGGCGTATGTTCTATCGTTCTACCCCGACACACAAAAACGCCGCGACGGACGCTTCCACACCTTACGCATAGAAGCACCGCGCGGCTTAACCTTGCGCCAGAACCGCGAAGGTTATCAAGCGAAACAGGAGTCAGGAGTCAGAAGCCAGTAGCCAGAATAAAACTTGTGTTCAAAGTTAGGCATTTAGCATTGAACTCGAAGCCTTAAACATTGAACTGTGTTATTTCTTCATTCTGGCTTCTGACTCCTGAATACTGGCTCCTGACTTAAAACTCCTCGTCGTCATCGTCATCTAAATCTTCTTCATCGGCAATATCGAGTTCTACCGGGTCAAGCCCGACGACTTCGAGTTCCGTTCCGCATTCACTGCAAGTGGTGGTGTCGCCCTTATCAGCATCCGTATCTACATGCACATCAGCTTCGCATTCAGGACAAGTTCCGATTGGCACTTAGTTTTCCTCCCGACCCATTATGAAACGGCAGATTCATCTCCCTTTAATCGTCCGTCGCGCGCTGGTAGATCGGGCGTCAAACTTGTTGGGGGAGAAGCGTCAAACCAGAGTTGTTAAAGCCGCGCACAATCTAGCTGTCCGCACTCACTTTTGCAACAACCGCTTTCCAAAATCCGTCTCATAAATCTTTCAGGAAGTTACCCACGAAGCAACACGAAACGAGGCATAAACTTTTAGTGTTGTTTCGTGTGTTTCGTGGATAAACCCTCTTAACGGAGCGGACGAACGCGAGGCGTTGCGACGGTGGGCGTTCGCTCGCCGAATGCAAAACCTCTTTGACTTGTTGCCAGCGTTCGGCGTTCATTACGTTTCTTAATTCGTCGTTCGTCAGTTTTCTATCGAAGGTATCCTGAAGTCGACACACTTTTCATTGTCCCGTAGGACTTCCGTGATAATAGCCGGGTGATTATTCGCTCTCGACGATTCGATAAACAGATTCTTGAGTCCCGTAAGGGCAATGGCATTAAGTTAAGAATTTCTGACTTGCGGCTGTGCCGCCTGATGTGCGGAAAGGCTAAACCTTTCCGGTAATCGGCTTTTTAATTTCCTCGCGGCTACGCCGCCGATGTTCTTAACTTAATGCCATTGCCCTTATGGGACTCAGGCTGTTACGGTGCTTTAGTAGATATAAGGAATGTGACGCGCGTCAAACTTCCCCCCAAACGAATTCAATAATAGCGTGAAACGCCGGAGTACAAAAAGATTTTTAAGGGTGAATAGTTAATGGAAAGGAAAGACCTTTCTATTAACTATTTACCATTCACTATTCAAGTCACCCATTGAGTACCGCTCTAAAAACCATGAACGACTTCCCTCCGCGTCCGGGCTATTAACCCGCGCGGGCGGTTAAACATCTTCCCTCACACACTCTTTTCCCCCTCGCCTTCGTAGCCGGGGCTGACCGTAATTTCAAGGAGTAATTTGATGCAATACACACGAACACGCGCCCGGCTTATCACCTTGGCGGTATCACTAATCGCGGCGGCGGGTTGGTACGCGCTGCCCAATCGTTTTGTCGCCCGCGCGCAAGATTCACTGCAAGCATCCGCCCCGGATGTCGGCGTGACCGCCACCACTAACGGTAAAATCGCCTTCGAGCGAACAATCTTCGGCACACCCAAGATTTTCACCGCCAACCCGGACGGCAGCGATGAGCGTTGCTTAATGTGTGCCGACGCGAACGATTCGCGTCAAGGACTTGAACCTGCGTTTTCTCCCGACGGTCAGACCATTGCTTTCGTCCGGCTTGGCGAAATCTGGCTGATGAACGCCGACGGCAGCGACCAGAGAAGGCTTCCGACTCCGACCGAAGGCTTCAGTCCCGCGTGGTCGCCCGACGGGACACGTCTCACCTTTTCGCGTTCGAGCCAATTCGGTTTCGACATCTGGATTATGAATGCCGACGGCTCGAATCAAATACAACTCACCAGAGATGAAGTTGACGGACCATCGGTATGGGGAGCGAACAATCGCATCGCCTTTGAGCGCAATACTTTTACCGACTCCGGTTCACAACAAAGAGAAATCTTCGTCATGGACGCGGCGGACACGAACAACGACGGCGTGGGCGACAACTTGGCGAACATCACCAATAATCCGGCAAACGACCGCGCCCCCGCGTTTTCTCCCGACGGCTCGCGCATCGCTTTTCATAGTGACCGCAACACCTCTCCGAAGTCCGACATTTACACGATGACGGCGCAGGGCGCGGACGTGCAACGCTTAACCAACGTTGATTTCGACGACCAAGACCCGGTTTATTCGCCCGACGGAACGCAGATAGCATTCGAGTCCGGCTCGCGTCCCGAAGCATTCAGCAACCGCATCTTCTTGATGAACGTGGACGGAAGCAATCAACGTCCACTGACGACAAGCACCACCCAAGAACGGAATCCGAGTTGGCAGCCTACGGGTACGTCCACCACACCGACGCCGACACCCACCCCGACGCCGACGCCGACACCGGCTCCCACGCCGACACCGGCGGCGACATGCGTCACGGCGCGTCCGAGCCTCGTGCATTGGTATCGCGGCGAGGGTAACTTCAACGACTCAGTGAGCCGCCTCAACGCTTCGTCGTCTGGCACAGAGTTCGCGCCGGGCAAAGTCGGGCAAGCTTTCAAGTTCAACGGCACGGACGCCTCCGTCACCTCCGGGCAGACGAATGTTTTGAACGCGCCGCCCGTGTCAATCGAGGCATGGGTTAAGCCCGCGCTTCGCAATGACGGCACGGACTTTCCGACCAACGCCGTCAGCAACGACAACGGCAACCACGGGCAAGGCTTCGGCTTAAACGTCTGGCAGGGCGGTTCGCAGTTAAAAGTCGAATACAGCGACGGCTTCCGCGTCGTTCCCGGAGTTTCGTTCGAGGCGGACAGGTGGTATCACGTCGTCGTCGCATACAAAATCGGCAATGTGACAACTTATGTCAACGGCGTGAGGGTTGATAATTTCGATTTCACACAAGGATCGCTGAACGGCTCGAATCGCATCCTTATCGGCAGGCATAACGATAATGCGACCGAGGGCACGCGCCGCTTCTTCAAGGGATTGATTGATGAGGTCTCCATTTACACGGTGAAGCTTACGGCTGATAGTGTTAGAGACCTTTACAATGCGGACAGCGCGGGCAAATGCTTTGTCTCGCCGCCCGCAAACGACGACATCCAAAACGCGCAGACATTGACAGGCACGAACAACGTCGCACTTGGCAGAAACGTCGGAGCGACGCGCCAGATTGGAAACTTCCGTCCCGATGTCAATGAGCCGGACGAACCGCTTCACAACTATGATGTTGGCGGCAAATCAATCTGGTACAGGTGGACGGCTCCATCCGTCGGCAACGTGACGTTCGACACTGACAACAGCGACTTCGATACGCTGCTCGCCGTCTATCAAGTACGGCAGTTTGGCAACATCTCCCTCTTCTTGGCTCTTGACTCCAATGATGATTACATCACCGGCTTCCAACAAAGCCGGGTCAGCATTCCGACCGAGCCGAACGCGACTTACTTTATCGCCGTTGACGGCAAAAAGGGTAAAACGGGAAATGTCGGTCTTCGCCACGTCTATAACGAACTCAGACCGGCTCCGCCCGTCGCGGTCGTCACGGAAATTTACGCCGGGAAGGACAAAGCCCCCGTCGCGTGTACGAACAACTCCGACCCGACGGGCATCTGCGCCGGTAACTTCGACTTGGGCGGCTTCTTTATCGTCACGCTCAAGGGTACAAACTTCACGAGCAATTCGCGTGTCATCTTCAACGGAGATGAGTTGAAAGGCTTCGACCGCAACGGACAACCAATCAACGGCTTTACGACGTTCATCAGCAGCACGGAACTTGAGGCGCACATCCCGCCGCGTCCGCCGCTTGATTTAGCGAAAGACGGTCAACTCAGGGTTATCACGCCCGTCTCTCCAGCCGCTAGAAGTAATTCCATCAGAGTCAGTCCCAAAGCGATAGCGGCAGGCGAATATGAGTTGGCAGCGAATATCGGCGTGCTGAACGTCATTGAATTGAGAAACGCCGTCATCCCGCCCGGCGAGACACGCGAAGTCTGCGGCAACACTCCTTTCAACAAACCGGACGAGGAAATTTGCATTAGTTTCACAGCGTTCGCGGGTAACAATGAACCACTCACAATCACTCCTAGTTTCTTCGTTTCAGAGATTGCAAATCAAGCGTGTCGGTCTCTCACCAACAGCGACGGCTTTAATGGAAGTCCGAGTGAGAACGCGGATTACCTTGCCTGTGTCGGGCTTCGTGACGGCTCCCAGTTGTCACAAAGGTCGTTCTCTATAAACTCACCGAACTTCTTCAATAACACAAGCATTGGCGGTAGGGTCACAGTCAGAAGCCGCCTTGCCGTTCCGACTGACTTGCGGGTTTCGATTCAGAACGGGCAGATTGCGCCGCAACTTGTCGTTCAGGGCGGCAAAACAGTCCCCTTAATCGGGCAAGACGGCGCAGGCATTGTTTCAGGTGGCGGCGGTAACATCATCTCCGGCGGCGCGGGCAACATTATTTCCGGCGGCGCGGGTAACATTATCTCCGGCGGGGCTGGCAATATCATTTCCGGCGGCGCGGGTAACATCATCTCCGGCGGCGCGGGCAACTTCACATTCACAGGAACGCTTAGCTCGCTCGCGTCCGATGACGAATCGCTCTTGGGCGGAATTTTTGCCAAGAATTCAATCCTTTCACAGCCGATGCGTCCGGCAGGCGATCCAGCCGTAGGCATCGTCGGAAACTTCGTCGCTCGCGGGAGCGGCGGCAGCAATCCGGTCATCATCGTCACCGAAGACCCGGAAACAGGCGAACCCATCTACACCGCCGAGATTACACTCGACGACACGAGCAACCCGCGCATCACTGATGTGCAAGGACTCGCCTTCACCTTCGCGCTCAATTCGCCCGTGATTCAATTCGCCGCGACCAGCGTCACGGTTAATGAAGCCACAGGACAAGCAACGGTGAACGTCGTTCGCACGGGCGACACGACGGGAATAGCGTTCGTCGAATACGCCACTTCAGACGGCTCCGCCACTGCCGGAAGCGATTACGCCGCCACTTCCGGCAGGCTTACCTTCGCACCGGGCGAGACTAGCAAAACCTTCACCGTCACAGTCTTCACCGACCGCGTGAACGAGCGTAACGAAAACTTTCTCATTAGATTAAACGCCATCGCCAATGCCGCGTTCGATAACCGAGAAATGCAAGTGACTATTACCAACACATCACGAAAGGGCAGGTCTCTGCGTCGAAGGCAATAAAGACCGCCTGATTGCAACGTCTGACCAACTACAAAACAAGCAACCGCGCTCTCAAGTTTCGATTGAGAGCGCGGTTGCTTCGTCTCAACAAATTTCATTAACGCGATTTGTCGTTTGAGAGAGCAGCGAGTTTGGCGCGTGCCGTTTCAGCTTCCGCGCTGTTCGGATAACGCCGCACAATTTCACGCCACGCCGCGCCATCATACTTAAAAGCCCGCGCCGCTTCATCATATTTGAACTTGACACCGATTTTGTTGAATCTGTCGAGTCCGTTGTAATTCATAAAGTAAATCACGCGCGATGCACCGCCCGCCGTCATCTCTTTTTCATTAAGCCTCCGCGCGGCTTCGCGCGATAAGCTTTGCGCGAACTGTTCCGCTTCCTCTCCCACCAGCGACAAGACTTGCGCGCGCAAACTCGAACGCGGAAACACCTGTAAGAACAGACTCGCACGGTCAAGTTTATCGAAATCATCCGAGCCGCGAATCAAGCGCAATAATCGCGCGTCATCTTCAACGCGCGTGGGCGAGACGAGCGCGTCGGCGGGCAGCCATCCGCGCGTGCGGCGCGTCACCGCGACACGGTAAAACATCGCCCCGTCCGCCTGACGATTGCCGATTATCTGCACCGCCCGCCCACGACTCAAACGCTGCGTCAAATCCCCTTCCAACTTCGGCTCACTCCGCAACGCCGCCAACCGCTCATCAACCACATACGCCGTGCGATTACCGTTACTTGCCGCGCGCCGCCTCTGGGCAACACACGGCGCGGACAACACGACAACGCTCACAAACAGTAAAACCGCTTGCCGCGAGAAGCTTATTGTGTACATCGAAATTGACCTCCATTCGCTTGATTAAGATAGAGAAAACTCCACACCTTATCAGGCACGGAAAATGCCGAACGCCCATTTGACCGCGAATTAAAAATCAAAAGGCGTTGTGAAATGATTATGTTTCGGAGTGGTAAAGAAAGTGGATGTGGATTCCTTTGTCCATAGTTCCACGTCTCTCACGAAGAATCTATCGGGCAAAGAAAACATATCTTCGATTTACCGCACGACGCGACGTTGATTAAGGGCAACCCGCACAGCGGGCGCGGCAACGGACGGGCGAGGATTTTGTGAAGCGATGCGGTTAATGGTTTGGTGATGCGAATGACAAATCGCAAGGGCGAGCGCGTCCGCCGCGTCGTGTGGTTGCGGGGCGGCGGTTAAATTCAGAAGCAGACGCACCATCTCACCGACTTGATGCTTTTCCGCCGCCCCGTAGCCGACGACGGTTTGCTTGACGAGGCGCGGAGCATATTCCGCGATTTCAACGCGCGCACGTTCGGCGGCGACGAGAACCACGCCGCGCACCTGACCAAGTTTAATCGCCGTCTTGACGTTGACGGCGTAAAACCCTTCTTCAATCGCGCACACATCCGGCTCATACTTCCCGATAATCTCCTCGACACCATCGCTAATCCGAAGCAAGCGCACCGCGAAGCGTTCACGCAAAGACGAACGAATCACGCCGAACGCGACCAGCCGCGCGCGTCGTCCGTCCGTTTCAATCATGCCCCAGCCGGTGGTCTCACTGCCGGGGTCTATGCCGAGAATACGTGTTAAGGCGGAAGGCGGAAGGCGGAAGGCGGAAGCATGGGAAGACACCGCGCCGCGTGGCAATTCTTCGCCAATTTTTTGGGCGGGTTCTGAAACTTTTTTATTCATCCATCATCCTTCCGCCTTCATCCTTGCATATCATCTTCGTCCATATCGAAGTTCGCGGAAACCTTTTGCACGTCGTCATTATCTTCGAGCGACTCCATGAGCTTAATCATCTGTGTGGCGTCCGCGCCTTCGAGTTTGATGTAGTTTTGCGGAATCATTTCGACTTCCGCGACTTGCGGTTCGATGCCCGCGTTTTTAACGGCGGTCAGTACGGCATCGAAATCCGTCGGTGAGGTGATGACTTCGTACACGTCTTCGTCGTCGCGCAAATCTTCCGCTCCGGCGTCGGTCACGATTTCAAAAAGTTCGTCTTCCGAACGCGCACTCTTATCAACGACGATGTAGCCTTTCTTCTCGAACATCCAACCGACCGAACCGGCTTCACCGAGATTGCCGCCGTTCTTCGAGAGGATGTGCCGAATCTCCGCGACGGTGCGATTGCGGTTGTCGGTCATCGCTTCAATCATCACCGCAACGCCCGCCGGACCGTAACCTTCGTAAGTTATTTCTTCATAGCTCACACCTTCGATTTCACCCGTCCCGCGTTTAATCGCGCGGTCAATCGTATCGTTCGGCATGTTGCCCGCCTTCGCATCGGAGACGGCTTTACGAAGGCGCGCGTTGGCTTCCACATCGCCGCCGCCCGTGCGCGCCGCGACCGTCAATTCTTTAATTAACTTCGTGAACAATTTGCCGCGCTTGGCATCGAGCGCGCCTTTTTTGTGCTTGATAGTATGCCACTTTGAATGTCCAGACATGCTTCCTTGAGAATCGTCCTAGTTTATTTTGAGATAAGACTTCCAGTGAACTTTTTAAGGTTGCCGTATGTACTTGCCGGGTAGTTTGCAAGTGTGGGTTAAGGTGTCATGGTCGGGTTCGCCCATGGCTGCCGTTTGAGCCGTTGCCGAGCGCGGCGATGTATCGGTCAACAGTCACACCCAAGCGATCCACCGTCGCATTCGTTTTGGCAATGCTCACAGCAAGACCAGCGACCACTTCTTTCGTTTCGATAATACTCACGGCAAGACCGGCGACTACTTCGTTCGTTTCGATAATACTCACGGCAAGACCGGCGACTACTTCATTCGTCTTGTTGGCATTCTCCGTGAGTATGACAAGTTGTGAGTCGTGGCGTTGCAGCAAGTTAGAGATTGCCGCGTATGACCGCTCGAATCGCTTGATGCGCTCATCGTGCTGGCTCTGCGTCTCCGCGATGTTCGTGGCGTTGTCGGTGAGTGTGGCGAGTTGCGAGTCGTGGCGTTGCAGCAAATCGGAGATTGCCGCGTACGACTGCTCGAATCGCTTGATGCGCTCTTCCTTGTCTGCGTCCCGATGCGCGAGTTCATCAAGCGTCGTCTGTGTTTGCTCTTGCTGTATGGTGATGCGCTCCTGCCGTTCGATGATGGAGTTCATCACGCGCTTTAATTCTTCGTTCGTCATTTAGTTTTATCTCCATTAAGGCTGAACGGTTGGGCGGCGAATATAGCACGCGATTTTTGCGACGGGCAAATCAGCTTTCGACGCCCACATCAGCTTCACTAAATCGGCTCAACACTTCGGCGGCGTGCATCGGATTGATGCCGACGATGGAGACACGTTTCTGTTTTGACGACAGCCCGCCGATGATGTTGACGTGCGAAATGGCGACACCGAATGCTTTCGCTAAGGTCTTTATCAATTCCGTATTCGCCGCACCTTCGACGGGCGCGGCGCAAAGGCGCACACGCAATCGCCCGCCATGCTCACCCGCGATTTCACTGCGACTCGCACGCGGCACAACGCGCACCGCAAAGCTTATCGCACCTTTCGCCGCGCGCATCTCAATCATCTTGTGCGCCGTCTTTCGTGATGAAACAGTACGGAAGCCTATCTGAAGAAACCCGTTTCCAAGCCGCGCAACAGCGTTCCGACAATCGCCGCTTGGAATAACCAAATCAAGATGAACGCGACAATCGGTGAGATGTCGAGCATCCCAAGCGGCGGAATGATGCGACGCAGAGGCACAAGCAAAGGGTCGGTCGCGCGCACAAGCAGTCGCATCACAGGGTTGACCTGCGACACCATGCCCCATGAAAAAATGATGCGAATGAAAATCAGCAACGAGTACAGGGACAACGCTCCGAACAACAGATAACCGACGAGCGCGATGGGCTTGCCTTCCTGCCCCGCGTACAACATTCCGGCGAGCGTGTTAAGCAATGTCGTCACCAACTGCAAAGCGAAATAGCCGAGCAGAATCGTCAACAATATCGCCACAAACGGCGCGGCGTTCGCTCCGAAACCGAAGCCTACCAATGCGCGGCGCACAGGCGCGACGACGGGTTCGCTCCACCGCCTGACGAGCAACGCGAATCGCCCGAACGGATTCAAGTCCGCGAAGTTGACGACGGCACGCACCAGCATCAACAAGATTACTCCACCAATCAAACCGATGATTGAGTAATAAAAAACCAGATAGATAAGATTTAAGACTTCCATAATTCTTCAGCTTTCACACCTGTTCACGCGCTCCGAATAACTGCGTTCCGACACGCACCATCGTCGCGCCTTCTTCAATCGCCACTTCAAAATCGTGGCTCATACCCATCGAAAGTTCACCGTTCGCATAATCGCTTAACGGTGCGAACGCCCCACGAGCGCGCCACTCATCGCGCAATTCACGCAAGCGGCGAAAGTACAGGCGCACATCCTCGACATTCTCAAGGTAGGGCGGCAAGGTCATCAACCCCACGAGTTTAATCCGTTCGCACTGCGCGCAAGCTTCAATCAAGGGCGGCAAGTCGGCAACACCGATTCCGGTTTTCGTCGCTTCGCCTCCCAAGTCAACCTGTACAAGGACGGGCAATTCCGCGCGCCCATCTTCGATGCACAAACGCTCCAAACGCTTCACCAATTCAACCGAATCAATCGAATGAATCACATCGAACACGTTGACCGCGCGGCGTGCTTTGTTTGCCTGCAAGTGACCGATGAGATGCCAGCGCACATTATTACTAACATCGTCATGGGAAGTGTCACGTCCGATGATTTCAAACTTCGCGGCGGCTTCCTGCACGCGGTTCTCACCGAAGTCGAACGCTCCGGCGGCAATCGCTTCGCGCACCCGTTCGACGCTGTGAGTTTTACTGACCGCGATTAAACGCACCTCGCCAGCCTCACGATTATCACGCTCAATCCTGCGCCGCGCCGCCGCGATGCGTTCCCGCAATACGGCATAACGAACGGCAATGCTTTTGTTTTCTATCGTTGACAGAGATTGCGACATCATGAATCGGGAACAAACATAAACACGTCTTTTCAACCTTCGCGCACTATAACAACCCGCTCACCGCGCCCGCAAACCGCCCCGCTTGACACTCCTTTGCACCCGTTCGTATAGTCGCTTCCTTCACACACGCGGATGTGGCGAAATTGGCAGACGCGCGGGTCTCAGAAGCCCGTGGTGGTGACACCGTGGTGGTTCAAGTCCACTCATCCGCATTCGAGTTTCAAATCCACTCATCCACGTCTTACAGCAGTTTTCATTTGAATGCACCGGCAGCCGCAATTTTTGAGCCGGCTTTAATGCCCGCGCTCTTTCGGATTAGGAATACATCGCCTATTAAGATTTTAGTTTTGACACCTAACTGCTCCCGGTATTATCCATTACCTATCGTTCACAGAAGAAACAAAAAGCTATGGACGTTGTGCCAAGAGACGTGAAGATACTTTTCCTTGGAACCTGCTTACAGTCGGGTTACTCAGGCGTTACTGCATCGGCTACTTATCCTAATGTGGCTAGTGTGGCACTGAGGACACGCTTTCCTGAGCTTAATTTCATCTCTGAACTTAAAATGCTCCGCCACCCGAAAGGGTTAAAGGCACTTTTAAGATTTGGAATCGCAACATTTAAGCCCGATATAGTTGTAATTGCCGCGCTCGCAACACATGCGGCTACCAGTTGGAGGGCGGGTATTCTTTATGAACTTGCGCCGGAGATTTTTGTCATAGCCCGTTCATTTATGGCAGAGGTTGACGCAAAGCTTAGAAGCGAATCAAAATTTGTGAAGTTGCTTGCTAAGACGAAAGGCTTGGCTCCGCAAGTGATACACCCACCGATTCAGCTTGACGAGTACGAACGCTTGCTCGAACAGGGAATCAACCAGTGCCGCGCAAATCCTTGCCGCGTCGTTCTGTTGGGTCCCGGCGGGTTCAATGAAGATACGAAGACTATTTCTAAGCTTCAATCGCCAAAACTTTGGTCGTCTGTTAATCAGATGGTACTCGGACTAGGTGAGCGGCTGGACGTTCCCGTAATCAACGCACAGGAAGCATTACATGAACACAGCAGCGAGGTGTTTTTGCGTAATGACCATAAATTTAGTCTATATGGACACACAGTTATAGCACGCGAGGTCGAAGCCGTCCTTGCGGTTCAAGTGGCAGCACTGTTGCACGATAGAGTTAACGCTTTAACCTTGCCAACCGTTCAAGTCTAGCCTCATGTCTTGAACGAAACACCGCTTTCGTTTTCAGTTCACCGTTTCCGATTCACCCGTCGGAACTCCCATCACATTGCCCGCTTCGACAATCATCAACGGAAATTCATCAAACAAACTTGAGTCAACCAACGTCTGTATCCAGTAGCGACCAGGCGCGGGAAACGTGACGTTGACGAAGAAGCTGATGTTATCGGCAAAGCCGCCTTCGGTGACTTCAAAGCGCGTCGGTTGCGAAACGACGATGGGTTGCGTGCGGTCGTCATTGAGGATACGGACTTCGGAGAGGTGCGTCCCACCATCGCCGCCCTGCCAGTGACTGACGACCGCGAACTTGATGAGCGAGACGGGAACTTGCTGCACCATGATGTTTTGAAACACGCCCATTAGAGAAAGCTTGTTCCCGACTTCGAGGCGCACGTCGTCGCATAGAATCGTGTACGCGAGTTTGAGATTGTTGTTTGAATTGTTTGTACTCATAGGTTTTAAGGATACAGCAAGCCGGAGAAGAATTGATTCATTGTCTCATTCAGTCATTGTTTCAATTTCTGAAATGAGTCAATGAGCCGATGAATCAATGAATCAATTCCCCTTTGAGCGTCGCTTCATCAATCACCGTCACACCCAACTCGTTTGCCTTGTCGAGTTTTGAACCCGCGTCTTCTCCGGCGACGACGTAATCGGTTTTCTTACTCACCGATGAAGCGACACGACCGCCGTTTTGTTCGATAAGGGCGCGGGCTTCGTCACGTGTCAGTGTGGAGAGTTTTCCGGTTAAGACAAACTGTTTGCCCGCGAACGTCGCGCTGGTCGGTGTGGTGCTTGAAGTTCGATATTCGGTTTGCACTCCGGCTTCGCGCAACCTTTGACACAGTGCCTGATTGCCCGCGTCGTGAAACCAATCGTGTACGCTTTGGGCGACGACCGAACCGATTTCCGGTACGTCGTCGAGTTGTCCGACCGTCGCGGTTTCGAGTCGTGTGAGCGAACCGAACGCGCGGGCAAGAATCCCTGCGGTGCGTTCCCCGACGTGTCTTACGCCAAGCGCGAAGACGAGTTGCGGTAGTTCTCTCGTCTTACTTGCTTCGATTTGAGTGAGTAAGTTCGTCGCGCTCTTTTCGGCTTTGCGCTCAAGGGCGATTACATCCGCGAGTGTCAGTTTGTATAAATCGCTCACGTCACACACGAGTTTCGTTGTCGTCATCTGCTCGGCTAAGGCTTCGCCCAAGCCTTCGATTCGCATCGCGCGCCGTGACGCGAAGTGAAGCAGACGCGCCTTGAGTTGTGCCGCGCAATCCGCCGCGACGCAACGCGAAACCGCTTCGCCTTCGGGACGCGAGATGTCGCCGCCGCACACGGGGCAATGCGCGGGCGGGATGAACTCGACTTCCGCTCCGGTGCGGCGTGAGGTGACGACGCTTAAAACTTTCGGGATAATCTCGCCGCTCTTTTCGATGTTCACATAGTCGCCCGTGCGAACATCAAGGCGGCGTATCTCGTCTTCGTTGTGAAGCGTGGCGCGTGAAACGATTGTCCCCGCGAGTAGCACGGGTTCGAGGTTCGCCACAGGCGTCAACGCGCCCGTGCGCCCGACTTGGACGACAATCGAATTAACGCGCGTCGTCGCTTGTCGTGCCGGGTATTTATAAGCAATCGCCCAACGCGGAGCTTTCGCAGTCGTTCCAAATTCCTCTTGAAGCGCGGTCGAATCAACCTTGACGACGATGCCGTCAATCTCATAATCAAGGCGGTCACGTTCGGCTTCCATCGCATTACAAAAAGCGATGACCTCATCAATGTTCGCACATACGGCGCGATGCGGATTAACTTGAAAGCCAGCGGCTTCAAGAAATTCGAGGGCGGCGTGGTGAGTCGCAAACGGCTTTCGATTGGCGAGAACGTCGTAAGCGAAGAAAGCCAGACGCCGCGAACGCACGACTTTCGCGTCGAGTTGGCGAACGCTGCCGGCGGCGGCGTTGCGCGGATTGGCAAACTTCGCTTCGTCCTTTTCTTCGCGTTCGAGGTTCAATCGCTCGAACGCCTTGCGTGAAAGATAGGCTTCCCCGCGCACTTCTATATCGTGAAGCGCATCCGTTTCTTTATCGTTTTTCAACCGCAAAGGGATCGTCTGAATCGTGCGGACGTTCGCGGTCACGTCTTCGCCGCGCCTTCCGTCGCCGCGCGTTAAGCCACGCACGAGTGTCGCGTTTTCGTAATGAAGCGACAACGAAAGCCCGTCAATTTTCAGTTCCGCGACATAACTTACCGCGCGCCCGTCGGAGAGTTTGCGACACCTTTCATCGAACGCGCGAAGGTCTTCGATGTTGTATGAATTATCAAGCGACAACATCGGGCGTGGATGCGTGACTTCCGCGAAGCCTTCGCTCGGTTGCCCGCCGACGCGCTGTGTCGGGCTATCCGACGTGCGAAGTTCCGGGTGCGCGTCTTCAAGTTCACATAAACGTCGCATCAAGGCATCGTACTCAACGTCCGTGATTTCCGGTGCGTCGTGGACGTAATACAAAGCTTCATGGCGCAGAATTTCAGCGCGTAAGGTTTCGATGTCGCGGGCGATGTTGGATTGTTGTTCGGTTGAGGACTTGGGCATCTTCGTTTCGAGTTGAGGATAAAACTCTGCGTTTCATCTCCGCGTTCTCCGCGTCTCTGCGGTTGATGAATGCTCGAAATTTTTAACCGCAGAGACGCGGAGAACGCGGAGAGAAAAGGGTCATGTTTTAACGGGTATGACGCGCTTGCGTCGTTCCGGCGGACGGGCTTCGGTTAAGCTTCCGAGATTGTGAATCACGCGCCCGAAATACTTGATGCCGTCAATGAAATCTTCGATGCGAATGTTTTCATCAGGAGCGTGCGGGTTCGACGCGGCATGAGAAACGCCGAACGACACGACCGGCATCGGTTCTTCCGCTTCGCCCGATGCTCCGCAGCACACGACACCGACCGCGCCGCTCGCCGGGTCAAGCGGATAGACGACCGAAGGCGCGCCATAAACTGCCATCGCCGCCGCGCTCGCGGCTTGCGCGACGAACGAGCGCGCCGATGATTTGACGTAAGGCGCGGCGATGATTTGTTTAAGTTCGATGTCGTTATAGCCGCGATGGTCAAGGTGCGCGCGAAGCAGTTCGACGACGCGCGCAGGAGCTAAGTTAGGGACAAGCCGAAAATCAAGCCGCGCCGTCGCGCTCGCGGGGATGACGGTTTTAACTCCCGCTTCCGCGTATCCGGCAGTCAAAGCACTGATGGTGCATGTCGCACCTAAAACGTATTCGCGGGCGAGGGCGCGCCCCGTCAGTTCGCGCGAAAAAGACTTGATTCTAAATTCATGTTTGAGGGCGGCTTCATCGAGTTCGAGAAGGCGCAACGCTTCCTTGTCTTCCGACGAAGCGACGGCGATATGCTCACCCCAACCGTCAATCGTGATGACACCGTTTGGAGATTGAATCGTTTCGAGCGCGTGAATGAGTCGCCACGCCGGGTTCGGGACGATGCCGCCCCACTTGGAATGAACGTCGGTGCGCGCTCCGTGCGCGCGAAGTTCCGCGAACAAAATGCCTTTGAAACCGAGACTCGTGATGAGCCTCTCGCGCGTATCACGATACCCGTCATCCCATATACAACCGTCGGCGCACAACAACTCCGATTCTTCCGCCGCGAAACGACACAGACTCGGACTGCCCAAACCGTCTTCGCCTTCGACGATATAACGAAGGCACACGGGAAGTTTGCCGAACGTCTTTTGATACGCTTCAATCGCGGCGAGGCGCGCGACTAAATCGCCTTTGCTGTTCGCCGCCCCGCGTGCGCGCAACTTGCCGTCCGCGATGTGCGCCGCGAAAGGTCCCGTCGTCCATTCGCTGAGTTCTTCGACGGGCTGCACGTCGTAATGTCCATAGACGATAAAGCAATGACTGCCCGCCCCGAACTCGCCGTAGAGAATCGGAAACCCGCCGCCGTACTCAAACACCCGCGTCCCGCCGCCCGTGCGCTGCATCAACTCCTCGACCATTCCGGCGACCGCGCGCACACCCGTTCCGCGCGCCGCGATTGACGGCATCCGGCACAACGCTTGAAGCCGCCGGATGAACTCGGCAGCGTGGCGTTCGACATAACGGTCAAAGCGTGTGAACTCCATCAGGGTTATACAAGTGTGGCTTGAACGTAAAAAGCAGTGATTGGTTCGACGGTAGTTTCGATGATAACGAAGCGATGCGGATTGGGCAACGATGTTGCTAACGGGATGCGGTGAAGATTTACGTTGACTCAAACTTCCATGAAGGTGTTATATGACCCAGAACACAAAAGTGTCATGCCCCATTATCTTAGCTAACAATCTCACCGCGTTAGCCTGACTTGCAACGATTCGTAATTTGCAAAGGAAACCAAGATGAAACAATTCTCTAGGCGTGAAAGACTGCTGCCGTTGGTTGTGCTGGTAACTGTTGCCGTCGTCTTGACGTGCGGCTTTCTGACTTCCTCAAGCGCGACGCAAAACGGTAATCAAAAAGAAAAGAAATTCAAGGAGTTTGGGGAGAAGAGGAAACTTAAACATCGTCTGTTCGACGGCATACCTATAACCATTAAGAAGATTAAGAATGTTGATAGTGAAGAAGATGACTGGTTTCGCACGCTCGAAATCGAAGTCGAGAATACATCGGACAAACCGATTTACTTTCTTACCATAAGTTTCGAGTTTTTAGACATCCCGGCAGAGGGTGGCGATGTGACCGGATTCATTGACCGGTATGGTTCGTCAAGATTGAATGATGTCGCACAGATCGCTACCGATGAAGACCTACCCGTTATCAAGCCCGGCGAAACATCCACGTTCACCATTTTCAAAGTATGGGGGGATGGACTTGAAAGTATAAAGAAGCGGAGGAGCTTGCCTAAAGAGGCTGCCGATAATATTGAGATTTGGTTCGGTGTTATCAGCTTCGGTGACGGTACGGGCTTTATCGGAGGTGAAAAAAGGGATTATAGAGGCATGGAGATAACCCCGTCTCGACCGGCTACCCGGCAGCCCGACTTGACTCAGCCACCGAGTCAGTCATTCTTTCAAAAGATAAGCTATCAATTTTCACTCACTTCTATGTTCACTGCTCCCATTGCCGCCACCGCTCAAAACGGTTGCGGCAATGGGAACTGTCAACAATGGTTTTTCGGAGAATTAGAGGATGTTTGTAATAATTTCGATCCTGCTTGTCCTCAAAACTCCCAAATGGCGGTATAAAAACACTGAACCGTGCAAACGCGCACGGTTCTTTACTTTTAGCTGCGGCTCAGTTCTCAACTGTCAAAATGCACAAATTGATCATATCAACTCGTATGACTGTCCGGGAGCGACACCAACGCCGACACCTACCCCAACGCTGACGCCCGATCCTTGTCAGCCTTATCCATTCCCGGAAGGGTGTCCCTTTGGCACTGTGTACGTTGGCGTGACCGGTCCAACCGGAGGAGCTAAGTGTTGTCCGCCGACTCCAGAGGGACGAGATTACGGTAATTGCGGTGACTCCATTGACAATGACGGCGATGGCAGAAGGGACGCCGACGACCCCGATTGTCCTCCTGTTATCGCGGGCGGTGGCGGCTACGAGTGTATCCCAAGCTGTGGGGGCGGGGGAGTCGTCAATGCTTATGCTGGCGGCAGAGCAGACGATGTGACGCTCTCCGATGAGGTGACAACCAATCTGATGAATGCCTGTTGCATCCAAACGCCCATCATCATTGACGTACTGGGTAACGGGTTTAACCTGACGGATGCCGCAAACGGCGTTGATTTCGACTTCAACGGCGATACGGTCAAACACCGGTCGTCATGGAGTGCTGCCGATTCCGATGATGCGTGGTTAGTGCTGGACAGAAACGGCAACAACACGATTGATAACGGGGCGGAACTCTTCGGCAACTTCACACCACAACCGCCATCAAGCGAACGGCACGGCTTCCTTGCGCTTGCCGAGTATGACAAAGCGGAGAACGGCGGAAACTCTGACGGCGTGATTGACAATCGTGATGCTATCTTTTCTTCGTTAAGGTTGTGGCAAGACGCCAATCACAACGGCATCTCGGAAGCGGGCGAGCTACATACTTTGTCCGCGCTGAATGTGGCGACACTTGAACTCAACTACAAAGAATCGAAGTTCGTGGACGCACACGGCAATGAGTTCCGGTATCGGGCGAAGGTGCGAAATGCACAAAACAAGAAGGTCGGCAAGTGGGCTTACGACGTATTTCTAAGAAGCGCGCCGTAAGTATCGAAGTCTTCAAAGACAAATTAGAAACGCCCGCAAGTTATCAAGCTTGCGGGCGTTTTCTATTGGGCGAGTTAAATGCCGATTCGCGTGTACCATTCCGGCGGGACTTCCGCGATGTCAGGGGTCGTGGCGTGTTCGATGATTTCGGGCGTGAAGTTGATGATGGTGACGCGGTGCGGGGTGCGATAGCGCGGTTCGAGTTCGGCGCGAAGGTCTTGGGCGAAGGCGGGTGCGCCGTAGATTTTGAAGATGACGAGACGCTCGACGCGGGCATGTTTTAAGAGCCACTTGATTTTGCGAATCGCAATCGTGCCGCATTCACCCCAGAAGCGGAAGCGTCCGTGTTCGTCACGCGATACGAGGTCGGGTTTATAGCGCAAGCCGACGGGATGCTCTATGCGAAGGTCGGGGTATTCGCGGACGTACATCGTATAAGCGAGTGCTTTCATCAAGACGTGTTCGTAAGATTCACCGACGGGCTTCCACAGGCGCACGCGCTGTCCAGCAAGCGTCCAATCGTAAAGCACGGCTTGACCCAGTTGAAGCAAGGAGTTTTTGAGGCGCGAAAGTTTAAGACGTGAAGGAATCATGTTCAGATTCATCGGCGTCGTGGTGGAAGTTTGGGGCGAACTCAAGTTTGACTTGAAGCCCGCGCGGTTTGAGGTCTGTGAGTTCGACCGTGCCGCCTAAGACATTAATCAAGCGATGCGCGATGACGAGTCCGAGTTCATTGAGCGTCGAACCGCGTTCGGCTTTCGACATCGCTTCAAACGTCTCGAAGATGCTCTCCGCATCGGTCAAGTGTTCGCCGCCGTCGCTAACAGAGATGCGGAAGTGCGTCGCGGAAAATTGTTCGGAAGCTATCGCAACCCGCGTTCCCGCAGGGCTGCGGCTGATGGCAAAAGCGAGAAAGTTATAGACGACCCGGCGCAATTTACCTTCATCGGAAACGATGGTCGAGTGGTCGCCGTTTATCGCACACTCAATCGTGACATCGAGTTTTTTTGCCTGACGCGCGAGTGAGTCGCACACTTCGCGGAGCATTTCGCGCAAAGAAAACTCGTGCAGGAAAAGCTCCGATTGCCCAGCTTCGAGGCGCGAGAGGTCAACGAGTTGGTTGAGGCTTTCCTGTTGTTGCAAACCGGAAGATTGAATTTTTTCGCAGAAGCGGCGTTGCGGGGCGGTCAGGGTTTCTTGGTCAAGAAGTATTTCGCAAAAACCTAAAATCGAAGTCAGCGGCGTGCGAAGTTCGTGCGACATGCGCGCGAGAAACATCGAACGATACCGCGCGACACGTTGCAATTCGCGGTTCGCGTCTTCGAGTCGCGTACTGTGTTCGCGCAAATCTTCGACGAGACGCGCGATGTGGGATTGCTGTTTGTTCATCGCTTCGGCGTGCTTGGCGTTGCTCAATGCGATGACGATTGGAGCGGCGATGAAGCGTATTCCGGCGACGGCTTCGCGCAAGTCTTCCGGCTTCGCGCACATTGCGATGAACGCCCCGACGAAGTGACCACGCGCGTGAATCGGGACGGCGATTCCGGCGCGCACGCCCAGTATCTTAAATGCCGCCCGCGCTTCTTCGACTTCGGCGGGTGATGCGTTTGATGTTGAAGATTGTGATAACGGAACTTGTGATGATGCGGTATGAGATGAGTCCTCATCGCTTGTCTCTGTTTGAGTTGGCTCGCCCGTGTTCGTCACGGCGTCTGGTTCGACTTCGTAATTCTCGTTTAGCCATAACTGACACTCTTTGCCTTGTTGACTGACGCACACCGCGAGCAGATGCGCGGTGCGAATCGCTTTCGTTTTGTCTATGTGATGGTCGGCGTGAATCCCGATTTCGCGCCACGCCCCGCTTTCATCTTCCAGCAGCGTGACGATGGAACATAAGTGCCAGTAGCGTTGCAGGATAGCGGAAAACGCGAGGCAAATACCGGCATCGGTTTTAAGCTCATCCGCCGTCGTCGCTTGAGCGTAGAACAACCCGACAACTTCCGCGCTCAACGCATGAAGGTCATGGTAGTCAACCGGAAAGTTGCCGTGTGTGGAAAAATCTTTTATGTGAATCGCTTCGGGCGGCGATGATTTATCGCTCATAAAACTTGCTTGATGACAACGTGAGTTCGAGATAAGAAGCGGTAAGGAAGTTTATCCACGAAGCACACGAAGCAGCACGAAACAAAGTCGGATTGCTTCAATGTTTTTCCTTCGTGTTGATTCGTGTAACTCGTGGATAAATTTCTTTCTTGTCTTACGCCGAACTGACATTAGTTTAGATTTGTCGAACACTTATCGCATTGATGTCGCGCAAATGTGCGCTCCGTCAGGACTCATTCGCTTCGTCAAACGGCGATAGGTTATTATCGTTTTTCGGGTGGGCGTCTTAAATTTCGCTGTACCTTCTCTGTGACGCGCCCGACTCTTATATCAACTGTCAACTATGCAAGGCACTCTAGGCGAACATCCACTTGTCGAATTACTTTACGAAATCGGCGTCCGTAAACTGTCGGGCGGGTTGCGCTTGCGACGCGAGCGCGTGCAGGCGGCAATCTATGCGGAAGACGGTCAGCTTGTCAGCGTCGCCGCCAATTTGCGCGCGACACGCTTTGCCGAATGCGTCCAACGCTGGCAAATTTTCACCGGAGCGCAATCGTCGCAAGCCGCGTATGCGATTGCCGATTTATCACCGAACGCGAGCGACGCCGACTACATCGCGCGCCTTGTCGCCGCGCGTCTGGTTGACGAACCTCGCTTGCGCGAATTGCGTGCGCGTCAGATAGACGAAACCCTGCGCCTGTTAGTGGCTTGGCAAGACGGCGAATGGACGTTCGATGCGCGTGTGCGCGCCGCCGCGGCGTCAACCGTTGCTTTCGATTCGCGCTCGTTGATGCTTGACGCCGCGCGTGCCGTCGCATCGCAACGCGCCGCCGCGCATGTTGCCGACGACGCGGAAATCATCAAGCCCGAAGCGTCGGCGCGAAACGAACTTTTGACGAATCTACAACACGCCGAAGCATTCGTTGTGTCGCGCGTCGAAGCCGCGATGACCGTCGGCGAACTTCTGGCAATCTGCGGTTTGCCCGAAGCATCCGCGCGTCCCGCCGTCTATACACTGATTCTCGGCGGCTTACTCGAACGCGAACATCACCCGCGCGTGCTTTCGACAAACACCGCGCAAGTCGAGACACCGAAGCCCGCCGCTTCGCCGCCGTCCGACAAATCATCAACCGGCGCGACGAAGCTTCAAGAAACCGACGCCGAGCGCAAGAAAAGTTTGCTTGCGCGCGGCAACGCCGTCAATCATTACCTGACACTCGGCGTCAGTCGCTCGGTCAATCAAGCGGCGGTTAAAGCCGCGTACTATGCTTTGGCGAAACGCTTTCACCCAGACACGTTTCCGAACACCACCGATGCTACCGAACGCACCGCACTCGAAGCCGCGTTCGCGCGCATCGCTCAGGCTTACGAACTGCTCAAAGACGAACAGGCGCGCCTCGCTTACGACCGCAACCTTGACGGCGTTTCAACGCCAACCAACTACGCGACGCAATCTTCCCCGCCCGCTTCGCCGCCGAAATCAACCGTCGCCACGAACGCGAAACCCCCGTCTTCCGCCTCGATGCCCGAAACGCCGTCCAATGCCGCGCGCTCCACCACATCGCAAACTTCGTCAACCTATCAAGCCGAAGCGGATTTTCAAGACGGCTTAACTGCCATCAAAGCGGGCAACAATGTTCTCGCTCTGACGCGCTTGAGCGACGCCGCACGCCGCGCCCCCGACCAAGCCCGTTACCGCGCCCAACTCGGCTCACTGCTCGCACGCCAACGGCACACGCGCCACGCGGCGGAAGCCGAACTGCGCGCCGCCGTCACACTCGAACCCATGAACATTGATTTCCGTATTATGCTCGCCGAGTTTTACCGCGACATGGGATTTATGCAGCGCGCGACGGGCGAACTGGAGCGCGCCATCGCACAACATCCACGCGACGCGCGCTTGCGTCAGACGCTTGCCGACTTTCAAAAACCCGTTAAATCTTCCGCGACCAAATGAATCAATCAACCATCCACGCACAGGACGATGCCGCCCTCATCGCGCACCTCAAACAAGTCGCCGCGCGCACCGATGAATTCGAGTATTACGCGCACCCGCACGCGGCGCGCGTTGCCGCCATCGCCGCCGAACTCGGCAAGCTGTTTCAACTTGGCGATGCCGACCTTCGCAGTCTTCATCATGCCGCACTCGCCCACGATGCCGGAATGCTCGCCATGCGCCGCGACTACATCGCCCGCGCCGGAAAGCTCACCGAAGAAGAACGCCGCGACCTCGCGCGCCACGCCGTCGTCGGTGAAGGCGAAACCGCACGCTTGGGCTTAGACCGTCCCGCGCAACTCACCATCCGTTGGCATCATGAAGCATGGAACGGCGACGGCTATCCCGACGGCTTACACGAAACGCAAATCCCGCTTCCGGCGCGCATCCTTCACGTCGCGGATGCCTATTCCGCCCTCACCGATTCGCGCCCTTCGCGTCCCGCGCGCACCCAACATCAAGCCCTACAAATTATGCGCGAGGAGGCAGGACTGGACTTCGACCCGCTCATCGTTCATCGCCTTTTGACTCTCACATCACACCCCGCGCTCGCTTCGTTTGCCGATTCATCATCCATTGACGCACTCAGCCACATCACTTAAAAAAACACTCCATGCACACATCGCTTCATGCCACTAATCGCTGGCTCGCGTTTGAATCCGGCGTCCTGCGCCGTTTGCAATTCTCAAGCGTCGCCGTCGCCCGCGCGGGTCACACGGAAGGTTCACTAAATCTCAAGCGACGCGGAGCGCAAGTCTTCGCCAACGACGAACGCCTGTGGGCATACACCTTCTCGCGCGCCACGCTCGACAACACACACGAGACTTTATCCGAAACAGAAATTGACTCTCTGCTCACAGACGTTTATGCGCCCGGCTATCGTCTGCGCCGTGAAGAATTGCCTCTCGCGTTCGGTGAACTCGATGCGTGGTGGTTCGACAATCTGCGCGAACGCATCGAAGATTTAGAGACACCAACAAAGCAAAGCATCGCCCTCACCTTAGGCATCAAAACGGGCGAATACGCACGGAGTTTTTCAGACGAGACGCGCCCGCTTCGTCAACCGCTCTCGCACGTCTTTCGTCGCCTGTCACGCAAATTCGCCGCGCCGTTCGACAATCGCCAACGCCACACCAGCACCAACTTAAACACGCGCGACTTTATCGCGGGCATCCATGCCGACCTGCTTTTGCTTCGCTTACCGCGCTTCGTCGGACTGAACGGCTTTTCACATCACCACGCACAATTCGATTGGCGCGACGCTTGGCTGCGTTCGCTTTCGGTTGATGAAGCGCATCACCTGCGAGCCTCTATGCCCGTTGCGCCTCCGAGTAAAACGCAATACTTGAACATGACCGCAGACTTACTTGAGCGCGCCCTGCATCTTCCGCAATGGGCAATCGCGGCGACCTGCGACGGCTTCGTCTCCGTTGATGAACTCGTCGAAACCATTCGCCGCGTCCGCCCTGTCACCACAATTTATACCAAAGACTTTTCAGAATTTGCGGGCGCACGCGCCGCCATCATCATTGCGAATTGATTCATTGGTTCATCGGTTCATTGGCTCATTAAAGGAGCGCGAAAGTCTGTTAATTGAATCAATGAACCGATGAATCAATGACTCAATTCTTCGACGTGCGCGCTGACCGTCGCGCCGAGTGTCGCTAAATTGTATCCGCCTTCCAAACACGAAACGATGCGCCCTTCGCACAACGTATCCGCCAAGTTCATAACGGTGCGCGTCATCTTCGCAAAGTCCTCATCTTCGAGTCGAAGTTGACCGAGCGGGTCGGTGCGGTGCGCGTCGAAGCCCGCCGAAATCATTATCAAGTCGGGATGAAACCGCGTCGTGATGTGCGCCAGCGTGTCGTCGAACATGCTCACCTGTTCAGCGGCGGGCGTATAAGCTTTGAGCGGCACATTCAAAGAGTAACCCAACCCGCGCCCCATGCCGGTTTCGCCGCGCGCTCCCGTGCCGGGATACCACGGATACTGGTGCATCGAAAAAAAGAAGACCGTCGGGTCATCGTAGAAAATCCCCTGCGTGCCGTTGCCGTGATGCACGTCCCAATCAACTATCAGCACGCGCTCAATCTCACGATAATTTTGTTGGGCATAACGCGCGCCAATGGCGACGTTATTAAACAGACAAAATCCCATCGCCGTGTCGCGCGTCGCGTGGTGTCCGGGCGGGCGCATCGCCACGAATGCATTGCGCGCTTCCCTTCTCATCACCACATCAACCCCCTGACACGCACCGCCCGCCGCGCGCAACGCCGCATCGAGCGAGTGCATTGACACAATCGTATCGGCATCAATGTGAGTCGAGCCTTCTTCAATCGCGCGCTCAATACGTTTGATGTGTTGCGGCGAGTGGCACGCTTGGACATAGCCACGCGCGGCGGGCGCGGCTTCCACTTCGAGCAATTCAGACCACAAAGCATCGTTCGCCCGCACCGTCTCAATCACGGTTGAATAACGCGCGGCGGTCTCCGGGTGGTTCTCTCCGGTGTCGTGTTTGAGTGCCGCCGGATGATGTATAAAAGCTGTCTTCATAAAAACAAATTCAATTCTGTGTCGACAATTCCATTGGCGTTTAGAGGCGGGCTTCCGCCCGCCGTTCGTTGATAATTTAACCGACTCAACAATCTACGGACGGCGGGCGGAAGCCCGCCTCTAAACAGTCTTATTTTTGAGATGAGTTTTAATAACCTTCCGTATGTTGCCGCAACCATTCGTTGACTTCTTCTTCCGACGGTTCGCGCTTCAACTCTTGGCGCAGACGTTCGCGCGGCAACTCTTGTTCATCGCGCACAACATCGGCAAGCGATTCGCCGCCCGCTTCTTTGCCCTCGTTTTCTTCATCGTGATTTAGTGTGTCCTCGTGTGCCATTGTTTTTATCCTTGAGCCTTGTCCTTTAAGTTTGACAAGCCGCCAAAGTGAAACGAGATTTATCAAACTTCTTGATAAATCTCGTTTCACGTTCCAATCATTGACCTTCTTAACGAAAATCTACTTGCATTTCGAGTACCCGCAATCGCGGCAGAAATCGCAGCCGGAAGCGTGTTCGACTTGCCCGCCGCATTCGGGACACGTCGTAATCAACGAGTAAGCTTGATGCGTGGGTTTCGTCATCATTGCGTCACCGATGCCCGATGTTGATGGGGAGGCGGAAGACGACAAATTTTTATCCGCCGCCATCGCGCGTGCCGAATCCGGTTGGCTCATCAAGCGGCGACTAGTCAGCATCACGCATTCCGCGACCGCCTGTTCAGGACTTGTCAACAATCTCTCGTTGAACCAGACCGAGTGCGTCCCCGTCACTTTGTTAAGACTGTGCGCGACTTCACGCGCGTTGAATCCGCCGCGCAACATCTTCGACGCGAGCAATCCGACGCCGCCGGAAATCGGACCTGTCGCAAAGACTTCGAGTATTTGCCGTCCGTCGTGGTTAACCGTGACGTACAAGTTTTGACCGTCAAACGGAATCTGCCACGTCGCCCCGCGCAATTCACGCGGACGCTCGACGCGCTCTTGCCTTATTGCTTGTGCTGTCGTTTGTGTTTGGGGACTGACCACCGCTTGCACCGTCGCGCCCAACACAGGCAACGAAGTTTCCGATAACGCCGACGACAAACTTTCCGTTGACGTTGCGACCGCTTCGCTTTCCGCGACAATCATCGGGTCACACGCCGTTTCGCCCTTCGGCTCACTCTTGGTCTTCGCCGTCAAAACCTGACTATCACGCGACCCATCGCGGTAATAACTGACAGCTTTGCATCCGAGTTCACGCGCGAGACGATACAGGCGGTCAACCGATTCCACCGTGTCATCCTTCGCGCCGTTGCACGTCTTCGACACGCCGTTATCAACGTGGGCTTGCGCGGCGGCAAGCACGCGAACGTGTTGTTCGGCGACAATCTCCATTGCCCCGACGAAGTACGCGGGCAACTTGTGTTCATTCGCCACCACGAACTCCGCCGCGCGGTCAATCGAATCTTGGTCGGTCTGGTCAACTTCCATTCCTAAAACCTGCGCCGCGAACGTATTGACGTAGGTGCGCTTGCCGAGCGTGTCTTCACGAACGTAAGCCCACGAAAAATTCGGCTCGACGCCCGACGATGTTTCGGCGACGAGACTGATAGTTCCCGTCGGGGCAATGGTGGTCACTTCATAATTGCGCGGCGTCAACATGTCGTTCGGGATACCGATTTCATCCTGCAAGAAGGCATTGTATGAATCCTTGTTCGGATGATATTCAGGAAACACGCCCTTCTCCGCACCCAGACGACACGACTCCATCCACGCCTCACGATGCACGAACGACATCACTTCGTGCATCATCTCAATGGATTCTTCCGAGCCGTAAGTGATGCCGTGCTGGATAAGCAAATCGGCGTAGCCCATCACCCCCAAACCGACGGGACGTGTGCGCTTCACCACGTCCTCGATTTCCGGTAGGGGCCAGGTACAAGTGTCAATCACGTTATCAAGGAAGCGCACGCACGCATGAACCGTCGTCGCCAGAGCGTCCCAATCAACCTGCGTTTGCGGGTGATAAAACTTCGCCAAATCAATCGAACCCAAGTTACACGAATTATTAAAGTGGAGTGCCTGTTCGGCGCATGGATTAGTCGCGTAAATCTCGCCCATAGATTTAATCATATGGTTGTGGCGATTGATTTCGTCTATGAAGATGACGCCCGGTTCGGCGTAGCGATGCGCCGAAGCGATGATTCTATCCCACACGTCGCGGGCATAAATCATGCCGGGTCGCGGCGGTTCTTCGCGCGTCAATGTCTCCCCTGTGCCTTGCGCGGCGAGGAACGCGGCACGGTCGCGGAAGGTGGCGAGTGTGCCGTCGGCGCGGCGGTAAATCGCATAAGTATCTTGCGCCACGGGGTCGTAAATCGCTTCGCCCCACATCTCACCGTCGAAGCTCAACTGATACCACTGATTACTATCAACCGCTTCCATAAACTTGTCGGTGACGGTAACGGAAATGTTGAAATTCGTCAAAGAGTTCTGGTCGTTCTTGGCGTGAATGAAACGCAGAACGTCCGGGTGGTCGCAGTTGTGAACGAAGATGCCATTAGCGACAAAGTTGTGGAACTCTGGCACCGAGATGTCAAAAACTTCTTGCTGAAAGAGCGGCTCGATGCGAACAACTTTGTGATTACTCGGAGTGCTATATTGATTTTTGAAACCTTCGGGAAAATGCGAAGTGTAATCATTTCCTGTTAGCCCGGCGTTCCAAGCCGATTGTCCCTTCATGCGTTTTGACTTGCGCGCACGCAGCTCAGTAGCTTTTTCAACTCCGTAATACTCTTCCCAAGATTTACCTTTACGGTCGGCGGCAATGCGCTGACGATGCCGGATAAAGAGCGGGTCGCTTGAACCGTGATGCACTCCGTGTTCGCGGATGGTCATTAACTCTAAATTTTCCGGCGAATTATTAAGCGGGTTATGGTCTATGTGGTGAACAATGGTGTCTTCCGGTTTGCGCCCGCGTGCGCCTGCCGTCGGGTACACGCCGTACTTCATCTCGGCAACAGCGATATGCTCGGCGACGTTTAAGCTTGTTCCCGTGATGCTTAATTGAAAGCGATTATTGAGGAGTCGTTTGTGAAGCACGGCTACGGATTCGCCGAACTTGAGGCTTCCGGCTTCACGATACGTCCGACGGTCAGCCATCATAACGCGGTGGTCAGGCGTGCAGTCAAGATATGTATCGTCGTCAAACCACACTCTGATTGTTTCGCGTATACCGTTTGAGAACACGGCATCCGCTTGCCGCACGCGCACCTTTTCGCCGTCAGTGCAGTACAGGTACGGACGCTTTCCGACCAAATCTTTAATCGCAATACGTCCGTCAATCGTGGAAATCATCGCGTCCCCCGCGAGACACCGGAGGATGCCCATATTCGCACCGCGACGCACACCGCCCTGTTTCACCGTATCGGTCGTCGTGTTGAAGATGTTCATAAACGACACGGGACCCGACGCGACGCCGCGCGTCGAACGCACCATCGCGCCCGCCGGACGAATCTTCTCGAACGTAAAACCCGTGCCCCCACCTGTTTGATGCACAAGTGCCGCGTCGGTCACGGTCTTCATAATTCCAGCGATAGAATCGGGTACGTTCAAAACAAAACAGGCGGCGAGTTGACCGTTGGGTTTTCCGGCGTTGACAAGGCATGGCGTGTTTGGGACGAAACGGCGGTCAAGCATGATGTCGGACATCTGATTGTAAAACTCGTCGCGGCGGGCGGCGTCCGGTTCAGCCTGTGCGACGTGACCGACGACGCGCGCCACGATGTCAGACCATTCTTCAATCGCGTTGCCCTGCATGTCTTTCAGGGCGTAGCGTTTGCTGATGACGCGGCGCGCGTTTAATCCCGGTTCACCGACGACGCGGAAATTTGTGTTCGGGCATGGCGACTGCGCGGCGGTCGTCCCCGTCGTATTCTCTGTCACATTGCGCGGCGAGGTTTTCGACTCGATGACTGTACTCATAAATTTCTTTTCCGAACCTTTCCGAAATCGTCGAACGCCCTTGCGTGGCGTGTCAACGCAGATGCTTGATTTTGATGTTCTGATTTTCTATCAGCCGCAACGAACAGAATCGTCAGCGGCTTAAACAGTGACCGAAATGATGTGACGCATCCGATGTCTTCGACGATGAAGACACGACACGCCGGAACAAATGCGAGACTCTGCCCGTCTCGCTATCGAATTGTGCGGCGTATCAAACCAAAAACGGCGGCGATTAACTCTCTGGAAATACGAGCCGGAGTATAGCCAGCGCAAAGGGCGGTGTCAACACAAAAGTCACAACATATTGTGCCTGTCGCACGGAGAGGTTCAATAGAAGGGATAAGAGCAGAGTCTGTTTGAAGTTGAAACGTACCCAAAATAAGTGCTTTTTGAGAGTGTTTAGGATGCCGTAATCGTAGGCAATAAAAACGGGCTTTGGTGAATCTAAATCAGGCAAGTTAAGAGCAAACTAGGGGAAAGCATATTTTAATGAATGATTTCAAACAATCGGATTTGATGATACGCGCGACGGCGGCGGACGACACCGTGCGGTGCATGGCGGCGGTCACGACGCGGACGGTGGCGGAAGCGGTTGAGCGTCACCAAACATCGAATACGGTCGCGGCGGCGTTAGGACGCACTTTGACGGGTACGCTGCTGCTCGGTTCGTCGCTCAAGGAGTTTGACCGTTTGACCGTGCAGATTGCGGGCGACGGCGACATCGGCGGCATCACGACGGAAGCGAATGCCGAAGGAACGGTGCGCGGTTATGTGCGTAACCCCGCTGCCGATGTGCCGCTTAAGGCGAACGGCAAGCTTGATGTGAGTGGCATCGTCGGGCAGGGGATGTTTTATGTGATGCGCGAATCGGGTTACGACATGGGTTTGTACCGCGAACCGTATCGCGGTTCAGTTCCGATTACGTCGGGCGAGATTGCGGAAGATTTCGCATATTACCTGACGCAATCCGAACAGATTCCGTCGGCGGTGATGCTCGGCGTGTTGATGCGCGCCAATGATTCGGGCGAGCGATACGTCGAAGCGGCGGGCGGCTTGATGATTCAATTGATGCCGGGTGCGAGCGATAAAACGATTCGTGAAATTGAGGAAGCCGTGAGCCGCACGCCGCACACGACGAGCATGATTCGTGAAGGAGCGACGCCCGTTGATTTGCTTCGCACGGCACTCGGCGGGATGGAGTTTGAAGTGATGGAAGAAAGAGCGGTGCGCTTCGCGTGTCCGTGTTCTTACGAGCGCGCGGTGTCGTTGATTTCATCTATTGACCATGCGGAACTCGAATCAATGCTGCGCGAGGATGCGGGGGCAGCGATGACGTGCCATTTCTGCAACGAGACTTACCGCCTCAACGAAAGCGCGCTTGAAAACATTTTGCGCGAACGCTTGGCGGCTTAAAGATTTCATTAAAGAATTTTCTAAAAAGCGAAAAGGGTCAGATACGATATCTGACCCTTTTTCGCTTTGTGTCCGATTGAATGTATTGATTACTTTGGTGTCGAACCGGAAGTCAGCAAATCGTAGTTGCCGATTTCGCGGTTGTGATTATCGAGCGCGCCGATGGCGTCGGATGTATCTTCGAGCATACGCTTGGTCATCTCAATCGAATCGCTAAGTTGTTCAAAGTCGAGCGCGGAAACACGTTCAGGCGTCGGGAGCGTGATGACTTGATCCTTGACGAGACCGAAAAAGTTTTCGATGGATTGAAGTTGGGCTTCGACGAGTTTCACGGAATGCTCAAGTTCACCAAAGGCGGTGATGCGGCGTTTGAGAATCTCGGCGTTCGCCTGTTGAACGCGGCGTGTGCGCTCGTCGGTCGTGGTTTCAATCACACGTTCGGCTTGCGTCAGTTGATTCTGCACGGCTTGCTTATTGATTGTGCGTAGGTGAAGTTTGCGGCGACGATACACGTCAAGCAAATCAACGAAATCTTCCCAACGCTGGTCAAGTGATTGAAGATTGGCGGGAATCTCTTTTTGCGCGGTGAACTTGCGATAGTTGTCGTAAATCTGGTTCTTGCAGTAACCGAGATACGTCACCGCATCGCGTTCGCGCGGGTCGAATTCTTTGATGAGTTTTTCGCGGCGCGCATTACGAAGCTTGTGTTGACGTTCGCGCTCGCCATTGTCTATGTAACGACGGTAAAGACGGGTCGCCGGAACGGTGGCGAGATACAAGCCTTCCGCGACGATTGCCGCGCCGAGCGGGATAACGGATTGCGTGTAAGCAGCGGCGACGGCGAAGCCCGCGATACCCCAAAAGTTGGCAGGCTCTTGGACTGCGGCAGTTAAATACTGTAAGTCAATTTTCTTTTTGTCCGCCATGATTTCTGTAACTTGGTGACGGTGAAAGCCGTTTAGGTTGAAAGTGTAATGGGTCGTGCGATTTTAGCGATTGCCGTTCGTGTCTTCAGACGAAGCGGCGGGCAGTTGATTAACTTTCTTTTCGGTTGAACCGGGCAGCAAGTTCATCTCCTGTTTATACGCGAGCAGTTTGTCTTGTAGTTGCATATCCAAAGCTTCGCGTTCGATGTCTTGCATTTGCGAATCAACATTCGTCGTGCCGAGTTGCATCTTGGCTTCGGCGGCTGCGGAGCGACGGTCAATTTTATCGCGCATTTCGCTGAACGTCGAAGAATCGTCGCCAATCTGAAACGATTCCATTGTCTGCGCGAGTTGTTCCTGCAACTTGGCTTGTTTCGATTGACTGATGAGTTGCATCGCTTCGGCACTGCGACGCTGCATCTGCAAAACGTAGTTGTCGCGCGCCTTCAACGCCTGCTTCGATGCCAAGCCCGCATGGTCAAGTTGCTGTGTGGTTTTCTGTAAATCGAGTTGAGCCTGTTGAAGTTGACCGATGTATGCGGTCGCCACGTCGTCGCGCCCCATTTTGACCGAAGCCTTGATTTTCGAGTCGAGTTCGACGACTTGCCCTTCGAGCCGTTCTTTATTGCGCGCCAGTAATTTCTCGGTCGCCATGACTTGCGACACCGAGTTGGTGAGTTCCGGCACGCGGTCGCGCATGTCGCGGATTGTTTGTTGAAGAATCAATTCCGGGTCTTCGGTTTTTTCAATCAGACCGCCAAACAGCGCACGCACGGAACGCTTCAATCTTATCCACACGCCCATAACTAGAAATTTCCTCCCGAAATCATTTGACCCGCCAACGGTTTGCGTTTGCTTGTACGAACCGTCGTGGTGCGCGGTTGCAAGCTTCGCCCGCGCCGCGAATGCGAGTATATCAGGACTCTGCGCGGTGCGACTAGATGAGCGACGACGACGGTGAAATGAGCGTCGAAAGCGATGCCGCGCGCGGAGATACTCAAGCTTTTTTGCGTGGCGCAACCGCATCATCGCCTTTGAAACGCCCTATGTCGCGGCGGTAATTCATGCCGTCCCATTTGATGCGCGCAACCGCGTCGTAGCATTTAGCGAGGGCGTCATCGAGATGGGCGGCAGTCGCCGTCACGCCAAGCACGCGCCCGCCCGCCGTCAACCATTGATTATCACGGCGCGTGGTCGCGGCGTGGAACACGCGTACGTCATCATGCACGTCAAAAGTTTCCAGCCCTTCGATGACGTGTCCAATCTCCGGTTTGTTCGGATAACCGCGCGCCGCGAGAACGACGCAGACGGAAGCATCTTCAGACCATTCGACGTTGACTTCCCTTAGCCTTCCGTGCGCGACGGCTTGGAAGATTTCAACCAGATCACTTTTCAAACGAACGAGTATAGCCTGCGTTTCCGGGTCGCCGGGACGCGCGTTGTATTCAATCACACGCGCGCCGCCTGCGGTCAACATCAAGCCTATGTAAAGCACGCCGCGAAACGCGAAGCCTTCTTCACGCGCGCCGTGAAGCGTCGGTTCGACGATTGTGCGCTTGATTTCTTCGAGCGTTGCGGCATCGAGAATGTCGTGTGAAGTGATGACGCCCATGCCGCCCGTGTTCGCGCCCGTATCATTTTCGCCGATGCGTTTATGGTCGCGCGCCGGAGGCATCAAAATGTAATCGCGCCCGTCCGTCCATAACAAAAGCGAGACTTCCGCGCCTTCGAGTTTTTCTTCGAGAACAACGACGGCGGATGATATGTCGCTTGATGCGGGGTGAGCGTTCGCGTTCATCAGTTCTTCGACGCGAAGCAAAGCTTCAGCGTGCGATGCGGTGACGTGAACGCCTTTGCCCGCCGCCAAGCCGTCGGCTTTGACGACGACGGGCGTTTCCGCGTTCCCAAATTCGCCGCTTCGCAAACACTCCCGCGCCGCTTCGAGTGAAGCGACGGTGCGATGGTGCGCGGTCGGAATTCCGTGCCGCGTCATAAACGATTTAGCGAAAGACTTGCTTGATTCCAAACGCGCGGCGTTCCTTGTCGGAGCGGCGATGAGCAGATTACGCCGCGCAAACTCATCCGCGATTCCGGCGGCAAGCGCGGCTTCACCGCCGACGATGGTTAAATCTATTTCCTGTGTGGCGGCAAAATCGGCAAGCCCGCCGATGTCAATCGCATCAATATCAACCGTTCCGGCGAGTTCCGTGATGCCCGCGTTTCCCGGAGCGCAGAACACTTTCAACGGGCGTTGCGAGGTGTGAATCAGCGACCACACCAGAGCATGTTCGCGTCCACCCGAACCGACAACCAGTATCTTCATCGTGTTTTCATCGCTCATAAGACAAAGTTCCACGCTTCTCAAAGCATCGTATCAACGGTCGGAACAGAATAGCGAAGCCTTTCGATGGATGCCAATCATGTTACAAACTTGACACATTTTGTTCATCGCTATACTTTGCAAAACGGGTAACGCCGTGCTTCATTCGCGCTGTTCTCGCATCCTGCCGACACACTTAAATTCATCAAGCGAGGTAACGATCTATTATGCCAACCGTCAAACTACCTTTCCACGCGGAGAACATCGCTTCTTCACCCGCCGAATGGACTCAAGCAGAGACCGGAGAATTGCAAGACAAATTCATTCACTGCGTTGACTGTAAAGAAGATTTTTTGTGGACTGTCGGAGAGCAGACTTTCTTTCGTGATAAGGGTTTGCAAAACGAACCTAAGCGTTGCAAATCATGCAAGCAGAAGAAGAATGAACGTCTGAACGCGATTATTGCCGCCCAAGAAAGCGGCGTGCGGCAACGCATCGAAGTCGCCGTCAGGTGCGCGCAGTGCAACGAACCGACGACCGTTCCGTTCTATCCTTCGCAAGGTCGTCCGGTCTTCTGTCGCGGTTGTTTTCTCGCCCAACGCGGGCAGACAAGCGACGGGACACAGATACACTAAAATACTTGTCTCCGTTGCGCCCGGAGAACGGCGTCTCTCTGCTTCCTTCTGCTTGATACTTTCGCCCTTCGATTTTCAACTTTCACCTTTCGTTCAACCGCCGACGTGGACATTCGGACGTTGCTTCGGATTCGGTTCGGCTTGACGCAAAACTTCGCGCGTCACGGGTGCGGTATCGCCTTCACCGAACGCGATATATTTGAACACATAAAAAAGCGGATTGCCTTCACTCCAGCCGAAATAGACGTGCGGAATCTTTCCGGTCGAGTTTCGCAAATATAACAAGAACGCGGCGATGGCATTCGGAACTGCCGGACTTTCGGTACTCAACACGCGATAGCCCTCCACTTCGCGCCCGCGCACTTTCAAGACACCGGAAAACTGCGAAGCATCTTTCGGCGTGACCTCAAAAAACAGAATCGGCTTATCCGTTTCGAGCGAATGGTCTTCGCGCTGTTCGCGTTCCTTGCGCTCGTACTCTTCCCTGTCGCCCGTATCGCAACGGTTGGCGATGATGCGAATCGTGTTTGACTTGGCTTCATCAATAAAGCGTTGCGCCACGTCATCGAGTTCGACTTTATCAACGCGCAGTTCCGTCGTGCGATACACGCGCGAGATAAGCGACGTGGCGACGATGCCGAGAATAAAGAGCGAGGCAATCTTGATGCCTTCCGGTCGTTCGATGACATTGACGACGGTGGTGTAAATAAAGACGAGGGCAATGATTAAAAACAGCAGCCACGTCCGCCCGCCTTTCCGTCTGGATGAAAGCGTGACGGCGATTGCCGCCGAACTCATCAACACCAGCACGCCCGTCGCGTAAGCTCCGCCCTGCGCGTCTACATCGGCTTTGAAAAGTATCGTCACCAGAAAAGCAATCAGCATGAATACGATTGCCAATGGTCGCGTCGCCCGCGCCCAATTCGGAGCCATGCCGTAACGCGGCAGGTAGCGCGGCACGATGTTGAGTAATCCCGCCATCGCGCTCGCTCCGGCAAACCATAAAATCAAAATCGTGCTGATGTCGTAAATTGTGCCGAACACGTCACCAAAAAACTCATGCGCGAGATAGGCGAGGGCGCGCCCATTGGCTTTGCCCGCCGCGATTCCGGCGGAACTGTCGGCGGCGCGAAACGCTTCCGGCTCAATCAGAAGCGTCGTCACGAAACTACTCGCAATCAACATCACGCTCATAATCAACGCGGCACTTAACAATAATTTGCGCGTGTTCTGTATGCGATGCGGGTCTTGCACGAGCGGCATCATCGCCACTCCCGTCTCGAAACCGGAAAGACCGAGTGCCAGTTTCGGAAACAGAAGCAGCGCGAAGCCAATCATCAAAAACACGTTGCCGCGCGTTTCGGGCATCGCAAATAAAGCATCTTTCCAACGCGAAAGCACTTCCGGGTGCGTCGCTATTTCATAAACACCGTAGCCGACGACAATCGTATTGAGTCCAATGTAAGCGATGACGAGAACGACGGCGATGCCGATGGCTTCCTTAAAACCTTTAAGGAACACCGCCCCCAGAAGAGCGATTAACACGAGAGTGACACCGACGCGGTGATGCAGAAAATGAAGGTGTTCTTCGACAAATGGATTTTCGATGATGTGCGCCGTCGCGTCGGCGGCGGAGAGCGTGATGGTGATGATGAAATCCGTCGCCACGAAGCCGAGCAGACACAGCACAAACAGTTTGCCTTTCCAACGTGAAAGCAAATTCTCCAACATCGAAATCGAGCCTTCACCGTGCGGGCTTTCCGCCGCGACATAACTGTAAATCGGCAACGCTCCGAACAGTGTCAAAAGTACGAGAACGATGGTCGCCAGCGGTGAAAGCATTCCGGCGGCGAGAAACGCGATACCGGGTTGATAGCCGAGCGTCGAGAAATAATCCACGCCCGTCAAACACATCACCTGCCACCACGGGTGACGATGATGCGTCGCGGGTGCATAAGGTGCATCGCCGGTTGCGACGTGTCCGTCAAGCAGCCACTCGCCTACTTTTTCACGCGACACGCGACGCGGTGTAATTTGGTTTGACATTTGGATTCTCCTTAACAAGTTATGTGTTAAGGAAAGCGCGTCATCTGCCGTCGAAGCTTGGCTCAAACCATTTTCGCGTACACGAAAAAACGGGTGCGGGAGCATGTAGCTCCCGCACCCGTTTATGAACCATAAACTTGAGCGGCATAACTGCTCTTTCCTTTTTCGCCGACGGAGTTAGCTGACGGGCTTGAACTGGAAAGTGTTCTACGCGAAACGATTCTTGTCGTTTCGACGATGCGCCCCGTGTTCCGCTTCGATAAAAGCCGGAACGATGGTTCCCCCGCGCTCGCACGTTTTTCGCGTGCTGAACTTAGGCATTAGTTTTCAAAGACGAACGTAATCTTACGCCTGTTTGTGTACTCCGCGCCACCTGACGGAACACATTTGCGTCCCGTCAGGGCAATGGCATTAAGTTAAGGTTGTTTGGAGGCGGGCTATGCCCGCCGTCCCCGCGCACGGCGGGCATAGCCCGCCTCCAAACGGGCGATTATTTTCTTAACTTAATGCCATTGCTCGTCAGGGACGGTTGATAATAGCGAGAGCGATTTATCGCTGGGAACAGATGTGGAGAAGAATAAAGTCCCGCAAGGGACGGCTGAAGTCCGGCATTTCAGCCGTCCCTTGCGGGACTGAAAATTTGATTACCATTATCCCAGCGATAAATCGCCGGGCTGTTGTCGGAAGTCCCTTTCGGGACAATGAAAAGTGATGACATCAGCCGCGCCACTTAGCCGCCGACATGCACGATGGGACGTTGCTCTGGATTCGCTTCGGCTTGGCGCAAAACTTCATGCGTCACGGGCGCGGTATCGCCTTCACCGAACGCGACATACTTAAACATGTAAGTCACCGGATTGCCTTCGCTCCAGCCGAAATAAACGTGCGGCAGTTTGCCCGTCGTATCGCGTAGGTGAAGCAGAAACGCGGCGATAGCGTTGGGGACGGCGGAGCTTTTCGTTCGCAACACGCGATAGCCGCCGATGTCCACGCCGCGCACGCGCAACTCGCCGGAGAAGTCCGAAGCATCGCTCGGTCGAATCTCGAAAAAGATAATCGGCTCGTCCACTGGAATATGATTATCGGCGCGCTTGGTTTTCTCTTTTATCTCGTATTCGCCCGCGTCTCCGGTGTCGCGGCGATTAGCGACGATGCGGACAACGCCCTGCCCGCGCGTCGCTTCATCAATAAAGCACTGCGCCGTTTCGTCTAACACGACACGCTCAACGCGCAATTCAGTTGTGCGATAAACACGCGAGATGAGCGACACCAAAACAATCGCGGCGATAAATATCGAAGCGATTTTGATGCCTTCGGGTTGAGCGAAAATGTTGACGCCCGTTGTATAAACAAAGACGAGTGAGATAATCAGAAACGCCCACTTCGCACGGCTGCCTTTCCGCCACGCCGCGAGCGTCACCGCGACGGCTGCCGAACTCATCAACACCAGCACGCCCGTCGCGTAAGCTCCGCCCTGCGCGTCCACATCGGCTTTGAAAAGTATCGTCACCAGAAAAGCAATCAGCATGAATACGATTGCCAATGGTCGCGTCGCCCGCGCCCAATTCGGAGCCATGCCGTAACGCGGCAGATAGCGCGGCACGATGTTTAATAATCCCGCCATCGCGCTCGAACCCGCAAACCACAAAATCAGTATCGTGCTGATGTCATAAACCGTGCCGAAGGTATTGCCGAAATAGGAATGCGCGAGATAGGCAAGGGCGCGCCCGTTGGCTTTACCCGCTTCTTGCGTGGCAGTTTCCGGTAGAAACTCCGCCGCCGGAATCAGCGTTGTCGTCACGAAGCTACTCGTAATCAACATCACGCTCATAATCAGAGCCGCACCCGCGAGCAGCTTGCGCGTGTTGCGTATGCGCCCGACGGGATGCTTCGGATTATCATCCGCATTGCCACGCACGAGCGGCATCACCACGACTCCGGTTTCAAAGCCGGATAAACCCAACGCCAGTTTCGGGAACAAAAGCAGTGCCGCGCCAATCATCAAAAACGGATTGCTATGCCGCGCCGACAGTGTGTTCGTCCAATTCGTCAAGACTTCCGGGTGCGTCGCCACTTGGTACAAACAAACACCGACGACGATTAAATTAAGCCCTATATAAACTATGACGAGGACGACGGCGATACCGATGGCTTCTTTGAAACCTTTGAGGAACACCGCCCCCAGAAGAGCGATTAACACGAGAGTGACACCGACGCGGTGATGCAGAAAATGAAGGTGTTCTTCGACGAACGGGTTTTCGATGATGTGCGCGGTCGCATCGGCGGCGGAGAGCGTGATGGTAATAACGAAACTCGTCGCGACGAAGCCGAGCAGACACAGCACGAACAGCTTGCCTTTCCAGCGCGGCAATAAATTCTCCAACATCGAAATCGAACCGTCGCCGTGCGGACTCGCCGCCGCGACGCGGTTATACATCGGCAACGCTCCGAACAAGGTCAACAGCACAAGCACGAGCGTCGCAATCGGTGACAATGCTCCGGCGGCGACGAACGCGATGCCGGGTTGATAGCCGAGCGTCGAGAAATAATCCACGCCCGTCAAACACATCACCTGCCACCACGGATGGTCTTTGTGTTTGCCTTCCTGCTCGTAAGGTCCTTCGGTCGGCTTCACGCCTTCGAGAAACCATTGCTTGAAACTGCTTTCGGCTGGCTTAGACGAAACTACTGTTGGCTGCACTTGGTTAATCTCCCCGTGCGGTGTGAACGTATTTGAACTTGCGCGGCACTATGCCAAGAGCCTGTACTTTTTTCAAGAAGTACAGGCTCTCAAGATTTTGCGGTGCGACGATAAACTTAATTTCAATCGCCGAAACGAACCGGTTTGTTGTAGTGACGTTTGGCGATACATCGCACATCACGCGCGGCAAATGTTTTAGCTGCTCACACCACAGATTGGCGGTCGCCGAGTGCCGCCGCATCGTCAAACGGCGGGGCTTGGGTTTCGCGGTGAGCTTCACCGAAATCGGCAAGGGCGACGATAACGAGCAAGGTCGTGACGCTTAATGTCGCCAGCACATAGAGCATAGCGATTTGACCTAAGTACATCAGGGTGACGATGACGGCGGCGACGATGACAATCCAGAGAAGCGTCATGCGGCGTTGCCGCTTGCGCGTGTTGTTGATGGAAGCGTTGATTTTGGTGTTCGACATGTTATCTCGCGTATAAAGTTGATGATTTAGTAAAGCACACGAACCGGAGCTTGACCGATGAAACTTCCCGCCCCCGCCGTTGCGAAGCCAAGCAAAGTTTCGCCGATTCTGCCCGGACTAAACGGATTTGCTTCACCGACTTCAATAATGTCGTAAGGTTTAAGCAAAATGTCCGGCTCTTTCTGGTCACGAATCTTTTTGTAATTGACGGCAATCAGTTCGGGTTGTTCGTTGCTGTTCGGCTTCGAGCGGATGATGCGTATCTTGTCGGTCTTGGCTTCCTTACGCACGCCGCCGACTTGCGCCAGAGCGCGACTTAACGTCAATCCTTCGCGCAAGAACACACCCTGCGGTTGGACGACTGCACCCGTGATATACACCGGCTCGGCTTCTTCGACTTTCACGATGTCGCCGGGACGAATGTACGGGTTGGCGGCTTCAATGCCGCGCTTCAAATCTTCAATGCGATACTCGTCGAAGCGTACTTGTGTCGGGTCAAACGATGTGTCAGTCGTCGTTGCGCCGGTCGCCGTCGAATCGGAATCGGAATCGACTGACGGGATGCCGAAAGATTTTTCTTCCGCATCGCATACAAAAGATTGCGGCGTGTGGAAAACCCGAATCGTGCCGTTTGCCCGCTCCGTCACGCCGCCCGAATAAGAAATCAGTTCGAGCAGACGCACGCGGCGATACATTTCAAATCGCGTCGGAGTCTGCACCGCGCCATACACGGAAGCGGGGACGCGACTGCGGCGTTCTCTGATTTGCAAATTGACTTGCGGGCGTTTGAGCATCTTGCCGAGAGCAGCGATAACATCTACACGCACATCTTCGATGCGGCGGCAAACGGCGGTAATCGGCGTTTCGACAAACGGCACAATCACCGTCCCGTCGCTGCTGATTTCGAGCGTGCCGTCGAACTGCGTTTCGTTAAAAACTTTAAGCTCAAGCACATCACCGGGTCCAAGCAGATAATCGCGGACACCCATCTGCGTATTGATGCCGCGGGCAGTTGTCGCAACGGGCGCGATTGTGGTTTCGGTTTGCGCTGAAGCGACGGCGACACCGCACAACAAAAGTGCCAGAGCAAGCATTGATAAAGTCGTCTTTTTCATAATAGTAATTCCTGCGAAGCCTTATATGTTGATTATCTTCAAACAACTTCTTTAAGGTGAAGTGTTCAATCCAGAGGCAGAAGAAAGCGATTGGCGGCTTCAATTTAGTATCGAATCCTCACCCGATACACAACAACCACGCGCAACCGCATTCAAAGAAACTGAGAGTTTTGCATGATTTCCGTTGAAACACAAAGCGCACGCCGAACGATTCAGCCTATCGCCCGCGCTTCATGCCCGACCGGAATTTTAAGCGAACCCGCTTGTGATGCACGGGTTATGGCGTCAGGTTGCGATGATGTGAAAATGAGAATCAACAAAACTCTTTTGAAAAAAGTGGTCGGTGGTCGGTGGTCAGTGGTCAGTTAAAACTGCCGACTCATCACTCACTTCGCTTTTTCATTCGTGGTGTTGAGTCGGCGAATCATTGAGATCCACCTTATTCAACGAACAACTCACCGTGCGAGTCACGAAGGACACGTCTCGTCGAAGATGTCCGGCTTCTTGATGACATCGGCGGTCAACAATCCCGCGCCGCCCGTATTTTCGTTTGCCGCCGTGTCATCATGGGTCGCTAAATAGGCTTGTAGTAATTGCAGTTTGCCGAGCAATCTGTCGGCGGCTTCTTCGCGCGTCGCTTCGCTGATGTCGGCGCGCGACAAATCGAAAAGCGCGTCGCGGTAATAATCAACGGCTTCGACAATCTGATTCTTAAACTCGGCACGCTCGGCAAGAGCCACCCAGCGCGCCAGCGTGACCGATGCGATGTATTCGCGCACGGCAAGTCCCGATTCGTACAATTCCGTTTCGTTCGGATACGCTTGCAAAGCTTCGTCAATCACCGCGAGAGCGTTTTGCGCCAACTCGATTTTGTCTTCCGGTCGCGTGCGCTGCTGTGCCTGCATCGTCAGTGATTGCGATTCTTTGCGCGCCCACAATAACAGGTGACGTTTTCGCAACACACCGACGCGCTCCTGTCCGGCGCGCACGGCGGCACGGACTTCCGTTCCCACTCCCAACGTCGGCAAAGTATCTTCGGCACTTTTAAGATACTGTTCGCACAACTGACACGCTTCGAGATGCTCGACCGGAGTCGCGCCGCGCCGTTCGATTTCCCGCAAACGCCGCTCAAGACGACGAATCGCAACTGTCGCCGCCGTCAGCGTTGCCGTGTATCCGAGTCGCTTCTTGGTTTGATAGCGAGTCATGTCCGGTAGTTGATGCAGCCGCGCGAGATGGTCATGACGGCGCACCTTGATTTCCCGCGCGACGACGCACGCCAAAATCGTCATGCCCGCCGCGACGCCCGAAGCGACCCACGGAGATTCGTCGCCTTCGACACTCAACACCCACCACAGAACATAGAACACTGTCGTCGCCGCTAACCCACTCAACGCCGCGTAACGTCCGGTGGACATGATCGGGCGCGGAATCATCAGTGATGTGCGAGTCGAACTTATAGACACTCCATCGTGATGTTGCGCTTCGACGTTTTTAACTTGAACACTGGGCATGGTGGCTTAACTAAATCAGCACGGACGACTAACTAGGGGATGTTTGCCATCGTTTGTTATTTTAGCATTCTATCGTGAAGACGAATCGCTGTGCTTCGATTGATGCTTATCAGGTGAAGGCGTTCCGTCCTGACATCTTACTTCAGAACGCATGGCGATTGTCACTGTGGGGTGCTGAAAATAGTGAGACTTTTCCCCGCTTCTGTCAACAGTCCTTGTCCGCGCACCCGACGTTAAATTTATTCACTCTGCCGCGTGCGGTTGTAGTAGCATGTGCGGCACGATGCGCGCCGACAGTCTAACGACAATCAATCTCTTGAACGTGAAACGGTGATTAAGACGATAATTTTCCAAAAGCAAAAAGAAAAACATGACGTTGGAACTGCATGACAAAATCGCCCTCGTGACCGGAGCATCTTCGGGCATCGGTCGCGCGACGGCGATTCGTTTGGCTAACGCCGGAGCGCGCGTGATGCTCGTCGGTCGCCGCGAAAAACCGCTCGCCGCGATTGCTTCGTATATCGGCAATGAAGTGGGCGAAGCCGCATCCGATGTTGCGCCAAACGTCGCCTTCATCCACGCCGACATCACGATTGAAAATGACGCCGCACACATTGTCGCTGAAACCGTGAACCGCTTCGGCAAACTCGATATACTCGTCAATGCCGCCGGTTCAATCTCTACGGGTTCGATTCGTGACACATCGCTCGCGGCTTGGGATGAATTGATGAACGTCAACGTGCGCGCCGTTTTCCACTTAATGAAACTTGCCACTCCGCATCTCGAACGCACACACGGTAACATCGTCAACGTCTCAAGCGTCACGGGTTTGCGTTCCTTTCCCGGTGTTCTCGCTTATTGCGTTTCCAAAGCGGCGGTTGACCAGTTGACACGTTGCGCGGCACTCGAACTTGCTTCCGCAGGTGTGCGCGTCAACGCGGTGAATCCCGGCGTCGTCAAAACCAATTTGCATCGTGAGGGCGGCATGGCGGAAAATGATTATCAAGAATTCCTCGCCCGTTCCGCCACGACTCATCCGCTCGGTCGCACGGGAACAGCCGAAGAAGTTGCCGAACTGATTTACTTTCTCACCTCGTCCCAAGCCGCGTGGATTACCGGCGTCACTTATTCGATTGACGGTGGTCGCGCCCAAACCTGTGCGCGCTAAACACCTCGTTTCAATGTCTCAACGCTTTATTTAATTTTCGCGCGCCGCTTTATCATGTTGTCTGCGTCATTTGCTTTACCCGTGACACAAGGACAACCAGCGCGCGGTCAGGATACGCCGCTCCACCGTGAAAATTAAACTTCTCCCAAGCACTTTCGATGAGCATGGTCATCCATGCGTCGAACAGCGTTTAAGTTGTTATCTCGTTGATGACACCATCGCCATTGATGCCGGAAGTCTCGGACTCGCCCTCGCCCCGCATGAACGCACCGCGATACGCGACGTTATCATCACGCACACACATATTGACCACATCGCAAGTTTGCCGATTTTCATTGATGACTCGTTCGAGTATCTCGAACAACCCGTGCGCGTTTATGCGACGGCGGAGAACATTCAACGCCTCGAAGACGACATCTTCAACTGGCACACTTACCCGCGTTTCTCTGAACTTAGCAACGGTCACTGTCGCGTCATGGAATACGTCACGCTCCGACCCAACGAAACATTCTCCATTAAACATTTGACCATCACGCCGATTCCCGTGCATCACGCCGTTCCGACCGTCGGCTTGCTTTTGACATCGAACGATACGCACGTCGCATACTCCGCCGACACCGGAGCGACCGATGAATTTTGGCGAGTCTTAAACCGTCTGCCACATCTCGATGCGTTGCTGATTGAATGCTCGTTTCCCAACGCTCTCAGCAAACTCGCCATTGATTCCGGTCATTTGACACCCGCCTTGCTCGATACCGAACTTGAGAAACTCGATCATCTAACAAGCATCTATGCCGTTCACATTAAACCTTCATACCGCGACGTAATCATGCGCGAAATCGCCGCCTGCGGTCGCACGAACTTACGCATTGCCGAACCCGGACTAACTTATGAATGGTGAAACGATTCGTTATCGTGAACTCAGGCGATACGCTTACATGGCACTATGGTTCACAGGCGACTTGAATACAAAACTTAGACGCGAAAAAGCCTCGCCGCATACAATATGCGGCGAGGCTTCGATATTTTACCACCTTAAATATAACGCTTGGCGGGCTGCTCAAACGACTATTTGGCGGCGGTCGGTTCGGGAAATAAAGACCTTATCGCGCGTGCCGTCTCCGCCTGTTGGCGCGAATGAAGTTCATTGACCCAACCCGTCACGGTTGACATCATATCGCGTGCGGTTTCCTGTGTGGATTTCTTCTGGTTCGCGGCTTTTTCTTGTAGCAATTCCTCGCGGCGACTACGTTCGCTGCTTTTAACGATTCTCACCTGTTTTGTATTGATGCTTTTCATTTTGGTTAATCTACCCCTTGATTTATGTTTTCTTGTTGAACGATATAACTGTGGAAAGGTTCACTAATGTTCGATTTTAAGTTTCCGTTCGGCGTTCACCGCCCGATAGAAGCAACTTTGAAGCCACACGCGGGAAAATCGTTGGCTCACACAATCGCATCTTCTCAGTTATGAATTTTCGGCTTCAAATTACCTTGCCGCCTCACTGCAATTGACTTCAGTTCAAGTATTGATTTAAGGAGAGCAAATCTATGTGGCAGGAATTTAAGACCTTTATCGCACGCGGCAATGTGATAGACCTCGCGGTGGCGGTCGTCATCGGTGCGGCGTTCGGTAAAATCGTGACCTCGCTTGTCGAAGGCATCATCATGCCGCCTATCGGTATGATTCTCGGCAAAGTAGATTTTTCGAGTTTGTTCTATGTTCTCGATTCGTCGAAGGGCATTCCGGTGTCGCTCGAAGAAGCGAAGGCGAAAGCCATTCCGGTCATCGCGCTCGGCTCGTTTCTCAACGACGTAATCGGCTTTCTGATTATCGCCCTCGTGATTTTTATGCTTATCAAAGCCCTCAATCGCGTCAAAGGCGCGGAGCCTGAAGCGGCGGCGGCACTCCCGACGGCGGAAGAAATTCTGCTTGCCGATATTCGAGACATCTTGCGTGCGAAGCAGCTTTAACAAATGCGGATTCGACATTTATCCACGCGCTAATTTCTCGCTTCGGCTTCTTCGATTTTCGCTTCGGCTTCTTGACGTTCTTCGTGGTCGGCGGCTTCCGGCTTATCTTGCGTGTGTTTGATTTCCGGCTCGTAACTCAACGTGATGAACACCGGGAAATGGTCTGACCCGAAATGTGCGAGCCGTTTCAAAGAGATGAGCCGGAAGTGATGCGAATGGAAAACGTGATCGAGCGGAAAGCGTATGAACGGGTACGAGGCATGAAAGGTATTGAAGAAACCTCTGCCGATGCGCGGGTCAAGCAAGCCGCTGATTTTCTGAAACATCGTCGTCGTCCGTGACCACGCGACATCGTTTAAGTCTCCGGCGACGATAGAGGCACACGGTGAAGCTTTGACGCGCTTGCCGACAAGCAGAAGTTCGGCGTCGCGTTCCGTTGATTTATCGTCTTCGGTCGGAAACGGCGGGCGCGGGTGAACGCAGTGCAATTCAAATTCATCGCCCGACTCCAATTTAACCCGCGTGTGAATTGACGGAATATCGTCCTGCACCAGAAACTCAATCTGCGGGTTAATCAATTCCAATTTTGAATACAGCACCATGCCGTAAGTGTTATCAATCGCGTGCGGCACACAATACGGATAGCGCGGCGCGAGTGCGTCGAGTTGCGTCTTCCACCACTCGCTTGTTTCCACCGCCAACACCAGCATCGGGTCATGCTCCGCGATTGCCGCCAACAGCTTCGACGTTTCGCGGTTGGTCATCAAGACGTTGGCGACCATCAAACTGCACACCGCATCGTCTTTAACCCGCGCCGACGGCATCACCTGTTTCGGGTAGAGCGGTGTGTACGGCAACATGCTCGCCACCTGATACAGCACCGACGCGATGAGCGCGCCGCCGAAAACATATTCCGCCACCGCATCAATCGGCTCAACATACAGATAACCGCCCAGCACGCCGAGCGCGCCGAGTGCTATCTGCACGCGCGGAAAGTCACCAAGCCTGACCCACCATTCGGTACGCCGCACGAGCGGCAGCAACGTCAGCACGATTGCGAGGCAACCGGCGACAATCAAACTAATTTTCACCATCAATTGAGTAACCTGAACGGAGTACGAACTGCGGTTTGAGGGAGAGATTTAATTGCGACGAGGAGAGTTTGAATTAACGTGAGTTCAAGGTAAGACAAGAAAGATTTTATCCACGAAACACACGAATCACGAAGTAAGAACGCCACAGAAATCCGGTTTTGTTTCGTGCCGTTTCGTGTTGATTCGTAGATAAAGTCCTTACTGCTTCTTACATCGAACTCGCGTTATTAAGTGTTCACCTTCGCGCTCAAGATGAATCTTTCAACTCAACCACTATGCACTGAAAGTGCATAGATTGCCGATGGACTGAAAGTCC
>JANDLT010000029.1 GCA_024330265.1 Pyrinomonadaceae bacterium MAG19_C2-C3 | reverse complement strand
GCTGCACCGCCTTTCCCACAGGGTTCGGGTTACCGCTTGAAATCTGGTTCGCGCGGTCGCGCTTGATAAGCGGCGCAAAGGCGTTAAGTGCTGAATTCTGACCGTAGTAGTAGAGCGAGCCGTTGAGATTGTTGGTGCCGGATTTGAAGCTGGTGTTGACGACCGCACCGGCGGCGCGCCCGACTTCGGCAGGCGGCACGCTCGTCGTGACCCTGAATTCGGCGATGGCGTCGGGATTGACGAAGACGCCGATAGTGCCGAACTGCGGTTCGTTGTTGTCAACGCCGTCAACGGAGAAGTTGTTGTTCGTCGGACGTTGCCCGTTGGCGGAGATAACCGCGCCGCCGGAGCGTGCGAAGCGCGCCGATTCGGTTGAGCCGACCGGGTTGCCGCCGCCGGGACCCTGCCCGCCCGCGTTCGGGTCGCCGTTGTTGTTGGCGCGGGCATCGGAGAGCGTACCGATGGTGACGCGCGAAACGCCGGGCGTGAGCGTGGCGAGTTGCGTGAAGTTGCGCCCGTTAAGCGGTAGCTCGGTGACTTCGCGCCCGGTCACGATGCTGCCGCGTTCGCTCGTTTCGGTTTGAATTAACGGGGCTTCCGCCGTCACTGTAACTTCGTTTGTGCCGACGCCGCCAGCCGCAATTTGCACGTCAACGGCGAGGCGGTCACTGGTCTGCAACCTGATATTTTCGCGCGTCGTCGTCTGGAAGTTCGGCGCAGTGACACTGACGCGATAATTGCCTATTTCGAGGAACGGCGCGACGTACACGCCGTCACTGTTAGTCGTAACCGTGCGCTCGGCGTTCGTATCAACGTTGGTGATTGTCACGGTGGCGTCGGGAACGACGGCACCGGCGGTGTCCGTGACCGTGCCTGTGATATCCGCTCTGTTGGTTTGAGCGGCGGCAGGAAGCACGCAAATGAAAAGCAGCAATGACACGGCGGCAAGACGCCAAAGAAAGAGAAAGTTTTTTGTTGTAGTCATAATGCTCAAGGTTCCCTGTTGACGGAAAGTTTAATTACACCTAAAAGTTTGCCTCGCAATTCACACGCAGCCCTTACTGCTAATTTCTATGTCGGGCGCACCTAATGCTTCTATACAAACCAGTTTCAATCTTCTTATTCGCTTCCGTTTTCACAATTCACTTTTCGCTTTCGCTCAAAGCAGACGATGGCAAACGATGGCAAATGAGAAATCGTTAATCTTGCGACAAAACTTAGAACGGCGTGTACTTATCTTTTGGAAGATAGACGGCATACCCGCGCGGCGGTGCTTGCACATAGACACGACCATCCGCCTGCACTTGCGTCTCTTGGTTGCTGCCGCTCACGGCGTTCACCAGTACCTTGCCCGCCCAGTTCGCGTATCCCGAACCACCCGGCGCATTGTCAACCCACACGCCTTTGGTCTGTGTGTCATGGTTGTTGACGACGAGGATTGCGCCCGGCTTCGTCGCGTTGCCGAAACGACGCGCGACATAAACATTCGCCGTGTCACCTGCCGGATACGGATTCCCCGTTTGACTCAAGACAATCATGCCGCCGTCCAAGTAGTCGCGGCGCAGGCGAGTCATCCGTTTGATGTCCGCTTGCAGAGTCGCGGGGGCGGTCACGGTGAGGCTCGTGTTGCCCGCGTCCACTTGAGTGACGCCGTAGAAGTGCGGGTAGAAAAGACACGGACGACCTTCCGCAAAGAGTATGTAGGCATACGCCATGCGCCAATCTTTCGTCACCCACTTGTCGTGTTCTTTGCCCGTGTCGTGGTTTTCGACGAACGTCACAACCGATGTTCCCGGCAAGCTGTTGCCGGTGTTGTCGCGTATCAATCCGGCGTTATTGAGTCCTGTCATGTTGAAACTCGCGGCGTTGCCGTTTGTCATCTGTGTCAAGGTGTTCTTTAACGGAAAGTCGAAGCCGTCAACATCGGCGCGGTTGCCGTTGAACGTGTAGCCGTTGACATTATTGACCCAATTCTTGACGCGGTATTTATTGCTCGAAAAATACTCACCGACGACGAACCGTTGCGAACCGTTCGCCTTGCGCGGCATGTTGTTAATCCACTTGGCAGCGAACTCTTCCTGAAAGCCGCGCACAAAATCCAAGCGGTAGCCGTCGTAACCAGCCGTGTTCGTCAACCACTGTCCCCACTGAATCAAGCGGTTCTGCACCGTCGTGTTGTAGGTATTGAAATCCTGCCCGAACAGTTTCCAATTCGGCTCAATGGAATCCTCGAAGCCGCCGTTGCCGAGAAAATCATTCGCGTCCGCCGGATGAAAGTGCGTGTAGTTCCACGTCCAGTTCGCTTCGCCCGTGCCGGTGTGGTTGACGAAAGAGACGCCCGTGTTGGTGCGCGCCTGTAAAGTCGTCGCGGCGAGATTGACGCCGTTGTGATAAACCTCAAACACGCGATAGCCGTTCTCTTGATTGGCGTACTGAAGCTGCCCGCTCGTTTCGCGCTGCGCTAGAAGGCGAATGTCAATGTTGCGCGTCGTGGTCAACGTAACTTTGTATTCGTCTATGTCGCCGCACTGATTGACGTGCGCCCAGATGTGTTTGCCCGAAGCGGGAAAAGTGTTGGTCTGCCCGTTGCCGTTGTTCGGCTCCGATTCCCAGTAGATATTATTCGGATACTGCGGGGGAGAGTCGCCCGCGCCCGTCCAGTTAATCGTCAAATCGTAGGCGCGCTCCGTGTTGCTGACGGCGCAATCCAGATTGTAGCCCTTAATCTTGATGTAGTAGTCGCCCGGTTGCGCGTTAGGGATGCGCCATAAAATCTCGTTGGTCGGATACGAGGCGCGCTGCACGCCGTTGATGAAGGCTTCGTTGGCGACGTAGGTTTTAACCGCAGGGTTCGCCTCTGCTTGGCTGTCGTTGGTATAGATGTGGTTGAGAAGTATGTCTGCATAAACCTCTATGCCGTTAGCGTGCATCTGGTTAATCATGTTGATTAACTCTTGACGACTGCCGAAGCGCGTCTCCGTGCTGCCCTTCTGCGTGTAGTTGCCGAGGTCGAAGTGGTCGAAGACGCCGTAGCCCATATCATAAATGCCGAAATTCCCTTTCGACGGCGGCGGCGTCCAGATGCCGGTGATACCGGCGAGGCTTAATTCGTTCGCCTTGCCGTTCAAATTATTCCACCAAGAGCCGTTCTTGTTGACATCATCAACCGGCACATCCCAGTAGAAGGCTTGCATCATCGTGTCGTTCTGCGCCGACACGTTGACCGTGAAAATCGAAGTCAAGACAAGACTACAAATAAGCACTGCCGCGACAGCTAGGTGTTGCAACGGCTGACGATTCATCATTGGCGATACTCCTAATGGTGTTGAAAAGATTGGCGCGGTAGAAGCAGTACGAAATCTTGAATTTTAATTTAGTTCTCGGATAAAGCGATAAAATACTATCGCCGTTAAGTATTTGATGCAACTAAGTTTTTCGTCGCAACAAAGTTTATCGGTTAAGTCTTTATTTCATTTATGCACATCTCATGCCGCCGTAGAGGTGGCGAACTTGCGCGCGAGGATTAAGCTCAGCGCGCCCATTAAAGTAGGTTGATCGCCAAGCGAAGAAGCGGCGATGCGCGATGACGGCAGACCACGCCGCACGCTGCGCTCAACGGTTTCTTGGAGTTGCGACTCAATTAATGACCACGCTCGTGTCAGCGCGCCGCCGATAATGATGGATTCGGGGCTGAAACCGACGATTAAATTGGAAATGCCAATCCCCAAGTAGCGCGCCGTTTCTTGCAACGCGGTTATCGCAGATTGCTCGCCGTCAAGGGCGCAATCAATGATATGCGTAAGACTCATTTCGACTTCATCGCCGTTATTATTCTTATTGTCGCTTTGCTTGACGCTTCGGCGTTGTTTTCCTTCGCGTAACTTTTCATAACGCGCGACTGCCGCGCGCCCCGAAGCGAAGGCTTCCCAGCAATCGCGGTTGCCGCACGAACAGGTTGATGGGGCACCGCTGCCGATGACCATATGCCCGAACTCGCCCGCCGCGCCACGTTCACCGCGATAAATCTGCCCGTCAAAGACGATACCCGTTCCAACGCCTTCCGCGACGATAACCATAATAAAATCGCGCATTACATCGCGCTCGGCTTCGGCGTGCGCGATGCCGAACCACAATTCAGCCAGTGCCGCCGCGTTTGCGTCGTTATCAACGACGACGCGCAGATTCGTCGCGTCGTGCAAGTGCTTTCCGATTTTCCAATTGCGCCAGCCGAAATAAGGGATATACAACGCTTCGCTCGATGCGGCATCAACGAGTCCCGGCAGACTGACGCCGATGCCCGCCATGCGTCTCGCGTCGCCGCGGCGACGCATGTCTTTGACAGTTTCGATGATGCTTTCCGTCATCTTTTCGGCGTTCGATGAAGTAGGAAATTCGCGGCGGTCGCGTATCTGCCCGTTCAGGTCACTCGTCACAATTGTCGTTAGCGTCGGAGCGACATCAACGCCGACAGCCAGCACGCCTTCGGCGCGCAACTGCAATAAGGTCGGACGCCGCCCGCCCGATGATTCGCCGCTGCCGATCTCTTCGACTAAGCCGTCGTGCCTCAAATGTTCGACGATGGTTGAAACGGTCGAGCGTTGCAAAGCCGTCGCGCGGGCGATGTCGGCGCGCGAAATCGGCTGACGGTCGCGCACATAGTTCAACACGATTTTGCGGTTAATGTCGCGCATCGTGCTGGCACGCGCCGTCTCTGCTTTCTCTAAATCAATGCGCCGCATAAAAAGTGTGAGGTGTGAAGTTCGCGGTTTTTAATCGAAGCTTTGTTTGAACTAAAAACAAAGCTTCTTATACTCGTCAATGAGTAGGGTGTCAATAAATAGATTGAGCCTACGACTTATGTCGTAGGCTCTTTATCACCAACCCCGCCCTTACTCATCGCTCATTACTACTTCAAAATCGGGTGTCCGCCGCCGCGACTGTGGTCGGCGGTCGCTTCAAAGCGGCGAGGGTCGTTGTGATACAGCACGATATGTTCGCCTTCAAAGCGCACGGCATCGGAAGCCGGACGGAAATCGCGCGTGTGTTCCGCGATAATGAAAGCGTTGGCGTTCGGGTCAAGCACCAATCCGGCGGCGTATATAAAACCGCCGCGATCATATTGCGTTCCGGCATATTGACTCGCACCGACGGCGATGGCGGGAATGGCGTTGTTTGCCGCGCGGTCGGAGCGCGCGATGAAGACCGTGTAATTTTGGTGACTCAAGTTGCGGCGAAAATTCGCCCGCCGCGCGGCGGCAAATAAATCGGTGAAACCTTTATCAATCGCATCGAGCATCGGGCGCGATGGTTCTGACACGGCGATGATTTTAACTCCCGCCGGAGTGTGCGTCGCAATGCGGAAACGGTCGCCGCTGATGCTTTCGGCTTCGGCAAGCAGATAACGCGGCACGACCGCGTTCGCGCGACGGTTTGCGTTGGAAGCCGGACGGCGACGTTGCGCGACAACATCAAAAGCGAAAAGTGAAAGTCCCGACATCAAGCTTAAAACGATAAATAGAATGGCAACCCGATTTTTTTTGAACATGATAATTGACCCTTTGATTTAGGAAGCAAAAGTTATGCGACGGGAGAGACAGACGAGATTTTCGAGCGAGAGCGAATGGGAGAACGGGCTTTAAGAAATGCGTCTAACGGGGATTCTTTACGATGGCACTGAGGAAAAGAAATTGAACGGAAAAGAAACTTGCGCCGATGGTTTCTTTTCCGGCTTCTTTTCTTCTTTGTCGCCTTTTTTGTCATCGGCAGGCGGACGTTTCTTTTCCCTTTCGATGATAACTGTGCCGTCGTCTTTCTTCGGTCGCTTTTTATCGTCTTGGTCGGTGACGGCGAAGACGTTGACCGCGAGCAGACAACCAAGTATGGCGGCGGTCGTTGTGGTCTTAAAGTTTTTCATGGCTAACACAGCTTTCGTTTCTCTCCTTCAAGTTTATTGACGGTGAACCGGGCGTGCAAGGAGTGGGAGAAGGAGAAACGCGCGGCGGAGAGACGCACTGCCCGAACAAGCAACCGCGATGCCAAGTTTAACACTGTACCTAAAGCAGGAATTACTAAGGATTTCGCATTATTCGATAAATCTCCCGACACGCTTTCCCGCACAGGCGCACGCTTTGGTGCAAACGCCGCGACGATTTACGCCGTTTTTCGAGCCTTCATAAATCAGCGTCGGCGTTGCACCGTGCGCGCGTTACCGACGTTTCCGTTTGTATCGAAGGCGCGCAAAGCGATTGTCACGTCCGCCGTTTCCGTGCTTCCAGTGGATGTGGTGGGCAGTTGGATTGAGAATGTCTCGCGGCGTTCGTCCGCGATGCCGTCGTCAGGATAAACGCTCGTCCAGCGTCCACCGTTGATGCTGACATCGGCGCGCCGTATCGCACTCGTCGCGTCTTCGACACTGAATCTGATACGCCTCACATTCGATGACGCGCCGCCCGCTACGGTGTCGGATGTGGTGTCCGGTGTGACCTGAACTTCCGGTGGCGTCGCATCAATAGTGAATGCCTCGCTGACGCGCTCACCCGTCAGGGCGCGCGACGTGGGATTGTCTACAGCGTCCGACGCCGTGACGCGAAAAACGTATTGCCCGTCGGCAAGCGTCGCGGCGTCAATCGTAAAAAAGTTGTCGCGCAAATTGGTTCGCAAGATTTGAAACCGGCTTTCTCCGACGTGGCGAAAAGTGATTGAGTATTCCATGCGGTCATTGTTCGCATCTTCGGCTTGCCACTGAAGACTCATCGCGCCGCGCTGAAACGTGCGGCGCGGCGGAATCGTTATCGCGGGTGATGTTCCCGTCGTCGTGGTCGCAAGTGGATTATCCGGGTTCGCATCATTGCTCGCATCACCCGTCAAAGAAATCGTCGGAAGCAAAGCGACGTTCGGCGGCAGCGCGACGAGCGAGATGATTTCCGGTGCGACATTGCGCGGCAAATAGACGAGCCGCACATCTTCGACGCGCACGCTCTCCGCCATATTCGCGTTCTGATTTACAGTTGCCGCTGCCGTGAATGTGACGCGCCATTGTATGAAGCGCGCGGGCGGACTCAAGATGATCGAACCGCCGCCGTCAGTATAAGCCGCGCTCCAATCGCTCCACGTCCGGTCGGGCTGTTCGGTGTTGCCGCTTCGCGTTTGCATTATTACTTGCGTCGTTACTTGCCCTTGACCCGCGTTGTTTGCGTTACCCACACCGCTTACACGCCACGAAAGATTTCCCCACTGCGCGGTGACTTGCGCGTCCTGCACGGGCGATTCGTAAGTTCCGGTGTGCGGCTCACTGCGATTAAAATTGCGACCGAGGCGAAACAACTTTCCGGCGTTGCTCGATGCCGCGAACAGTTCGCCGTTGTGTGTGACGAACGATGAGATTTGATTTTCACTCGCTTCGACAAGCAAGGTTTCGTCCGTCTGAGCGTCAATCGAAAGGATGCGCCCGCGCTCATTCGTGCCGAGCAGTACATCACCGTCACGCGCGGCGAGGCTAAACGCTGTCACGCCTGGCGAACTCCACACGACCTCCGAAGCACCGTTCGGCGTGATGCGAAACAACGCACTGCGCGCTCCCGCGAGTCTCCGGCGACTTCGTGCGGCGGGTGAAGCAACGGACGCGGAAAGCGGACTGCTTTCCGCGCGTGAACCCGTCGTGTCCGTGCCGCCGACAGTGGGCGGGCTTCCGTCCGGCGTTGTGGCGGGCGGGCTGGTCGTGGAACTTGCCGCCGCCGCGAGGAGAGCTTCGAGCATCGTCGAACCCGCGCCCGATGTGCGAGAAGGTGATGATGCCGCGTCGCCGATTGCGAGCGCGTAAATCGAATTGTCCGGCGCGATGCTAAGAGCGTGCATTTCGCGTAGCGGCGCGTCGAGCAACGCGAAGGCTTTACCGCTCCGGTCAACGCGAAGCACCAGACCGCCCGGATCAGTTCCCGCGATTAAATCACCCGTCGCGCGATTGATTGCCAGACTGATGATGTGCGTCTCGCTCGAATCGTAAAACACGACTGCTTCCGGCGCACGCTTCACCACGCCGCCCGCCGCGCCGCCTTCGACAGGCACGCGATAGATGCGCCCTTCGCCGCCCGTCCCGACGGCAAGCGCGCCGTCGTTCATCATCGCCAGTGACCAGATGTATTTATCCGACGGGTCAAAGAAAACTTCCGCTTGCCCGCCCTGCGTGATTCGATAAACCTTACCGTCCGGCGACGTGGCGGCATAAAGCACACCGTTCGCATCAACCGCGAGGGCGGTCACGTTCAACTCCGGCGTGTCATAAAAAAGCGTTCCGTTCGTCGGGTTCGCACCGTTGGAAGCGACGCGAAAGACGCGCCCGTCATTGCCCGTGCCGAGATAGATGTTGCCCGCTTTATCAACCGCGCTTGACCACACATAACTCTGCTTAGTGTCGAACACCGCATCGAATCGCGGCGCGAGCATCAATGCTCCCGTCTCCGTAATCGAAACGCCGCGCGACGTGCCGCGCAAAATTTCGGCGCGCGTTTTGAGTTCCCACACGACGGGCGCATTCGCACGCGCGAACATGCCCGACGCGATGATGACTATGGTGATGATGACGATATACATCATCACTTGTGCGATGAGTTTATGAAATGGAACGGATTGACACCGCGAAGTTGAGGGATGATTTAGCATGTTGATTTTCAGTTGCCGACGTACCGCGCATAGAGCGAACGCGCGACGCCGGTGTCGCTTGTCCCGCGCACAATGGCGCGGGCATCACGAAACACCGTCAGTTCATGTTCGCCCGTGTTTAGTCTCAAAAGATACTCGTTGACCTGCACATCTCCAATCGCACGCAAACGCGAACCGAGCCTGTTTAAGTCCAAGTCACCCGCGCGGGCGGGACGAATCTGCACCGCGTCGCGCCCGCATAAGACGCTCGTCATCTCGCCCGCTTCCGCCGCCAGACTCTCATAAAGATGAAGCCCGCACGTTCGACATTCGGCATCCGCCGCCGGGAGTTTGATGCGCCGCCAATCATTTCGCCACACGTCGAACTGCATCAATGAATCGTGTAGTTCATCCTCGCGCCCAACAATCAACTTCAGACATTCGACGGTTTGCGCGGCGGAAACAACGGCGATAACGGGAGCGATAATTCCGGCGGTGTCACACGTCGCGGCACTTCCCGCCGCCGGTTCTTCCGCGAAGATGCACCGCAAACACGGACGCTTCGGGCGCGCGTCGGGTCGTATCGTCATCGTCACACCGAGCGCGCCGACCGCCGCTCCGTAAATCCATTTGACGTTATGCTTGACGCACGCATCATTGATGAGATAGCGCGTGCTGAAGTTATCCGTGCCGTCTAAAACAACATCGGCATCTTTGATAAAGCCTTCGATGTTGAGCGCGTGAACATCCGCGACGACGGCTTCGACTTCCGTTTCGGAATTGATTTCCCCGACACGCCGCCGCGCCGCGATTGCTTTCGGCACACGCTCACGCGCATCGCTTTCAGAAAACAAAGTCTGTCTTTGAAGATTAGATTCTTCGACGAAATCACGGTCAACGACGCGCAGCCGCCCGACGCCGGAGCGCGCCAACGTCTCGACATGCGCGCTCCCCAAAGCACCGCACCCGATGACGACGACGCGACTTTCACAGATGCGCCTCTGCCCTTGCGCGCCAATCGGCTCGAACAAAATTTGTCGGCTGTATCTTTGGCTCATAGTGGTCAGTAGTCAGTGGTCTTTCGCAGTGGTCAGTGGTCAGTGGTCAGTGAACAGTGAACAGTGAACAGTGAACAGTGAACAGTGAACAGTGGAGCATGGGATTTATGATTGCGATGTCAAGCACAAAGTTGAACGTCAATGAGCGTGGTCTTTAGTTCTTACTGACCACCGACCACTGACCACTGACCACTGCGAAAGACCACTGACTAAGCTAATTCATCGCGCGCCGCTTCGCGCATTACGTCAAGCGGTGCGGTATCGTGTCCCGTCCATAGAGTCCACTGCGCGGCGGCTTGGGCGATGAGCATTTCGAGACCGCCGACGGCGAAGCATGAAGCGATTCGGGCTTCTTTCATGAATCGTGTTTCGGATGGATTATAAACAAGGTCATACACGATGCGCGCCCCGCGCAGTTGACCCGCGACGGCGGGCGTTTCGTGTTCACGTGGTGTGCCGCGTGTGCCGAGCGGCGTGGTGTTGATGACGACATCGAAAGCGGCGAAGTTCGCGTCTTCGAGTTTCTCGCATGACGCGCCGTAAGTTTGCGCGATGGCGGCGCGCGTCGTGTCGCGTGCATACACGGTCGCGTGCGCTCCGGCTTCACGCAAACTCCACAGCACGGCGCGACACGCTCCGCCCGCGCCGATGACCGCGACACGTTTATCATATAAATCAATCAAACCTTCGAGCGGCACAAGGGCGGCGCGGGCATCGGTGTTATAGCCGTGAAGTTCATCGCCCTTAATCACAATCGTATTGACCGCCCCGACTTCGCGCGCCGCGTCGTCCATGTCATCGAGATAGGGAATGATGTTCTGTTTATGCGGCGCGGTGACGCTCAAGCCGCGCAAGTTCCACGCTGTTTCGCGTGTCTTCGGGTGAACCATGCGACGCATAAACGCATCAAGGTCGTGCGTTTCAAACGGCAGATAAACGGCGTTGACAGACTGCGCGGTGAATGCCCGATTGTGTATGTGCGGCGAGAGCGAATGCGCGACCGTGTTGCCGATGAGACCCGTGATGAAAGTGTCTTCGTCGAGTTTCGGCGTGCGATATAAATCGTGCATCGCGTGGGCGGTGACTTGTCCGCGTGCGGTCGCATGTTTGTCATCAACGGCGGCGTAAGTTAAGAGCGAATCAAAGAGCGGCGCGAGTATGCGCGTCATCACGCCCGCGACGCCCATCGCCAGCGCGATGAGTTCGCGCCCTTCGTTCGTGGCTTGGCGGAGCGTGCGAATCACGGGCAAACAATCAATCGCATCGCGCGCCGTTGTCGCCAGCTTCAAGACGCGCGCGGGCGTCGCGGCGAGTTCGTGATACGCGGCTTCGATGATGTGCGCTCCGCCATCAAAGTCGTGGTGTGAACAGATGACGTGTCGCCACTCGAAAGCGGCGTTCATGGTCGAAGATTGTTCGCGCATTTGGAAGTGACGGGCAAGGTCGAGTTCGATGTCAATCAAGCCGTCGTGCGGGATGAGAAGTCGTAAGGCGCGCGTGTGAAAATCGGCGCGCTCGTCAATGCCCGGCGGTGCTTCATCGTCGAAGACGTGACCGCCCTGTTCGCGTGAGCGCAGGGTGACAATGAGGCGGCGCGGCGCGTGTTCGAGCAATGCGGGTAGTTCGTTTAGGAAAACTTGTCGCTCCGCTTCGTTGAAATAATCGGCGCGAATCTCGAAGATGTCGGCATGATGCGCCGCGCCCCGCATCGAGGGCAGGAGTTCGACGACACGGAACGCGGCGAGGGAGACGCAAATCAAAGTGTGATTCACGAGCGCGGCGGGTGGCGTTCCGATGAAGGTTCGACGCGAACGGCTGAACGCCCACGCGGAACATTATCAAGGTTATCGAAAAGGCGCGTCGTGCCGTCTGTGACGCTGCCGCGTGGAAGCATGGAAGCGTCAGATGCGGGCAGTTCTTCAGTCGCGCGTTCGCTCCGATGAAGAAACGAAGGCGGCTCAACATTGCGAATCGCAGCCCCGACTTGTGATTGTTGTTCGTGGCGAAATTGCAGGTATTTCCCGATGCCGCTACCGACGCACGCGAAGCCCGGAATCAACATCCATATCCAAATCATAAAGCCGCCGGTAAAGAAAATCGCTCCGCCAAGTACGATAAGCAGAAACGCCACGCCGACGAAAAAGTCTTCCGTCGCGCCTGCAATCGTCGCCGGTTTTTTGCCGCGCGATTTTTTATCCCTACGCGCGGGAGCGGGTAAGTTTCCGGTCAAGGCTGGCGCGACAAAGCTGATGTCCGTGCCGCAACTGCGACAGAACTTGGCGTCTTCGATATTTTGCGCGGCACAGCGCGGGCAGTAAATCATCGTGTCTTCCTTATTTTATGTTTCGGTATTTATCGTTCATATATCACTGAAACGAGCATGAAGTGTACATCTATTCGCGTGTTATCAATGATGAACTTTTATTTATACGCCCGCGCCTCACCTTGAGTTCGCTGCCGCAAAATCTCGTACATCACGATACCGGCGGCAACCGATACGTTAAGCGATTCGATGTGACCGCGCAACGGCAACCGCACCGTCGCGTCACAGCGTTCGCGAACCAGTCTTCGCACGCCGTCGCCTTCGTTGCCAAGCACGACGGCGACCGGAACGCGCCAATCAAAGCTTGTGTAATCCACGCGCGCCGCCTCATCGGTTGCCACCGTCCACACGCCTCTGCGTTTTAGTTCTGCAATTAAGTCCGCGATGTTTGTGACGCGCGCAATGTGGACATATTCAAGCGCGCCCGCCGCCGCTTTCGCCACCGTTTCCGTAAGTCCTGCGGCGCGCCGTTCGGGTATAAACACCGCGTCAACTCCCGCGCATTCCGCCGTCCGCAAAATCGCACCGAGGTTGCGCGGGTCTTCTATTTCATCAAGCACGACGACGAGCGGCGTTTCGCCCGCTTCGATTTTCGCGGTTAGGCTGTCAAGCAAAGCGTCGGTGTCCGCGTATTGCGCCGCCGCGATAATGGCGATGATGCCTTGATGATTGGTTGCCGTGCGGTCGCCCCCGACATGCATCATGCGGTCGAGTTCTTCACGCGCGACGCGGCGCACAGGCACGTCGCGCTCTTTCGCTAAATCGTAAATCTCATTGAAGCGATAGTCATGCGCTCCCGTCGCAATCATGATGCGTTCAAGCGGGCGCACGGCGGCGCGCAAAGCTTCGACGATAGGATTGACGCCGTAGATTTGATTGTGAGTTTGAGTTTGCGTCGGTTGTGCTTCACTCTCGAAACGTGGACGCGGCGGGCGATTAGATTTCATAACAGCGAACTTTATGTTGATATGTTGATTGTGCCAAGACCTTCATGGATTGTTGTGATGTCGCGGTCAAGTATAATCTCGATGCCGCACATAAGGTAATGATGAGTGATGAATGGTGAGTTGATGAATGAATTCTTGTTTAACGTGCGCCGTGTCGTTCTGTTGCTTGGCGTTTGCGTCGTTTGTGTTTGCGCGGCGTGTGCAAGTTCGCGTGCGCCCGAAACAGGTGCGCCGCGTGATGCGACCGCCGTCGTTACGCCAATCACGCTTGAATTTCCTGCCGACCAAGCGACGCAAACGCGCCAAGCTTTCGCGGCATTGCTTCGCGCGCAAGGCATCGCGGATTCGGTGACGCAGCCGACCTTGACGCCCATCACCAACACGATTGCCGCCCTGCCCGCGCTTATCGGAAACGTGCGTCTGCCGCGTGTTAGTCCCGATGATGAATCGGTCACAGATGCCGAAGCCGAACGCGAAGCATTGCGCCGCTTCGTCATCACTAATGCCACTCTACTCGGCATTGACCCGACACGCGTTTCACTCGTCGAAATCGTGACGCAACCCGACGGGCAACGGCGTGCCGTCTATGAACAAAAGCCGTTTCTGTTTCCGTTAAGCGGCGGCTACGGCATCCTCCGCATCACGTTTATGACCAATGGTACGGTGACACAACTTTCAAGCACTGCCCTTCCGCAAGCCGCGCAAGTCGCCCCGCAGATTGTCCTCGCCGCACGCAACTTAATCACTGCCGACCAAGCCCGCGAACGCTTCGCCGCGCTCACCTCACGCCCGTCCGCATCGCTCACTCCGCGCGGCATCGTCGTCTTACCTGTGCCGCGACTCGGTACAACGAACGTCGCCGCGCTCGAACTGCGTCTCGCGTGGGCGATAGAAACAGGCGGACAAATCTTTTATCTTGACGCGCGAAGCGGCAACGAAGTTATTGACACTTCCGACGATACTTCCATCATCTCGTGAATAAGATGACGGATTAAATCTTTCATTACAGAAAGAAAGCCTTGACCGCGAACGGTGCCTGACGGCATTCTAACCATTCAATTAACGTCAAATATAAATTCAAGTTTTTATAAAGCAGGTTTCCCAAATGCAGTATGACTCAACCTCACATCACTCATGGCATCTTAGCTATCGCGGGCGCGTCGCCGTCTTTATTGACGGCAACAATCTGTTTCACGCCGCGCGCTTTCACACCCTCGACATTGATTACAACAAACTTCTTCAACTGCTCTTAGGCGACGGCAGACTCTTGCGCGCCTTCTTCTACACCGGAGTTGATGCGGGCGCGGAACGTCAACAGGGCTTTCTGTTATGGATGCGGCGCAACGGCTTTCGCGTCATTCAAAAAGAGTTGAAGACCTTTTACGACGGCACACGCAAAGCAAACCTCGATGTTGAAATCGCGGTTGATATGCTCTCGCTTGCCGGAGCTTACGACACGGCGGTTCTCGTTTCCGGCGATGAAGATTTCGTGTACGCCGTCAACGCCGTCGCGTATAAAGGCTGTCGCGTCGAAATCGCGGGCTTCCGTTCTAACACCGCACCGAAGCTGATTGATGTCGCGGATTACTTTATTGACCTCGGCGAAATCGCCGACCGCATTCGCAAAGACCCCGCGCACACCGCGCGGTGTTACGAACGCTATCTGCAAGAAGAAGGCGACGCGACCGTTTATCTGCCGCCCGCACCCGAACACGCGCCCGCGATATTCACCACCGCCGTCGAACGCCTCGACGACTTGACCGACGATGCCCGTCCCGGCGACAACAACGGCTTTCACATCGTCACGGAATACATCCGCATCACGGATGACTAAAAACAGGAGCCAGTAGCCAGAAGTCAGGAGCCAGAATAAAGCGGGTGTTCAAAGCTAAATCAGACCTTACAAGATTGGGACACTCATGCTGCCTTTAGTTTCCGTGTTGTTGCCATTTCAGCGACCGCTTGATCTACTTCCGGTGTGTCATAAATCTTCGAGAGGCGTGTACCGCCACGAAGCGTTAGCCTTGAGCTGCCGGATTACGTCGTCTGAATGCAGTAGTTGTCACAGACCACATAGATGCGCGTCCATAGCCGATCTTTGCCAGCAAGTGAATGTCGAGTTCAGCGGCGAAAAACAAGGCTTCGGTCGGCAACAATCCTTCGATAATCGAGCGCATGCGGGCGAGTTTGGCGCGCCGCTGCGGGTCGTCGTCACGCGCCATATACCGCGCCCGTTGAATGTGCAGTGCGCGCAAGTAGCCGTAGCGGGCGGCGCGCAACTCCCGCCACATCTGCGCTTGTTCGGCTACGGGTATCTCAAGTATCGTTTCCCCCGGCACACACAGTTCACCTCTGAAGTTCGGTTGGTTAGTACTTACCCGTGTATCAGAAAGAACTTGTCTGTGCCAATCTCATAGGGTCTGATTCAGCATCAAAAAGAAAAGCGACAGGCTTCATTCGTTTAGGTTGACAAAGTTATTTATGAACTCGGAAAACATACGCAATTTCTCCATCATCGCCCACATTGACCACGGCAAATCCACGCTTGCCGACCGCTTGCTCGAACTCACCGGCGCAGTTTCGGGGCGCGATATGGAAGCCCAAGTTTTAGACAACATGGACTTGGAACGCGAACGCGGCATCACGATTAAATCTCACGCCGTCCGCCTCGATTACACCGCGCAAGACGGCAAAGCTTATGTTTTGAATCTCATTGACACGCCCGGTCACGTTGATTTTTCCTACGAAGTCTCGCGTTCCCTTTCCGCCTGCGAAGGCGCGCTGCTTATCGTTGATGCCTCGCAGGGCGTCGAAGCCCAAACCCTCGCCAACACTTATCTGGCGATTGACAACAATTTAGAACTCATTCCGGTCGTCAACAAAATTGATTTGCCCGGTGCTGAACCCGATAAAGCTTTGGAGCAGGTTCGCAACGTCGTCGGTTTAAGCACAGACAATGCCGTACTTGTTTCCGCAAAAACCGGTCTGAACGTCGAACAAGTTTTAGAGGCAATCGTCCGCGACATTCCCGCCCCGCAGGGCGACCCCGCCGCCCCGCTCAAAGCCTTGATTTTCGATTCATGGTACGACTCATATCGCGGCGTCATCGTCTTGTTCCGCGTGATTGACGGTACGATAAAAGCGGGTATGAAAATTCGTTTCTTCAACACGGGGCGCGAATACACGGTTGAAGGCGTCGGCGTCAATCGCCCGCGCCCGACCGCGATTGATAAGTTATCCGTCGGCGAAGTCGGCTTTTTCACGGCGGCGATTAAGGAAGTCGCGGACGTGCAAATCGGCGACACGGTGACGGAAGCCGCGCGCCCGACGACCGAACCCTTTCCCGGCTTTCAGGAAATCAAGCCGATGGTCTTCGCCGGACTCTATCCCGTCGAAGCCAATCAATACGAGGAGATGCGCGACGCCCTCGACAAGCTTCGCCTCAACGACGCTTCGTTTTTCTATGAGCCGGAAAGTTCCGTCGCGCTCGGCTTCGGCTTTCGTTGTGGTTTCCTCGGTTTGCTCCATATGGAAATCGTGCAAGAACGACTTGAGCGCGAATTTAATCTTGACTTAATTACGACCGCGCCCGGCGTGCGTTATCGCGTGACGACGACCGACGGCGAAACGGCGGAAGTTGATTCACCGTCGAAGATGCCCGAACAAGTCCGCATCACCAAAATCGAAGAACCCGCGATACGCGCCACGATTCTCACCCGCAGCGATTTCGTCGGCAACATCCTCGCCCTTCTCGATGAAAAGCGCGGCGTCCAAAAAGGCTTCGAGTTCATCAGCGAAGGGCGCGTGATGCTCACTTACGAACTGCCTTTGAATGAAATCGTGCTTGATTTTTACGACCGCCTAAAATCAATCTCCAAAGGTTACGCCTCGCTCGATTACACCTTCGTTGGACACTGGGAAAGCGACCTCGTTAAACTCGACATACTCGTCGCCGGAGAACCCGTTGACGCCCTTTCGCTCATCATTCACCGCGCCAACTCCGAACACAAAGGGCGCGTCCTCGCCGAAAAGATGCGCGAACTCATCCCGCGCCAACTCTTTGAAGTCCCGATCCAAGCCGCCATCGGCAACAAAATCATCGCCCGCGAAACCGTCCGCGCAATGGGCAAGAACGTCATCGCCAAATGCTACGGCGGCGACATCTCACGCAAACGCAAACTGCTTGAGAAACAGAAGGAAGGCAAGAAACGCATGAAGCGAGTCGGGCGCGTCGAGATTCCGCAGGAAGCTTTCTTGGCTGTGTTGAGGGTCAACGATTAACCGCGCATGATTCTTCTCATCAAAGAGCAGGCGACGCCGGAACAGTTAACAGAAATGCTTCAGCCGCTTGGTTCGTATATCAAACTTGCGGTTGACACCAAGCGTAAAATCATTGCCGGTGGCGGCTTATTACACGCCGATTGTGAAGCCGTGTTACTTGAAGACGGAAGCCGACAAGCGGACATTTGGGGCGCGAGTTGGCTTCCCTTTTCGCAAACAGTAAGTTACGAATCTCTGATAAATATCCGTCCACGTCAGAATAACCGTTCAATGGAAATCGAAGACAGGACGATTCGTTATAGCGTCGAAGAAACAGTAAAAAGACTACTGGAAGGAGTAGGTTATGAATGACTTGGCAAAAACCAGAGAGCGTTTCCTGCGTGATGATTTGCCCACGCGACTCGGCAACTTGGCGGCGAACCTTGCCCGTATCGGTTCATTCATCAATAACCCTGTTCATCATCAAGTGGTAAATGACCTGCTCACCGAAAGCAAGTTTTTCATCGAGTGGACAGCCGCCGAAACAGAAACGGAAGTTGCCGCCGAGTTGGTGGAATTACAAGTACAACTGGCGTGCTGGCAACTTCGCTTGGCGAATATCTTGGACGACTCAACCCAACAAGCCCGCATCGCCGAACAAGCACGCCGATGGTCAAACCGCGTCCTGCATGTTTCAGGTTTAATGCAAGCCGCGTGAAGTTTTGGATGCCGATGAGTGAGCATTATTTTCTGGAGTATCAAATATGAGTACCACGCTTGAGCAAACCAAGTTGATGACGGCTGATGAATTATTCGAGATGCCGGACGACGACTTCTGTTATGAACTTGTGAGAGGAGAACTTAAACGCATGGCACCTGCTGGCGGAGAACACGGAGCGAAAACGATGAACCTTGCCGCTCCCCTTAAAGTGTTCGTTGATGTACATAATTTAGGCGTGGTCTTTGCCGCCGAAACAGGATTTATTCTTGAAGAAAATCCTGACTTAGTGCGCGCACCCGACATCGCCTTTGTACAGCGTGAACACATTCCATCGAGCGGAGTACCGAAAGGTTATGTCAAAGGCGCACCGGACTTAGCCGTTGAAGTCGTCTCGCCCAATGACAAGCTTTATGAAGTTGATGAGAAGGTTGATGACTACCTCGCCGCCGGAACGCTCACCGTGTGCATCGTGTATCCGAAACGCCGCACCGTCACGGTTCATCGCCCGAACCGCGAACCACAAATTTTGAACATCAATGACACGCTCGACTTGAGCGATGTGGTCACGGGCTTCACGCTTTCCGTCAACCGAATTTTCACTTAAACACATCCAACTCAACGTCACCACACAGCATTCATTCTGACTTCTGACTCCTGACTTCTGGCTCCTGACTTTATGCACGTCATTCGCGTCGAATTAGAGAACATCAAATCTTACGAACACGCCGACTTTAGTTTCGCGCGCGGCACGACCGCCATTGTCGGCAGAAACGGGGCGGGTAAAACCACGATTTTGGAAGCCATCGCGTGGACGCTGTTCGATTCAATGGAATACAGCAAAACGGATTTCGTGCGGCGCGGAGCGAAGAAGGGCGTGGTGCGCGTGACGTTTCAATCCGGCGAGGATGAACGCGAATATACGGTTTATCGTGATACGAACAACGGTTATTACATCTATGACCCGGCATTGAAGGCACGCATCGCGGAGCAGAAGAAGGACGTGTCCGACATGCTCCATCTTCATCTCGGCATCGAACCCGGCACAGATTTGAAGGCGTTGTTTAGAAGCGCGATAGGCGTCCCGCAAGGCTTGTTCACCGCCGCGTTTTTAGAGACTTCCGTTAAACGCAAAAGCGAATTTGACCGCTTGCTCAAAGTCGAAGAATACCGCGCGGGGGCGGACAAGCTGCTTGAAACCGTCAGCCTTATCAACGCCCGCATCGTCGAAGCCCGCACGCGAATCGCGGGGGCGGAAGGCGAATTGAAGAATTATGACGCGCTTGTCACCGAACGCGAACAAGCCGAAACAACCGTGCGCGAATTGACTGCGACACGCGCCCAAGCCGAACTCGAAGCCGAAACGCACACGCGAACCGTCGCCGAATTCGACGATGCCGAACGCGCTTTGAATGAAGCCCGCACAAGTCTCGACCGCCTCGAAGTCGAACGCGCGAATGCCGAACGTCGGGCGACGGAAGCCGATGCGGAACTTGCCGAAGCGACGGCGGCGGCGACACGCGAACAAGAAACACAACCGGCGGCGGAGCGACACACGAACGCCCTCGCGTGCCTTCGTGAACTCGACACCGCGCGCCTCGCACGCGACCGCGCGCGTACCGAACACGACGCGGCGACGCGCCTTGTGATGACGGCGGAAATGGAAGTGCGTCGCGCCGAAGAAGCGTTGGAGATTGCCGAATGTGCGCGCGAAGCACTGGTGGTTTTACAACCCGAAGTCGAACGCCAGCAAGACATCGAACGCGAACGCGAACGCCTCCGCGATTTGCGCGCCCGCGCCGTCGCCGCCCGCGAAAGCCTCGCGCGACTTGAACACCAACTTAAAAACTTGCGCGACCAGCATCGTCAAACAAGTGAGCGCGTGCGCGCCGCCGAACCTCTGCGCGATGCCGCGAGTCGTTTGCATGATTTGGACATCGAACGCATTGATGTCGAAACCAAACTCGCGCACGCAGTCGAAGCAGCGAACACGCGCAAACATCACCTTGAAAATCGTCGCCAACTCGTCAAGGAAATCGAACGCTTAACAGGCGTCACAGAAGCCTTCAAGCGTGACATCGCACGTCTCGAAACCTTCGCCGCACGCGCCGCGACGCTCGTCGCGGTGGAAGCCAATTTCACCCGCACGGCAACCGAAGTCGCCACCTTGCGCGCCGAAATCTCGCGTGACGAACGTATGCAAAAAGAGGTCAAAGGCGGCTTGTGTCCGATTCTCTCCGAACGCTGTTTGAACATCCCCGAAGGTCACAATCTCAGCACCTACTTCACCGACCAACTTGCGACTCACCGCACGATGCTTACAGAGCGCGAAGGCGAACATCAAGATTTACAAAACGAAATACGCCTCGCACGCGAAGCCGCCGCGCATCACACGCAACTCGTCGCCGCCCAAACCCAACTCGCACGCGAACGCGAATTATTAACCGCACGCGAAAAGCAACTTCAAGAACTCGATGCGAAACTCGCCGCCCTCGATGCGCTTGACGAAGCAAGCTTGCAAGCGATGCGAAATCATCTTAACGGCGTCGGCGGTTCGTTGATAAAAGCCCGCGAAGATGCTTTGCGTTATGCCGAACTCGGCGCGCTTCGTGGACGCTTAAAAGAGATTATAGAGGAAGGCACGCGCCGCAAATCCGAACATGCCGAACTCGCCGCCGCCGCCGCCGGAATTGCACAACTCGAAACGGATTTGCGCGACACCGACGCACAACTTTCTAACCTCAACGACCCGCGAGGGCGCGCCGCCGCCCTCAAAGCGGAAGCCGCACGCGAACCCGCACGCCGTCGCGCCCTCGAAGATGCGCGCATCGCACACACCGCCGCCCGCACGCGCTTCACTCATACCGAAACCGAACTTCAAACTTACGACTACCTTGACGACGCATGGCAAAGTGCGACGGATGAGCGCGACGCAACGATTGAAGATTTCCGCGCGCACCTGTCCGCCGCCGCTCTCGCCGCGACCCTGAGCGCGCGTCAAACCAAGTCCACGCACGCAAGGGAAGAAGCCGCGCGTTTGCGTTCCGACGAACAAGCGGCGCGCACCCGACATGACCTCGCACGCACGGCTTATGAGCGCGAAGCACACACGCAGGCGCGCACCAATCTACAACTCGCACGCGAACGCCTTGCCTCTCTCGCCACGCAGTTGAGCCACACGCAAGAGCGTCTCGCCACGCTTGTCACCGAAATCGAAACGCTTGATGAAGTGCGTCGCCGTGTGAGTGAAGAACTCGCCGGAGTCGAACGCTTGCGCCGCCTGTATGAAACGACCGACTTTGTGCGTGACACCTTGAAGAAAGCCGCTCCGCTCGTCACCGAAAGTTACCTCGCCGGAATTTCTATCGAAGCCAACAGTCTGTTTCGTGAAATCACGGGCGACTCGCATCGTTCCATCAAATGGACGCGCGATTATGAAGTCATCCTTGAAGAAGACGGTCACGACCGCTCGTTTCACAATCTCTCCGGCGGCGAACAGATGGTCGCGGCTTTAAGCATACGCCTCGCGTTGCTCAAACAACTCTCCGATATTCGCCTCGCGTTCTTCGACGAACCGACGGTCAATATGGATGCCGAACGCCGCGCCCGCCTCGCCGAAAGTCTCGGTCGCGTTCAAAATTTCAATCAACTTTTCGTTATCTCACACGACGATGCGTTTGAAGAATCAGCCGACCATGTACTGAATGTCGAATTGCGAAGCGTGGATGTCGGAGTGCGGATTGAGGAAGCACAAGGCGCGCTGGTTTGAGTATGAGCGTGCAATCTTCCAATCCGAAATCCGAAATCCGAAATCCGAAATCCGTCACGATTTACTCGGACGGTTCGAGTCTCGGCAACGGTCTTGGCACCCAAGCCGGAAGCGCGCGGGCGGCGGCGGTCGCCCTTCTCGGTTATCGCGGGCAGTGGCGCGCGGTCGGTGAATATCTCGGTAACAGTACGAATCAACAAGCCGAAATCATCGCCGCCGCCATCGGACTCGAAGCCTTGAAAGAACCGTGTCACGTCACGCTTCGCACCGATTCGCGCTACGTTGTGGAAACCATGTCGGGACGCTTTCGCCGCAAGGCAAATCAAGAATTATGGACGCGCTTAGACCGTGCCACCGCGCGGCATCGCATCAACTGGGAATGGACGAAAGGACACGCGGGCGAGCAAGTTCAGGAAGCGTGCGACATGGCGGCGCGCACCATCGCGGCGGCGGGTCGCGTCGAAACACACATCCTCGAACAAGCGGCACGCGACGCCGGTGCGAAGATTTAGAATTGATTGAGTTGGTTATTGCTCACCGCTAATCCTCAATATCTGTTTCCTAAACCTACCTTATGCGGTAGAGCGGCTGTGCCGCCTAATGTGCGGAAAGGCTTCGCCTTTCCCGACACGCCCTTAGAAATTTATGGCGGCTACGCCGCCCGTGTTCGAGGCATAGCCTCGAAGAAGTTGAGACAGTCTCGCGGTGAGTCATAGACTCACCGCACATCAGGCGGCACAGCCGCAAAATATTTCCACTGTGTAAGGTGAGTTCCCAAGTTAAAGCAACCAATCAACCGCTCGTCTTCTCCAAACAGCTTCGCCCTAATTAGCGCGGCTTGAACCGTTGTGCGTGCTTGCGCCGGCAAGTTCGCGTATATTTTTCCGTTCAATTAAACTCGCTTCAACCCTAATGCACTTTGCACTTCCAACATCTCGCTTCGCACTTTTGCGCTCGTTCGCGTGCATGGTTGCGTTATGTGTGGGCGGCGGTGTGAGCGTTATGCAAGGGCAACAGGCGGGACACGGTTGGCGTTGGCAGAATCCTTTGCCGCAAGGAAACTCTCTGCACGCGATTCGTTTTGCCGACGACAAATTGAGCGGGTGGACGCTCGGCACGGGCAGTGTCGTTCTACGCACAACGACGGGCGGTTTCGAGTGGACGCCGCAGACGATACCGGGCGCGGTCACGATGTACGGGCTTGATGTGCGCGATGCGAATACGGCGGTTGTGGTCGGAGCGCGCGGGCAGGTTTTCACGACCGACAACGGCGGGTCACGTTGGACTTTGCGCCCGACAGGAGTGCGCGACCATCTTTACGCAGTCGGGTTCGCGCTCGACAGACGTGACGCGAAAACGGGTTGGGCGGTCGGGACTTACGGCTGCATCATCAAGACGACGGACGGCGGGCGAACGTGGCAACGTCAAACTTCAGGCACGCGGGCGCACCTTTCTTCCGTGTCATTTATGGACGCCAAACGCGGGGCGGCGGTCGGAAACAACGGCACGCTTATCGTCACTGATAACGGTGGGGCGACGTGGCGCAAAATCGGAAACACGGGCGACCTGCCTTTAACAAGCGTCGCGTTCGCCAAGCCGTTCGCCGCATCCCGGCGCGTCAGGATTTCACCTGTCGCCGCCTCGACCGTTGACGCTTCGACCGTCAACACATCAACCGTTGTCGCGCCGCAAACCGCTTCGCCCGTTCTTACAAGTGATGTCGCAAATGATGCCGCAAGTACGGTCATAAGCAAGAACGCCGGAGCGCGCCGCGCGGTCGCCGTCGGATTCGGCGGCACGGTTCTACTTTCGGAAGACGCGGGCGCGACGTGGCGGCGCGTCCCTGTTTTCAATGCGCGCGATTTGCTTTCCGTGTCGTTTGCCGATGAGCGTCATGCGTGGGCAAGTGGTGCGGACGGCTTTGTTCTCTCAAGTGCCAACGGTGGGGCGACGTGGTTGCCGATTACGGTTCGCACGCGCCCGCGTCTGGCGACCGTGTTTTTTGCCGATGCTTATACGGGTTGGGCGGCGGGGGCGGACGGTCTGCTTTTGCGTACCGATGACGGCGGTTTCGATTGGCGTCGCTTAACCGAAGGCGGGCGCGACGATTTATCCGGCATCGCTTTTCTCGATAATCAACGCGGTTGGGCGGTCGGGGCGCGCGGGCGCATCCTCGTCACTTACGATGCGGGCGAACAGTGGACGCCGCAATTTACCGACACCGACGCGCAACTCAACGACGTGTTCTTTCTTGATGAAACGCACGGTTGGACGGTCGGCGCGCAAGGGACGATGCTCTTTACATCGTCCGGCATCTCGTGGCGGAAACTCACATCGAACACGAAAGTTGATTTGTTCGGCGTTCACTTTCTCGACGCCCAACACGGGGCGGCGGTCGGTGCGCGCGGCACAATTCTTCGCACCGAAGACGGCGGGGCGACGTGGCGCGAAAGCCCTACGCAATCCTTCGCGTTTCTCGAAGCCGTGCATCACGTTGATTTGAAAACCATCGTCGCGGTCGGTTCAAACGGCACGATTTTGCGCTCGACCGACGCAGGCGAAACGTGGAAATTCATCGAAACCAATTCGCGCGAATGGCTCTACGGCATAACTTTCACGGACGCTTTGCGCGGCTACATCGTCGGCGCAAACGGCATCATCCTACGCACGACCGACGGCGGCGCGACATGGCAAGACCGCGAAAGCGGGGCGGGCGTCAATCTATATTCCGTCTCCGCCGCGAACGCCAATGAAGCCTTCGCGGTCGGCGATCAAGGGCGCGTCATCGCCACACGCGACGGCGGCACGACTTGGGAACAACAGACCACGCTCACCACCGCTCCGCTCTTCGGCGTCGTCGCGCGCGGCGGCGAGAACACTTGGGTCGCGGGTCGCGGCGGTTCAATCCTGCGTCGCACGGACGGCATCGCCACCTTGAGCATCGTCCGTTCGCGCCGCCCGCCGAAACTGCGCGGGGCGGAAAAAGAAACCCCTCCCGACGCCGGCACTTTACCCCGCTTGCAACAACGCCTTCGCCAACCCGCCATAGACGACGGCGATATTCCTCTAGCAATCAAACCAAATTAGTGGATAGCGGATAGTGGACAGTGGATAGTTTAAGACACCGGCTTTTCACTATCCGTTATCCACTATCCGTTATCCACTACGGAGAAGGCTGCCAACTTTCCTTGACCATCTCTCATCTTAAAACGGCGTAGTTAGTGTTCCGTATCATTCCAGAAGTTGTTCCAAGGAGAGAAAGTTTATGGACTCACCGTTTAAGAAATCGAATTTACCTTCACGTTCCGTGCAGGCTTTGGCACTCGCCCTCGCCGTGTCGTCACCCTTCGTCGCTTCTCAATTTATCGAATCATCATCGTCTCTCGCTAACCCCGCGAGTGTCGCCGTTGTTGACCCGCAAAATTCTTATGCCGATGTTGTCGGGCGCGTATCGCCCGCCGTCGTCACCGTCAATTCATCGGGACGCGCCGCCTCCAACGCATCGCGTAACCCTTTGCTTGAAGACCCGGCACTGCGCGAGTTTTTCGGCGGACGCATTCCGCAGCAACCACGCCGCACACGCGGACTTGGCTCCGGCATCATCGTCACGGCGGACGGCTACATCTTGACGAACAATCACGTTGTGGACGATGCCGACCGCGTGACCATCACACTCAACGACCGTCGCGTGCTTGACGCGAAAGTCATCGGGACTGACCCGGCGTCCGACCTCGCGGTCTTGAAAGTCAACGCGACGAATTTGCCCGTCTTGCCGCTCGGTAATTCCGACGGTGTGCGCGTCGGAGATGTCGCGCTCGCTATCGGCAATCCTCTCGGCGTCGGTCAGACGGTGACTTCCGGCATCATCTCGGCGAAGAACCGCCAATCGTTCGGAGCAGGTTCGGCTGAAAGTTTCGAGGAGTTTATTCAAACCGACGCCCCGATAAATCAAGGCAATTCCGGCGGCGCGCTCATCAATACGAACGGCGAACTCATCGGCATCAACTCGCAGATTCTTTCGCCGTCGGGCGGCAATATCGGCATCGGCTTTGCCATCCCTTCAAACATGGCGAAGAACGTCATGGATCAATTAGTCAAAAACGGCAAAGTGCGACGCGGCTTCTTGGGTATCGGTTTGCAGGATGTGACGAGCGACATCGCGGCGGCGCGTAACTTAACGGAAGTGCGCGGCGCGATTGTCAACAGCGTCCAACCGTCTTCGCCCGCCAGCACCGCCGGACTCCGGCGCGGCGATGTCGTGACCGCGCTTAACGGCACACCCGTCACCGATTCAAACAACCTTCGTAACCGCATCGCGGCGACGCAACCCGGAGCGCAAGTCACATTCACCGTTCGACGCGACGCGGGCGAACAACAATTTCGCGCGACGCTCGGCGAACGTCCGACGGAAACCGCGCGCGGTGGAAGCGCGACGCCCGAAAGAAACAACGCCGCACCCGAAACCGGCAAGCTCGGCATTACCGTTCAACCCTTAACGCCGGAACTTGCACGCGACATGGATTTGCGCGACGGCACGCAAGGCTTAATCGTCGCCAATGTTGACCCTGACTCTCCGGCGGCGGAAGCGGGACTTCGCAAAGGAGACATCTTAGAAGAAGTCAACGGTCAACAAGTCCGCTTAACGACCGACCTTCGCACTGCCCTCGACCGCTCACCGAATCGCCCGCTATTGATGTTGATTCGTCGCGGCGAAAACACCGTGTTCGTCACCGTGCGTCCGCAGCAAAGCTAAATATCGGGCGACGGATTTCTTAAACCATCAAAAGCCGAAGCGGTCACGCAAGCACGATGCTTGCGTGACCGCTTCGAGTTTTGCGATAAGTTTTCAACCAACCCACTGCGATGGCATTAGGTTAAGTAAAACAATTGTCCGTTTAGAGGCGGGCTATGCCCGCCTTCCCCGCGCACGGCGGGCATAGCCCGCCTCTAAACAACCTTAACTTAATGCCATTGCCCGTCACCGCCCCGTGCTTCGCATCGTCACGACGATAACCAAAAGTTCATTGCTGTTCGGCGTCGTGATTGTGCCGACAATCGTCGGCGTGTTTTCACGAAAGCCAAGGCTTGTTGTGATGCCGACGGGTTCGTAATTGATAACCGGAAAACCGCCTCCTTGCCCTGACGTACCGCCGACGGTGATAGGAACACGTAGACCGAAGCGCGCGTTTTGTACGTCAATCATCCCGTTCGTCACGCCTTCGTTGGCATTGACACGGGACAAGCTGAACTCATAAAACGTCGGCGTATTCGCATTCGGCGCGGCTTGAAACAAAGCACCCGCGACGCCTTTGACTTCCAAGTTGCCGCCCTCTTTCACTCGATGCAGAAACGTCGCCGCGACGCGAAAGTTCGTGTTCGTCAACGACGCATTCAACTGTCGCGCGACCGCATCCAAACGCGCGGGCAGTCGCTCATTGCCGCTTGGCGTCGCGGCAAGGATGTTGACTTCGACATCGTAGTTGACTTTATCAACGACCGCCCGCGCCGCCTCAGGCTGTTGCGCCACCGCGACGCGATTCACGCTGTACGCGACACACGCCAGAAGTAACAGGCACATCAAACCACGCGAAAACTTACAGCCAAGATTCCTCACCAGCGTAGATTCTTCATTCATATAGATTCTCCATTTATTGAAATTCCGCGCTCAAAACAACGGCGCGTTTAGTTTCAATCTTGCACGCTCCACGCACGCACTAAGTTCCAAACACTTTTTGACCTATCACGCATCACGCGACAATCATCGTGCCTGTCCCTTCATCGGTGAAAATTTCGGAAAGCAGTGTGTTACGGCGATTGCCGTTGATGATGTGCGCGCTGCCGACGCCGCGCTTTAATAATTCGATAATGGATTGAAGCTTCGGAATCATGCCGCCGGAAGCGATTCGCTCATCAATCAAACTCTGGGCTTCGCTTGCCGTCAGACGCGAAAGCTTCGTCGCCGCATCTTCGCGGCGCAAACGTATCCCGTCCACATCGCTCATCACGATAAGCTTTTCGGCTTGAAGCGAAACCGCGATTTCCGCCGCGATAGTGTCAGCGTTGATATTGAAGACCGTGCCTTCCGCGTCCGCACCGAGCGATGACACGACCGGCAAATAATGTTCGTTCAACAACACGCGCAACAATCTGTCGTTGACTCCCATCACGTCACCGACAAAGCCGAAATCAACTTGTTCACGCGCTCCCGTCGCCTGATTTAAGACTTCGCGCACAGGTCGCCGCGCGGCGCAAACGATGCCGCCGTCAACGCCCGACAGCCCGACGGTTTCCACGCCGCGATTTCTCAACGCCGCTAAAATCTCGGTGTTGATTTTTCCGGCAAACACCATCATCGCCATCTCTAAAGTCTCGGCATCGGTCACGCGCCGCCCGTTGATAATCGTTTGCTCGACGCCCATCTGCGCCGCCAAATCCGTCAACTGCTTGCCGCCGCCATGCACGACGCAGACGCGAATCCCGACGCCGTGAAGCAGCGCGAGTTCTTCCGCCAACGAGTACAGATTCTCTCTATCTTCCGTCGCCTTGCCGGAAAGCTTGACGACGAAAGTTTTGCCTTTGAAGCGTTGAATGTAAGGCAGGGCTTCGCGCAGTAAATCGAGTCGCGGTTGAGTCATATCGTCTTTTCGTTTGAAATCTAATTCTCACCAAGCAACATCGCCATCACCGCCTTCTGTGCATGAAGGCGATTTTCGGCTTCGTCAATCACGATTGAATTTGCGGCATCAATAACCTCATCCGTGACGATGACGTTGCGGCGAACCGGCAGGCAATGCATAAACACGGCATCATCCGTGCGCCGCATCTTCGCCGCATCAATAATCCACTTCTCCCGATAAGCGGCACGCTCCGCGATGTCTTTCTCCGGCGCGCCGTAAAAATTCTTGCTGCCCCAACTCTTAGCGTAAATGATATGCGCCCCGTCGAACGCCGCATCAACGTCATGCATGACTTCGACGCTTCCGCCCGCGTGCGCCGCGAACATGCGCGCATCGTTCATGAGTTCATCATCCAACTCATACCCCTTAGGGTGCGCGATGACGAGCGTGTGTCCGGCTTGCGCGGCGGCAAGCGCGAAGCTATTCGAGACAGCCATCGGCAAAGGCTTAGGATGCCATGCCCACGTTAAAACGACGCGCTTCGACTTCTCGCCGAATCGCTCACGAATCGTCATCATGTCCGCGAGTGCCTGACACGGGTGGTGCATCGCGGATTCGAGATTGATAAGCGGCACATCCGCGTGTTTCGCAAAAGCATTCAACACGGGGTCGAGCCGTTCGGCTTCCCAATCCTTCATCGCGGCGAACGTGCGAACACCAATCGCTTTACAATAACGTCCAAGCACGCGGACAAACTCCGCGACGTGTTCGGTCTTATCCCCGTCCATCACCACGCCGTCTCTGTGTTCGAGCGTCCAACTCGTGCCGCCGGGTTCGAGTACGACGACGTTCCCGCCGAGTTCATAAATCCCGACCTGCATCGAAGCCCGCGTCCGCAAAGAAGGATTGAAGAATACGAGCGCGATTGAATTTTTATCAAGCGGCTTGCTGGTATCTTCACCGCGTTTGAACGCAAAAGCGCGCTCAAGCAAGCCTTCAATTTCAGTCCTCGTGAAGTCTTTGGTTGAAAGAAAATGCTTCATGTTTGAATCACGTTTCGCTGGCTGAAACTTCTTTTAACGCATCAATCAGCATATCTATTTCAGCGTGGCTCACGCACAACGGCGGCAACAATCTCAAGACGCGCGCATCGGAAGAAGTTCCGGTGATGATGTGAAAGCGTTCGAGTAAATCCCGGTTGACCTGTGCCGCGATTGCTTCCTCAAACTCTATACCGAGCAGCAAGCCGCGCCCGCGTAAAGCGACGACGATTGGGATCTCTTTCAGACGTGCGCGCAAATGAATTTCCATCGCACGCGCGTTCGCCATCATCCCGTCATCTTCAATCGCTTCGAGCGTCGCGGTCACGGCAGCCATCGCCAGCATCCCGCCGCCGAACGTCGTCCCCAGAGAATTTTCCTTGATGTGCGCGGCGTGCGCGTCGGTCGTCAAACACGCTCCGACGGGAACGCCGCTGCCGAGAGCCTTTGCCAGCGTCACGCAATCCGGCACAACGCCGCCCGCCGCTTCGCTTCCGGCGAAGAACCACGAACCCGTGCGCCCGACTCCGGTTTGCACTTCATCGAAAATAAGCAGGATGCCGTGCGCGTCGCAAACCGCGCGCAACAATTTGTAGTAGTAAGGCGATGCCATCGTCACCCCGCCGATTGATTGAATCGGCTCTAACATAATCGCCGCGATAGTGTTATTCGCCGCTTGCTGAATCGCTTCCGCATTGCCGAATTCGACGAAGATATGACCCGGCACATTCGGGCGACCGAGTTCACGATACTTGCCGATTGCCGTCGCACTAATCGCGTCCGCCGTTCGCCCGTGAAAGCCGCCCGTGAAAGTGATGACCTTCTCGCGTCCCGTCACAAGGCGCGCAATCCGCATCGCGTTCTCATTGGCTTCCGTACCCGAATTGCAAAAGAAAACCTTACTAAGCGGCGCGGGCGCGATGCTCACCAACTTCTCGGCGGCACGCGCCCGCACACCCGAATAAACAAGGTTTGAATAGAACAACATCTCGTCCGCCTGACGCTTAATAGCCTCCACGACATGCGGATGACAATGCCCCGTCGCCGCGACCGCGTGACCGCCATACAAATCAAGGTAGCGTTCACCGTCACTCGTCTCAACCCAACACCCGCGCCCACGCACCGCATCAAGATCATACTTTTTATACGTCGCAAGCTGAAACTTATCTTCGCGCTGCGCCGTCTCAGAGAAAATCGAAAGTGTTTGTGTCATTGTTCTTCAGTAGGCAGTAGGCAGAGGGCAGTAGGCAGTTAGGCAAAATCAGCAGCATGTAATAAACCAATGAGTTGGGCTTTTTACTGCCTACTGCCTACTGCCCTCTGCCTACCGCCTACTGTTCTACGGATTACTTCCCGCCATCATCAAGCCCGTCTTTTCATCAAATCCGAACATCACGTTCATGTTCTGAATCGCTTGCCCCGCCGCACCTTTCACTAAGTTATCGAGCGCGGAAAAGACGACGAGCGAACGCCCGCGCACGGCGAAACCGATGTCGCAAAAGTTCGTCGTCTTGACGTGGTTGATGTCGGGCGAACCTTCGACGACACGCACGAAAAAATCGTGACGATAAAATTCTTGAAACACCCGACGGGCTTCTTCGTCGCTCAATTCATTTTTAGTTTCGACATAGCAACTCGCAAAGATGCCGCGCGGTACGGGCAGGCTGTGCGTCATAAAAACAAGTTCACTCGCCCAATCACCGACGCGCTTTAGTTCCTGTTCGATTTCGGGAACGTGTTGATGCATAAAAGGCTTGTACGCATAAAAGGAGTTGGCGCGTTGCGGGTGATGCGTGTTCGCCGCCGCCTTCGCCCCCGAACCGCTCGAACCCGTTTTCGCGTCAACGATGACACGGTTCGCAATCAAATCACCTTTCACCAGAGGCGCGAGGGCGAGCAACGTCGCCGTCGCAAAACATCCCGGATTGGCGATGCGCGTCGCACGCTTGACGGCTTCACGATTCGTCTCGGTCAAACCATAAACGAACCCGCTTTGAAGTTCCGGCGCGGTGTGCGTGGATTTATAGTGGTGCTTGAAAACATCCATGTCACATAAGCGAAAGTCGCCCGACAAATCAATCACCTTCACACGCTCAGGCACGCGCGGCGCAACGTCCATTGCCGCCCCGTGCGGCAAGGCTAGAAACAGACAATCAAGATTTTCGACCTCGTTCAAATCTTCCGGCGCGCTCACAAAATGCAAAGCCGTCAAGCCGTACAGATTGCGATGCACCGCACTGACCGCTTTACCCGCGTGTTCATTCGCCGTCGCCAACACGACTTCCGCCTGCGGGTGAAACAACAGAATACGAAGCAATTCGCTTCCGCCATAACCCGATGCGCCGAAGATGCCGATACGAAGTTTAGAAGGTTGATTCATTGATAAGAATTGATTCATCGGTTCATTGATTCTCGGCTCATTGATAAGAATTGAATCATTGATTCATCAGAACTCGTTTCAGACATTGAATCAATGAACCGATGAATCAATGATTCAATTTCCTACTCACTATCTCGAACAATCGCCCGCCGTCGCGCCGCGCGTTGCCCGCCGGAACGCCGAACTCGCGCGTTATGTAATCTTCGCCCATCTGCGAATCAGTGACTGAACCCGCGACGACTGTAATCTCGATTCCGCGCCGCCGCAGTAATTCGATACCGCCCCACGCTCCGACATAATCGCCCGCGCAATAGACGAGTGCCGTCATCGCGTCGCGTAGTTCCGCATCTTCAAACACCGAATCAACCGAATAGCCGCCGAGTATGCCGTCGCCGCATTCGATAATAATTAAGTCCGGTTGTGACTCGTTAAGTTTCTTGATTATCGCTTTCGCAACGGGCGCGAGCGTGTCAAGCCCGACGGTCGAAGGCAACCCGCAATCGAGAAAACTCGCGGTCGCAACCGCTCCGTGGTCAGCCATATGCAACGTGTCACGCAAGCACGCGACGCCCGAAAGCTTCCCCGCCGCGACACGCAAACCCTGTCTCGTCGCCTGTCTCACCAACTCCGTCGCCGCCACCGTCTTGCCGCTATTCATGCACGCTCCGGCAATCATCACGACGGGCGCACTCACGCCCAACTCATGCACCACAGGCAACGCCGCATCCGCGATATTCAATACGCGCTCGCCCGTTTCATCACACACCGAGCCGACGACTTCCAACCTTATCGCATCGCTCAAACTCGAATGATGACCCGTGCAGCGTCCCATCACGCCGCCCATGTTGAGCAGATGTAATTCATCGCCCGACGCGATTTCTTCGGGAACGTCACCGACAAAACCTTTCAACGCGCGCCTTCGCCCAAGCACACCGACAAGCATGTCACCGACGTTTATCATCGCCAATCTTCCGGTCGGCAATTCCAAATTGTTGTAAGTCGCACTCGTCGTCAAAGCCCGCGCGACGATGACATCGCCCGTGTGCGCCCGTCGTCTCTCACGCACGACGCCGAGCGTGCGCGGTAAATTCAGATGACACGTCACCGAACCCGTCTTATCGGCTTCGACCACGATGATGCTTGTCTCATTCGCACGCTCAATGGTTTGCATTGTCATTGTTCCTTTGCATTAAAAGCTCTGCGGTACTTTGCGTCTTCAACTCTGCGGTACTCTGCGTGAAAAACTTTTTTGACGCAGAGTACCGCAGAGGGCGGACGCAGAGAGGCGCAAAGAGAGCCATTACGGAGTCACGAGACTACGGCAATCTGCGTTGACGATTCGTGCGCCTCTTTGCTTTGCATTTGCGCCAGTGTTCGCAAACGCAAAGCGTTCAACTTGATAAAGCCTTCGGCGTCGTGTTGGTCATAAACGTCATCGGCTTCAAACGTCACCAACTTTTCGTTGTACAACGAACGCGCGGCGCGGCGCCCCGTCACGGTGCAACTGCCGCGATATAACTTGACGCGCACATCGCCCGTCACGTCCTGTTGCGTGTCGTCAATCATACGGCGCATCAACGCCGCTTCGGGCGCAAACCAGAAGCCGTAGTAAATGCTTTCGGCGTACTTGACTCCGAGCGTATCGCGCAAACGTGTCACTTCCCTGTCCATCGTGATTGACTCCAGAGCGCGATGCGCGGCTTGTAAAATCGTCACGCCCGGAGTTTCATACACGCCGCGCGACTTCATCCCGACGAAGCGATTTTCAACCACATCAACGCGCCCGACGCCGTGACGCCCGCCAATCTCATTCGCTCTCGTCAACAATTCAACTGCACCCAAAGCCTCGCCGTTTATCGCTACCGGAACGCCGCGCTCAAAACTAATCTCTATGTTTTCGGCTTCCGCTTCGGCGTCTTCCGGCGCGCGTGTCATCTGAAAAATATCGGCGGGCGGCTCTCTCCAAGGGTCTTCAAGAATGCCGCCTTCGTAAGAAACGTGCATCAAGTTCCGGTCGGTCGAATAAGGTTTCTCAAGCGTCGCCGTCACCGGAATGTTATTCGCTTTCGCGTATCCGATAAGGTCGCTTCTGCCCTTAAATTCCCAGTCGCGCCACGGAGCGACGACTTTTATATCCGGTTTAAGTGCATAATATGTAAGCTCGAAACGCACTTGATCATTGCCTTTGCCGGTCGCGCCGTGCGCCACCGCGTCCGCGCCTTCTCTCATCGCAATCTCGATTTGCTTGCGCGCGATAACGGGACGGGCGAGCGAAGTTCCGAGCAAGTACACGCCTTCATAAATCGCATTTGCCTTGATTGCCATCCACACAAATTCCTCGACGAACTCTTTACGCAAATCCTCGACGTATAACTTCGACGCACCCGTCGCACGCGCTTTCGCGTCAAGTCCCGTAAGTTCTTCGCCCTGCCCTATGTCGGCGCAGTAACACACGACTTCCGCGCCGTGCGTCGCGCGCAGCCAGTGGAGCATCACGCTCGTATCAAGCCCGCCCGAATACGCGAGAACGATTTTTTTGATGTTTTGCTTCATTGATGTTTGCCTTCTAAATTTACTCGAATGCTGATTTATACGAACAATTCCCACAGCTTTCGCATCGCCGCGCGCCGTGCTTTGGTGTCACGAACGGCGATGAAAATCGTGTCCTCTCCGGCGAGCGTGCCGACGACTTCCGACAGTTGCGCGCGGTCAATCTGCACCGCGACCGCTGATGCCATGCCCGATTCACACTTAGCGATAATCAGCGCGTTGCCCGATGGTTCGAGACTCAAAAGCCCGTGAACTCCCGCGCCGTTGTTGGCGGCGGATTGCGGCAGCGCGTACTGCCCTCTCCGTTTGACGATGCCGAGTTCTTCCAAATCGCGCGACACACTCGATTGCGTCGTCACTAACCCCGCGCGCTCCAAACGCCGTGCGAGTTCGATTTGCGTTGTGATGCGTTGCGTCGAAATCAGATTCGAGATTTTCTGTTGACGGCGTTCTTTTTCCATAGCGTTTTCAGTTCTTGTTATGCAAGTGATTTGCATATCTTTCGCATAGATGCATAAAATAGCAAACTTGATGCAAAGCCGTCAAAGATTAAGGAACATCAGCCGATGACCGGAAGCAAAAAATTATGGGGCGGGCGTTTTACGGATGAACCCGATGCGGCGTTCGCACGGTTCAATCAATCGTTCGGCTTCGACCGTCGTTTATTCCACGCCGACACAAAAGCGAGCCTCGCGCACTGTGAAGCTTTGCGGCGCGCGGGTGTTTTGGGTGACGAGGAAGCGAGGTGCATCGCGGAAGGATTGTGCCTTATCGCAATCCGCGCGGCGGAAGGCGGCGCGGCTTACTTCGACGAACTGAACGAAGCCGAAGATGTGCATTCGTTCATCGAAACGCGCCTCATTGAAATCGTCGGTGAGGCGGGGCGACGGCTTCACACGGGCAGAAGCCGCAATGATCAAGTAGCGACCGCGATGCGTTTGTGGGTGCGCGATGTGATTGATGATTTGAAGCAGGAAATCCGTGTTGTGCAAACGAATTTGCTTGAAAGCGCGGAAGCAAATTTTGATGCGATGCTTCCCGGCTACACGCATTTGCAACGCGCGCAGCCCGTGCTGTGGGCGCACTGGTGTCTCGCGTATTTCGAGATGCTGGCGCGTGATGTTGAACGATTTGCTGATACCCGACGAAGGGCGAATGTTCTGCCGCTTGGCTCTGCCGCACTTGCCGGAACGAGTTACGCGATTGACCGCGAACAAGTAGCGCGTGAACTCGGCTTTGACGAGGTGACACGGAACAGCCTCGACGCGGTTAGCGACCGTGATTTCTGCGTTGATTTTACGCACGCCGCATCGCTCGTGATGGTGCATCTGTCGCGCATGAGTGAAGACATAATCTTGTACGCTTCTGCGGAGTTCGGCTTTATCGAACTTAGTGACCGCGTGAGTACGGGTTCGAGTCTGATGCCGCAAAAGAAGAACCCCGATGCGATGGAGTTGGTGCGCGGCAAAGCGGGGCGCGTCTTCGGTCACAACTTGAGTTTGCTGGTGACGATGAAGGGTTTGCCGCTCGCGTATAACAAGGATATGCAGGAAGACAAGGAAGCCGTGTTCGACGCTTTCGATACCGTGCGGGCTTGTTTGCAAACCACCGCGACGGTTATCAACAACATCGCTTTGCGCGAAGACGCGATGCGCGTGGCGGCTAGTCGCGGCTACTTAAACGCGACGGAACTTGCCGATTATCTTGTCGGGCGCGGAATGCCTTTTCGCACGGCGCACGACATAACGGGGCGCATCGTTCGTCATGCGCTTGAGCGCGCGGTTGAGTTGAACGATTTGTCGTTTGATGAATTGAAAAGTTTTTCCGCGTTGATTGAACCCGATGTGCATCACGCCCTGACGCTTGAAAACACGCTCGCAACTAAAGCTCAAACAGGCGGAACTGCGCCCGCGCGTGTGCGCGAAGCTTTAACGGCGGCACGCGCAAGGCTTGGCGAGTAAATTAACTTTCATGTAATCATTGTCGTGTAAGGTGAGTAACGAAGAAACTTCACCGCGCGTCGAAGCCGGACTACGGCGTCGAGTACTCCGTGCGATTGCGAAACTCGGATACAATGTCGCAAGCATCGTCGAAACTTCTCCGGTGCATCGCTCTCACACTCTAAATCAATCGTTACTAACCGACGCACGGGTGATGATGCGCCCGTCAATCGCTCCGGCGCTCACGCCCGCTACACGTTATATGCAACAGACTCAATTGCCGCCGCTCCTCGCTTCACGCACGCCGACGACGACCGCACGCACGCTGCTAAAAATCGTGCGCGGAGCGCAACCTATTTCGCGGGCTGACCTCGCGCGCCGTCTCGGTGTCAACCGCAGCACGGTCACGGAAATCGTCCGCCCACTGCTCGATGCCGACATCTTGCGCGAGAAGCCGACCTTTTCGCCGTCGCGCACAACGCAAGTCGGACGCCCGCCCATCGCTCTGACACTTAATGCCGACGAACGATTTTTCATCGGCGTCAACATCGGTGTCAGGCAATCGCAAGTCGGAGCGTTGACTTTGAATGACGAAACACTCGCGCATGAAGTCTTCGATACGCCGAAAGACCCGGCGGCGACGCTCGCCAGAGTTGCCGATTGCATTAAGGGCATTCGCGCTCAAGTCGCGGAGCGTAAGTTGTCGCTTATCGGCGTTAGCGTTCCGGGTCCGGTTGATGAAGCGCGAGGCAAACTTCTTTACGCTCCACATCTCGCGTGGAACGATGTCGAGATTGCCACGATGCTTCAACAATCGTCCGGCATCACGAGCAATCCGCGCGGGGCGAGTGACACTATTTCAAACGACGGCTTGGATACGACGTTGGATACGACATTGGAAGCAACGCCGGTTATTCTCGAAAACGATGCGACGGCGGCGGCGGTTTATGAAGCCCGACGGCGACTCGCGCGCATTGAAACCGGAGCGGGCGATGATTTTATTTTGCTTCGCGTCGGTACGGGAATCGGCGTCGGACTCGTGCTTGGCGGCGAAGTTTATCGTGGCGGTGCGGGCGTCGGGGCGGGGATGACCGGAGAGTTCGGGCATATGACCATCGTCGCGGGCGGCAAGCAGTGCGTGTGCGGCAATCGCGGTTGCTGGGAACGCTATGCCTCGGCTTCGTCCGCCGCCACACTTTATAACGGTGAGCGGACGAACACATCGGGGACGGGCGCGCTTCGTTTCCTTGATGTCGTCGCGCGTGCCGAAGCGGGAGAGCGTCGCGCCCGTGCGACGCTCGAACAGGTCGGCGACTATCTGGGCATCGGCATCGCTAATGTTATTTCGGGTCTCGGTGTGACGAACGTCATCGTATCGGGTCGCATCGTTCACGGTTGGACGTTCATACGCGACTCGCTTCACGAAGCCTTAACGCGCAGCATGGTCGGCAGACTCACGCGCTGGTCGGTCGAAGCCGGAGAGCCGACGGGCGCGGGTTTAGGCGGCGCGCTCGAAGTCGCCATTGATGAACACATCGCCCGACTAGCACCCTGAAGCAGGAGCCAGAAGTAAGAGGCCAGTAGCCAGAATGAAGACGATGCTTTTCTTCTGGCTACTGGCTTCTTGGCTTCTGGCTCCTGCACTAAGCGATGTCTTGCCCGTCGCCGTCATCGAGGATGAAGGTGATGAGCAGGTTGACTTGGTACTCGGTGATGTTGCTGCCGTCAATTTTGATTTGATGTTCTTTAATCCACGCGCTCTTGACGTTGCGTAAGGTGGCGGTGGCGCGTTGGACGCCTTGTTGCACTGCGTCCTCAAAACTCTTGGTTGAGGTCGCGCTGATTTCGGTGATGCGGGCTACTGACATGATGATACTTTCTCCCTTTGATTGTTTTTGGTTGTATGGTGGAACTTGGTTGGTGCTTATCTTAACAGGCACTTTAGGACAAACCTAAAACATCCGCGTTACTTTTCTGTTTCCCGCTCGCTTACGCTTTGACTTCCTTTTCGGTTTTGCGTTCGACGTTTGCCAGCGTGGTCGTGTCTTTCGTCGAAGCTTTGAGCATTTGTAAGACGGCTTCTTCTTCCGGGTCGCGTTCGGCTTGCGTGCGGTTTATGCGACGTTTGCGGCGCGAGGTAAATTCTTCGAGCGTGATGCCTTCCATGTAACGTTCCATGACCGCCGGATGTATGTAGCACGAGCGACACACGGCGGGCGTATTGCCAAGATGTTCGGCAACCCTTTTGACGGCTTTGACGACGTTGGTTTTTGCCTGACGTTCGGTTTCGGCTTTGCCGATTTCCGCGAGGTTGGTGGCGGCGAGCATCGTCCCGCCCCACGTTCGGAAATCCTTCGCGGAAAAGTTTTCGCCGATTGCGCTCTTAATATATTCGTTGACATCGCGCGGGCGTATCGCGTGCGCCCGTCCTTCATCGTCAACATAGTGAAACAGTTTCGCGCCGCCGAGTGCTTTGATGTCGCGCATCAACGTCGCCAAATCCTTATCAACAACGATGCGGCGATGCTTGATGTGATGCTTGCCGACGAAACTAAAAACCAGTTTGCCGCGCTTGATTTCGAGATGCCGGTTACGCAGCGTCGTCACGCCGTAAGTCTTATATCGTTTGACGCTTTCCTCTGAACCAATGCGAAAGTAAAGTTCATTGATAAGCCGCACGACGACCGCCAAAACACGTTCGCGGCTCAAAGCTTCATGCGCGAGATGTTCATTCGTCGCACGCCGCAGACCGGGCAGAAGTTCGCCGAAGCGTTCGATGCGCGCGTACTTCTTTTGCTGTTGGCGAAGCGCGAAACTTGGATGATAGATGCGTTGGACGCGCCCTAGCGCATCAATCCCGATTGCCTGAAGCGAACCACGCGGGCGCGGATTGATGCGGACTTCCGTCCACGCGGGCGGGATGACAAGCGACTTAATGCGCTCAAGCGTCGCGTCATCGGTAATCTTCGCACCGTCCGAAGTTTCATAACGAAACCTGCGCTTCGTGCCGTGTCGCCGCCACCACTTTGCACGTTCGCCGCGCGTCACTTGCGCGGGCGCGATTGCCGTTGGCGCGTCTGCTTGAACGGCGGCGACGGCAGCGTTTGCGGCTTTCGCTTTCGTAATAGTTGCTACCATCTTTGTCCGTTCGCTTTCACTCGACTTTTATGTCACCCGCGATTTTGATTTCACTGCCCGCCGCCCCGCTTCCCGCTTTCGCAATCTCAATCGGCACGCGCCACGCCAGAGTCTTGATGCGACACGCACCCGTGTTGTCTTCGCGGCAATAGTAAAGCATCGTCGTGACGCGCAATTCCGCCGCTCCCGCCGCCGTCACCTTGAGGGGAATTGAAATCGGCAACTGCAAATCTTTCGATGAGCGCGTCAAGGTTTGTTTGCCGTCGGGCAGCGTGATGAGTTCCGCGCCTTTGGTGACGGCAAGGGTATAACGATGCGGCGCGAGGGCATTCAAGTGATAGCCTTCCGGCAGCCGCACGTTCACCGTGAGCCGCGCATCCGATGCTGAAATCGTTTGTAGCGGCAAGGCGATTTCGTTCTTGTTTGCCGCCGTTAGTTCTGAAGCCACGTCGGTTGTTGAAGCCGCGATGAACGCCGTATCGGGCGCGCTCAAGTTTTTGATGTGAAGCGTCGCGCTCTGTCTGGTCTTTAAGTCAACCGTGCGAATCGCGTGGTTGTTGGTGTCGGCGATGTAGAGTTTGCCGCGTGCGATGCTTAAACCGCCGGGTTCATAAAACGACGTGCGTTCACCGCCCGCCTGTCCCGGCTTGCCCGTGCCGATAAACGTCGTCGCGCTTCCGTTTGTCGGATTGAGTTGTTTGATTTTGTGATTGTAAGTATCGGCGATGAGAACTTTGCCGTCATGGAAAACGACGCCGAGCGGATGTTGAAAACGCGCGTCATCGCCTGTGCCGTCGCGGTCGCCAAACTCGAACAGGTCGCCGCCCGCGAGTGTGCGAACCTGCGGCGTGGCATCTACGTTGGCTTCCGTATTTGAAACTTCTTCGCGTGCCACTTCGTCTTTGAAATCTATCTGGCGGATGATGTTCGATTCACTATCCGCGACATATAAATGTCGCCCGTCGGTCGCCAAACCTGAAGGCTGCGCGAACGCGGATTCAAGCAATCCGCCATCGGCACGCGCCTCGCGCCAGCGCAAAGAACCGGCGAAAACACGCGCCGTGTTCGACGCTAAATCAACTTGCCAAATCTGATGCGTTCCCGCCATCGCAATATAAAGTTTGTCCTTAACAAGCAATACATCCCAAGGCGAACTAAGCGCGGTCTTCATCGCATCACCTTCGGCAACACGCGAGCGCAGTTGTTCGCCCGTTCCGGCAATCGTCGTCACGGTATTGGTCTTAAAATCGAGACGACGAATCAGATGATTCCCCGTGTCGGCAACATACAGCCTATCGTTCACCGCGTCGAACGCCATACCTTGCGGACGATAAAACGTCGCTTTGTCAAACACTCCGTCTTGCCGCCCTTGCGCGCCCGTGCCGACGGTTTTAACGAGCGTGCCGTCAAGCTTGGTGATGACGATGCGATTGTGATTCGAGTCGGCGATAAAGAGGCGGTCGCCGCGCTCATCGGTCGCCACCTTGCCGGGAAAGGCGAGCGGCAAAGGCGCGGTCTTCGCGCGTTCTAAAGCCAACGTCAAAGGCTGTTCGTCGAGCGTGCCGCGTGCGCGAAAATCCGTGACGAGTTTGCCGATTGATTCATCAAGTACGTCGTAGTTTCCTTCACCGACGACTTTACCGACGACGTATCCGGCGGGGTCAATCAGCATTTGTGTGGGCCAGGCGTTGACCGCATAAGCTTGCCAGATTTTGAAATCGGCGTCGTTCGCCACCGGATGCTCAATCTCATAACGCATCACGATACGGCGTATGTTGTCCGTATCTTTTTCGTTGTCGAACTTCGCGGAATGAACGCCGATAACGACGAGTTGATTCGCGTACTTGGCTTCCAACTTTTTGAGGTCGGGGATAATGTGAATGCAGTTGATGCAGCCGTAAGTCCAGAAATCGAGGAGGACGATTTTGCCGCGCAAATTTTGCAAGGTAAGCGGGCGTTCCGTGTTGAGCCACGAACGCCCGCCTGTCAGTTCCGGCGCACGCACGCGCCCGCGATATTCCGTCATTGCAGCACCTCTTTCAAGTTCCGACACGCTCCCCACATCGCCCTGTTGTGCCTGAGTGGACATCACATCAATCATCAACACAACGACACAAACAGCAACGCAAAACACCATACAACGCATGATGTAACGCACAACATAAGATGAACGCGACATATTAAAAACCTTTCACGAAACCGATGCGTAAAGCGCAAGTTTGATGCGCGCGTGAGTGTTTCGGCTTGCCTCCTCGAAAAGCGGTTCAGTGTTCAAGATTGATTCCGGCACTCAACCTTAAACCTTGTCACCTACTCAGCCATCTTCAGACGGCTTTCCCGCAGGGCGCATAGACCAGCCGTTTGACGGCTGGGTAGGAAGGTCAACAAGTTTGCAAGGGCGTTTTAACGTGTAAAGTATCGTTATGGACGACATTTTAGGCACAGCCTTTGCAGTTTGCGTCAAAAGAAACAAGACGCGCGAAACCGACGAGCCGGGCGCGCTTATTCGCGTGACTGTCGAACAATGGGAACACACTTTAGAATCACACCCACACGATTTTTCTTTTAGCGATTATGAGATTATCCTTGATGCGATTGCCGACCCGGATTATATTCTTCGCGGGCAGACCGGAACGCGAGTAGCGGTAGTCAACTATGGTAAAAGTTTTTTGCACGTCATCTACCGCGAACTGAATGAATACGAAGGCTTTTTCATCACGGCTTTTTACAAGCCGGACTTTGACCGAAAAATTGTGATATGGCGCAAATACGAACAGGACAGAGACGACTAGCACAGCCCACCGATGCGCGGCTGTTGCGACTTGCCGCACGGCGGTTAGACGCGGCGAGCATCCCGGTTGATTTGACCGCCGGGGAAATATGGATGAAGTATGGCGAAGCGGTTGATTTGCTAACGATACGCTTTAAGGAAGCACCGTATCCGACTCGTAGCGAAACCGATGACGGCATCGGAATAATTTATAACTATGAAGGCAAAACTTTGGTGAGTGTTGAAATTTTAGACATCACCGATAAATTCACCGAACAAGCCGCATAAAGATTTGACGGTCGTGATGTTTCGTCATTACCTAAAGCGCGCCAACATACGCAAGTACGTTGGCGCGCTTTGGCGTGTATCAAAAAGATTAACCTTTGCGAATTTCCACGTTAATGTTTATCCACGTCATCGTTAGATTTTCCACTTTCAATAATAACCACTCACCTGTAACAAACTCATAATTTAATGTCCTTCTCGCTTCCGGCTTCAGCCACCACACCCGAACGGCTCAAGCCTCACGGGAAAGCCCGGCGAGATTCGGGCTGATGAGAGGTTGGCAATAGCCCCCAGCCGTCGAACGGAACCTGTCTAAGTGCCGCTTCGCGGAAAGCCGCGTGAACGCAGATGACTGATCACGAACACTGAACATTGAATCGCTTTACCTTCGTCTCGCGTCTGAATGGTAAGATTGACGAACGATGAATGACCAAGCTTTTGAATCCCTCGAATATGCCGCTTTGCGCGAACTCGTCCGCCGCGAAGCCCAAACCCCGATGGGTGCGATGCGTGCCGCCGGACTCGCGCCGATGAATGACGCAGAGATGATACGTCGCGCGTTGCGCCTCGTGTCGGAGAGCATCACGCTTCGTGAACGCGGGGCGATGTGGACGTTCTCCGAACTCGGCGACCCGACCGAAGCCATTCAAAGACTTGCCATCGAAGGCGCGCCGCTCGACGGTCTGAGTTTGCTCGAACTCGCGCGTGTGTGCGAAGGGGCGGCGAGTGCGCGAAGCATCATCTCGAACGAACGCGAACGCGCGCCCGTGTTGTGGGAACTGGTTTCACAGCTTCCCGCCGCGACCGAACGACTCGCGGCGCGCGTGACTGCGAAGATTTTGCCTTCGGGTGATGTTGACGACCGTGCGAGTGCGGAACTTGCGCGCGTGCGCTCGGAGATTTCGCGCCTTCGTTCGACGATTACGCGCTCGCTTGAAACTTTAATGCGACGGCAGGAAGAAGCCGTGCAAGATCAAATCGTCACTGTGCGAAACGACCGCTTCGTGATTCCGGTGCGCGCCGAAGCACGCTCGCGCATCGGCGGCGTCGCGCACGGCGTTTCGTCATCGGGGGCGACCGTCTTCGTCGAACCTTTGGAGAGCATCGAAGCGAACAACGAACTGCAACTTTTGCGCGACCGCGAAGCCCGCGAAGTCGCGCAGGTTCTCGCAAGGTTGAGCGACGAACTGCGCCTCGAACTTCCCGTCATCAAACTCGCTTCCGACATCATCGCGGAACTCGATTTCACACGCGCCAAGTCGCGCCTCGCCACGCGCCTCGATTGCATCGAACCCGTCATCGAATCGGACGAGAAACGCGCGACGATTGAACTTGAAGAAGCGCGTCACCCGTTGCTTGATGAAAGGCTGCGGCGTGAAGGAAAGAGTGCCGTGCCGTGTTCGTTCACGTTGAGTAATGAGCGTCCGGTGATGGTGATTTCGGGGGCGAACGCGGGCGGCAAAACTGTTGTCTTAAAGACCGCCGGACTCATCGCACTCGCCGCGCTCTCAGGCTTGCACGTTCCGGCGAAGCGGGCGCGCGTGCCTGTGTATCGTTCGATACTCGCCGACATCGGCGACGCGCAATCACTCGCCGCCAACCTCTCGACCTTCACCGCGCACGTCTCGAACATACGCCGCATGATTGATGTTTGCGAATCTCCCGCCCTCGTCTTGCTTGATGAAGTCGGCACGGGAACTGACCCGGAAGAAGGCTCGGCGTTGGGCGTCGCGGTGGTTGACCATTTCCGTCGTGAGTGCGGAGCGCACCTCATCGCCACGACGCACTATCGCGGCTTGAAGATTTACGCAGCCAATGATGAGAGCGTCACGAACGCGAGCGTCGAATTTGACGAGCGCACGCTTCAACCGACGTATCGCCTTCTGCTCGGACTCGCCGGTTCATCTTCGGGCTTGGAAATCGCGCGCCGTTTTGGTTTCCCCGAAACCATTATCGAAGCCGCAATTGGACGTGTCGAAGTTTCCTCACGCGAAGCGAGCGCGTACTTAAATCGCATCAAGCGCGAATCGGAAGAAGCCAAAACTCTGCGGCACGCACTCGAAGAAGAACGCGCGGCGGTCGCGGAAAAGTACGCTGCACTCGACCGCGACGCCGAACGCCGCGCGACGGAACAACAACGCGAGTTTGAGCGCGAGATGCAAAAACTCTTGCGCGACTTTGAACAACAAGCGACGAAAGCGACCGCCGACATCGCCGCCAAAATCGAAGACCGCGCCGCACGCGCACGCGCCGAACGCGACGCCGCCACGCGACGCGCCGAAGTCGCACGCGAAGCCGAACGCCTCAAACGTGAACACGCCAAGAGCGCACGCGCATCATCAAGCGGTGCGCGCGTCGTCCGTCAGGATACAGGCACAACGTCCACCGCATCAGCTTCGACGAACGGCGAAACCTTCATCGCTTCACGCACACGCGATGCGGGCGACATCAAAGCGGGCGACCGCGTGCGCGTACTTTCCCTTGACACCATCGGCATCGTCGAACGTCGCAAAGGCGATGAAGTCGAAGTCCGCGCGGGCGTGCTTCGCTTCCGCGAAAAACTCGACAACCTCGAACTTGTCGAAGCCGTCCCCGAACCCTCAAGCACACGCGGGGCGCGTCTTCAAAGACAGGCACATGCACGCGGCACAGAACTTCGTTTGCGCGAAACATCTTTCGACGCTTCATCCGAACTCAATCTCATCGGACGCACGGTTGACGAAGCGACCGACGCGACCGACAAGTTTTTAGATGAAGCCTACATGCACAACTTAAACCCGATTCGCATCGTTCACGGCATCGGCACGGGCGCACTCAAACGCGCCATCGCCGACCTTCTCCGCCATCATCCACACGTCGCGCGTTACTCAACCGCACCGCGTGAACAGGGCGGCGACGGCGCGACGATTGTCGAGTTGAAAAGCTAAGCGGAACGTAAGCGATGAACCGATGAGACAATGAGCAAATTCCCTGAATCTTTCATCGAAGATTTGAAGCGTCAAGCCGACATCGTGCGCGTCGTGTCGGACTATGTGCAGTTGCAGAAGAAGGGCGCGAATTGGATGGCGTGCTGCCCGTTTCATCAAGAGAAGTCGCCTTCATTTGCCGTCAATCCGGGGCGTGAATCGTTCAAATGCTTTGGATGTGGAAAAGGAGGAAGCGTGTTCACTTTCGTGATGGAGATGGAGCGCGTGTCGTTTCCCGAAGCGATAAAGATTGTCGCGGAGAAGGTCGGCGTGGCGTTGCCGCAGATGGAGCAGGGCGAACGTGGCGATGAGCAGAGAAAGAAGGATGAGGCGCGAAGGCGTGAGATTGATGATGTCGTGCGGCTTAACGGTTGGGCTTTGGAATGGTGGGAAGCGCAGCTTGAGGGAACGACAACTGATGCGCGCGCGTGTCGTGAATACATCGCGCGGCGCGGGTTGATGGATGAAACGCGCTCGGCGTTTCGCATCGGTTTCGCGCCGGACAGATGGGACGGTTTGCTTAATCATTTACGGTCTAAAGGCGCGACGGACAAGCAGCTTGAGGCGAGTGGGCTGGTGGTTAAAAAAGATAACGGCGGTTTTTATGACCGCTTTCGGGGGCGTGTGATTTTCCCTGTGCTGGATGTGCGCGGGCGTGCCGTCGCGTTCGGCGGGCGGACGATGCGCGCCGAAGATGAGCCGAAGTATTTGAACTCGCCGGAGACAATCGCTTATACGAAGGGGCGACATTTGTATGGTCTGTTTCAGGCGAACGCGGAAATCAGGAAACGCAAATTTGCGATTTTAGTCGAAGGTTATCTTGACCTTGTGATGCTTTATCAAGCGGGCGTGCGTAATGTCGCGGCGAGTTTGGGGACGGCTTTGACGGAGGGACAAGGAAAACTTTTAAGTCGCTTCACAAAGAAAATCGTCATCAATTACGACGGTGATAAAGCGGGTGTTCACGCGGCGCGGCGTGCGACCGAAGTTCTTTTGAACGAAGGTTTTGAGGTTAAGGTACTGGTCTTGCCGGACAACTTAGACCCGGACGACTTCATCCGAACGGCGGGTGCGGACGAGTATCACAGGCTGCGCGGGGCGGCGATTTCTCACATTCAATTTATCCTCGAACAGGCGGTGCGCGAACGCGACTTGAATCATCCGCCCGATAAGTCGGCGGCGGTCGAAGAGGTTATGCCCGCGCTCGGCGTCGTTAAAAATCCGATTCAACGCCGCGAGTTTTTCGATGTGGCGATGGACACGCTGCGCGTTGATGCTTCACTTCGCGCCGCGTTGTGGGAACAGATTCGCGGCAACGCCGCCGCACGCGCCACCGGGCGTCACGCTGCGCATCATCAACATGAAACCACGCACGTCGCCGCCGCACCACGCATAACAATCGCCGAACAACAATTACTTGAACTCCTCGTCAGTGATGCGGAAGTTCGTCGCGTGATACTGCCGCACATCGAACCGACGGACTATGCGACACTCGCATCGGCGCGCGTCTTTGAAGTTATTCACCTGATGCACACGGGCAATTTAGAATTTGATTCATCCAAGTTGGTGGAAGAGACGGCGAACGACGCGGCGGCGGCGGACATCGTTCCGCTTCTTTTGATGAGCGATGTCGGGCGCGACGCGGACGAAGCGGCGGACGACCACATCGCACGAGCCGAAAGTTGTTTGATGACTTTGCGATTGATGAGCATTGACCGTCGCATAGATGAACTTAGAATTGCCGAACGCGCGGCGGAGAGAACGGGCGACACGGCGCGACTGCACGAGGTGATGATTGAGCGACTTGATTTAACGAAGCGGCGCGCGAATGCTTTGCCGCGTGAAGCGACAGGCGGCGCAAGAGTTTAATAGAATGCTAAAGCGACAGTAAGGCGGCTGTGCGGCAGTTTGAATTTTTCCCGACTTGTGAAGACAAATTATTGACGATGCAAGATAAAGACCAAGACGAAGTAGTCGAGCGATTGTTGCAAATCGGCGGCGACAAAAAGTTTCTGACGTTTGATGACCTCAATCGCGCGATGCCGGATTCGATGGTGTCGCCCGACGACATAGAGGACGTGCTGTTAAAACTCGAAGGTGCGAACATTCACGTCGGCGACGACAGACAGCTTATCGAACAAGTCGTGACGACGAATCCGGTTGATGCGGAAGATGACGACGATGACGACGATGCGGAAGAAGCGGCGTTGGATTTGTCCGCCGGAGCGATGGAGAAAAACAGCGACCCGGTGCGCGTCTATTTGCGTGAGATGGGCGTCGTGCCGTTGCTTAATCGCGCGGGCGAAGTCTCAATCGCCAAGCGCATCGAGCGAGGTCAAATGAAGACGCGGAAAGCGATGACGCGCTCACCGATTGCGGTGCGGGCGTTAATCGAAATCGGCGCGGAATTAGAGCGCGGACGTTTGCACATTCGTGACATCGTGACGTTTTCAGAGCAAGCCGAACTAGCCGAACAATCGGACGACAGAGCGGACGAGTATCTGCAATGGACAACGGAAGGCATCACCAACATCAAACGATTGTTCGCGGAGAGTTTGGAGAATTGGGACAAGCTTAACAACGAACAAGCGGGCATCAAAGATGATAGTGACGCGCCCGAACTTGTAAGCTTGCGTCGCCGTGTCGCACGCGCACGGCTTGAAATCGCGCAGGAAATTACAGGTTTAAGTTTGACGGAGCGGGCGCGGCAACGTCTCATCGAAGCGATTCGCAATGTTCATAAAGAAGTCCGCGCGGCAGAGCGCGACATCGAAACGCACACCGAAAAGCTAAGTCGGCGCGCCACGAAATCGAAGCCCGAACTCGTCGCGGAACTCAACGGACACATCGAAGCGGCGCACCTGAAACTGAAAGAACTCGAACGCGCGCACCGCATCGCTCCGTTTGAAATCAAGCGCAGTTTGCAAATCATCACCAAAGGCGAAATCGAATCGGGTCAGGCGAAACGCGAACTCACCGAAGCCAATCTGCGCCTTGTCGTTTCCATCGCCAAGAAGTACACCAATCGCGGAATGCAGTTTTTAGATTTGATTCAGGAAGGCAACATCGGTTTGATGCGCGCGGTGGAAAAGTTTGAATGGCGGCGCGGTTATAAGTTTTCAACTTACGCGACGTGGTGGATTCGTCAGGCAATCACACGCGCGATTGCCGACCAAGCACGCACGATTCGCATCCCCGTCCATATGATTGAGACGATAAACAAATTGATTCGCACATCGCGCGCACTCGTTCAAGAACTGGGACACGAACCGACGAGCGAAGAAATCGCGCGCAAGATGGAGATTCCGGTTTCAAAGGTTCGCAAGGTTCTGAAAATCGCTCAAGAACCGATTTCACTTGAGACGCCAATCGGTGAAGAAGCCGATTCGCATCTCGGTGATCTGCTCGAAGATAAATCCATCGTCAACCCTGCCGACTCGGTTGTCGCATCTAACCTGCGCGAAATCACGAACGAGGTTTTAGCGACCTTAACCCCGCGCGAAGAACGTGTCATCAAAATGCGCTTCGGCTTAGGCACGACGGGCAGCGAACACACGCTCGAAGAAGTCGGGCAAAGCTTCGCCGTGACGCGCGAACGCATACGCCAAATCGAAGCCAAAGCCCTTCGCAAATTGCGTCATCCGGCGCGCTCACGCAAACTGAAAGCGTTTGTTGATGAAGAAGTAGGCAGAAGGCAGTAGGCAGTGGGCAGTTAGAAGAAATCGGAAATATCAATTCTAACAATTACTGCCCGCTTTTCACTTCGTCTAACCATCTTCTACGCTTCACGCCCGACCACTGACCACTGATGAAGAAAATCGTCGAAAGTATCCGGCAGAAACTTGCCACCGAAGAAGGCTATATCACTAAACGTGGTGCGGCTTTGCGTATCGCTCTGGTTTATCCGAACACATATGAAGTCGGGATGGCGAATCTTGGATTTCAAGCTTTATATGAAATTTTTAATTTGATGCCGGACGTTTCGTGTGAGCGCGCGTTTCTCCCGGATGAGCGCGACGGGCGCGAACACGAGAAGACGCGCACGCCGCTTCTTTCGTTTGAAACCCAAACCCGTGTGCGTGATTTCGATGTCGTCGCGTTCTCAATCTCCTTTGAAACCGATTACCTGAACATGGCGCGCCTGATGCAACTCGCGGGCATTCCTTTATGGGCGCGTGAACGCACGACGCATGACCCGCTCATCGTGATGGGCGGGGCGGCGGCATCGCTCAATCCCGAACCTATCGCGGACTTTACCGATGTCGTCGCGGTCGGTGAAGGCGAAGTTTTAGCGGCGCAGTTGGTGGATGCGATTTTTGACCACGAAGGAACACGCGAAGAATTACTCGAAACCCTTGCCGCACGCGGGCGCGGGTTTTATGTGCCGTCGTTTTACGATGTCGAGTATGACGATGATGGAATCGTGCGCGCATATACGCCGAACCGCGACGGTGTGACGCAGACGGTCGGGCGCGCCGTGTCGAGTGAGAATCCGAAGGAAGGTTCTTTGCGGCGGGCGATGAAGCGCGGCGATACGGAACTCGTCGAAGCCTTGCGACGCGAACAGGTCTTCGCGCCGTCGTCGGTGATATGGTCGCCAACCGCCGAGATGGGCGAGCGTTTGCTTGTCGAGATTTCGCGCGGCTGTTCGCAAGGTTGTCGCTTCTGTTGGGCGGGTTATAACTATTGGCCCCCCAGAGTCGTGCCTGCGCGCGATATTTTAGCGAAGGCGCGCGAGTGGCGTGGTCGCACAGACAAAATCGGTTTGGTATCAACGGCGGTGTGTGACCACCCGGAAATCAGCGAGATTTTGCGCGGGCTTAGAGAGATGGAATATCGCATCTCGGTATCATCTTTGCGGCTTGACCAGATTTCCGATGAATTGATGGACGCACTTGTCGAATCGCGTGACCAGCAAATCGCGGTCGCGCCGGAAACGGGTTCGGACAGGCTTCGTAAAGTCATCAACAAGAATTTGACGAACGATGAAATCGTGGACATCTGCGGTTCGATTTTCGAGCGCGGAATGTTGACGATGAAGCTTTACATGATGGTCGGTTTGCCAACGGAAGATGAAGACGATTTGCATGAGATGGTCGCGTTCGTCGAGCGCGTGCGTGACCGTATGGTCGAGGCGGGCAAGCGTTTCGGGCGCGTCGGGAAAATCATTCCGAGCCTCAACGGTTTCTGCCCGAAGCCGAACACGCCGTTTCAGTGGGAGCCGATTTGTGAAGAACGTGAACTCAAGCGTCGCTTGAAAACGGTGGCGAAGAACATGGCACGCATCCCGAACGTCGAAGTTCGCATGATGTCGGCGCGCATCGCACACGAACAAGCGTTGTTCTCACTTGGCGACCGCAGACTTTCGGGTTTCATCGAAGCGGCGGCGCGTCACGACGGTGACATCAATCGCACTCTGCGTGAAACGGGAATTGACCCGTCCGTTTATACGAGCCGTCATCGCGGATATGAAGAAGTATTGCCGTGGGAAGTGGTTGATTCGGGAATGTCGCGCGAGTTTTTACAGAAGGAACACGAGCGCGCACAGATTGCGAAGTCAACCGCGAAGTGTCCGAGCGTTGATTCATGTACGCGATGCGGCGTGTGTCCTTCGACGTGGTTGGCATCGGCTTCTCCCGCCGTCCACGCCGGATTGGTGCAGTTGGGCGCGCGGGCTTAATAGTGGATAACGGATAGTGGATAGTGGATAGTTAAAAACCTGTTCCTGTGCTTTCACTCTCCACTATCCGTTATCCACTATCCACTATTAAGGTGTGTCGCCCGAAAGAAAGCTCGCACTGCGCGCGGCGTAATCGAATTGGTAGTGATAAATATAACCGGGCAGCGCGACGGGCTGGTCATAACGCACGATGGCTTCGATGCGGTTGTCGCGGCGTTGGACGTTGACCAAAGCTGCGGGCGGGATGGAGTAGTCTTCCATGTCGGCGCGCAGTTGCGTCGTGACCCAAGAAGTTGACCTGTTCAAAGCCGCCGCCTGATCAACCTTGCTTTGCATCACGTCTCGAAACAGACGCGCGTTCCATGCGACCGGAACATACTGCGTCAAAGAGTATCCGGCGACGACAATCAATAATAGAGTGATGAGAAAGCTCAAGCGCGAACCGCCGCGTTCGTCATGGTGAAGGCGTGCGAAAACGGTTTGCGGCGTGGATGTATAAGAGGAGTTGGACATATTTCCGTTCATATCAGGTGTTTGAAAAAGCGGTGGGAATAATCTCGTTGCGGATTGGATTGTTTTACGAGGTCAAGGCGGGTACGGCGGAAGCGTTCAGCGAAGAATGAATCCCCGCTTTAATAATATGACGGGGAACATCGGTTTCGTCAACAATCTGTGGCACGCCGAGTTGTTTTAGCAGAACCCATTTGAGCGTGCCGCCGACACTTTTCTTGTCGAACTTCAAACGACTCATCACCGCTTCCGTATCAACATCGGCTGCGGGCGGCAGATTACCGGCGAGTGCGATGCACGAACGCAAGGTTTGCAAATCCGTTTCCGGTAATAGGTTTAAGCGCGTGGATATTTCCGCCGCCGCGAGCATCCCGTAACCAACCGCTTCGCCGTGACGAAAGCGACGATACGCGGTCACGGCTTCGAGGGCGTGCGCGACGGTGTGACCGAAGTTGAGTATGCGGCGCGAACGATGGTCGTCGCGTTCGATGTTCTCGCGCTCATCATTCGCAACGATGTCGGCTTTGAATGCGACGTGCGCGGCAAGCAAGTTTGAGAGGCGCGCGGATTCTTGTTCGCTCTTTGGTGAGAGTGCCGCACCGCCCGCATTGTCCGCATCGCCCGCGTCACGCAAATAATTTCGCGTCATCTCAAACAATTCAATGCCGCCAATCGCGCCCTGCTTGATGGCTTCGCACCACCCGGCGACGGCATCGCGCCGCGACAGAGTGCGAAGCGTCGCGGTGTCAATTAAGACTCGGCGCGGATGATGAAACGTGCCGGTTGAGTTTTTACCGTGTGCCGTGTTGACTCCGGTTTTGCCGCCGACGGAAGAATCAATCTGCGCGAGCAACGTCGTCGGCAAATTAACGAACGTGATACCGCGCAGGTAAAGCGAGGCGACGAATCCGGCGAGGTCGCCGACGACGCCGCCGCCAAGCGCGACTATCGCATCGCTTCTTTCAAGTTTCGCCTGTGCGACTTGCGTTAAAACTTTTTCCGCCGTGCGCCACGTCTTGAAGCGTTCGCCGTCGCCTATGAAAACAGTTGTCACAGAAAATCTGGCTTGGGTCAAACTCGTCTCAACCGCCGCTCCGTACAACTTGAAGACACGTTTATTACTGACCAGAGCGACGCGGCGCAGGTGAGCGGAAGCGGCTTGGCGAAGCGACGCACCGACGCGCTCATGCGTTCCACCACCGATTTCGATGTCGTAGTTTTCGCTTGAGCGCGCGACGTTGACGCTGACGGTTGGCATAGCTTTGTTATTCAGCCGTCTTCAGGCGGCTTTCCGCGAAGCGGCGATTAGACCAGCCGTTTGACGGCTGGGGTGATTGCAAATCAATTTCAGAAGCCCGTTGAAACGGGCTTTCGCATGAGGCTTGAGCCGTTCGGGTGCGATGGCTAAAGCCGGAAGAGAAGGACGTTAAAACGCCCTTGCAGATTTATTGACGGTGCTTACCCAGCCGTCAAACGGAACCTGTCTATATGCCCTTCGGGAAAGCCGTCTGAAGACGGCTGAACGTTACATAGCTTTACCTTTCCCCTTCATGTTTCGCCCGTGTTCGCGGCTTCGGACAGATGATTGCCGATAAGTGTTTCGATATCCAATGCTCCCGCGCCGATGAGGGCGGCGAGTTGTTCCGCGTCGTAGCGCGCACCCGTGTTCCACACGTCAATCAATTCATCGCGCGCCGATTTTTGTTTCCACCACCCGCGCCCGTGACGTGTGCGTAAGAGTTCGCGCAACGCGACGGCGAACAGGCGTGCGTGAAATTCATTCCCCGCGTCAATCGTCGCCAGCAACTCAAGCGCGCACGTCGCTTCCGTGTACACAAAGCCCGTGGCTTCGGTCAGCGTCGCGGCGTATTCGCGCGCCGTGTCGTCATGCGCGGGGTCGCTCTCACCATTACGAATTTTGGCTTGCATCACGACGAGAGCGGCGAGGCGGCGCACGTCGCACCACTCCGCGAACGCGATGCGACTCGCAACCCGCTCTGCATCTCGATTGTTCATCAAGCACGTTTCGCGCAACCACGCGGCATCGGTGCAGAGCGATTGAAACAGGTAGGCGTAACCCTGATGGACGACGGAAAAATCCGCGCCGCGCTCCGTCGTCAAGTCGAAGTTTCTTTGCGAAACAAAACGCGCAAGCGGGAGCGTAAATTCGGGGTAACGCGCGGCGAGGTCTGCCGATGTCCACGCGAAACTTTGGGCTTGCGCGGCATTGCCTGTGAACTCGACGAAGGCGCGTCCGGCTTGCGTGCTGCCCCCGAACGTGAGACGCACATCGGCGGGCGCGGCGAACACGAAGCACCCGTCGTGCCGCATGAAATCCTTGACGTGTGCTTCGTGGTGGATGTCGCTCGTTTCGTTCGTCAAACGAATGTTGGTTTGCTGCCGGATGTTGATGTGAAGATTTTCCGTCAAGCGGCGATACACGGCTTCGAGTTGACCCGGCGGCAATAAAGTTTTCAAGTCGTGAACCTGATTGAAAAACAGGCTGTCGGCAAAACTCGGCGTCCCCACTATTTGCGCTTTCAATAATTGACGGGCGAGATGCGAACGATACGCTTCCGCCGTGCGTTGCAAGTAGGTTCGCGCCGCACTTGTGACATCAACTTGCGTGGTCTGATTTGTTTCCGCGCTTTGAACTTCGTCGGCTTCGAGTTCCCTTCGCGCTTCGTTGCCCGCCCGCCACACCGCGACGCGCAAATCGTCGCACGCGCGCACGGCGTCGAACCATCGCGCCGCCAAATCTTGACGATGCGCGGAGTCTTGTTCATTCGCAATCAACGCAACGGCGAGGCGTGAATTTATTTGCGTCGCCCTTTCATCGGGAAGCTTGATAGATGAAGCTTTTTCGCAACGCTCCGATTCGAGTTTGACTTCGTGAGCTTCGGCTTGGATGAACAAACGACGGGCGATTTCCGCGAGGCGACGACGGGCTTCGCGCTCAATTTCCGTCGCAGAAGAATCGGCGGCGGAGTGTGTCAGGCTTGCGATGACGCCCGGCGTGGAGAGATGTTCGTGCGCGGCGAGAATGTCTGCCGCACGCGATTCGTCATCGTCTTGGTTCGTGGATTCGTGTCGGTGGAGGTTCATCAGTTGCTGATGAAATTGTGTTAAATCGCGGCGGTAATGGTCGGGGTTCATGTGGTCAAAAGTGTCGGGCGCAGTGGATTTGATGATGCTTCAAACTGGTTTCGCGCCGTATCTTAACATGCCGCAAAAATGAAACGGGCGCGGGCGAAAATGTTCGCCGACGCCCGTTTCGATGTGTGGTCACTGTCCTCACCCCAGCAACCACGAGACGGTAAAAGGTTGGACCGTCTCTCTTGCCCCGCCATCACCTGTGCAATGAACGTGCCACCAATTTCGATTTAGAGATTTTCTCTTTTTGCTCAACAAAAGCGAGATTTGCCCGGTTTTGTGAATTCGTTTTCAAGGTTTAAGTTTCACTGTAAAAGTAATAAGTACATCGCGTCAGGTGTAGATTTTACCTTGTATGGCATTAGATATACTGTCTTACGCGCTGAGTTCCGCCTTGATAATGTTGGCTAAATCGTGCGCGGTGGCGGTGATTTCCCCTACGTCCGCGCCTTCAATCATCACGCGGGCGAGCGATTCAGTTCCCGAATAACGAAGCAGCAAACGCCCGTTTGTGCCGAGCGCGGATTCGATTTCGCGTGCGGCACGGGCGATGGCGGGAACGTCGTCAAACGGTCGCTTGTCGCGCACGCGGACGTTGACCAAGATTTGCGGGTAACGCACAAACTCGCGTGCGAGTGAACTCAGGCTTTCATCCTTCGCACGCATCGCGCGCAGGACGTGAAGCATCGTTCGCAAGCCGTCACCGACGAGGCTTTCGCCGGGCAGTATGATGTGACCGGATTGTTCGCCGCCGAGTGCCGCGCCGGTTCGCATCAATTCTTCGAGAACATATTTATCACCGACGGCGGCGCGAACGAGTTTTATATCGCGTGAAGACAGTGCGCGCTCTAAACCGATGTTGCTCATCACGGTGGCGACGACGGTGTTATGCGCGAACGCGCCGCCCGTTTGCAAAGCTTTGGCGAGTATCCACAGGGTCGCGTCGCCGTCCACTATTTCCCCGCGTTCATCCACGAACAACGCGCGGTCGGCGTCGCCATCGAACGCGACACCGAAATCGGCGCGCTTCTCCCGCACGGTGCGTTGAAGGACTTCCAAATGAAGCGAGCCGCATTCGTGATTGATGTTGCGCCCGTCGGGTGTGGCGTTGATGATGTGGCACTGTGCGCCGAGTCGTGCGAGCAGTTTGGGAGCGACATCGTAAGCCGCGCCGTTGGCGCAATCCGCGACGATTGATAAACCGTCAAGCCGCAAATCTCCGGCGACGCCAAACAAATAATCAAGATACTTTGTTTGTAAAGCACGGGTTGTTTCAGCATCCGCGTCTTTAACGCCGTTCGTGTTTCTATTTTGGTTCGAGTCTTTATCTTCGTTCGTCTCAAGCGCGGGGGCGTGTGCGGCGTGGATTTCCGCTTCGATGAAACGCTCAATCCGGTCGTCGAGTTTGCGCCCACAGCGCGTAAAGATTTTGACGCCGTTGTCTTCGTAAGGATTATGCGAAGCACTGATGACGATGCCCGCGTCCATCCGCATTTCACCGCACAGGAAAGCGATGCCGGGTGTCGTCAGTACGCCCGCGCTCTCGACGTGCGCTCCGGCTTCACGCGCCCCTCGTGCGAACGCGGCTTCGAGCCATGCGCCCGATTTGCGCGTGTCGCGTCCGATGACGAAGCGCGGCGCGGCGGAATCGGATTCTCGTTTGAAGTGGCGGGCGAGTGCGCGCCCCGCGATATAAACCGTGTGCGCGTCAAGCGGAAACTCGCCCGCGACACCGCGCATTCCATCTGTGCCGAACAATTTTTTCATAGCCTAAGTAATAGAGTGATTTGTAAAGTGATTTCAGATTTGAAATTGAACATGTTCAATTTGCCGGATTTGGCAAACGCCGATTGTCGCATAAGCAGCCAGACGATGTTTTAACGGCTCACGGATTCTATCTTGACAAGGGAGATTTGGCTTGACATTCCGGCGGGGACAAGCAAGCGCGGGTTTTCGTTCGGCGCGTCGGGCGCGAAGATGAGTTCGATTTGATTTGACTGTAATCGTTCAATCACCGAACGCGCGCCGCGCAAAACCACGTTCGCGTTTTTCGTCGTGCCGTCGGCATTGAGAACGCGAACCCCTGTGAAGCGGCGTTCGACGGGCGGCTCGCCGATTTGCACGGCGACGCTGACAATCGGGTCAAGCGCGATAACTTTCGTATCGCCGGTGTCTATCGCAACCTCATTGATAACGAAACTCTCAGTGGGATTATCGAGCGTGACGGTTTCCGTCGAAACATTTGTCAAACGGTTGACGTGGCTTTCAGGTCCTGCGACGCGGACACGCGCGGGGATGGCGCGCGTCGCCAGCAGTTCATTCGGCGCGGCGGGTTTGCCTTCAACCTGCACGACGACATCAAGCGTGCGCTCAATGCGTCGTTCCAATTTAAGCGGCACGGTGTTCGGTTCAATCTTGCCGATTCGCACGCCTTCGGGCAGTTCCATCTTCGCGGTCTGTTCGTTCAAACGCGCGACACGCTCGCCCAAACGATAATTCGAGACATCAACGTTGAGTGCCAGATTGCGCGTGTTGAGTTCGTCGAGACGTTGACGGTTGCCCGTGAACGTCACATCAACTTCGTCGCGCGGGTCATTGCCGATTTCCGTGTCGGGCGGCAACAAGAAGGTGAGCGGCACACCGCGCAAACGAATCGTCGCGGGAGAGCGTGCTTCGTTGACCGCGTACCACAAGCCGAACGTGATGGCGAACGCCAACAGTTTCAGCGTCCAATTCTCGAACAGAATCTCGCGCACCACACGCCGCACACGTTCGCCGGGCGAAGTGAACGCCGGAGTTTGGCGACTAAATTGTGGTAGGCGAAACGACATAAGCAAGTGAATCGTAAATAGTGAATTGTGAATCGTAAAGACCACAACCTTCCCGTCTTACGTCGAAACGGCTTCATGGTTTTCGGTTTCGGCAAGGCGTTTGTTTTCGCGCCTTCGCTTCTCGCGCGGGCTGGCGAGGGCGGCGACAATCGCGGCGCGCAAACGGTTCGCGTCAAAACCGCGTTTGATTTGTCCGGCTTCGACAAAGGAAATCAGCCCTGTTTCTTCCGACACCACGACGGCGACCGCATCCGTATCTTCCGTGATGCCGATGGCGGCGCGGTGGCGCGTTCCCAAATCTTTCGAGAGCAACGGATTCAACGTCAAAGGCAGAAAGCAGGCGGCGGCGGCGACACGATGAGCGCGCACGATAACCGCTCCGTCGTGAAGCGGCGTCGCGGGATTGAAAATCGTGACCAGTAAATCGTAAGAGAGTTCGGCATCGAGTTTGACTCCGCCGTCAATCACGTTTTGCAATCCGACGGAGCGTTCGATGACGACGAGCGCGCCCGTCTTAGTTGAGGCGAGCGAAGTCGCGGCGAGAATGATTTCATCATAAACGCCTTCACCGAACGAGCCGCGATTCTGGCGCACGAGCGGGAAGCTGAGACGGTTGCCGAACTGCGTCAGAGCCTGTCGGATTTCCGTTTGAAACAGGATGATGACGGTCACGCCGACATAGAGCAGACCGCCTTGCAGAATCCATTCGAGCGTCGTTAATTGTTGCTTGAGCGCAACCCAGTAGAGCAGTGCGATGGCGGCAAGTCCCGCCGCCATCGGTACGGCGCGCGTTCCCCGCACGAGTTTCAGAATCGTATAAACGATGAGGAAGACGATGGCGATGTCAATCAACTGGCGCGGGTCAGCGAGCCGCTCTAAAAGCGGCGTCCGCATCTGTAATACGATGACCGGCGACATGAAGATAATCTTTCGCTTTCCGCGTCCACCTGAAGAACGCTGCCTGTTTATAGTGTGCGTTTGTTGACGTTGAATTTACCAAATCAAAACGCCGCACGGTGACGGTTAAATCGGTTGAGAGATTCGCGGGAAGGAAAATCCTTATGCGCGCTGTATATGACACCATTCAAGCGGCGCGTAAGTAAGGGGATGAAACGATAATGAGGGGGATTTCGCGCTTTGCTTGTAGCGGCAAAGTATGCGGGAAAATGCGTGTTAAATCAACAAACTCATTTTTTGGTTAAAGTGCTTTGAAGGAAACCGACGAGTCGCCCGCCGCCGTCCACGACGCCGAGCGCGCCCGCGCCGTTACGTCGCATCAATTCTTCGGCAACCGCGAGTTGCGTTGACGGCGGGACGAACAAGCCTTCCGCGACCGGACGCATCACATCGCGGGCAAGTGTTTTATGCCACGCTTCACGCGGCACGCGGCGCAAATCTTCGAGCGTCAGAATGCCGTGCAAACTTCCCCCACGCGCAACCGGAATCGCCGTCCGCCGTTGCGCGGGCAAGATTGAATCAACGAACGTACTGACAAGAGTTTCCGGTTCAATCGAAAGCGGCGGACGCATCACATCCGCGACCGTGCGCCCGCCGGAACTTAAAAACCCCGATTCGCGCATCACGCTTGCCGCCGCATCGCGCAGGAAAAACCCTACGACAATCGTCCATAAGCCGACCGCCCAGAGTTGTAAATAGAACGCCGCGTAACCGCCCGTGACCATCAACGACCATGCGAGCAGTTGCCCGCCGAGACTCGAAACGCGCGTCGCTTCCGCGAGGTTTCCGGTCGCTTGCCACAACCCTGCGCGCAACACGCGCCCGCCGTCCAAAGGATAACCGGGCAGCAAATTGAAAAACGCGACGAGCAGATTCCACAAACCGAGTATGAAAAACACGGCAGCCGTCGTGCGAAAACCGCCCGCCCGCACGACGAACCAAACGCCCGCCGCAATAATCGAAAACAGAAAACTCGCTGCCGGACCCGCAATCGCAATCCGAAATTCCGCTCCCGCCGTTTCCGGTGCGTGACCCAGCCGCGCGAGTCCGCCGAACGGGTGAAGCACGATTTCTAAAGTATCAATTCCTTCATAACGCGCCGCGAGCGCGTGCGCCAGTTCATGCCCGAAGATTGATAGGAACAACATCGCACTGGTGACGAAACTCAACACGATTGCCGCCCCCGTACCCGTCTGTGCATAGAAGCGCGTCGCGGACATAAACGCCGGAGCGATTAACCACACACTCGCCGCGAACACGAAGAACCAACGATAATCCACGCGCACCGGAATCCCGTACACGCGAGCGATTTCAATTTGACGTTTGAGAAAATCAAAAGCCTTCATAATCGGTGGTCGGTGGTCGGTGGTCAGTGGTCAGTTGGACGCAGTAAGTTGAAGCTGGTTTTTTCTTACT
>JANDLT010000028.1 GCA_024330265.1 Pyrinomonadaceae bacterium MAG19_C2-C3 | reverse complement strand
ACACGGGGCATTCTTTGAACCACGATGCTCTATGAAGCCAAAGCCGTTTGATTACTATGAAGAGTTCGGTCGCAGAGAGCATCGCCAAGACGGGCGCGGCGAAGTAAATCCATAAGTCTCGCCACTCTCCGGCGGCGAAAGCCGATCCGAAGCTCCGCGCGGGGTTGAGGCTCATGCCCGAATACGGCGTTTCTATGATCAGGTAGATCGCCAACAACACGCCGGTCACGATGGCGGCGTACTTCTCCAGACGCTTCGAGCTGATGACGATCAACACTACGAACATCAAAACAAACGAGATAATGAACTCGGCGATGAACGCCTTTTCAATCGCGTCCGCACCCTTACCCGGAACGGTCGTCACGTAATGAATGGACGGATGTGAATACAATTCGCCGAGCACGATGCTCATCAGTAACGCGGCGAGCGTCGCTCCGACGAACTGCGCGAGGATGTAAAGCGTCGCATTCCATTTTGTGATTTTGCCGAGACGCAGGAACGCACACGTCACCGCCGGGTTGATATGCGCCCCCGAACGCTTACCGATGAGATAAACGACTCCCGCGATGTAAGCCCCCAGCACCAATCCAAGCGGCACACGGCGCAGCAACGGGTAATAGCCCAACTCACTCCTCATCACAAACAGATCGGGATGCTCAAGCAGCGTCGTCAGCAGGCTCGCACCGATGATGAACCCGGCGAGTCCGACTCCTTCCATCAAGTACGCGCTCCGATGAGTTCTCAGCCTGTCAAGCATGTTCTTCCTTCCACATGCGTTTCCCCCTTCGTTGCACGCATATGAAGCCGACTACACCTCGCAATCTCTTGCATCGGTAATTGCCCGGCATAATCTAAATCACGATGTCCGCTTAATTCATTCCCGCTCTACATAGTTTCCCCTCGTCCGGGAATAAAAGTTTAGCGAAAACGGCTTGTAGCAAGTAGATAATATCAATCGCTTGTGAGTGCAGCTCGTCTCACGTAGATTCCGATAATATCACGGTGGCTAAGAGGCGAAAGTTTATAGAATCGTCCGGCGCATCCGGGATGAAACTTGATTTCAAGGAGAAATACGAATGAGCAAAACAGACGAGCAACGCCCGAAAGCCGAAGACATACACGCCGAACAACTCCCGTATCCGGCGAAGCAGTCGGACATGAAGTTGCAGCCCGACAGCGATTTATCGAACTACCGCGCGGCGGGCAAACTCAAAGATAAAACCGCGCTCATCACCGGCGCGGACAGCGGCATCGGTCGCGCCGTGGCGATTGCCTTTGCCATGGAAGCGGCGAAGGTGGCGATTCTCTATAACGAGAACGATTCTGACGCAGCCGAAACGAAGCGCATGGTCGAAGCCAAAGGCGGGCAATGTCTCGTCATCAAGCGGGATGTGCGTGACTCCAATGCGTGCCGCGCGGCGGTTAAAGATACGGTTGACGAGTATGGCGGTTTGAACATCCTCGTCAACAACGCGGCTTATCAACAGGCGCAGGAGAAGTTTGAAGACGTGAGCGAAGAACAGTTTCGCCGCACGTTCGAGACAAATATCTTCGGCTACTTCTACATGGCGCAAGCCGCCTTGCCGCACTTGAAAGAAGGCGACGCGATCATCAATACCGGAAGCATCGTCGGGCTGACGGGCAATCCACTTCTCATAGATTACACCGCGACGAAAGGCGCGATTCACCTCTTCACCAAGTCGCTCGCCTTGAACTTAGGTTCGCGCGGCATACGAGTCAACTGCGTTGTGCCGGGACCCGTCTGGACGCCGAACATTCCCGGCACGATGCCTGCCGATGAAGTTGAAAACTTCGGGCATGAAGTCGCCTTAAAGCGTCCCGGACAACCTGAAGAACTCGCGCCCGCTTACGTCCTGTTAGCTTCATCGGACGGCAGCTTTATGACCGGCAGCCTCGTCCACGTCACCGGCGGCAAGCTGTCGAGCGACTAAATTAACGGATAGTGGATAGTGGATAGTGGATAGTGGATAGTGGATAGTTAAAGACAAGTTCCTAAACTATCCACTATCCACTATCCACTATCCACTATCTTTTTATGGATTACCCACACGGCACCATCCGCGCGCTGCTCGAAACCGATCTCGTCACGCAACCGACGCGAGATGTACTTCGCTCACGTCTCGAAGAAGATGCAGACTACGTGCCGCGCTTCTTTGACGAGACGGCATTCGCTACGCTTCGCGCGGCGTGCGCGCGTTTGATTCCGCAACCCGAACGCACGCCTGTCATTGACGTTGCCGCGTGCATTGACGCGCGTCTTGCGGGGAACATGTCCGACGGTTGGCGTTACAACTCGATGCCGCCGGATAGAGATGCCTTCCGGCTCGGCTTGCGCGGACTTGACGAAAGCGCGCGGGAGATATTCGGGCGAGATTTCCGCGACCTCGACGCATCGGCGCAAGACGAAATTCTTATCGAAGTGCAACGCGGCACGGTTCAGAGTTCGACTTGGCAGCGGCTTCCGGCGACGAGATTTTTTGAGGAATTGCTCGCCGAAGTCACAGAAACTTATTACAGCCACCCGCTGGCGCAAGAGGAAATCGGTTATGTCGGAATGGCTGACGCACGTGGGTGGAGCGCGCTCGGTCTCAACAATCTCGAACCGTGGGAGCCGCGTGTAGGAAGCGTGAACTCGGCTGAGCGTGAGCCTGCGGCGATTCGTGAAGCGCATTCGGGAGATGCGGCGAACGATGATAAAAACCTCCAACGGTTCGAGACGCGAAGCTACCCGAAGCATGAAGCGGTTGACGCGGTCGTCATCGGAACGGGCGCGGGCGGCGCGCCGCTCATGGCACGACTGGCGCAAGCAGGCTTATCGGTCGTCGCGCTCGAAGCCGGAAAGCACTGGAACCCGGCGCGAGATTTTGCGACCGATGAACGCGCGCAATCGAAACTCTTCTGGAACGACGAACGCTTGAGCGACGGACGCGACCCGCTCCACTTCGGCAACAACAACTCCGGCACCGGCGTCGGCGGCTCGACCTTGCACTTCACCGCTTACACGCCGCGCGCTCAACCCGACGATTTTCGTCTCAATACCGAGTTTGGCGTTGGAGTTGATTGGTCTCTTTCTTACGATGACCTCGAACCCTACTATGACGAACTTGAACGCTTGCTCGGCGTATCCGGTCCCACACCTTACCCGTGGGGACGAGCGCGTAAGTCCGGTTATCCTCTCGCACCGCTTCCCTTAAACGGCGCGGCGCAACTCATGCAACGCGCATGTCAACATCTCGGCATACGCACCTCGCCCGCGCCCAACGCCGCGCTCTCCGCTCCGTACTATCAAGAGGAAATCGGCTGGCGCGCCGCCTGTACCAATCGCGGCTTCTGCCAAGCCGGATGCACGACGGGCGCGAAGGCGAGCATGGATGTCACGTTCATCCCGCTTGCCATCAAGTTTGGCGCAGAGGTTCGCGCCGAATGTTTCGTGACGGGTTTTGAACAAGACGAACGCGAACACATCACGGGCGTCATATACATTCACGACGGCACGGAGCATCGTCAAAAGTGTCGCAATGTCTTCTTGTGCGCCGGAGCGATTGAAACGCCGCGCCTGTTGCTCATGGGCAATCTTGCGAACTCAAGCGGGCAGGTCGGCAAGAACTTTATGGCACACACGGGCGTGCAGGTCTGGGGTACGTTCGACGAGGACGTGCGCCCGTACAAGGGCATTCCCGGCTCGCTCATCTCCGAAGATACGCACCGCCCGCAATCGCGTTTCGGCGCGGACTTTGCGGGTGGCTACCTCTTGCAATCCATCGGCGTGATGCCCGTCACATACGCTTCACAGGTCGCACGCGGACGCGGGTTGTGGGGAGAAGGTTTGCGCGAGTATATGCGCGACTACAACCACACCGCAGGCATCAACATCCTCGGCGATTGTCTGCCCTACTCTAACAATTATGTGGAACTATCGGATGAGCCGGACGCGCGCGGGCTGCCGAAGCCGCGCGTGCATTTCACGAACGGTGAAAACGAACGACAAATGACCGCACATGCCGAAAGATTGATGCGCGAAATTTGGACGGCGGCGGGTGCGCGTGAGATGTGGACGTACCAGCGCAGCGCACACATCATCGGCACATGTCGCATGGGCGAGAACGCGGACGAAGCGGTCGTCAACTCCGAGGGACGCGCCCACGACGTGCCGAACCTTTACATCTCCGATAACTCGATTTTCCCGAGCGCGCTTGCCGTCAACCCTGCGCTCACTATCATGGCTTTGAGTTTAAGAACCGCCGATTGCTTTCTCGAACGCACACGGCGTGCGGCAATTTAGAAGCATGACGACAGTCTGCGATTTAAGCAGACTTCCGAAATAACTATGACGAAGAACAAACCTAAGAAAACTGCGACCCCAAGCCGCACATCGAAGTCGCCTGTGAAGAAAGCCAAATCACAGAACGGCAATAAGGCACACGCCACGGGCGGAGCGCGGAGTGTGAAGAAAGATTTCCTTCACATCATCAAACGGGAGCGCGGCGACGGCGACTACGCGGGCGACCAACACGGCGGCGCATCAGGCACAATCGGGTCTGGTCTGCCCGACGGCTTTCCCGGTAATTTCATGTTCGCCACCGGCATCGAGTGTTCATACCCGATGATCAGGCAGGGTCGTCTTCGCCGCGACCAACTCAGAGAATGCGGACACTACGAACACTGGAAAGAGGATTTACGTCTTGTGCAGGAAATGGGCTTGAAGGTCTTGCGCTACGGGCTGCCGTACTACTCGATTCATCGCGCTCCGGGCAAGTTCGATTGGTCGTTTGCCGACGAAGTGATGAATGAGATGCAGCGCATGGGGATAACACCAATTCTCGATCTGCTCCACTTCGGCGTGCCGGGTTGGATCGGCGATTTTCAGAACCCCGAACTGCCCGTCCACTTCGCCGACTACGCCGACAAGGTTGCCGCGCGCTACCCGTGGGTGCGCTATTACACGCCCGTCAACGAAATCTACGTCACCGCGAAGATGAGCGCGAAGGACGGAGCGTGGAACGAGCAACTTAAAGATGATAAGGCGTTCGTCACCGCTTTGAAACACTGCTGCGCCGCGAGCATTCTCGCCACCCATGCCATCGCGCAACGTCGCCCCGATTGCGTCATCATCCAATCCGAATCCGCCGAGTACATGCACGAAGCCTGCGCTTCGCCGTCGTCGAAAGTCGCGCTCGAAAATAAACAACGACTGCTTTCGCTCGATTTACTTTACGCGCATCAACCGGACGCCGATGTATACCAGTACATGATGGATAACGGCATGACACGCGAGGAGTATGACTGGTTCATGGCGGGCGAACCGCCCGGCTATCAAATCATGGGCAACGACTATTACGGTCGCAACGAAAAGATTCTGCTGCCCGACGGTACGACCTGCACGGGCGAGGATGTTTTAGGTTGGTATCACATCACGAAAGAGTATTACGAACGATATAAGAAGCCGGTGATGCACACCGAGACGAACACCTTTAAGGCGGAGGAAGGCTCGACGTGGCTCTGGAAACAGTGGGTCAACGTGCTTAGAATGCGTAAGGACGGCGTGCCGGTTTTAGGCTTTACATGGTATAGCCTGATTGACCAGATTGATTGGGACACAGGCTTAGCCAAGAAGCGGGGCAAGGTGAACGAATGCGGACTCTTCGACCTCAAGCGCAAGATTCGCCCGGTCGGGCGTGCCTACCGCACGCTGCTCGAAGAGTTCGGGCAGATCACCATCGTCCCGCACGGTGAAGTCTTTGAAATTACAGACCGCCCGGCGAGCCTCAAGGTCGAGGTGTGAGGCGTGGTGTGGCTCATCTTCTGCCGCTCGAGAACCCGGCGGCGATTGCCGAATTGATTAGCCAGCATTGTCAATAGTTCCCTGCAAATTAACGCCGATGGCAAGGTAGATTGCCTTGTTCGAGATGCGACCTTCCGCCTTGATCTTAACTTGCAAGGCATCAAGCTGATGTCTGGACACTTTTCATTGTCCCGAAGGGACTTCCGACAATAGCCCAGCGATTTATCGCTGGGGGACGGTGGCAATCAGATTTTCAGTCCCGTAGGGACGACTGAACTTGCGGACATTCAGCCGTCCCTACGGGACTTGATTCTTCTCCACGTCTGTTCCCAGCGATAAATCGCTGGGCTATTACCGAACCGTCCCTGACGGGACGAAAAAGTGTCCAGACATTAGGAGATACCCGTAACCTTGTTTTCAGTCGGCGGTGAAGACTTTGCGAAATTCACCCGCTCGATAAACATAAATCCAACTCGACTTCTCGAAGTTGTTGACCGCGACCGCATCATTGCCAAGTTCAACTCGACGCTTCGCCACATAATTGTAATATTCATGTACGTTCGCGCACTTTCTAAATCAGGGTGTTCAGTTTATAAAGGAGCTAAGTCAGTATGATAACAATCCCGGAGGTGTGTATGGCGGAGAAGACGCGGCAAAAGAAAGACGGCGAAAGAACTGATAAGAAGAACGAGCGGCGGCGCGAAGCCGAAAGCGACCCGGCACTTAAAGCCGACTTGTCAGAGGGCGATGAGAACCGCTCGGAACTGACCGACGAGGAACGCGCGGCGCAAAGCACGCAAACGAGCAAGGCGATGCGGGAATGAAAGACGTATCGGCTGATCTTTATTTGAGCGACGCCGACATCAATCGCGCCGCCCTCGAAGGTGTCATCTCAGTAGCCGACGCCGAACGCTTGACCGGGTGGGGCTACGAACAACGCTTCGCGGGCAAACTCGGTTCGCATATACAACCGAGCGCGCCCGAACAACGCAAAGGTTTCAATGCTGTCACCGTCGCTTACTATTCCGGTGCGATGCTAATGATTTCGGCGTGCGCGTAGTTCTTAGGCGACAAGTGGGAGGCACTCGGCGCAAGCGGCATCTTCATCACGACGCTTGTGTACATGATTGCCACCGCGCAACTCGGCTTCTGGTTGCGAAGAAAGGGTTACAAGGTCGGCGGCGGATTACTCGTCACAGTTGCCGTCTGTCTAGTACCGCTTTTGACTTATTCCGTCGAACGCATGACGGGTTTGTGGGCGGCGGGCGACCCCGGCACTTACGAAGGTTTCTATCCGCGCATACATGCTTCGTGGATTGTGATGGAGATTGCGACCGTCATGGTCGCGCTCGTCGCGTTACGATTCGTGAGGTTCTCGTTTCTCACTGCGCCGCTCGCGTTCGCGTTGTGGTTCTTTTCGATGGATGTCGCGTCGCTGGTTTTGCGTGAGACTTACTTGAGCGGTGAGCGCAGAGAATGGATTAGTGTCATCATCGGGTTGTTGACGATTGCCGTCGGTTACGGGCTTGACCGGAGTTTGCGCGCCAAGCACGAATCAACCTTAAAGTCTGGCACGGAAGATTACGCTTTCTGGTGTTACCTGTTCGGGATGCTCGCCTTCTGGGGCGGGTTGACGATGATGGACAGCAACTCGGAATGGGGTCGCGCCGGATATGCTTTTATTAACGTCGTTCTTATCTGGCTCGCCGTGAAGCTAAAGCGTGTGACGTTTCTCATCTTCGGCGCGCTCGGCGTGCATATCTATCTCGGACACCTGGCTTATGAGGTCTTCAAAGATTCGATACTGTTTCCGTTCGCCCTCGCGCTTCTCGGCGTGAGCCTAATTCTCGTCACCGTTTTCGCGCAACGACGCATGAATCGTTTGTCGCAGTAGGCGACAACGAGATTTTAGACGTGATAGTAGCTTCCACTTCTACTTTTTGACTAAACACCATGTCGTCATCGAACGTTGTTTTTCCACCACACTTTTGATGAATTCAATAAACACTCCGCTGTAATGCTTAGTCGCGGCAGCAAGTTTCCAGCGTGCGGTGAGAACATATTTTAATTCACGCTATGCAGCGACTTCTTCTTGCGTCGGGAAACCGTGCTGGCGTCTGCCCTCGTCGGCATCGAACTTCTTCGACGTTTTGTACAACTCGAAACGTCCGTCCGCCGCATATTCGCGGCTGCGCTCGCGCAAAGCCGTCATCTCAGCAACCGTCATCTGTTTGAACCCGCGCGCCGTCTTGATGTTTTCACGCACCATCTCCAACGAATCATAACCGAAGACGACGGTTGCGACAGGCAAACTCATTGCATAGCGCAACGCTTCGGCTGGGGTCAGCGCGCCCTCTTTAATCGCATAGCCTTCCCCGCCCATCGTCTTCATCGCTATGGGCGCGATGCCGCGCTTGGTCAGTTCCGGCAAGACCTGTTGCTCGAAACTTCTGAACGTCGCGTCGAACGGGTTGAGCGGCAGTTGGCAAGTGTCAAACGGATAGTTGCGCGCAAGCATCTCAAGGTGAATCGCCGGGTCTTTGTGTCCGGTAAATCCCACGAAGCGTACTTTGCCCGACTTCTTCGCTTCCGTGAGAGATTCAATCACGCCGCCTGCGCGGAAGTGACGTTCCGGGTCGTTGTCATAGACGCACTCATGCACTTGCCACAAATCAACGTGATCGGTTTGCAGGCGGCGCAGCGATTCATTCAACTGCTGCATTGCGACTTTCTTATCGCGCCCGTGCGTGCAAACCTTTGTCATCAAGAAAACTTTATCGCGTCTATCTTTCAATGCCTTGCCCATCCACTCTTCGCTTCTGCCTTTGTTGTATTCCCATGCGTTGTCCATGAACGTCACGCCCGCGTCAATCGCTTCATGTACGATGCGTATGGCTTCCTTTTCGGTCTTGATTCCTCCCAAATGCGCGCCGCCTAAACCAAGAGCCGAGACTTCGACTCCGGTGCGTCCCAGAGGTCGGCGTGGCATCTCGCCCGACACGGCGGCACGCGCATTTGCAGAAGTATCTTGTGCGGTGTTTTGCACGGAGTTGGTTGCATTACTGTTGTTTGCGGGAACGGCGTTGGATGCGGCGATCATTGCCGCGCCTGCGCCAACATGCTTGATAAACTCGCGGCGTGAATTACTTTCGGACATGGATGTTTCTCCGTTTCTCTGTTGTGTTGTAATAATCGTTGAAGTTATCAACGGAGTTCGAGGTAAATAACAATACGGTTTTCCCGATTAATCATAAATCCGCTTTAGCGAATTAGAGACGAGTACGCCGTCGCCGGACATACGGTGGAGACGGTCGGAGAAAAATATTCACGCGCCTGACAAAGTATTGCAACCAGATGTTTGACATCCTTTTCCTGCGTTCTGTAATTGGTGATGCAGGCTCTTAAAACGGGAACTGTCCCCGACATCCGGGTCGTTGAAATCCAAGCCTCGCCGGAAGAAACCAGTTCAGCGGCAATGGCGTTGAGGTAATCGCCTTGGTTGCTTTCCAAAAACTTTCGGTCTCGAAAACAGACGACTGGCAATGGTGTTTGGTTGACGATTTCCCAATCGTTTTTCTCTAATTCGCGGCGCAAATACTCGCCCATCGCCGTTTGATGACGAATCGCTTCGGCGTAGCCTTCCCAACCGGCGACCATTAACGAGAGAAACACTTTTAAGCCGATAAAACGCCGCGACCATTGCATTGAATGAACAAACGAATCGGTGACGCCGAAACTGCCTGCATCGCGCGGCATGTAATCGGTCGCCACGCGGCAGGCGCGGCTCAAGATTTCCGCGTGGCGCGTTAAGAAGATTCCCGCGCCCATCGGGACGGACAGCCATTTGTGCGCGTCGAAGGTAATCGAATCGGCGCGCTCGATTTTGTCCAAAGCCGTTTTCAGTTCAGGCACGAATACTGCCGCACCGCCCCATGCCGCATCAACGTGAAACCAGAGATTTTCACGCGCGGCGATGTCCGCCGTTTCCGTAAGATTATCAATCGTTCCACCATTGGTTGTTCCAGCGGTTGCCACGACGAAGAATGGCGCGAATCCGCCTTCGCGGTCGCGTTTGATTTGTTCCGTCAAATTGTCGAGGCTCATTCTGAAACTCTCGTCTGTTTCGATTTCCCGCACGTAGTTCGTTCCCAGACCGCAGAATCTGGCGGCTTTGATAAACGAGTGATGGCTTTCGGGTGAAACGTAAAATACAGGTTGCTTTTTTAATCCGCGCAAGCCTTCGCTTTCAAACATCGGGAAATGATGAACAAGCGCAGCAACGAGCGCGGTGTGATTAGCTTCCGCGCCGCCCGAACAAAACGTGCCGTCCGCCGTTGCTTCGTCATAACCGAAACGCACGGCAAAAGCGCGTATAAGATGTCGTTCGACTTCCGCCGCAAAAGGGCTGTGACTCCACGCGGCAAGCTGCGGGTTGAAAGCCGCGACCAGCGTATCGGCGGCTATACTCATCGCGGTTGGCGCGGGATTGAATAATCCGAAATAGCGCGGATGTGTGGTGTGAACTTGAAATTCGGTCAAGTTTTTAACCGCAAAATCGAGCGCAAAAAGCGGCGCGAGCGGCTTTTCAAAATCAATAGGCGCGAGGCGCGAGCGAATTTCCGCGACGTTCGTTTTCGGCGCGACCGCCAGTTTTTCCACTTGTTGGAGATGGTTTTCTACTTCAGCCGTCAGTGTTTGCCACAATTCGGCGCGGTTTTTATCATCGAGCAGTAACATTTTTTATCTTTCACTCCAAACGGTTCGCCAAATTTTTGATATTCACACCACTCTCTTTCCCTTGTCTTTCATCTCCCCTTGTCTTTCGTCTCTTCGTATTCAACCACTTTATCCCGCAATGAACTAAACTGTTCGTTATTTGCGGGTGAACCCTGAACGCTTCACAGTTTATTGCGTAGGACGCACTGAAAGCAGAAGGGCGAAGCTTAGTGGCTTCGCCCTTCTGCTTTCGGACTTAGATGACTGCTGCTTATAAATCATGCCTCACCCGTGCGAAAGGAATACTGCCTTCAAGCATCACTGCCGGACAACGATGCCTCTACGTTGCTTGAGAAGCTTCTGCCTGAAGGCTGTGCGGGGCATGTCACTTAGTTGGCGATACCGCCGCCGCTGTTAGGACTTCTCCTTCGGATATTGCCGTCAGCTTTTCGTCTGCCGCCGATTCCTCATCAAGCGTCTCCTGAAGTAATTGCGCGACTTCACGCTGACCTAACTTTTCAGCAATAGCTCTCGCCGTTCCGTATCCCGCTATCTCGTAATGCTCGACTCGTTGTGCCGCTCCGATCAACATCACATCAATCAAAGCCTTATTGTCGCTTTCCTCTTCGAGGACTTCTTTGCCTTCTTCAACCAGACCCTGCATCGCCTTGCAAACCTTACCTGTCAGCTTGATGCCGAGAATCGTGCCGACCTTCTGAAGCCGTTCGACCTGCCCTTTGGTTTCTTCAAGGTGGCTTGTGAATGCTTCTTTGAGCGATGGTGTCGAAGCCTTCTTCGCCATTCTCGGCAGAGCTTTGAGCAGTTGGTTTTCCGCACTGTATAAATCCTTGAGTTCATCTTCAAGAACCTTGTCGAGCGAATTTAATTTCGGCATTGTGAAACTCCTTCTGAAGTTATTGGTTAAATTGGATAGATCGGCACACATCCTAACATGGACATATTGCTGAATCGCTTTCTTGCTCGCGTATTGCTACTTCTTCCCGCCCTTCTTACGTTTAGTTCTCACGGGTGGATAGTCTGGAGTCAATCACTAACTTCAATCACACACTGCTTTTCGGGTGATGGTGAAACGGTGAATTCTCAGCATCGCACGTCAACTCAAAAGCCGCGTTTATGGTTCTTCGGGCGGCGGTTCGTTCGTGCCGCGTTTGCGGTTGAAGGGCGAGGAGGCTGTCCAAGCGGGCATCGCTTTGGCATCGGCGACGCGCATTCCGGTGAGCAACCCGATGACGGCGACGGTGCGCGCCCCGTCCCAACTCCAATCCTCGCGCACGGTGTCGGTCGGTTGATGATAATCCGTCTTGAGCCACTTCTTGGCGCGCGCGACCCACACGGCGGAATCACCGTCGGGCGCACCCATCAGCATCAAAGCCGGGATGCCCTTTTTGACGAACGCATAATGGTCGGAGCGGTAAAATGATTTCTCATCCGGCATCGGGTCGGGTGCGATCTGCCCGCCGTTGGCGGTGACAACGCCCGCGAGCGTCGCGCCTAAATCGGAATGCTCTATGCCAAACCCGACAATGCGTTTGACGGGAGCATAAACTTCCGTGCCGATGCCGTCGAAGTTTAGATTCGCGGCAATCTGTTTGATGTTCCACGTCGGATTCTTAATCCAGTACTCCGCACCGTATAAGCCGTATTCTTCACCCGTTACCAGCAGAAAAATGATTGAGCGTTTCGGAGGTGTCGGAGCTTTAATGAAGGCTTCGGCAATCGCTATGATTTCGCCGACGCCGAGAGCATTGTCCGCCGCGCCGGGATAAATGCGCCCGTCCGTCCCCACGCCGTAAGCATCATAGTGCGCGGTATAGACGACGGCTTCTTGCTTTAACTGCGGGTCGGAGCCTTCCAGCAAGGCGACGACATTGCTGCTCGTCGCCTTGCTTTTCTTGAGCCGCACGGTAATCTTCGCTGTCTGTTTCAAGTTCATCGAAGCATATTCACCCGCTTCCGCCTTCGCGCGCGCTTGTGCGTAAGTCACGCCCGAACCGGCGAAAAGCTTTTCCGCTCCCGCGTCGCTGACGACGATAAACGGCGGTGCCTCTGCGGGAAATTCCTCCTCGCTCGCCAGTTCGACTTGACGGCGCACAAGGTAGTCGGCGGCTTCGCTATACGGATGTAAGTCGTCGCCGGAGTTGGCGATGATCAGGGCGGTGGCTCCCGCCCCGAACAAGCCGCGCATAATGACTTGCGTTGCCTTTGCCTTTTTCCACTCCTCTTTCCTGACACCTTTCGGCGGACCTTCCATCAGTACGACGATTTTCCCTTGCACGTTGATGTCTTTGAGGTCATCGCGCTTCGGCACGGTTGACTTCAAACCATAGCCGACGAAAACCATTTTGCCGTTGATGTTTTCGTCGCCGCTGTAAGGTTGTGTGACGGCATAGTCGCTTTTGACGGTAAGAGTTTCGTCCCCGACTTTCAAGGTTGATTCGGCGAGTGTATCGCGGAACTTGATTGTTTGAAGATAAGTGTTTTTATCGCCGAGCGGCTTGAGTCCGAGTTTAGAGAAGCGTTCGGCGAGATACTGCGCGGCGCGGTCGCCGCCCGCCTGACCCGTTCCGCGCCCTTCCATCGCGGGCGCGGCGAGCGCGGTCGTCACCTCGCGCAGTGTTTCGATTGAAACACGCGCGGCGGCTTCCTGTTCCGCCGTAGTGAGCGTCGCGGAAGTGATGGCGGGTGCGACTGCCTGTCCCTGCCAACCGGAGGTCGGGGCGACGAGCAGTATGAAGATGAGCAGTGGAATGGAAGCGAGATGTTGCCGGGAGGATACGGATAAGTGTTTGTTCATTGAGGTTCTTCGGAGGTCGGAGTTAATGACAAAATCTATATGTCTGAAAAGTCCCGTCAGGGACAATTTGAGAGTAGCGAGAGCGATTCATCGCTGGGATAGCGTACCAATCAAAAGCGAGTCCCGTCAGGGACGACTGAAATCGGCGACGCGAGGCATCAGCCGTCCCTGACGGGACCGTTCCGGCGTTTCGCCCGTTTCCCCAGCGATTTATGGCTGGGCTATATATCACGATGTCCCTTTCGGGACACAGACTTTCCAAACATGCTCTAAATCTCTAATTCGCATACGATCTCTAATTCGCATACGCGAAGTACACATCTTGAGCGTTCTGACAGCTACGGCATTTGAGCGGAACAAAGACGAGTTGCTTATCATCGTAGCGCAATTTTTGCCGTTCGGCTGCCGCGAAGTTGTGCGCTCCGCAACGGCAACGGGTCTTTGTAATTTTCGACGCAATCTCCGCTTCATCGCCGATGGCGATTGCCGTCTCCGGGTGCGCGCCGGGTTCAACTCGCGCTATACCCGATGGGTAAGCCGAACCTCGTCGCTTATTTTTCCTATAAAGGATAAAGCCGCCCGCGCCAAGCAATCCAATGATGAACAGCGCGGCGACAAAGCCCGTGCCTTGAAGTGTTGCCGCGCCCGATGAGTTCGGCGAAATCTTGTACTCGACATACTGTTGCGCCTTTTCGACTTTTTCAAGATGCTTCGCCACTTCCTCCGGCGCAATCGCGTCAAGCTTGGTGCGTAGCTTGTAGTCAAGGCTCAGCGTGTCGCCGTTCATCGTCGCGGCGTACTCAAAACGAAGGGCATTCGATTCGATGATTTTTGAACCTGTCCAGACGGCGAGGCGGCGGGGCAAGTTCACCTGAATGTTCTGTTCAATGTTGAGCGGGAAAGACACGCGCAAGGGCATCGTGCGCCGCGTCGTGTTCGGCTTATCCAACTCTTGATAAATACGGTCGGCGAGGAAGTTGCGGTTATCACCTTTCCAGAATTGAGGGATGATGTAGTGTTCTTTAATCGTGATGATGTTCGCCTGCTCATCGTCCGTAACCTCCGGCAACCCGCGCGACTCGATGGACGGTTCGCGCTCCGCGTAATAATTCAGATAGCTTTTATTAAGATCGTCGAGACTCTGCCCCGCCAAGTAGTAACGCATCGAGTCGGCATCCGTTGCGCGATAAACTGAAGTGATGTCGCGCGTGACCGGACTCTCGAAATCCGTCGCGTTATAAATTTCTGCGATTGTGGTAGTCGGTGAGTCACTACGTCGCAGAGGTATTTCCGACAGCGCGGTTTCACCTTCGCGTATGACAAGGGCGCGGGCGTAATTCAGGTTCGATTCTTCACTAAGCGCGCCACGCTGGTAGGAAATCGTCGGATCAATCCAGTAAGTTTTGCCGTCGAGATGTGCCTGCACAATAACGTGGTCGAACGAGTACGGCGAAGGCTGCCAATCGTCCAGCTTTGAAGCGGCGTCGGTGTTAACCAGTGCCGGATACGCTTCGATATTCATGCGGTTGAGTATCGTGGCGAGCAGTAGGGATTTGTCTTTGCAATCACCGAAGCGGCGACGGAAGACTTGAACCGGACTTGTCGGCTTATGCGAATAGTCGCCGAGTTCGATACCGAGATAGCGCACTTCATCTTGAACAAAGCGGCGCGCGGCAAGTACGCGCGCTTCGGGTGTTGGAAGTTCGTTTTGCCACTTGGCGATTTGACTTGTCAACTCGGACGGTAAAACACCTTCGCTTTGGTAAAGCGGAAGTGCCCAGTTCACGACTTCGCTCCATTCGCCGAACTCACTCATCTGAACGCCCGGCACGGAATCAAACCATGACGGAACCATGTCCTCAGACTCGGTTGCGCTTACGTCGCGTTGCTGCCACACGTACTCGGTATCTGCGCCGATTTGTTGCACGCCCGGCTGCAAGTCAGTGCCGTGGTTACGAAAATAAATTCGTCGTCCGGTCGGGTAGAGCAGACGCATGTACACCTGATCGGCGGACACTCCGGCGGCGAGGACGAACGAATCAGCGAATTGTCCGCCCAACACCGGATTGTCACCCGTTACGGTATAGGCGAAATCAATTACATCGCCGACGCGCACATCCTTCAAGAAGATTACTGCCGAAAATGTGCCGTTGTAGAGTTGCTGGTCAAGTTCATTCTCCTGTTGAGTAATCTTAACTTCACGCGGCTCGAACACGTCAATCACATTGTTGCCGCGACGGATGCGGATGTGGTGGATAATGAGTTGTTGAAACGACGGCTCGAAATCGAAACTCAGTTGCGCGAGTTGTCCCAAATCGGCGGTGGAAGCGACTCGTCGTAAGTAGTGGCGGTAACGCTCGATGCCTGTGCTTGACGCGCGCGTTTGATTGTCAATCAGCAGGTAACGCGATTCGGTGGCGGGCTTCACCGTCACGCCGCTTTCGTCAAAGGATGCAACGGGAGCAGTGTTTTCATGTACCCACGCGGGCGGCGGTTTGTGCAGGAAACCTTGTTTCGCGGCAACGTGCGCCACGTCGCACATCAGCAGTAGCGCGCCCGCGAAGAAATGAAGTAAGAGCCACGTTCGACGAAGCGTATGCGGTCGCGTTGGGCGTTGATAACTGTACGAGCATGTATGTAGCGAAGCAAGCATTATGGTTATGGAAGGCAAGGTTGATAGAACGCGAAGTTGATGATAATTGAATTATTGAGTGACTATATTTCGAGAAGCAGTTTCGAGAGGCAGAGCAGGTTTGCGTCGCCGGATAACGTTTCGCATAGTAACGAAATTCTACCATCCGATTAGCACATCAGCGCGGAGAAATTGAACCGCGCCACAAAAATCAGTATTGATTCAAATCAGGACTGTCAACTCTTTATCCGTCGGTTGCATAGCCCTTCAGGTCATCGAGTGAGACATAGCGCAATGTCGCCGCGTGCGTGGATTCGAGTATGACCTTTGGTGCGACCCCCGCGTCAAGTGCCTCTTTCCACCGCGCCGCGCACAAGCACCATTTGTCTTTCGGCTTGAGACCGGGAAAGCCGGGGGCGGGGCTGCTCAAGTCGTTTCCACTGCTCGCGCTGAACTCTAAAAATTCCGCCGTGACCTCGACGCACACCGTGTGAACGCCTCTGTCTTCCACTCCTGTGTCGCATCTGCCGTTACGGTAAAAGCCGGTCATCGGTGCGGTGCAACAAGTTTGCAGTTCGCCTCCCAACACGTTCTTCGCTTTCGGCTTGGTGCCATTCCCATTACTTTCGTGCATACACTTTCTCCTCGACTTTTCTTTTAAGATTCATTTCCGATGCGCGATGGGTGCTTACGAAATTTCAGGCTGTCCCTTGCGCCTCGAATGATGTTACATCCTCGCCGTCCGATTCGTATGCGATGAGAATCGGACGGCAGCAAACCTCACAATCTTCGACGTACTGTTGCCGCGCCACACTCAAGTCCAGCAGCATCGTGATTGTCTGCCAGCAGTGCGGACAGGCGAAAGCATATTCGGTTTCCATAATTGACGGAAAGGATAGACCATTGTGTGAATCAAAAGCGAAGTTACGAAGCTATCAAGTGCTGATGTTGACTCTGCTTCTGATTAACTTTCCTGAATCAGATTGTGTCTATAAATTGATTCTTAATTGCGGCGCAAACACAATAGAGAACCGTTATACTTCGCATGTCGTTGAAATGATAGCTTCCAACAAGGTTGATAAACGAATGGTATCCAATCATGCTAAATGAAGTCGAGGTGCGCGTCCTCGGTTCTCTGATTGAGAAACAGGTGATGACGCCCGAGTATTACCCGCTGACACTAAACGCTTTGACGCAAGCGTGTAATCAGAAGAACAACCGTGAACCCGTGGTGTCGTTCGACGAAGCGACGGTCGCGCACGCGCTTGAGACGTTGCGTGTGAAAAATCTGGTGTACGTCTTCTACGGCAGCGGCAGCCGCGTTCCTAAATACAAGCATATGACAGCGCAGGTTTATGAACTCGACGAACGGGAACAAGCTGTAATTGACGTGCTGATGCTCAGAGGGCAGCAGACAATCGGCGAGCTTCGTGAGCGCGCGAATCGGTTGTGCGAGTTTTCGGGAGCGGGAGTAGTCGAAGAGACACTCAACACTTTGATGAACAAAGAGCCGAATGCTTTAGTGATGAAGTTGCCGCGCCAAGCCGGGCAGAAAGACGCCCGCTACGCACACCTTCTCTCCGGCGAAGTAATCATCAAGACTGTGGTGGAAAACAGTTTCCCGGAAGTCCCGAAAATCGCGGGGACGCTCGCGCCGACGCAAGTTGAAAGAATAGCGAAGCTCGAAGGAGAGGTAGAAGTTCTCGGCGCGGAATTGAAAACCTTACGAGAACAGTTCGACGACTTCAAAAGTCAATTCGGTTAAGCGTTCACCGCTAACCGAACTGTCCTCCGACACCCTGTCAAGTGGTCATTTCTGAGAAGTGATAAAAAGCGCAACCTCATTTGTTTCTAGCCCTTCAACACGCACCACGTCGTCATCGAACGCATACTCTGCACAACGGTTGTTTTGATTGGTTCAATCAACTCCCCGCCGTAATGCTCCGTCGCATCAATCAACATCCGCTCATCTACGAGAAAGCGGTCGCTTCCGTCGGGCAAAGAAAACCGCCTACCTTCGATCCGCTGTACCTTGTCTTCCATCCCTATTGTTGAGGCGAGGCGCGCGAAGAAGAAGCCACCGGGCGTGAGTACACGCCACATCTCGCTCACCATACGATGCCAGTGATCTTCATCAAATGCGAAGTGCAAAACGGCGTTGCTTATAACGAGGTTGAAGCTCGCATCGGCGAAGGTCATCTTCTCAACCGCTTCGACGCGAAAGTTATCTTGCGGCAGTTCAGGCGCGAGCAAAGTGGCAAGTCTGCGAACATGTACAATCGCTTCTTCCGATTCATCAACGCCGAAAACTTCGTACCCTTCCCTGAGAAAGTAAATGAGATTGCGTCCCGCTCCGCATCCGGCGTCGAGCAAGCGCATTCGCGGAGTGAAACGACCTTTGAGGAGTTGGTCGAAGAGGTAGATGTCGAGATTGCCGAAATGCTCTTGAAGATTTAAGCGTGATGTCATATCGGACTTTAGTGCCATGTTGAAATACGCTCTTGTCAGCGTTCGACAGCCGCCAGCACGCGCTTGATAAGTTCATTTAGGTTGCCGTCGTGCCATCGCCACACCACTACCAGATCATGCTCCGGGTCAATCCAGATTGCGTTTGAGCCGTAACCCAAAGCCGCGAAACTCCGCTCCGGTGCGTTTGCCCACTGCGTTTGATTTGTGTTCAACCACCACAGATAACCGTAATCTGCTTTCGTCGCGCCCGGCGTGGTCGCTTGCCTAATCCACTCGCGTGAGATGATTTGCTTGCCACGCCACTGTCCTTCGCGCAAAAACAAGTAACCAAAGCGGGCTTCGTCGCGCGTCGAAATCCACAGCCCGCCGCCCCACCGTGTTCCGCCGCTGATGGACGGCACAGGCTTGCCCCTAATCATCACGTTTGAATTGCGATAGCCGTAGTATCGCCAAGTGTCGGAAGCACCAATCGGGTTCATCACTTCATCGCGCAAGACTTGCGGCAAAGGTTTATTCCACACGCGCAACAGTGACAACGCTAAACGATTGATTCGCACATCGTTGTATTCGTAAAACTCACCCGGTTCGCGCAACTCGCGCGGCTCTCTACGTCCCTGCCCGAACTCCTCAACCCCCATAAAGTTGTCGGACTTGCCCCACATCGCGCCGTGCCATTCGCTCGCTTGTCGTGCGTGATGATCCCAAGTAATTTTGCTGTTACGGGGTGAATCATAGCCGCCATCTTTGACGAGGTGGCGAACCGGATCATTGATGCTCTTAATCAACTTGCGGTCAATTGCTAGCCCAAGCAGTGTTGACAGAAAACTTTTCGCCACGCTGTAGGTCGGGCAGGCGCGGAGCGTATCGCCCCACTCGGCGACGATGTAGCCGTGTCGCAAGATGATACCGTTGGTCGCTCCACGCTCTTTCGGCATACGTCCGAGAAGTCTGCCGAAGGTTTGTTCTTGGGTCGAGAAGTCGCGCGGCACACGGCTCTCTCGTGTCTTGGCAAATTCAATTGCCGCGTCGAGTTTCGCCTTGTTCATCCCGACTTGCGCGGGAGACTTGCGCTGCCAGGCGTCGCCCTTCGGCGGATAGTATTGAAGCGAGAGTTTGCGCTTTGCTACGGCGGAACGGGCAGCAGATTGTTGCGCGTTGGTGCTGGACGGCAACGCCGTGAGCACGAAAACCAGCACTATCACTGTTATTGCCGATAAATGCTTAGCTCCCGAAAACCGTTCTGCTAATTGTTTAGCTGTTCGCGCTTCTGCGTGTGTTTTATCCATTTTGAAATTCTCCGGTGGCAAGATTCTAGCGTGCGCTGAGAACATATCTTTATCCCTGCGGCATTCAAGAGGCACATCCTTCGCCCTCGCCTGAACTTAGCAACTCCTTGATGAAGCCTGTAACTTGCACAGGGTTATCGGCGAGAAAGACATGCGATTGTATGTGCGCCGCTAGATTGCCAAAGAACCTCGCCGCTTCCCGCTCGACGCCGAGCGGAACATACCCTCAACTTCTACCGATGATCTCCGCTGTGTGTCCCCTCACGGCGTATTCGTCTTCAATCTTTTGCAACAACCACATTGGTCGTCCCCGCTCATGCTTGCCTTTCATCTTGTAGAGCCTCCATTCGCCCTTCAACCGTTTGCCTTCAAGACGAAATCGCAACGCGCCCGCCTCCCACGCGGCAGGGGCGTCAGTGCCTGCGGTCAATTCAAAGTTGCCGATGTCCCACACATAGACTTGACCCGCACCGTAGCTGCCTTCCGGCAACATGCCCTCGAACGTCAAGTACGAGATTGAATGGTCTGCGACTTCGACCGCCAGTCGTTTCGCGGTCGGGTCAAGCGAGACTCCTTTCGGTACTGCCCAACTCTTCAACACACCTGCGATCTCCAGACGAAAATCCCAGTGCAGATGGCTGGCATGATGTTCTTGGACGACGAATTTCATTCCCTTAATTTTTAAGAGCGTGTTCGGAAAAGTCTCCGCCAGCTAGGGTAAGCTAGATTCATGACCAAACGAATCTATCCTAGTGACCTGACTGACGGAGAGTGGCAGTATCTCAAAAGATGCTTGCCGAAACAAAAACCAACGGGCAGACCGCCCACACACGCGCGGCGCGAAATCCTCAACGCAATTTTCTACCTTGTTCGCACGGGTTGTGCGTGGCGATATTTGCCAAAGGATTATCCAAAGTGGAAACTTGCGAACTAAAACAGAGTGAGGTAATTGCAACACACTATTACCCGACTACCACCCCGTTCGCTTGCTTACCCGCTAGTCTTTCCGTATAATTCGCGGCTTGCTTTAAGCGCGAAGTTTTCTTCTTGTGGGTTTCGCGCCCACTTTTTCTTTTGCGCGACAGTTCACCGAGAAACCGGAGACGTTTTAATTGAGCGTGGCGGAAACAGATTCAAGTCAATTCTCAATCGAAGCGCGTGTGCGTGAAGTCGCGGAAGGCGCGGCGGGTGATTATGGATTGGAACTCGTGCATGTCGAAGTCGCCCGAAGCGGCGGGCGCGGTGAAACCATCGCCCGCATTTTTATTGATAAACCGGAAGGCGTGACGCACAAAGATTGCGCGCGTGTCAGTCAACACGTCGCGGCGGTTTTGGATGCGGGAGATTTTTTGCACGGCAATTACACGCTTGAAGTTTCCTCTCCGGGACTTGAACGCGGCTTGTATAAGCGGGGTGATTACGAACGCTTCGCCGGGCGGTTGGCACAAATCAAAACCGCGAAACCGATAAACAGTCAACGCAATTTTCGCGGGCGTATCTTAGGCGTTGATGCCGATTCAGTGGTGTTTGAAGACCGGACGAACGGGCAGGTTTTTATTCCGCTGGAGTTAATCGCCAAAGGCAATCTGGAGATTGACGCGGAAGCCGAGTTTAAGATTGCGGAAGAACGCGCGCGGCGGATAGCGGCGGAACGTTCCGCGAAAAACGGTGAAACGACAAACAACACGATGGGCGATGACATTGAAGGTGGCGAGTAAATCCAGACGGCGGTGCATCTAACACTGCACCTAAAAAGAAGTCGTCATGGCAATTGAGCCGAAATAAAAACCGGAAAGGCATTAAGCCTTTCTATATTTGAACCTTGAGATTGAGTAGTCGAAGAACCCAAACAGCATGAGCGCATCCATCGGGCAAAGCATTGATCTTCTCTGTAAAGAGAAAGGTATTGACCGCGAACTCGTCATTGAGGCGATGAAAGATGCCGTGCGCGCGGCGGCGAAAAAACAGTTTCGTTCGGGCGAAGAAATCTACGTCGAATGGTCTTCGGAATCGGGCATCGAACTTTTCTCGTCGAAAGTCATCGTCGAGGAAGTGACGAATCCGGCGATTGAATTGTCCATTGACGAAGCCCGCGAAATGGCGGGCGATGAAGTCGAAATCGGTGACGAATTACAACTTCCGCTTCCGATGGAAGAGATGGGACGCATCGCGGCGCAAACCGCGAAACAGATTCTTTTCCAGAAGGTGCGCGACGCCGAACGCGCCAACATTTACGACCAATATATTGACAAGATGGGCGACCTCGTTTCCGGCTTCGTCAAACGCTTTGAGCGCGGCGACGTGATTATTGATTTAGGCACGATTGAGGTCGTCTTGCCGCGCAAGGAACAATCGCGCGGCGAACAATGGTCACAGGGCGAGCGCGTGCGAGTCGTCATCAGCGAAGTGCAGAAGGAAGCGAAGGGTTTGCAAGTCGAAGTTTCGCGCACCTCGCCGGAACTTGTGCGCCGCCTGTTTGAAATGGAAGTCCCGGAGATTTACGACGAAACGGTGACGATAAAGAACGCCGTGCGTGAACCGGGCGAACGTGCGAAAATCGCGGTCACCTCGAACGAGCGCGACGTTGACCCCGTTGGCGCGTGCGTCGGCATGAAAGGTTCGCGCGTGCAGGCAATCATACGCGAGTTGCGCGGCGAAAAGATTGACATCATCGAATGGTCTGATGAACCGTCCGTGTTCGCGGCAAACGCTTTGTCGCCCGCGAAGGTCAATCAAGTTCGTATCACTGACATCGAGAAGCGGCAGATGGAAGTCATCGTCAATGACGACCAACTTTCACTCGCCATCGGCAAGCGCGGTCAGAACGTGCGCCTGGCGACGAAACTCGTCGGCTGGAACATAGACATTCGCAGCGAAGAAGAAGTTAAGAAACAGGTTGCCGCGAGTCTCGGCGCGTTAATAGCTTCGGGCGAAGCGGTTCCCTTGACCGCGCTTGAAGGTGTGTCGCCTGCCGTCGCCGCGACGCTTGCCGAACACAACATCGAAACCGTGGACGCACTCGCCGCGACTTCGGTTGACGACTTAGTTGACATGCTCGATACGAGTCTTGACGAAGCTCAGGCGATTCTTGATTCCGTGCAGGCAATCGTCGCATCGCGCACCGTCGAAGAAAACGGCGGAGACGCGAACCAAGCCCAAGCCACCGAACAAGAAGCAACATCTGAAGCGACGCCGGAAGAAACGACAACCATTACCGAACAGCACGCGGCTTCAATCGAAATGGACGACAACAAGAATCAACCGGGCGTCGAACCGTCCAACGAATCAACGAACGAAGGTTATGATGAAGCCGTGCGTGGCGGCACGCCGTTTCAGGCTGAAGCCGACATCCTCGCCCAACATTCCGCCGACCCGGTTGCCCTAACGGAAGCCGAAGCGATATCGGCTGACGAACTCGCCTTGCAAGGCGCGGGGCGCGATTTGCAACCCGACACCATTATGCCCGCGCCGGATATAACTTCGAGCGAAGCGGCGATGGCGGAAGACGCAGAAGACACAAACCGCACGAACGAACTTTCTTCCGCGAACGAAACCGAAGAAGATGCTCCGTTCTCTCCGAGTTCCGGTTTCGCTTCCGAAGCCTCAATGGGCGACGGTTCAATCGAACGCGGTTCTCCAACCGGCGATGTCGTGATAACGGAAGACGACCGTGCCGAAGGTGATGCGTAATGTTTGTTTTCAAGCTTTGCATCTCCAGTATTTTTAGCGCGCATGTTTAATGTTATGAACATACGCTTTGACAAGTCGCCTTGACTTCTGACTCCTTTGCTTGCGCCAAAGCTTAACGGCTAATTCGCGGGTGCGCGGTTGAAGTCAAAGAGGCGATACCTTTTAACTTCAACCGAACTTATAAAGCGCGCGATGCCGTCCTTATCCCGAAGCGTCGCAGCGAGGAGTACATGACCTCATCGAAAATTCGCATCTACGACTTAGCGAAAGAATTAAAACTCGAATCGAAGCGTGTGATTGAAGAAGTGCGCCGCGAGGGTGTGGATGTCAATGTCCCGTCCAACTCTGTTCCAAAAGAGGTGGCGGACAAGATTCGTAATAAGTATTTCCCGAAAAAGGAAACGACGGTGCAGCGCGCCGTGCGTGTCGTCAAAAAACGCCCGACCGAAGGCGACGCAACAGCTTACGAAAGCGACGCGGCAACGGGCGACACTGACGCTCATCACGAACATGACGCCGCCGTCACGCCGCCCGCACCCGCGCCGTCTTCCGCAAACGCTCAAACTTCCGTGCGACTGAAGCCCGATACTCAATCCGCTCCGTCGCCATCATCGTCGTCCGGTTTCACCAATCGCCCGATGGCGCGTCTCGTCAAACGCGCGATACAGCCACCCTCAACTCAACCAATCGTCGAACAATTCGCGCCCGATGCGGAAGCCGAAACTTCCGCCGCCGTTGATGCTTCCGTTGCGGCAAATCTTTCAGCCGACCCACACATCGCGGACGCAGCCCCCGCCGTGTCCTCACCGGAACAACCGGAAATGCAAGCCAGCCCCGAACGCGCGCCGGAAGAAGCACAGCCCGCACCCATCGCACCACCCGTAATGCAACCTATCACTCAACGAGTCACGCCAAGCGGCACACGAACCTTAACCTTACGCCCGACTGCCGCCGCACTTAACGCCGGTCTTCGTCCCGGCGAGCGCGTCTCAGCACCGCCACTGCCGCCGCCGACCCCGCGCGAACGTATGGAACGCAGCGGCGGCGCATCCGTCGGAACTTCAACTACCGATACCGCGCGGCGGCGTGGCAATGAAGCGCGCGGCGGAAACGATGTGCGCGGCGGCAATGGCGGGCGCGCGACCGCGACCGCACAAGGCACGCCCGGCGAAACTCCAACACCGCAAACGACATATATTCCGCCCGCCGATTCGCGCCGCAAACCTTCTTCGCGCGGCGGACGACGCGGAGCGCAAACAACAACCGGAAACGGTTTTCCTTCCGGTGGACGACGCAACGATGCGCGCGGCGGCGGACGGTTTAATCAAGACTTTGATACCCCGCAACGCACGCTCACGCTTGAAGAACGCATCCGCGAAGGCATGACTTCGAGCGCGCCCGGAGAACTTAAACAAGCCCGCATCGTCGAAGGTTCGACCGTCAAAGAGTTTGCCGAAAAGCTTGGCATTAAGCCGAAAGACATCGTGGCTCTGCTGCTTCAACGCGGCGTGTTTGCGACCATCAATCAACCTTTGGGCGACGACCTCGCGGTTGATTTGGCAAAGCGTTTCGGTTATGAAGTTTCCTTCGTGCCGTTTGAAGAAATGGTCACGGAGCAGGAATTTGAAGATTTGATTGCGATGGATTCCGATGACGTGGAACTGCCGCGCGCACCCGTCGTCACCGTCATGGGACACGTTGACCACGGCAAGACGAGTCTGCTTGACGCGGTTCGCACGGCAAACGTCGCGGCGGGCGAAGCGGGCGGCATCACACAGCACATCGGGGCTTATAGCGTCAGTGTACCGAATCCGGGTGTTCCCGGTGAGATGCGCCGCGTCGTCTTCTTAGACACGCCGGGTCACGAAGCGTTCACGATGATGCGCGCACGCGGAGCGAAAGCGACCGACGTGGTGGTATTAGTCGTCGCGGCGGATGACGGCGTGATGCCGCAAACCATCGAAGCCATTGAACACTCGCGCGCCGCGAACGTGCCGATTATCGTCGCCATCAACAAGATTGATAAGCCGGATGCCAACGCCGACCGCGTGAAGCAAGAACTCGCGGTGCAGGGTTTGCAACCGCTCGACTGGGGCGGTGACACCGAAACCGTTCAAGTCTCGGCGCGCAATCGCACGAATGTTGATACTTTGCTGGAAACGATTCTGCTCACGACCGACATTCTCGATTTGAAAGCGAGTCCGACACGTCTCGCGTCGGGTGTCGTGCTGGAAGCGAAGCTTGACAGAGGGCGCGGGGCGGTTGCGACCGTACTGGTTCAACAGGGAACGCTTCGCGTCGGTGACCCGTTCATCGCCGGACAGATTTACGGCAAGGTGCGCGCGATGTTCGACGATAGAGGCAAGAGCGTGACGGAAGCCGCGCCCGCGACACCCGTCGAAGTTTTGGGTTTGCAGGCTGTGCCGCTAGCGGGCGATTCATTCCAAGTCGTTTCCGACATCACACGCGCGCAAAACATCTCGCAACATCGTCAACAACTTCAACGCCAGACCACGCTTTTGCAATCCACCAAGCGCGGCATCGAAGCTTTGGGCGAACAGGAAATCAAAGAACTTCTCGTCGTACTTAAAGCCGATGTGCAGGGTTCGGTCGAGGTTCTCAAATCAACGCTCGAAAAGCTTTCGACCGAACAGGTCAAAGTCAAAGTCGTGCGTTCGGGTGTCGGTGCGATTACCGAATCCGATGTCATCCTCGCTTCCGCGACGCAAGCCAGCGCGTCGAACACGGCGGTCGTCATCATCGGCTTCAACGTGCGCCCGGAAGTGCGCGCCGCCGAACTCGCCAAACAAGAGGACGTAGAGATTCGCCCGCATTCGATTATTTACAAAGTCGAAGAGGAGATTCGCGCCGCGATGATTGGAATGCTCGACGCGATTGAGCAGGAAAAGATTCTCGGTCACGCTCTCGTACAGCAAGTCTTCCGCGTGCCGCGTGCCGGAGTTATCGCGGGTTGTCGCGTTTTAGACGGCACAGTCAGGCGCAACTCGTCCGCCCGCCTTGTGCGCGACGGTGTGGTGGTGTGGGAAGGCGGCATCGCATCTTTGCGCCGCGCGAAAGACGACGTGGCGGAAGTCCGCGAAGGCTTCGAGTGCGGTATCGCTCTCGTCAACTTCAACGACATTAAAGACGGCGACCAAATCGAAGTCTTTACCATTGAGCGCGTCGCAGCAACTGAATTGTAATTCGGGGTCGGGGGTCAGGGAGTCGGGGGACAGTAAAACTTGAATTTCTAACTGTCTTCCGCCGTCCCCTAACCCCTGACCCCTAACCCCTGACCCCTGACCATGCGAAGACCTGAAAGAGTCGCGGAACTTTTGCGCGAGGAGATCGTGCAGATTGTCGGTTTTGAGCTTGACGACCCGCGCGTGGCGAGTGTCACGGTCACGGATGTCAAGATGGCTGACAACCTGCGCGATGCGCGCGTCTTTGTCACCGTCGAAGGTACGGAAGATGAACGCCGCACGGCACTCGAAGCTTTGCATCACGCCGCCCCATATGTGCGGCGACAGGTGGGTTTTGCGCTTGAGTTAAGACACGCCCCGATAATTCATTTCGTGCGCGACATGGTGGAAGAACGGGCTTCGCGCGTTGATGCGCTGCTTGCCGGAATTAAGATTGAAGACCGCGACGACTCAACGGCACTCTCTGCGAATGCCGAAAGCGACACGGAAAATGAAGGAGAACGCCCGCTCACGCTTTAATCTTAATTCAACGATTTATGTTTTGAATTTTAGATGTGTCTTGGAAAGTGCGCGGGACGGACAATAAATGCTAAGTCAGGTTGTTGAACTCGTCGAACGCAAAAACCGTTTTGCGATTACCTCACACGCCCGCCCCGATGGTGACAGTCTCGGTTCTTCACTCGGTCTTTACTGGCTCCTGCTCGCGCTCGGCAAAGACACCGACATCATCATGCGCGACGCTGTTCCGGCGGCTTATCAAAAGCTTCCCGGCGCACAACACATTCGCATCGCCTCCGCGCTTGATGAAAAATACGACGCGGTTTTCGTTATCGAATGTTCCGACATCACGCGCCCCGACCTCGCCCGTCTCGACGAACAATTCATCATCAACATTGACCACCATTCGACGACCGCGCTTTTCGGTTCAATCAACTGGATAGATTCGACCGCTTCCGCCGTCGGTGAAATGATTTACAATTTGTGCAAAGCGATGGGCGTGCGCGTGTCACGCGAAATCGCGGACTGCGTTTATACCGCGCTCTTGACCGATACGGGTTCGTTTCATTTCTCGAACACGACGGAGAGAACTTTCAAAGTTGCGAGTGAACTCGTCCGCATCGGTATCAAACCCGCGCGCATCGCGGAAGCGGTTTTCAATTCGCATCCATGGAGCAAGCTTGAACTGCTCGGCAAAGTTTTAGCGACCGCCCGGCACGACGCGACGGGACGCATCGCGTGGATACGTCAAACGCTGGAAATGAAAGAGCGCGCCGGAGCGTCCGACGAAGACAGCAGTAACTTCGTCAACTATCCGATGAGCGTCGGAGAAGTCGAAGCGGTCGCGTTCTTCAAAGAATCCGCGCCCGGCGAGTTTCGCGTCTCCCTGCGCTCGAAAGGCGACACCAACGTCGCCCGCGTCGCGGAAGTCTTCGGCGGCGGCGGTCATCGCAATGCTGCCGGATGCACGCTTCGCGGTGATTGGGACGAACTCGAAGAAGCACTCATTCCGCTTCTTCAAGAAGCCGTCGCCGACGCCAACGGCGAAGACTTCACACGCCCTACCGCTGATGACCTCGTACAACTCACGCCCCAAGAAATCGGTGCATGAAAGGTAGGGGACGGGAGACGGGGGTCAGCAAAGACGACACTGTTGTTGCTAAATCAATTTCCGTCCCCTGTCTCCCGTCCCCCGTCCCCCACTCTTATGTCTTTATTCAGTCGCAAAAAAAAGAATCTCGAAGCTGTTCCGGCAGCCGAGAGGCGCGTCACGACCGAAGGCATTTTCGTTAAATGTCCGAAGTGCAGTACGGCTTTGTTCAAACGCGAGTTGGAAGAAAACTTTCAGGTTTGCCACAGTTGCGCGCACCACTTCCGGCTTGACGCGCGCTCGCGTCTGGCAATGCTTTATGACGAAGGCGAGTATGAAGAACTCGATGCGGAAGTCATATCGTGCGACCCGCTCGGCTTCGTTGATACCAAACCTTATCCCGAACGATTGGAGCAAGCCCGCCGCGTTTCCGGTTTGCCGGAAGCGATAATCAACGGGCGCGGTCAAGTCGGCGGTCACTTGGTTTTCGCCGGAGCGATGGACTTTTCTTTCATGGGCGGTTCGATGGGTTCGGCGGTTGGCGAGAAAATCGCGCGCATCATTGACCGTGCGATTGAATATCGCGGAGCGGTGATTACGTTCGCGGCTTCGGGCGGAGCGCGTATGCAAGAAGGCACTTTGTCGTTAATGCAAATGGCGAAAGTCTGCGCCGGACTCGCCCAACTCGACGAAGCGAAACTCCCGTTTATCTCCGTCCTGACAGACCCGACGACGGGCGGCGTGACCGCGAGTTTTGCGAGTATCGGTGACGTTATCATCGCCGAACCGAAAGCCCTCATCGGCTTCGCCGGACCTCGCGTCATAGAGCAGACGATACGGGAAAAGCTGCCCGAAGATTTTCAAACGTCGGAATTTCTGATGGCGCACGGCATGGTTGACCTCGTGATTGACCGCCGCGAACTGCGCGCGATGATAATCAACTTGCTGAATTTTATGATGCCGTCAGAAAACATCTTGCGCCTGCTTGATGAAGATAAAGAAGCATTGCCTGATACTCAATAATTATCAAGCTGGATTAGAAGCTGTCTGAAAAGCCCCAAAGGGGCGAAATTCAATAGCCTGTGGCAACGCCACAGGTATCGCATTCATATCGTTCGCCAGCCCTGAAAGGGCGACATAACTATGTCGCCCTTTCAGGGCTGAATCGCCTGACTGACCTTTGACCCGGCGCGCTTGCGCCGGGCTATCGAATCTCGCCCCGTTGGGGCTTTCACGAGCTTTGTCAGACAGCCTTTTAACTCTTTCCGCACGATGAACTTCTCCGAAGCCAAGCAATACCTGTTAAGTCTCGGACACGAAACGCTCGTGATGAAGTTCGGACTTGACGGCATACGTCGCTTGCTACGCGAACTCGGCAACCCGCACGAAAGTTTTTACAAAATCCAAATCGCCGGAACGAACGGCAAAGGCTCGACTGCCGCGATGCTCGACAGCATCACCCGTGCGGCAGGCATTCGCACGGGCTTGTACACTTCGCCGCATCTCGTTTCAATCACCGAACGCATTCGCATTGATGGAGCGGACATCTCGCCCGAAGCTTTCGCCCACGCGACGACGTTGGTGCGCGATGCTGCCGAACGTCTCGCGCACAGGGGCAATACGCTTCCGACGTTCTTCGAGCAGATTACCGCCGTCGCGTGTGTCGCGTTTCGTGAAGGTAAGATTGATTTGGCGATTCTCGAAACCGGACTCGGCGGCAGATTCGATGCCGTGACCGCGACCCGTGCCGCGCTCATCGGCATCACGCCCATCGCCCTCGACCATCAAGAATATCTCGGCACGACGATTACCGAAATCGCACGCGAAAAAGCCGCCGTCATGCGTCTCGATACGAAAGCCGTCATCGCTCCGCAAATTGCCGAAGCCCGCGACGCGATTGCCGAACACGTCGCCAGTATAAACGTCGAACCGCTTTATCTCACCGCACAAAACGCGCACGTCACAGACGTTGATGAGCGTGGACGTTTGACCGCCAACATCACGACACGCCGACAAACTTACCGCGATTTATTCATCAACTTGGCGGGTCGTCATCAACTCGCCAACGCGCAAGTCGCCGTCGAACTTGCCGAAACTTTGCGGTCTGAAAACTTCTTTATCTCGGATGACGCGATACGCTTTGGACTCGGTTCAACCCGCCACGCCGGACGTTTGGAGTGGCACACGCCTTCATCACCCGGTGCGGCATCCATTCTTTTTGACGGCGCGCACAACACGGCGGGAGCGCAAGCCTTAGCCGATTATTTGCGTGAGTTCGTCCACACACCACTGACGATTATCTCCGGTGCGATGCGTGATAAAGACCTCGCGGGCATCGCCGCTTCCCTCTTTCCATTGGCGCATCACCTCATTCTCACACAACCCGACAACCCGCGCGCCGCACACGTTGATTCGTTACTCAACCTCGCATTGACGCACCTTCCGGCATCACGCATCAGTGTCTGCCCGACCGTCAACCAAGCCCTGCGCCTCGCACAAAACTTAACCGGACGCGCCGACGTGGTGTGCGTCACAGGCTCTCTGTATCTTATCGGTGAAGTGAAAAACTTACTTGACGCTTAAAACTTAAAAACCATGAACACACCCGATAAGCCAATTCCCGAAATCGTTGAAAGCAAAATTGTCTTTCGCGGCAAAGTCTTTAACGTCACCGCCGACCGTGTGCGCGAAGAAGGCAAGGAGTATGTGCGCGACATCGTGCGTCATCCGGGCAGCGCGTGCATCATCGCGGTTGACGACGAAAGGCATGTTTCGATGGTGAAACAATATCGTCATCCGGCGCGTGATTTCTTGATTGAGATTCCGGCGGGCAGTCGTCACGATGAAGGCGAACCGGCGGAAACGTGCGCGCGGCGCGAACTCGAAGAGGAGTTGGGCATCGTCGCGGAAAGCTTGGAATTGTTGATTGAGTTTTATGTATCGCCGGGCTACTTCACCGAAAAGATGTGGATTTACCTTGCGACCGGATTGCGCGCGACACAACAGAATCTCGATGAAGATGAGAACATCGAAATCATCAAACTTCCGCTTGATGAAGCCTTGAAGATGATTGAGACGGGCGAAATCATTGACGCGAAAACCATCATCGGCATTCCACTCGCCGCGCAAAGGCTGAAGGAAATCTATTCGCGCAAATGAATTTTCAAAGCCGCGCTTGATGCGGTAAGGTGTCTGAACCGCCCGCATCTTTTTTAACTTGAAAGCGCGCCGCCATCGTTTAACTTATGTCCGATTCAACCTACTCGCCGGAGACGCCCACCCCCGAACCGCACGCAATGCACGATGCGCCGTCGCCCGACAACCCGCCTTACAGCTTAGGCTCTGCCGTGCTGTTGTGGGTTGCCGCCACGTTGACGCTGTTCGTCGTTTCGACCATCGGCGGCTTGGTTTATATGGTTGCGGTGTACGGCACAAACGTTGAAGAGTTGCGCCAATTCGCGGCGAACGTATCGGAAAACTTAAACTTTGACCCGAACTTTATTCTGGCGAATTTGGTACTGACAAGCCCGACGCACTTAATACAAATCGGGCTGGCGTGGTGCTTGGTGACGGGCTTCGGGAAGCGACCTTTTTGGAGTACGCTTGGCTGGCACTGGAGCAAAAACTTCGGTTTGTGGGCTAGTATTTTAACCACAATCGGGTTGCTCGGCGTCGGTTTGTTGATTTCAAATCTTATCGGCGGCGAAAAAACTCAAGTCGAACAAATTATTGAAAGTTCAACCGGCGCACGTTTAACTATCGCTTTTGCCGCCGCCTTGACCGCGCCGTTTGCCGAAGAAGTCGTTTATCGCGGCGTACTATTCCCCGCGACGCAACGCCGCACGGGGACGCTGTGGGCAATCGTTATCGTCAGCACCTTATTCACGCTCGTTCACGTTAATCAATACTACAATAACCTCGGAGTCATCACCGCCGTCGGCATTCTAAGTTTAGCGATTACGATTGTGCGGGCTTACAGCGGAAGCCTGCTTCCGTGCTTCGCTATCCACACGATTTTCAACAGCATTCAAGCCGTCGTCATCGTGTTTCAACCTTACTTGCCGCAAACCGACGACGCGACGAAAACGGGTCTTCATCTATTTTCGAGATTGTTTTAGAGATTGCCTGTCAGAACCGCCCGCTACCGCAGGCGGTTCTGACAGGCAATCCACATCTTGATGTGCGCGGCATATAGATATTTTAAGATGCCAGAGATTCCGCCGCTTGACGCACGTTTTCCTCCGTGCCGCGTATCACACGCACATTGCCGCCGCGTAATTCGATAAACGTCACAAATGCGTCTTCGCGCCACATCACAAACTTCGCTTCACCCGCGATTTGTTCACTCATCCGATTCGCACCGCGTCCCGTTTCAAGCAACCTGTTATAAGCGGCGAAAAACTCGTCTGCGTCGGTGTGCGTATCCCACGCGGTTTGCCACGCGAACAGACTCTTGCCCACTTCATCTGATTCAAATAAATATGCCGTATCGCCACCCCATCCGGCAGCCGCTTTCGCCGCATCTTTCGCCGACGCACCCGCGAGAAGTACGCCGCGAATCCCGATTTCACCGAGCGGCGTTGACGTGGTGTGTCGCCAACCAAGCGCGCCAAGCATTCGCTCGTCAATCGTCGCGGGGCGCGGTTGTTCGCCCGCGAAGTATTTTTCGGGGTGCAAAATCTGTTCACTCGACGCGGGCGGATTTCGGAAAAGATTGTCCACCCCCACTTGCCCATCGCGCCTTCTGACGGCTTCGACGAAGCGCACGCCGTCGCGGTAACGAAAGATAAACGTCTCAAGCAGAAGCGGCGGAAAGAACGCGCCGATTTGCGCGCGATACGTCGCAAAGCGGTCGTCCTCGCGCTGCCCGATTTGCGTGAGCGGCACGCGCTCCCACGCCGCACCCTGCTCGAAGCGGCGTTGAACGCTGACCGCATCGCCTTCAATCACGGCGAACACAGCTTCGGCTTTATCGAAACTGTACGGGCGACGAAGCAGCAAACGCGCTAAATCGAAATGCTGGTCTTGCATCGCGTGCGTCATCTCATGCGTCATTAAGGATTCGCTTTTGCCGCCGCGCTCGACGAGTAGAATCTGTTTATCGAACGGCGAATAAGTCGCACTCGCGGAAACGGCGGTGAAACTCGCGGCGAGCGCGCCCAAGTCAACGCCTTGCGGCAGGACGCCGCCCGCCGCCGCGAGCCGCCCTATCGCGCTCAAATCGTCGCCGCCGAAAATCTCCGTCACTTCCCCTGTCCGCGTGCCGTATTCCCAACCGGAAAGCGTCGTCATCCCGACTTCGGATTTCCACGCAAGCCCGCGCGTCTTGGCGACTGTCGCCATCGCACGCGCCCGCAGACGTTTAAGGTCAGCCGTCAAAGCGCGCACGGGCAACGGCGACAACGTGCGCGGCACAAAGGGCGCGGGCATCGTCGTCGCCGACGCGGGTTGAACCGGCATCCGGCGCGAAAATTTATTGTCACTAAACGCGAAGGCGAGCGAGGCGATAATGATTGCCAACAAGCCTAAAATTACGAAGGGTCGCTTGATAGAATTCATACGCGACTTAGACGCATGAATCGGGAAACCGGATGCCGGAAGAAGTAGGCAGTAGGCAGAGGGCAGTACGCAGAGCAGACAAGCACATAAACGTCTCAATCTGTTTCACACTGCGTACTGCCCTCTGCCTACTGCCTACTTTATCGTTCAATCATATCCAGCATTGAGCCGCCGGACGGTGGGGCGGGCGATGGTGGGCGCACGGGCGAAGGTATGACGGGCGGCGGGGTTTGAACGGAAGTCGGTGGGAGGGCAGCATCGGGCAATGTGCCGTCGTAATCGGCAAGGCGCAAGTTCAGGTTGTTGGCATTGCTGGCGTAAGACATCGCGTCTTCGCGGCTGATAGTTCCTTCGCGGACAAGTCGCTCAAGCACGCCGTCGAAAGTTTGCATTCCTTCCATATCGCCCTGATCCATCGCGTCGGTCAGCGACTTGCCATCTGATTCACCGTTCTCGATGTACTCCCTTGTGCGTGAAGTGGATTTCAAAATCTCAATCGCGGCGACGCGCCCTTTGCCGTCGGAGCGCGGAAGCAAACGCTGCGAAACGATAAAGCGAAACGATTGCGCGAGTCTGGTACGAATGGCTTTTTCTTCGTTCTTCGGGAACACACCGATAATACGGTCAACCGTTTTCGCCGCATCAATCGTGTGCAACGTGGACATCACAAGGTGTCCGGTTTCGGCGGCTTCGAGTGCGACTTCAATGGTTTCGCGGTCGCGCATCTCACCGACGAGAATAACTTTCGGTGCTTGTCTTAACGCGGCGCGCAGGGCGAGGGCGAACGACGGCGTATCAGAGTGAAGTTCGCGTTGATGTATCGTCGAGTTTTTATGTTGATGAAGAAACTCAATCGGGTCTTCGATGGTGACGATGTGGTAGTGCTTGATTTCATTGATAAGGTCAATCACGGCGGCAAGCGTCGAAGATTTGCCGCTGCCCGTCGGACCCGTGACCAGCACGATGCCGTTTTTCAATTCGGCAATCTGCTTGAGTTGAAGCGGCAAATGTAAATCTTTCCACTGCGGCGCGCTCGGCGGAATAACGCGCATCACGATGGCGTGTGTGCCGCGTTGCATAAAGATATTGACGCGGAAACGGCACAAGCCCGGCGCGCTAAACGACACGTCCGCCGAGCCGTTAGTGGTTAAAGCTTCGACGGCTTGGGCGTGTGAACCGATGATGACTTTCGCAATCGCGGCGGTGTGCGCGGGCGTAAGTTTTTCCAGACCGGGAATCGCCACGCCTTGCAATTTGCCGACGAGTTCGATTTGCGGCGGGCGTCCGGGCGAGAAAATCAAGTCGCTGACTTTATCGGAAACCGTCAACATACGTTGCAAAACGGCGACGAGATTTAACGGCGCGGGGTTCGGAGACACAGACGCGGAAGCGGGCATAGATGTATTCATATTAAGAGATAGTGGTAGCGAGAGTGGAAGGGATGAGCGAGCGATTAGCTGAAGGCGGGATGCCCTTGCGTGAAAGGCGGGCAAGACATGCTACAACTTTTGACCTTCTGCCGACAACTGTTTTTATGATTTCGGTTTCGATGAAATGCCCGTTGTGTGAGTTCCACCATAATGAGAAAGTCCTATAAAATTTAAGCTGCATCAGCCCTACTTTGAACCCGACATGCACAAGTTATTAAAGCCACCGCCGTGCTATCATCAATTTCCGCGATGCCTCTCCCTTAACGTGATTATTTATAGACGATTAAACTGATGACGACGCCTTTGATTAAACCCGCTCCGCCGCGTACCACGACCGGCGCACTGCCCAACAAGCCCGCGACCCAAGCACGCACCACAACCGGCGCACCGCACACATCCGACACCCCGACGGGCAAGCTTTCTGACCGCACGGTTGAGAGGGAAACTCCGATGAACATGTTGCGTCGTCGGCTGTCGCCTGCGGAGTTCAACACCGCGATGATTCACTTTTATCGCGGCGAGGTGCAACGCTCGAATACATGGCGCAACCGTCTCGACACGACGACCAACTGGGCGGTCATCACGGCGGGCGCGACGCTCTCATTCGCTTTCACGTCGCCGGATAATCCGCACTTCGTCATTATCATCAATTCCGTTCTCGTCGCGTTGTTCCTGTTTATGGAAGCCCGGCGGTATCGTTACTATGAAATCTGGTCATCGCGTGTTCGCCTTTTGGAAACCGGATACTTCGCCGGACTTTTGCAACCCAACATCGAAGCCGATGATTCATGGGTCGAGACACTGGCGCAGGATTTACACACGCCGCACTTCACCATTAGCGAATGGGAAGCGGTCGGGCGGCGTTTGCGCCGCAACTATCTGTGGATTTTTATTCTGCTTGCCGCGAGTTGGAACTTGAAGATTTATCTTCACCCGATTCCGGCGCGCACCTTCGACATCTTCTTATCGCGCGCCGCCGTCGGTGTCGTTCCCGGCGAATTGGTGTTCGCAATCGGCATCGTCTTTAACGCCATTCTTGTCATTTTCGCTTTAGCGACGATTAGCTTGCGCGAAGCGACGGGCGAAGTCTTGCCGCGCCACGATTTCAATCTGGCTTCGATTCGCCGCGTCACCAACTGGCGACGCGAAGACCGCGACGCACGCGCCACCTACCGCCGCGCCAAACGCGCCCGCGCCCGCGTTCGCACGACAAGCAATCTAAACGCGACCGGAGAATTTCGTCGAACGGAAACCGGAGAGTCCAAGAAACAGGAACACGCGCCGACTGAACCGGAAAACATATTGCGTTAAGTGCGAGTTCGAGATGCGAAACGGCTAAGACTTATCCACGAAACACGAATCGGCACGAAACAAAACCGGACTTCTGTAATGTCTTTATTCGTGATGATTCGTGTGTTTCGTGGATAAGTTCTTTCCTATCTTATATCGAACTAACGTCAAATTTGAGATTTCAAATCTCAAATTGCAAAACTATTTCAAGCGCGCCGCCCGCGCGTGTTCGTCGCTTTGGCGGGTTTAGCTTTGCCGCTTCCGGTATCAAACTCAACCGGAGACGGATAACCCTTGCCCGCAAGTTGCGGCAGTTCGATGACGACTTCCTTCGCGCCTTTGACGGTGCGCGTTACTTTTCCGCCGTCATTCGAGTTGGAATTTTTATTCGAGTCAAAGTTTTTATTCGAGTTCGCGTTGCCGTTGGAATTAGCATTGGCGTTGCTATTTGCATTCTTATTCCCGTTGGCGTTGCCGCTCTCGTTCGAGGTGTCGAGATTGCCTTTCGCGTCACGCGCCATCTGTGTCAGGGCTGTACGCAAGCGCGTTTGTTGTTCGGGCGCGAGGGAATCGAAAGCTACGCCGTAGTGGTCAAGCACGCGGCGCAGGTGTTCTTCCGTGTTCGTGTCGCGGTCGTACACGTCGCGGTAGATTTTCAGTTTGCCGTCTTCGACGACAATGGTTTCATAACGAAGCTCGACAAGCACGGGCTGGTCAAGTTTGACATTCTTCGTCTTGGTTTTATCTTTCTGAATTTCTGCGACTTGCTCGTCGCTCAAATCCGTTCCGGTCAGCGTCGCAAGGCGGCGCGCAAATTCTTCGACTTGATTATTCGTCAAACCGACGCAACCATGCGACGCGAAATTGCCGAGCCGCGCAGGTTGTTTGCCGCCGTGAATTAAGGACGGCAAACCTATCGGAATCTTGATAGGTCCGAGCGGATTGAGTGAACTGCCCGCGTCAACCTTTTCACCGACTTTGACTTTGCCGGAAGCTTCGACCCAAGGCTCATCGGGCGGCGTCCACGTCGGGTTATAAATCAATTCCGTCGCGCGTCGCTGTCCGACGGGCAAAGGAAATTCGGGATAGCCGATGCCGACTTTGTACGACTTGATAAGCTTGCCGTTCTCGAACACGTCCATGCGATACGCCGGAGCATTGACGACGATGCGCGTATCCATCGGGACGGCGTTGACCGAACCCGAAACGGGCGCGCCCGTATTGTTTTCGGCGGCATTGCCCGAAGCCGCGTCTTCGCCGCTCATGCGCGTGCCGATGAAGCGCGCGAAGGCGGCGACTTTTTCTTGACCGACGACTTCACGAATCTTTTCCATCGCGCGTGTGCGGGCTTGCGTCGTCGTGCCGCTGTAATCGTCCGCTTCCGATTCGCGCAAAGCGACGGTTTCATCACGCGCGATGGTGCGAAGCCGTTCGATTTGTTCATCGGAAAGGTTCACCTGACCTTTGAGGTCGGCGGCGAAAGATTCGTCATTGTGGAACAACGAATCAAGCACCGGCAAAGTCGTGTCGCGCATCAAGCGCGCATCGTCCACCGCGTTCGAGACGGGCGAAGCGGTCGGCAGCGCGGTGTTGGTATTCGCGTTCGTGGTCGAGGTGGTGTTGGTGGTCGGCGGTTGACAGGCGAAATTGAATAGAACGAATGCCAGCGCGGTAACGAAAACGATACTGCGCGTGAAATGCTTCATGCTTGCTTGCTCCTTAAATTGTCGTGATGAAAAAATTTCAGTAGTGGCTCAAAGGCGGGAGAATCTTCGCGCTCCTTAGCGTCTCCCATCTTTGCGCTCCTTGGCGTTACATCTTCGTGTATCGCAAAGAACCGCAAAGTGAAGACGCCAAGAACCGCAGAGCAAAAAGCACGCGCCTTCACCCACGCTTCGTGCCACTACCAAAATTTTGAGAGGAGAGATAAACCGCACGGCGCACACCGGCGAACCGAACCATCAAAGCAATGTCTGTGCCTTCTTTGATGCACAATGGCGAACAGAGTTTTTATGCAATCGAGTCGCCCAACGGGTAATCATTCACCGCGTTCGATTGCATGTTAATCGTGCAACGTGTCATCCAAACGCGAACGCTCATTCATCGGGTGAAAAGCGGATACGGGTTAATGTTCTCGCCTTCGTAAAATCGCTTCGGGTCGCTGACCGTCCACACCGCGAAGTGCAAATGATAATTGCCCGCCCCGGAATTGCCCGTATCACCGACAAAGCCGATAACGTCGCCGCGCCGCAAAGTCTGCCCGTCGCTGAGATTGTCGGCGTAACGGTCAAGGTGTGCGTAGTAATAAACGGTGCGTTCGTCCGCCCCGATTTGATAAATCGCCAAGCCGCCTTTTTCGCTCTTAAACATGCGAAGCAAACGCCCGTCGGTCGCGGCGAGGACGGGCGTTCCACGCGCCGCAATGATGTCAAGGGCATTGTGCGTGCGCCCTTCACTGCGCGCTGCCGTGAAGGTATCAATCAACTGCTCCCGGCTTACGCCCGCCACCGGAATCAGCAACCGATTCACTCCGTTTAAGTTTGAAGCTGACGTGGCGGGCGATGCTTCAAATCCACTCCCATCTCGCCGCGCGAGTTCGTTATATTCCGCAAACGGATTCGCGTTGACAGTCGGCGCGGGCGTCGCTTCAGGCGATGCCGCGAGGTTTGCATCAGGCGAAGCGGTCACAACGGGCGACGGTATCGCAACATTCGATTCACCTATCATCTCGCCCGAATCATTTTCACGTTCGCCCGTTTGATTCGACGTGGAAGGCAAGCGGGACGCGGCATCATTATCAACCGGAATCAATCGCTCGAAACCCAAGTACCAAGCACACATAACCACGCCCGCGACGACACACGCCGCAACGATAATCAAACGCACGCGGCGCGAACGCAATGCCCGCACGCGATTCGATTCAGCGTTGTTTTCAGGTTGACTCATTTTGATTTATGAAACGCGAACGGGGATAGGTAGTTCAAAGTTCGATGTTCAATGTCACACCTTCAAGATTCGCAAAGACCATCGTTGAACCTTGAACAATGTCTTATGAACTCCGCTGCCAGAGGCGTCGCGCGTGGCGTGCTTGTTCGAGTGCGCGGCGCGCCGCCTTTGCGTCGTTCGACGCGGGTGCGAGCGCGGTCAAGTGTCCCATCTTGCGCCCTTCGCGCGCCGCGTGTTTGCCGTAGAGATGAAGCTTGACGTTCGGCATGTTGCACACCGCCTGCCAATCGGGTTCTCCTCCCGCCCAAGCGTCACCGAGAAGATTGACCATCGCCGCCGCGCATAACTTTTCAGTGCTGCCTAAAGGTAAGCCGCACACAGCGCGCAACTGCTGCTCGAACTGACTCGTAACGCACGCATCGAGCGTCCAATGCCCGGAGTTGTGCGGGCGCGGCGCGAGTTCGTTTATCAACAACTTCCCATCCTTCGTCACAAACATCTCGACGCACAACACGCCGACGACTTTCAATTCTTCCAACACGCTTGTCGCAATCTCAACCGCACGCCGTTCGAGTTCCGGCGCAAGTTCGGCGGGAGCGAGTGTGTAATCCAAAATGTGATGGCGGTGATGATTTTCAACCACGCCGAAATTAACCGTCATACCGTCATGAGCGCGCGCCGCGACCACTGATATTTCACGCTCAAAATCTATGAACGCCTCAAGCACCGCGTCGCCCGCACCGAGTTCAGCGTAGAGTCGCGCGGCTTCATCAAGGGCGTTGATTTTGCGTTGTCCTTTGCCGTCGTAACCCCAACCCGCCGTCTTCAACACGGACGGACAACCGAGTTCGGCGACGGCATGATGTAGTTCCGTATCGTTCCGCACTTCACGAAACAGCGTCAGAGGAAACCCTGCGCGCGTCAGAAAAGTCTTCTCGCGTATGCGTTGTTGTGTCGTGTGAAGAACGTGCGCGCTCGGATGCACGGGAACGATTTCCGCGATTGTCTCAAGCGTCGCCGCCGGAATGTTTTCAAACTCAATCGTCACCACGTCAACTTCCGTCGCAAAAGCGCGCACCGCATCGAGGTCATCGTAAGCGGCGTTGATTTCCACGTCGGAAATCTGTCCGGTCGGCGTGTCGGATTCCGGCGACAGAGTATGCACGCGATACCCCAAACGGCGGGCTTGCATCGCAAACATGCGACCGAGTTGACCGCTTCCCAGAACGCCGATAACCGCTCCCGGCAAAGTCGGTTCATGCTTCATATAAGTTGAAAGTAACGAGTGACAAGTGACGAGTGACAAGATGAAGACAAGAAGATTTTTCTTGTCACTTGTCGCTCGTTACCATTGAATAACAAGAAGCGCGTCATGTCGAACTTCGCGGCAGTATAAAGGCGGGAAGCTCCGCCGCTATGACTTTCGCTTCCTGCTTTGCCCGAAACTCTTTCAACTTGCCGCGCAAACTCGCATCCGTATTCGCCAGCATCGCCACCGCGAACAATGCCGCGTTCACCGCTCCCGCCGTACCGATTGAGAAGGTTGCGACGGGTACGCCTGCGGGCATCTGCACGATTGACAATAACGAATCCACACCGCGCAAAACTTTGCTCTCCACCGGCACGCCTAATACCGGAACAACTGTTTGCGCCGCCAACATTCCGGGAAGATGCGCCGCTCCGCCCGCTCCCGCGATGATGATAAGCAGCCCGCGCCCTTCGGCTTCGCGTGCGTACTCGCGCATCAATTCCGGTGTCCGATGCGCCGAGACGACGCGCGTTTCATATTCAATTTCAAACTCCGCGAGCGTCTCCGCCGCCCCGCGCATCGTCTCCCAATCCGATGTGCTGCCCATCACGACGGCGACGCGCGGCAATGACAGCCCGCCGTTGCTTAAAGCCGAACTGCTTTCGCCGCGCGTCGTGTTTTCGGTATCGCTCATCGCTTCAATCTCACCGCAATTTATCACCGACATGCCCGCCCTCAAGCACGGTCACACGGTCTTGCAATTCGGCAACATCGGCGCGCGTATCGGCAGCCCGCGCCTCAAATCTCTCAAAACGAATCGTCAGCGCGCGAATATCTTTTCGCATCTCGCGCGTTTCGTCTTTCATTTCACTCATACTCGCTTCGAGTCCACCCATGCGTTCTTCGAGTTTCTCAAAGCGTGCCTCAAACCCTTTCCTCATATCTCCTATTTCCCGAATTATTTGGGACAAATAATTTCTCATTTCGTCATCGCTCATAACCTTCTCCTTCTCCGCTGTTTGGTGTGTCCTTATTTCTCAATCGCGTTTGGTTAGTTACGCAGAGTAACCCGCTTTACCGTCGAACGTGCAAAGATTTTCCGTCTTAATAAAATCGAAGCCCGCTTCACTCACACGGTTTAATAACGCGGTGATGTGCTTATGCTCAATCGCTTTTTCACTCAAGAAACGACACCGCCAATGGTCGGTCGTGAACGTCTCCGGCAAACCGTCGGGATAAACTTTCGTGCCGCGATTCGTGACTAGTTCCAACTTCAATCCATCGCCGTTTAAGGCTTCAATCGCGCGCCCGATTTCGTCCGGTGATTTACCGACGCAATCGAGATACACGTCAACGCCGACTGTTTCCTTTGTCGCCTCTTTCTTCGCCGCCGCTTTGTTTGTCGTCGCTGGCTTGCTCACTTCCGATGCTTCGCCGTCCTGCTTAACGTAAGTCACGGCTTTCAACTGAGAAGGTTTCTGCCCGACGCGGGCGACGACCGCATCGGCAAACTCTTTCGTCCCGACCTTCTCTTTGCTCACGTCGTCTTTATAAATGTCGTAAGTGTGAATGCCGTCTTCGAGCGTCTTGAGCCATGCGTTGTGAACTCGCTCCGCCGTCTCCATTTGATTGATGTGGACGAGCATCAGCACCGCACCTAAAAGCAAGCCCGAAGGATTCGCCATGTTCTGTCCGGCGCGACGCGGCGCGCTGCCGTGAATCGCTTCAAACATCGCGCATGACGTTCCGATATTCGACGACCCTGCCAAGCCGACCGAACCCGCGATTTGCGCCGCGACATCCGAGAGAATATCGCCATAAAGATTCGGCATCACGACGACATCGAAAGCTTCCGGCGTGTCCGCCAACTTCGCCGCCCCGATGTCCACAATCCAATGTTCATTCTCGATGTCGGCATACTCCGCCGCGATTTCATCGAACACTTTATGAAACAACCCGTCCGAGATTTTCATGATGTTGTCTTTCGTAAAGCACGTCACCTTTTTACGATTGAAACGGCGCGCGTACTCGAACGCATAACGCACAATCTTTTCGCAGCCCGGACGCGAAATAAGTTTGAGCGAAAGCATCATGTCGTTCGTCTGCCGGTACTCGATTCCGGCGTACAAATCTTCTTCATTCTCGCGCACAATCACGACATCCATCACCGGATGTTTCGTCTTAACAAACGGATGATACGACACGCACGGACGCACGTTGGCATAAAGTCCGAGTGCCTTCCTCACCGTCACATTGAGCGAACGATACCCGCCACCCTGCGGCGTCGTAATCGGAGCTTTCAAGAAAACCTTTGTGCGCCGAAGTGAATCCCACGCTTCCGGGGCGATGCCCGCACTGTTGCCTGCGAGATAAACCTTCTCCCCAATTTCAATGGTTTCGATGTCCAACTGCGCGCCCGCCGCTTCGAGTATGTGAAGCGTCGCCGCCATGATTTCGGGTCCGATGCCGTCGCCGTGCGCGACTGTGATGGGAGTCTTGGTTGCCATAATAAATAGAGTGCCTTTCTGAATTTGAAATTGATTTTCTAAGGAAGATAATTGCGCCCTGACGTATATCACTTGCGCGCCGTGTGTGACAACGGAGAGGAATTGATTCATCGGCTCATTCAGTCATTGAGTCAATGACTGAATGAATCAATTCCCCACGCGGTCAATCCTCGCCGCCAAGATAAAATCCGATTCGCTCAAACCATCAATCGCGTGGGTGAAAATCTGCAAACGCGCTTTGCCCCAGGTGAAATAAATGTCGGGATGATGCCCTTCGCTTTCCGCGACCGCGCCAACTTGATTTACAAATTCAAGCGCGGTTTTGAAATCCTTAAACTCATAATTGCGCTCAAGGTGATGATTGTTTATGACTTGCCAATCTGCAATTTGCGCGTGGTACAACTCAATCTCATCGGCTTCAAGACGCGGCACGCCGCCCTCGCACGGCACGCAATGTTTCGTCGCTAAATCTTCCATCTGTTTGCTCCTCTTAAAAGTTTTGCGGTTGAATTTACCCGCTTGACACGTCTTCGCACAAATCAACGCTTGGCAAACCGCCGCGCGAAGCGATAACCTTAGCGATTCTTTACCATCATTCCCGCCCGTATTTTCAAGGAGATTCGTTATGGCTTCCGTGCATCCGTTTCGCGCCGTTCGTCCACCGCAAGATAAAGTCGCACAAGTTTCAAGTCCGCCCTACGATGTGATGAATTCACAAGAAGCGCGCGACATGGCAACCGATAACCCGCTAAGTTTCCTTCACGTCTCGCGCCCTGAAATCGATTTACCCGAAGACACAGACATACACAGCCCGCAGGTTTATGACAAAGCCGCCGAGAATTATTGCAAACTGATTCAAGCCGCGCCGCTCGAACAGGACGACGCCGACTCGTTCTATATTTATCGTATCCAAATGCCGATGCCCGACGGACGGGCGCACACGCAAACCGGAATCGCCGCCGCCGCTTCCGTTGATGAATACGACGCCGGAACGATTCGCAAACACGAGAAGACGCGCCCCGATAAAGAGGACGACCGCACGCGCCACCTGCTCGCCCTTCGCGCGCAAACCGGACCCGTTTTCTTAACGTATCGCGCCGACCATCGCATTGATACCCTTGCCGAAGCCGTCGTCATTGGCGCACCCGTTTATGATTTGACCGCCCCCGACGGCACACGTCATCAAGTCTGGCGCACGACGGACACCGACGGCATCAAACGCGCTTTTGAAGCGGTTCCGATGCTCTATATCGCCGACGGTCATCACCGCGCCGCGTCCGCCGCCCGCGCCCGCGCCGCCTTGCGCGACGCCAACGCAAACCACACCGGAGACGAAGATTACAACCGCTTCCTGACCGTCATCTTCCCTGACGACCAGATGCAAATCCTGCCTTACAACCGTGCCGTCAAAGACTTGGGTGGCAACTCTGCGGAAGACTTTTTGCAACTCGTGGGAGAACACTTCACCGTCACCGAAGGCGAGAGCGAACCGCGCGAAGGTGAACTCTGCGCGATGTACTTGAACGGTAAATGGTACGGCTTGACTTCAAACGCATCCGCTCCCGACGCTTCACAAGACGCCGCCGCCTCGCTTCTCATCAGTCGTCTGCAAGAAGAACTTTTATCACCCTTGCTCGGCATCACAGACGTTCGCACGGACAAGCGCATAGACTTTATCGGCGGCATACGCGGCACACGCGAACTCGTACGACTCGTGGATTCGGGCAAAGCCGCCGTCGCGTTCTCCGTGCGCGCGACAACCGTTGACGACTTGCTTCGCGTCTCGGATGCGAACCAAATCATGCCGCCGAAATCAACGTGGTTTGAACCCAAGTTGAGAGACGGTTTATTGATTCACAAAATTTAGAAGCGATTTCATAAATGTTTCTCTTTCTCTGCGGTACTCTGCGTCGGCACTCTGCGCCTCTCTGCGTTCACTCCTACCTCTTTTAGACGCCGAAGTACCGCAGAGTTGATGACGCAGAGGTACGCAGAAAAAGAGATAGGCTATTTATGAAATCGCTTCCAATCACTTTAATGATGATTGAAACCGCACGCCTTATCATTCGCCGCTTCGCACCCGCCGACCTCGACGCGCTCGCCACGCTTCGTGCCGATGAGGAAGTGATGCGCTACATCCACACCGTGCCGCAAACGCGCGACGTGGTGCAGAAGCGCATCGAAACTTTCGGCGTTCAATATGTCGAACGCGGCTTCGCGCAGTGGGCGGTGACGGATAAAGAAACAGGTGTTTTGCTCGGCTGGTGCGGGCTGGCTTATCTCGACGATAAACCGCCGAACATCGAAATCGGATATGGCTTCGGAATCCCGCACTGGGGCAAAGGTTACGCGACGGAAGCCGCCCGCGCCTGTTTGCGCTACGGCTTTGAAGAATTAAATGTTCCTAAAATCGCCGCCGTCGCCATGCCTGAAAACAGTGCTTCGCGCCATGTCATGGAAAAGTGCGGCTTAAAGTATTTGCGCGACAGCTTTCACTGGGGCGTGGATGTCGTTTATTACGAAATCAAGCGTGAAGATTTCAAACCCGCCGCCGAACCCTATAAACTCCTCGCCGTACTCTAAAACAATTTGAAGGACACAAACATCATGCGCGTACTCATCGCCGATAAATTCGAGCAGTCAGGCTTAGAAGGTTTGAAGAACATCAAGTGTGAAGTTGATTATCAACCCGACTTGAAAGACGCTTCCCTAGTTGCCGCCGTCAAAGACACGAACGCCAATGTTCTCGTCGTGCGTTCAACTAAAGTCACGGAAGATGCACTCGCGGCGGGCAATCTCAAACTCGTCGTCCGCGCCGGAGCGGGCTACAACACGATTGACGTTGCCGCCGCTTCACGTCGCGGCATATACGTTTCAAATTGTCCCGGCAAGAACGCGGTCGCCGTCGCCGAACTCGCGTTCGCCCTGATGCTCGCCCTCGACCGTCGCATCGCGGATAACGTCATCACGCTTCGCAACGGACAATGGAACAAGAAAGAGTTTTCCAAAGCGCGCGGGCTTTACGGGCGCACACTCGGCATCATCGGCGTCGGCGGCATAGGGCGCGAAGTCATCACCCGCGCTCACAGTTTCGGCATGGCGGTCGTCGCGTGGAGTCGCAGTTTGACGAAAGAAGAAGCCACCCGTCTCGGCGTCTCACAAATGAGAAGCATCAACGAAGTCGCGGAAATCTCCGACATCGTGAGCATCCATCTCGCTTTGAAAGACGATACGCGCGGTCTTATCGGTAAAGAGTTTTTCGACTCGATGCGCGAAGGCGCGTTCTTCATCAACACCTCGCGCGGCGAAGTCGTCAACCAAGAAGCCCTCGTCGAAGCGATGCACACGCGCGGCATACGCGCCGGACTCGACGTGTTTGCGAACGAACCGACGACGGCACAAGCCGACTTCACCGATGCCATCAAAGACGAACCCAATCTTTACGGCACGCACCACATCGGAGCTTCGACCGATCAAGCGCAGGAAGCCATCGCCGCCGAAACCGTCCGCATCATTCGTGAGTTTATGCAGACCGGCGAAGTCCCGAACGTCGTCAATCTCGCCGCGCAATCGCCCGCGACCCACGCCCTAACGGTGCGCCACCGCGACCGCCCCGGCGTTCTCGCATCGGTGCTTGAAGGACTTAAAAACGAAAACATCAACGTCCAAGAAATGGAAAACATCATCTTCGCTGGAGCCGAAGCCGCCGTCGCCCGCATCAATCTCGACCGCGCACCGTCCGATGATACGCTCAAAAATTTACAAGCCGCGAACGAAGACATCATCGAACTCGGCTTGCTCAATCTTCATTGAACTCTACAACCCCAGTAAATGAAAGGCACTCGCAATGAACATCTCTACACTGTTCGATAGCTTTTACATTATGCCTGTGATAATGGGTTTAGTCTCACTATGCATTTTATTGCTTGGCGCACGCGGCGTCGTTACCAAGAAACCTTTTGTAGTTTCGTCTCGCGTTTTCTTTTTTCTAATGGTGCTGAACTTTCTCCCGATGTTGTTATCGTTTGCTGGCTCAAGGTTCGACGAATACTACGAGTTCAGTTGGCTGGATGTAGTAATCCCGGCTGTATATATAGTGCTGTTGGTTTTCTTTTGGATACAAATGCAAGGCTTTAGCATTTTCGGCATCGCGGAAGACCCGTTGCGTCGTTCGCTTCATGCCGCACTCAATCAACTTGGCATTCCGTTTGAGGAAAGACTATCGAAGATTCGTTTGCTTGACACCAACGCTGACTTGCAAATCAACGTACAAGGTCGCATGGGTGTGGCGGCGATTAATATCAAGCCGAAATCCGAAGGCGCGACGCTTGAACGCATCATGACGGTCTTACGCGAGGACTTCGCTTCTTCATCAGGCATCGCCAATTTGACTACGGGCTATTTCCAAATCGCTCTGGGGCTACTGTTGTTAGCCATGAGCGTCGGTTTATTTTCTTTGCAGCAAAGTTCTAACGCCAGAATGAAAGAGTACGAGCGTCAATCCGAAGTGTACAACTCAACATACACGCGAACGCCATGATTTCATCTTCAAAATTTGCATCGTCGCGCACAAGACACGATGTCTTAAAAATTACATGACAGCCACACTTATTACCGGAGCATCCGGCGGCATCGGCGAGGAGTTCGCCCGCCGTCTCGCACGCGACAAACGCAATCTTGTTTTAGTCGCGCGCTCACAAGACAAGCTCGAAAGCCTTGCCGCCGAACTCATGGACGCGCATGGCGTGAACGTCGTGCCGCTTGTTTTTGATTTAACGAAGGCTGACGCCGCGCAAAGGCTTTTCGACGAAACCGCGCGCCGCACGCTCGACATTGATTTGCTCATCAACAACGCGGGCTTCGGCTCACTTGGCGCGTTCACGAGTTTCGATTCGACACGCGACGCGGAGATGATTGATTTGAATGTTAAATCACTCGTCGCCTTAACTCATTTATACATTCGTCCGATGATGACGCGGCGAAGTGGGGCGATTATCAACGTCGCTTCAACCGCCGCGTTTCAACCCGTGCCGTTCATGACGACGTATGCCGCGACGAAAGCTTTCGTGTTGTCTTTTAGCGAAGCCCTCGCCGAAGAGATGCGCGACTACAACGTCAAAGTTATGGCATTGTGTCCCGGCACGACGGCAACCAATTTCTTTGCTGCCGCGAAGGGTGCGCGCCCGCCGATGCGCCTTGTCGAAACGCCCGCGCAAGTCGTCGCCACCGCCCTTCGAGGTCTCGAAGCGGGCAAGTCAAGCGTCGTCTCCGGTTGGTCAAACTTCTTTGTCTCACAGAGTTCACGCTTCTTCCCGCGCACACTCGTGACACGCATCGCGGGCAACGTCATGCGCTCGACGCATGGCAAGTCGGCGGATTAAAATCAATCTTCTCGTCGGAGCATCTCCCGTTTCGCATTCATCTCAAAAACTCAAAAGGAGAAACTTTTATGTCCACGCCCGTCACCACCAGCGACGCCTCGAACCTGAACTTCACCAAAGCTTCCGAACGCATTTATAACTTCAGTGCCGGACCCGCCGTGATTCCTTTGCCCGTGCTTGAGCGGGCGCAAGCCGAGATGCTCGCGCTTCCCGGCGTTGGCATGAGCGTCATGGAAATCTCGCATCGCTCGAAAAAGTTCGAGGAAATCATTGGCAGCGCGACGAGTGGCGTGAGCCGCTTGCTCGGACTCACCGACGATTATCACGTTCTGTTTTTACAGGGCGGCGCGAGTTTGCAGTTCTCGCAAATCCCGATGAACTTCCTGACCGAAGACAAGACGGCGGACTACATCGTCACCGGCAGTTGGGGCAAAAAGGCGGTCAAGGAAGCCAAGCGCGAAGGCACAATCAACATCGCTTTCACCGCGCAGGAAGAAGGCTTTAAGCGTGTACCGAAGGCGGAAGATTTGAAACTCGATGCGAACTCCGTCTATTGCCACTTCACGACGAACGAAACCATCGAAGGCGTGCAGTTTCAAACTGAACCCGACGCGGGCGATGTGCCGCTCGTCGCAGATATGTCTTCCGATATTATGTCGCGTCCGATTGACGTGAAGAAGTACGGCATGATTTACGCGGGAGCGCAAAAGAATTTAGGTCCTTCCGGCGTCACGCTCGTCATCGTCCGCGACGACATGCTCAAACTCGTCAAAGACAATCTTCACACGATGCTCGACTATCGCACGCATGTCGAAAACAAATCGCTCTACAACACGCCGAACACTTGGGGCATTTATATTCTCGATTTAGTTTGCCAGTGGGTCGAAGGCAAAGGCGGCTTGAACGGCATCCAACAACAGAACGAAGCGAAAGCGAAAATGATTTACGACGTGATTGACGCGAACGACTTTTATCGCGGTCACGCCGACGTGGATTCGCGCTCGCGCATGACGCCGACGTTCCGTTTAGGCAGTGAAGATTTAGAAAAACAGTTCGTCAAAGAAGCCGACGCCGAAGGCATGAACGGCTTAAAAGGTCATCGCTCGGTCGGCGGCATACGCGCCTCGATTTACAACGCCTTCCCCGTCGAAGGAGTCAAAGCACTCACGGATTTCATGCAGCACTTCGCGCAACGCAACGGCTGACTTGTTCGTACATCACGGTAAGTTTTGTTAACTGTTTGAAAGGACAAAAACCATGAGTGAAGACGAAACCAGAATGCTTGATGATTCGCTCCCGTTTGAGGAACGTGTAATTTTCATGCTCAATAACTTACAAAACGAAGTGAGCGGCATGAGACGACAAATCAATACTCTTGATGAGCGCGTTCAAATTCTTGAGCGCAAAGCCTACGACACGAAACCGATGTGGGAACGTGCGTTAGCCGAAAGCATCGAGACGCGCCGCGCTGTTGATGAACTGCGGCACATCGTCGAAGACTTGCGGCGCGTCACCGAGAAAGGCTTTATTGAGTTCAATCGCAAAGTTGATGTCTTCAACTCGGACTTGCTCGATATGCGCTGGCGCGTGCGCGACCTTGAAGCCGCACATAAAACCGAAGACACGCGAAGCACTTAAATCTGCTTCCTTAACCCCCAAAAACCTTGAAAGCTTTATGAAGAAATTCGTTCCCTTAATCGTCCTCGCTTTACTCATCACCGGATTGACATTCGCACAACAAACATCAAACGCACCCGCCGAAGAATCATGTCCCATCGTCGTCGAGCACCATTTGCGAAACATCAAGCAACTGACTTTCGGCGGCGAAAACGCTGAAGCCTACTTTGCCCCCGACGGACAAAAACTCATCTTTCAATCGAAACGCGACGGGCGTGTGTGCGACCAGATTTACACGATGAACACGGACGGCTCCGATGTGAAAATGGTTTCCACAGGCGACGGGCGCACGACGTGTTCTTATTTTCTCCCACGCGAAAAGCGCATCCTTTACGCTTCGACACACGTGGGGGCGAAAGAGTGTCCGCCCGCCCCAGACTTTTCGCGCGGCTATGTCTGGGCGATTTATCCGTCTTACGACATCTTCACCGCCAAGCCCGACGGCACGGACGTTCGACAACTAACGAACGCCAAAGGCTACGACGCCGAAGCGACCGTTTCACCGGACGGCAAACGCATCGTCTTCACGTCAACGCGCGACGGCGACCTTGACCTCTACGTCATGGACACGAACGGCAAAAACGTCAGACGCCTCACCGACACACTTGGCTATGACGGCGGCGCGTTCTTCTCCGCCGACGGCAAACAAATCGTCTATCGCGCTTATCATCCGACGACGCCCGAACAAGTCGCGCGCTATAAACAACGCCTCTCCGAAAACCTTATCGAACCCAACACCTTTGAACTCTGGACGATGAACGCCGACGGCACGAACAAACGCCAAATCACGAACTTGGGCGCGGCAAGCTTCGCACCCTTCATGTTCCCCGACGGCAAACGCATCATCTTCGCCTCGAACAAGAACGACCCGCAACGTCGCAACTTCGATTTATATTCCATCAACATTGACGGCACAGGCTTAGAACAAATCACCTTCGACCCGACCTTTGACGGCTTCCCTATGTTCTCGCCCGACGGCAAAAAACTCGTCTTCGCCTCCAACCGCAACGCCAAGCAACGCGGCGACACCAACGTCTTTATCGCCGATTGGGTTGAGTAAGAAAGGTATGAATGATGAGTGATGAATTAAAGTTAGGCACTTGGAAAGAGGATAATGTGGAACAAGAAAACACTTCGGAAGGCATTGGCGGCTGGCTAATTTTAGTAGCCATTGGAGTCGTTATCTCGCCGCTTCGTCTCTTGGCGTTCACAGTGGGAACTTACCCTGAAATCTTCTCCAGTGGGGCATGGCAGATTCTAACTACGCCGTCCAGTGAGGCTTACAACCCGATGTGGGCACCGTTCTTGGTTGGTGAGATTTTAATCAACACAGGGTTAATCCTCGCGTCGCTCTACATGGCGTATCTATTTTTTTCCAAGAAGACGAATTTTCCGAAGTGGTATATCGGGATTGCTTGCTTCTCACTTGTCTTCGTAATCATTGACGCATTCGCCATGAAGTTGGTAATGCCCGATGAGCCGATTTTTGATTCAGATACTATTAAGGAACTTCTGCGGTCTCTCTTCGCAGTTATAATCTGGGTTCCATATATGCTTGTATCCAAGCGTGTCAAAGCCACATTTGTGAGTTGAGCCGTGCTAACTTGGGATACAGCACGCGCATCCGGCAAGCTTCTCATCACTCATCGCTTTATCTTCTCCGGCTATTAAAGTTATGCAAAAATTCACTTCATTAAAAACCATCTTATCTTCGTTCGTCCTTGCGACATTGTTTGTCGCATTGTCGCCCGTTGCCATCCACACGCGCGCTCAAGCGACGAGAACCGCACCGTCCGCCGCGACGCCCGACATCGCGCGCTTGCGAAAGCACGTCGCTTACCTCGCGTCCGATGAACTGACCGGACGCCGCACAGGGACGACGGGGGCGCGTCTCGCCGCCGATTACATCGCCGCCGAATTTGCGCGTCTCGGATTGAAGCCGACTAATCCGGCGGGCTATCTCGTTTCGGGAAATTCCACCTCACGCGAAAATTCGGTCGCGGCTTTGTACCTGCAAAACTTTCCTTACACGGCGGGCGTCGAACCCGGCAAAGGCAATCGCATATTGTTCGCCCCGCGTGCGACGGGTGAGCCGACGGCGGGACGCGCCGCCGCGCTTGATTTGCGAATCAACGAAGACTTTGCGCCGCTCGGTTTTAGCACCAACGCGACCTTTGAAAATGCGCCCGTGAGTTTCGTCGGCTTCGGTATTACCGATGCCGAAACCAAGATTGACGATTACGCGAACACGAACGTCCGTGACCGCATCGTCGTGATGTTCGCCGCGACGCCCGACGGCGATTCGCCGCACGGTAAATTCGCGCGCTTTGCCGATTTACGTTTGCGCGCCGCCCGCGCACGCGAACAGGGCGCGCGCGGCGTGGTCTTCATCGCGCGCACCGAAGATTTCAAAGCCGACCGTTTAACGCGCATTGAACGTACCGAACAAACGGGCGATGCGGGACTTCCCGCCGTGATCATCTCGCGCCAAGCCGCGCGCCGCATCGTCGAATCGAACGGCATCAATACTCCGCTTGATGAACTCGAAAAAGCTTTGCGACAAGCCGCGACGGACACCGCGAGTGTTCCAAATGCTTCATCCGTCGCTTCATCCGTGCCAGCAAAAAATCTTTCGGTTGATTTGACTTCGACGTTAAGCATCACGACTGACCTCATACGTCGCACGCTTCCCGCCGCGAACGTCGTCGGCGTTCTCGAAGGAACGGATGCGAAACTTAAAAGCGAAACCATTGTTATCGGGGCGCACTACGACCATCTCGGCGACGACTTTCATCCCGGCAGCCTCGCCAACATCAACCCTACAAACGCGATTATGCCGAACGCCAAGACCGCCCGCATCCATCACGGCGCGGACGACAACGCTTCCGGTGTCGCCGCGATGCTCGAACTCGCGCGCATCTTCACTATAAATCGTCCGCGCCGCACAATCGTTTTCGCCGCCTTCTCCGGCGAAGAAGAAGGCTTGCTCGGCTCAAACTACTTCATCAATAACCCGCCCATCCCGGCGGCGAACATCGTGGCGATGCTCAATATGGATATGGTCGGACGCTTGCGCGATGACAAACTTCTTATCGGCGGCGTCGGCACCGGCACGGAGTTTCGCAAGGTGATTGAGGCAGCGAACAAAGGCGACAAAGTACCTATGCCAAGTATGGAGTCAACGAGTGTTACGGTTAAAGTTCCGGGCGAAGGCACGATGTCTCCGCAAGGTAAAATGGTTTTGGCTCGCGCGGCAAACGCTTTCGCTCTCACACTCAACGATGACGGCTTTGGTCCGAGCGACCATTCATCGTTCTACGCGAAGCAGATTCCGGTGCTGTTTTTCTTCACCGGAACGCACGACGATTATCACAAACCTTCCGACACCTACGAGAAAATCAACTATGACGGCGAAGCCCGCATCGTCTCATTCATCGCTAAAATCACAACCGCGATTGACCGCAACGCGCAACGTCCGACCTACGCCGTGACGCAGGGCAACGCGAATCGCACAATGGGCTTTCGCGTTTATCTCGGAACGATTCCAAACTACGGCGAGACGAAAGACGGCTTGCTGCTCGAAGGTGTGCGCGCGGGTTCACCGGCGGAAAAGGCGGGACTCAAACCCAACGACCGCATCGTCAAACTCGCCGGACGCGACGTGCGCGACGTGTACGACTACACCAACGCCCTCGCCGAAATGAAACCCGAAGAAACCTACGATGTCGAAGTCATACGCGCGGGCGAACGGGTAAAGTTAAAACTCACACCGAGCGCGAGAAAGTAGAAAGTAGAAAGTAGAAACAGAAAAGACGAAGGCGGAAGGAAAGAACCTAAGTTCATTCTTTCCGCCTTCGTCTTTTACGATTTTTACCTTTTCTACTTTCTAACTTCTACTTTCTACTTTGCTTTACCATCGCGGTTCGCGGTCACCGCCGTCACGATTGCCGCCGCTATAGTCACCGCGATTACCACCGCCGCCACGATTACCACCACCGCCGCCGTAGCCGCCGCGACGTGCGCCGCCACCGCCGCCGCTTCGTTCTTCACGCGGGCGGGCTTCGTTGACGGTCAGGTTACGACCGCCGAAGTCCTTGCCGTTGAATTGCTCGACGGCTGCCGTCGCTTCGTCCTGATTCGTCATTTCGACGAACCCGAAACCACGCGAACGCCCCGTGTCGCGGTCTTCGATAACGGACGCGGACTCGACCGCCCCCGCCTGTGAAAAGAGTTCCCGCAGTTCATCGCCCGTCGTGCGGAACGAGAGGTTGCCGACAAAAAGTCTGACTGCCATTTTTTTCTTCCTTAATTTGCATTACAGAAGGGCGACCAAGCCGGGCTGCTCTACTTGAGGGGTAAAAATCGAGAGCGGCTGCTACTTTCAAATCCACTGCCAACCTCACTCTCCTCTCAGCCAAACGCTTGTCGCCAAATCGTAGGGTGCGGGCAGGCTCGTCCGGCAGTGGACGCGCGAGAGCAGGAACACTTAATTTGCGGACAAAAGTATGCCGTCAAACCGCGACTTAACGCAAGCTTTTTATGCGTGTTTTGCTACCGATTATGCAAAGGCGGGAAAGGAGATAAACACAAAACAACGACTTGGAAAATGTCGAAAAGGCTGTCCCAAAGCTGCGGCAGCAGCGACCAGACGGTAGCCCACAGCGTAAGCTGTGGGTTGAGGGATAGAAAAGATTTTGAGCTGCGGCAGCAGCGAAAGAAATATCTGTGACTGCCTAATTATCAATAGCTTTCGCGTGCATTCCACGACTAACTTCTGTCGCTGCTGCCGCAGCTTAAATCTTATCGGCACAGAAACCCACAGCTTACGCTGTGGGCTACCATCTGGTCGCTGCTGCCGCAGCTTTCAAAACACTTCACGTTGAAATTCAATCAGCCTCAAAACTTATCTGCTTCATCATCTGCTTTCGCTTGATGATGCTCACTCCAACGCGCTTCGGCAATTCCCGTCAACCACCAGAACGTACCGCGCACGCCGAGATGCTCACTCAGCCGTTTGAAGATGTTCGGATAGAGTCGGGCGGTTCGCGCAAGCAAAGCTTTGAGAGCGTTGAATGACATGCGGTCTTGAAACAGTTCGCGCCTGACGCGCTCATCTAAATCGTGTAAAGCCGCCATCACCGCGTTCATCGTTTCATTCACCGCCGAAGGATTGCCTTTCGCGGTCGGGCGCATAAACTCCGCCAGACTCGCCATCTGCGCGACGCGCGGTTCATACGCATTGATGTCGTGCAGAGAGTTCGTATCGAGCGCGTCGTCTTTGAGCCGTTGCGCGGTCATCTGTGTGGTGCGATGAAGATTGCGGACGTGCGAACCGAAGCCGCAGAACGTGAGCGGACTCGACAATCCGGCGGCGTCGCCGATGATGAGTACGCGCGTCGTCGCGGTGCGTTTGCGGTTGTTCCAACCTTGATGATGAAAGCTCGGAATGTAGCCGAACACGGGTTTTTGCACGCGCCACTGCGCCCCCTGTTTTTTGTACGTCGGCAAAGATTCAAAGTATCGCTCAAACAGCGCGAGTAAAGATTTATCCGCCTTTGAATCAATCGCGTCGTAAAAGAAAAGATACGTCGTATAGTCGTCTTTGCGTTCGCTTCCGGCGAAGCCTTCCCAAATCAATTGGCGGTGGTCGCTCGCGTCTTCGGTGCTGACGAGAATCTCGCCTTTGCGAAAATCAACCGCGTCAATTTCATCATCGGAGGTCGCCCGTTTGAAGCCGCGCGCGAGTGTGCCGACGGTCGGGCAAACGTGCGTCAAAGCGAAATCGCCGTTGAGTTGACGCGCGACGCGCGAGTTCGTTCCCGTCGAATCCACGAACAATCGCGCCGCGAAAAAGCGACGATGATTTGTGCCGCGCCCTGTTTCGTCCGCAACTTCAACCGTCACGCGATGCGCTTCAACGTAAGCCCGCACGAAGCGCAAGCCGTCACACAATAGGCTTCCAGCCACTCCGCTTTGTTCAATCTTCCTCCGCGCCAATCCAAGCAGCGTGTCGGCATCAAGGGCGACATCAAGCACGCCGTTCATCCACAAGGGCGGAGTTTTCAAGCGCGAACCGCCGTCGTGAAATTTGACGAAGCCGCTCTGGTAACGATTAACAATCGCGGCTTCGAGTTCTTCGGCAGTGAACAATCCGGCGCGCTCAAACTCTTTTAATTCCTCATCCGAGATGTTCCAATCACGATGAGTTTTGCCGACCGTGTGTAAATCGAAGACCATCACTTTTTGATTGTGACGATTCGCCATCACTGCGGCATGAAGCACGCCAAGCACGCCACCCGCGTAAATCACGTCGAAGGTTGCTTCGATTTCGGCGTTCGCGGGCGGCGGACTTTCAACGATAACTTCCGTTTTTTCATCCCGTCGTTCCATCGAATCTTGCCACCGCGTTTCGAGTTCTCGTATGCGACGCAACCACGCTTCGCGGTCGGCAAGCGCGCCGAAATTCTGCACGGTCAAAGGGTATTTGCGTCGCAATGCGGCGAGGTCGAGCGTCGGCGGCTTGGTCTGATTTGAGCGGCTCATAAAGCTTTTTATTAAACGGAAACTACAACCCGAAGCGGACATCGAGCATGATTGACATCACGGATGGCAAACTTTTCAAGGGAGAAATCCGAGTGTACTCGAACCGCATTTAGCACGTCCAACCGGACGAACGAACGCGCCGCCGCGCGTCGGCATCAAACACCCCGTTGTCCGTTAATGTTCGTTGATGTGACGGTATTATGAGTTCGATACGCGGATGTTTTATTCGCACGTCGCTAAAATTTAACTTTCCATCACGACGCGGTTTTTCTATACTGCCAGTTCGATGACAGCATCGGTGATTGTTTTTCGACAATCACCTTCGTGCCTTTTTTGGCTTCTTTGTATTTCGTCAATCTTGTTTTCCCGGTAACTTCAATAACACTCTAAGGAGATATTGCTAATGCATAAAACACTTCTCACACTCTGTGCCGCGCTCGCGTTGTGCGGTTCTTTAGCGACAGCACAAACCATGAACCAGACGGCATCAAGCGCGGGCGATGCTCCGAACATGGGACGCGCTCCGAAAGAGATGAACGGCATCGGACGGCTTGATTTGCGCGTGCTTGATGCGGCGGGCAATCCCGTTCCGAATGCTTACGCGACGCTCGAAAGCCGCCGCACGGACGGCTTCTTTTGCGAAGCTTACGGCTCGACCGATTCGCGCGGCGTGTTTGCGATGCCGCCGCTCCATATGGGCGAACTGAAGTTAATCGTCAAAGCCAAAGGCTTCGAGAACGCGACCATCGCCGTTGACCGCAACGCGCTTGCCGAACCCGTCATCGTGCGCTTGGTTCGCAAAAGCTAAACCGGACGCTCATTTATCAAACATCAAACGAAAGGCATCCCGTGCGATTAGATTTCGCACGGGATGCCTTTTTCGATTACCGCGCCCGATTTATGTTGTTTCGTCTCGCGTCGCGTGATGCCCGTCATTGCATCGCCGCTCCGTCCCCGTCCAATGTTCGGCGTTTGTTTCCGCTTCACGTTTAAGAACGCGCGCCAGATTGCCGAGCGCATCTTGCAAATTAGCGACTTGTTCGTATGTCAACAATAGCGTCGCCGCGCGTTCGCCGTGCGCGTCAACGGACAGTGCGATAAGGTCGCTCGTGAAAACTTCAAGGCGAATCTTGCCGTCGGCATCGCGTCTGCCCGTCGTCACCACCATCGCTTCGTGCTTTTCCGTCTTCATACTTTAATCGCTTCTTCCGGTTTTTTTAGCTTTTGACCGCCAGCATAACACACGGGAATTTGCACTCTCACCGAATCGTTTATGCCACGCGGCAATGTTCGATAAGCTTTTCGATGCGTCCGTTCCACTCTCCGCCCCACGCGGCAATCAACTTATCAGCCGGACACATTTCATCTTCGATAACGAGACTGTGAAGCCCGTCGAGAAACCGGACTTCATCGGGAGCGATGCGGCGCAATCCAGACTCTGCCACGCGCACTATCTCTTTCGCTAACGGCAAAACGTGAAGCGTGTTTAATCTCGCGGCGAGTGCGTCACGGGCGACTGCCCCGTGCAGTTCAAGAGTTTCATCACGACTCAGGCGCGGCATAAGTTCACGCGCGGCGGTCGCGGCTTCCACGTCGTAGAGCAGACCTTTCCACAGGGCGGCGAACGCGAGTCCGAGCGACGGTTCGACGCAATCCGCCATACGCATCTCCAAACAACTCCTAAGCCGAACATCGGTGAACAATGTCGAAAGATGTTCGCGCCAATCGAACAACAACGATGCGCGGTCATAATCGGTTTGGCGATTGATGAAATCTCCGAACGTCATATCGCCATCTTTGAGCGTGTAATGCTCCCCGCGCCGCACGAACATCAACGGCACATTCACGGCGTACTCTACGAACGCGGTGAAATCGAAATCATCGTCAAAGACGGGCGGGATGCCGCCGGTGCGCGCCGTATCGGTTGCCAGCCACGTCGCGGCGCGCGTTGATTTGAAGCCGGTTAATTTGCCGTCGGCAAACGGCGAGTTGGCGAACATCGCGGTCGCTATGGGAGCGATGCGCGTGCTTAATTCGAGTTTGCGCGCAAGGTCTGCTTCCGATGAAAAATCATAGCTCGCCTGAATCGCACAGGTGCGCGTCATCATGTCGGCGGCACGCTCTCCGCGCTTTGTAAGAAAGGGACGCATAACTTGATAGCGGCGTTTCGGAAACCAGTGTTGCTCATCAAGGGGTCGAAGCGCGTCGAATCCGGTGTGAACGAAGATGACTTGTTCCTGTTGCGCGATGTCTTTAAGTCGCGCGAGGTAAGCTTTCAAATCGCGTTCGAGTTCGATGAGCGTGCGACGCGGCAAGCTTGAAAACTCAAGCTGCCCGCCGGGTTCAATGCTCAACTCGCCCTCTGTCATGTTCGCGTGTGCGCCGTCCTGTGAAGCAACCCTTTCGTGAAGACGCGCTCCGGTGGTCAAGGAATCTTCTTTGATTAAACTCGAAGGCGTTGCCGCGAAACGCTCGACGATGTGAGCGATGCGCGAAGGGTCGAGGCGATTCAAACCGTCTTTTGTATAGCCGAAAAGTTCATACTCGATGCCGCACCGCCACTGCGCCGGAGCGACGTATTCCTGACGCAAATCATCCGCGAGGTGGGCGCATATTTCATCGGGATTGAAAGGCGCGGCGGTTTCCTTCTCCATAAACTTTCCGTCTTGAACCTTGTTTAATTTCCGGCGACGAACAGGTTACTGCTGAATTGCGCGTCGTGGTCAAGCCACGTTTGGGCGAGATCAAATCCGGTTTCTCGCGCCATCGCGGAGAGCGTCGCGTGGTCATACTTGTGCGAGTTCTCGGTGTGTATGCGTTCGCCTTCCGCGAAGCTCACTTCCATCTCAAGCCCTTTGAGATGCACGATTTGTTCGCGCTTTGATTCGATATAAATCTTGACGCTGCCTTCCACGTCGTCATAACGCGCGAGGTGGCGAAAGTTTTCAAGCTTGAAATCCGCTCCAAGTTCACGATTGATGCGAACGAGAATGTTCAAATTAAAAGCCGCCGTCACACCGAGCGCGTCATCGTAAGCCGCTTCGAGAATTTTCGGGTCTTTACGCAAATCCGCGCCGAGCAGCAACGCATCATCATCGCGCATCGTGAGGCGCAAACGCCGCAAGAAAGCGATGGCTTCATCGTAATTGAAGTTGCCGATGTTCGAGCCGAGAAACAGCGCGAGCGTGCGCGGGCGGGCGGTGTCTTTATGTGTCGCATCGTGTGCGAGGTGTGGTTGAGTGTCGTGCAGGAAGTCGAGTGCCGCATCGTAGTCGCCCGCGAGTGCCGTCAAACTCAAGTTCGGAAAGAGTTGCAACAGCACACGCGCCGCGCGCTCTAAGGCGGAAACCGAAATGTCAATCGAGGTCAACACGAGTTCGCTTTGCACACGCAACGCAGCTTCGATGATGCGTTGCGTCTTTATCGCGCTTCCACTGCCAAATTCCATCAGAGCGAGTCTTACATCGCCACCATCATCGGCGGGCGCAATGTCTTTCGCGGCGCGCACGATTGTGTCGGCATGTTCGCTCAAAATTTCTTCTTCGGCGCGCGTCAGGTAATACTCCGGCAAAAGGCAAATCGCATCGAACAGTTGCGAACCGAGTTCATCATAAAAGTATTTCGGATAAAGAGTTTTCGGCGTCGAACTCAAACCCTGTCGCACGTCGGCGGCAAATTGATTGTCCGTTTCCTTGACTTCGGCGGCATCACTGTCAACACCAAGATGATGTATCGTGAGACGTTCGGCGGGCATATTTTCAGACGAAAGCATCGAAAGTCCTTTCGGTGTGAAGCGACGCGCAATGCTTCTTAGTGCTTGTTTTTGCGACGCTCGTATCACATCGCTTTCACATCACGCCCGCGCAAGTTGATAACGAAGATTTCAACTATGATAACTTAACCGGGTTCAATTAAGCACAACGGGAGATTCACGTCGCGCATCTTTCTTTAGTAGTGGCTCAAAGGCGGGAGAATCTTTGCGCTCCTTTGCGTTACTCCTTCTTGTATCGCAAAGAACCGCCAAGTGAAGACGC
>JANDLT010000027.1 GCA_024330265.1 Pyrinomonadaceae bacterium MAG19_C2-C3 | reverse complement strand
GTTGAGGTTGAAGTTGCGGCGCGAACGCAAGAGTGAGTTCGAGCCGCAATTAGTTCGTAAGGGTCAACGTCGCTTCGACGGCTTTGATGACAAGATCATCTCGATGTACGCGCGGCATGAGTTGCCGCCAGATACAAGCGCATGTGCAGGAAATCTATTCTGTTGAAGTTTCGCCCGACTTGATTTCGTCCTGGAGGCTGAGTTTTGGCTACATCGAAATAAGCAAAATGAGAAGATAGACGGGCAGAAGCAGCGAAACGATTGCCGGAAACGATATAACCCGGTTGATTTAAAACATTTTTAGCATTGAAACCCGCAGTGGTTTTCTACTTGTCGGAATAGTGGGTCGCAGCCGTTGTAATCTAATGAATAATCAAACATTTATAAAAGACTTATTAGCTGGGCTGACCGTAAGTTTCGCCGCCCTTTCACTCGGTGCTGCTTTTGGAACGATGTCCGGCAGAGGAGCGTTTGCCGGGATGATCGGGGCTGCCGTCATTCCTATCATCACTTCGCTTATCGGCGGAACAAGGCTACAAGCCTCAGGACCGACGGCTCCCATGACCGCCGTTACTGCCGTAGTAGTTGCTAATACTTATGAGTTGTTTCCAGATAAAGCATTAGCAGAGCAATTCATCACCTTAATTTTGCTGATGCTTGGCGCGTTGATGATTTTGAGCGGTCTACTGCGACTCGGCAAACTTATTCTTTATGTTCCCAACGCCGTGGTGTTGGGATTTATGAACGGAATTGCCGTGCTGATTTGGTATGACCAAATTGCCAAAATATTTGGCTTTGGCGGTAAAACTATCATGGAGGGATCATCAGCAATCAACGTGTTGGTAGCCGTTGGCGTTGTCATCTTTATTTTTACGTTACCGTTGTTTATTCGGAAAATAGGCGTACCCGAAAAATATAGGTCTTTTTTCTCAGCAGTTTTGCTGTCCGTTATTGTGGCAACATTGCTTTCCAATCTATTAAACCTGCCAATCGAAAAGGTGAAGTTAGGCAACAGCATTGATTCTATTTCCGAATTCCTCACTCTAATTGGCAACTACTTCCCGGACAGCAGAATATTAACCACTGAAAATCTAGTAAAGGCATTGCCTTTTGCCGTTCAGCTAATGATCTTAGGCTATCTGGACAGTTTGTTGACGGCTTTGGTCATTGACAGAATGACAAAGGAAACTACTAACCAGAATAAAGAGCTTATTGCACAAGGCATAGCCAATGGTGTTGTTGGAATAATGCAAGGAATTCCCGGCGCGCAAGCCACGATACGCTCTGTATTGCTGATTAAAGAGGATGCACAAACCCGGCTGGCAGGCGTTCTAATGGGAGTATTTGTCCTGATATTCCTTATTTTCTTTAGCGACTGGGTTGCGCTCATTCCGGCGGCGGTTTTTTCCGGCGTTTTGTTTAAGGCGGGCTGGGATGTTTCCGACCGCGAATTTACCCGCGCATATATCAAGAGGGGATGGGTGAGATCATTTAACCGGAATTTCCAGTTGTTTATTATTCTTTACACCACCGCAGTCACCGTTTTAATTGACTTGAACGTTGCCGTCATTTCGGCAACTATCATGTTCTATCTATTCACAAAACTCGGTAAGTCTGATCAGTTGATTGATGTCGAACACGAACTTGAAGACGAAATTGATTAACTCTACAAAGGTCAAACAAATGAATGTCATCAATAAACTTATCAACGGCAATCGTGAATGAGTGGCAGATAAACTCGAAATTGACAAAGACTATTTTCAACGCTTATCGCAAGAGCAAAAACCGGATTCATTTTCCGGCATATACACCGGAGGAAAACCCGAAGGAAGCAACGTGGAAGCGGATGAAGGAAGAAGTCTCACACCATTGCTGGCATGAGACGATGGCAAATTTACGCCAAGCAATCAACGACTACTATCAGACAATCAAGCAGCACACGGTCAACTTTCTTGAGAAGTTCGGTTATGGCTGGAGCGATGGGAAACTCTATGCTCTCGTCGAGTGAAAATCCACTTCTTGGTGTGCGCTCCATATAGGTGTCTCACCCGCAACCTTGAACCTTGAATTAAGAATCAGCCGCCGCTTCGCGTTGCGGCATCGTTTTGCGTCTTGTGCGCGAAGCGCGATATTTACCGACGCCTTCTTTCGTTAAACTGTAAATCAAGCCGCGATTCTGGGCGATGAGTTTCAACCATGAGCCTTTGGTCATTTGCGGGAAATAGATGCCGCGAAAGAACATGCGCGCGATTAAATGACCGATGCGAATCTCAACCGGCTTATCGGCGATTGATGCGAGAGCTTCAGCATTGCGTTCAGGGCTATAAGATTCACTCCATGCCTTATCAACTTCGGCGCGGGCTTCCTTCATCGTCATCTTGAGCGGTTCGTGCGCCATCTCGAACGGCGCGAAATCCATCCAGTGGCGCGGGCGCGCGAGTCTGCCGGAAGCCGCGAGACGGTCATAAAGCGGCGTCGCCGGAAACGGTGTCAGTTGACCGAACACAGGCAGACCCGGTGCCCATGAATTGACCTGTTCGAGCGTGCGTTCGGCTGCTCCCGTCGTGTCGTTGTCCATCCCGAAGATGAACGACGTAATCGCAAACACGTTGCGCGCCGCGAGACGGTCGAGAACTTCTTTGTATTCGCCCGGCTTGTTGAAATTCTTATTGACATCGGCAAGGTTCGCCGGGTCAACCGACTCCATGCCGATGAAAATCCACTTGCCGCCGGATTGCTCGATTAAGTCCACGAGTTCCTCATCGCGCAAAAGATTCGCGCTGATTTGCGCGACCCACGGAAGCTGTGCGTCCGCCGCGATGATGTCGCGCAGGAGTGACTTGGTGCGTTTCTTGTTTATCGCAAAATTATCGTCAATAAAAAACACCGCGACCTGTCCGCCGTCCTGTCGGGCGCGATTCTTCAAACGCAAAAGTTCATCAACGACGCTTTCATTCGTGCGAAAGCGAATCGAATCACCGAAGAAACCCGTGACCGTGCAGAACTCGCAACCGTAAGGACAGCCGCGCCCGGATTCGAGCGGGATGACGCGGAATGAACCCCAACCACCGCCCATCTTCTCCAAGACCGGACGCAAGAATTTCGGAACTAAATTGAATTGGTCAAGGTCAAGAGTTTCCCATGGGATTTGCGGGTAATCTTGCAGAGGCGGTTTGATGTCATTGCCCTTCGCGTCGAGTGCCGGTTGATATACGTCTTTGAGTTGTCCGTTCGCCGCATCGGTTACAATCTGCGCCCATGTATCGTCGGCTTCGCCAAGCGCAATCGCGTCGGCATGGCGTATGCCGCCGTCGCGTCCTAAAGCTTCGTCCGGCATTTCCGTGACGTGAGGTCCGCCCATCACGACCGGAATCCCAGCGGCGCGCACGGCATCCGCGAAGCGATAAGCTTTCGCCACCATGCGCGTCATCGCACCGATACCGACGAGTCCGATGTTATTCTCTTTAATGAACGCGACGAGTTCCGCTTCATTCATCGCGTGCGCGTTGCCGTCAATCAACACCACTTCATGTTCGGGCGGAGTCAGAGATTGAAGTAGAAACATCCACAGATGTGGCATGAAGTTTCGCGTCACCCCGTTGTCCGGGTTATACAGTAAAATTTTCATATTGTGCGTGCCATTGCCGTGCGCCGATGCCGGGCTGAATTCAGAAATATAGTGTTGACGCTCACGGTTATAGCGTCGAGGTCAGCTGCGTTTCGCGTTGATGATTTAGGGGAATCGCTGACGAACAATCGGTAACTTCGGAAAAACAAATTGAACCGTCGTGATGCCGGAACTTGAAAACTTAGTTGCGAAGCATACCAGTTATGTGCGCTTCGGTACAGAAATTTAATCGCGGAAATCTAAAAAACCGCGAAACGATTTGCAACTTTCAAGCGCAACGTGCATCATAACCACCGTTAACCCTTCTCTCGCGCATCGACGGCGGTGCGCTCATGCCTCAAAGATTTAGGCAGCAAGCGTTGTAGGATCGTTCGGGAGCAGGCTCATTTCAACTTTCAGAAGCCGCTCAGTTAATAATATACGAGCATCCGAACACGCGAAGCCTTTGTCCGCCAGCCGTTACGCCGAAGTCGCTTCCATCGCTCAAGCTTCTCCACAGCATGTCCTTTCAAAGCAGGACGTAAGTAAGGTACACAAACACAATGTCAATGAAACTCTATGTCGGCAATCTCTCGTTCCAAACTTCGAGCGAAGACTTACAGCAACTTTTCGGTCAAGCCGGAACGGTCGAATCGGCTTCGGTCGTTGAAGACCGCGAAACGGGTCGCTCACGCGGCTTCGGATTCGTCGAAATGTCTTCCAAAGAAGAAGGCGATGCGGCGATTTCACAATTCAACGGTAAGGAAATCGGCGGTCGCGCCTTGACCGTCAACGAAGCACGCCCGCGTGAAGACCGTGGCGGCAGTCGTGGCGGCGGTGGCGGTGGTCGCGGCGGCTTCGGCGGCGGCGGCAATCGCGGCGGTGGCGGCGGTCGCGGCGGCTACGGTGGCGGCAGCGGCGGCAGCGGTGGCGGCAACCGTGAATCACGCTGGTAATTAGTCTTTGCTAATTGCACAAGCGGTTAGCTCAAACAATTAGACGGCAACGAAGCCTCCGGCACGCACCAACTGTCGGAGGCTTCGCCTTAATGAAAACAAAACACACAAGATGCCCGCGCATTGTGCAAGGGCGACACCAAAGGACTTAATGAATTTTACAGAACTCGGATTGCAACCTGTCTTAACAGAGCGTTGCGACCAACTCGGATACAAAGAACCGACACCAATCCAACACCAAGCGATACCCATAATTTTAACCGGCTCCGACCTTATCGGTTGCGCCGAAACCGGAACAGGAAAAACTGCGGCTTTCTTGCTTCCCACCATTCAAAGATTATTTGAAAAACCTGCCGCCCGCGAAGCTTCACCCGTGCGCGTGCTTATTCTCGCACCGACGCGCGAACTCGCTTTACAAATCGAAACCAATTATCACGAACTCGCACCGAAGCGCGCTCCGCGATGCGTGGCTCTTATCGGCGGCGCGGGTTTCGCCAAACAACTTGACGGCTTGCGTCGCGGGGCGGGCGTCTGCATCGCCACACCCGGAAGGCTGCTCGACCACCTCGAACGTCGCACCATCAGTCTTTCAAACGTCGAAGTTTTAGTTCTCGACGAAGCCGACCGGATGCTCGACATGGGTTTCCTTCCGGCGATAACTCGCGTCCTCGCCTTGCTTCCAAAGTCGCGGCAAACCTTGCTTTTCTCCGCCACGATGTCGAAGGAAATCGAAAAGATTGCCCGCACGACGATGCGCGAACCCCGGTTCGTCGAAGTCAGCCCACGCGGTAACGCGGCGGCGACCGTCGAACAGAAAGCTTACCCCGTCGCGTCGAACTCGAAGACCGCGCTGCTTCTCGATTTGCTCGAACGCGAACACATCGAATCCGACCGTGTGCTGGTCTTTACGCGCACGCGCCGCGACGCCGAACGCATCGCGCACATCCTCGAAGCCCGCGAACACAAAGTCAACCGCATTCACGCCGACCGTTCGCAACCGCAACGCGAAGCCGCTCTGCGCGAGTTTAAGAACGGGCAAGCCCGCGTCCTCGTCGCCACAGACATCGCGGCGCGCGGCATTGACGTTGATTCGATTTCACACGTCATCAATTACGACGTACCCGCCGCGCCGGAAGATTACATCCACCGCATCGGGCGCACGGGCAGAGCCGGACGCGCGGGACAGGCAATCACGCTTGTCGCTCCGATTGATGAACCTTCGATGCGCTCCATCGAACGCTTAACCGGACGCGACGTTGAACGCATCCTGCTTCCCGCTTTCGGCGGTGCTTCACCTGCAACAACCACCGCTAACCGCGCTTCGCTCTCACGCGCCGGAAGTGTGAGCCGTCGTTCATTCCGCCCGCGCCGCGCCAGTCGTTAAAAAGACGATTGCCGATCTTGATGCAAATTGTTTGCGGGCGTATTTGAATCACTTCAACGCCCGCATTCCGATTTTCCATTTGAAGTTTGAAATTCAACATCTCAAACTTCAAAACCCGACCTTCCCGCCCGACATCAAGCTTCTTCCTTCAACGCAAAAATCTTAAAGCTGGCGGCATAATCACTGACGTTATAGCGACGCAGTATCTCGCTCAAATCGCTGTGAGCATCAGTTGTGATGTTCGTCATCGGAGCAGGTGAACAACACGCCGCCGCGAGCGGCAAAGTTTTCGATTCGCTGATTGCTTCATCCGTTGATTCGTTCATCGCCGGAGAACAGCAACCCTCTTGACCTTCGACCGCCGCGTAAGCATTGAGGTCTGCGCCACTATCAACGATTTCGATTTTTGAAAATCCCGCCGCGCGAAGCCCTTCACGAAATTCGTCAACCAGCAACGCGCCGGAAATACAACCGACATAAGCCATCACGTCGTCCGCCATTTCAGCCGGAAGCGGCTGTTTAAGCGCGATGTCACTGACGGCGAGTCTGCCGCCGGGTTTGAGGACACGCGAGATTTCATGAAACACGGCGTTTTTATCCGCCGCTAAATTGATGACGCAATTGCTAATCACGCAATCAACCGAAGCGTCGGGAAGCGGCAGATTATCAATCGTCGCAAGATGAAATTCGACGTTTGTATATGGCTTGCCTTCGGCATCGCCGCGCTCCGCGTTACGCCGCGCAAGGTCAATCATCTCCGGCGTCATATCAATCCCGATGGCGCGACCCGACGCCCCAACTTTCGCCGCTGCTAAAAACACGTCAAGCCCGCCGCCGCTTCCCAAGTCAACCACCGTTTCGCCCGCGCGCAGGTTCGCCGTTGCCGTCGGATTGCCGCACGACAAACCCATGTTCGCTTCCGCCGGAATCGAAGCCAGTTCCGCGCTTGAATACCCGAACGCTTCCGCGACCGAGCGCACGCCCGTCTGCTCCGACGAGCGATGACTAACGGCGACCGCTCCGTATTTATCGCGCACGACTTCCGTTATATTGTTTGACATTGAATTATCCTTAACCTTTCCGCTTATGCATTGATTTAGAGTTATGTTATACATTCGTACAGGCGAATGTGTTCGCGGATACTAGCAGCGAAATATATATTCGTCAAGGCGGATATGTAGTGGCGACTTAAAGAAGCGAATTTGGGCAACGAGTAAAACGAGTATGGGCAAGCAGAAAACTTACGACATAGAAATTTTGTTTCGGGCGTTGGCTGACCGGACGCGGTTGCGTCTGTTGAGCTTGATGGGAAGCGACGAAGTTTGCGTGTGTTATTTCGTCGAAGTGATGCGGCTTAATCAGCCGAAGATTTCGCGGCATCTTGCGTACTTGCGTCGCGCGGGTGTTGTCGCCGCGCGGCGTGAAGGGAAGTGGATGCACTATCGCATCATCGAGCCGGAAGACGCGCGTGCCAAGCGCGTCTTTGCCGAAGTACGGACGTGGTTGGCGGAAGACCGCGAGATGCAGCGTGACCGTGAACGACTGATGAAAGTATGTTGCACGCCGCAAGTTCCAATCAGCATTCAAGGCGCGCCGCGCCCGCGAAGTCTCGCGGCTTGATACTCATCAATCTTCGATTGCAAAGCGCGTAACAATCGCTGAAGTCATGGACTTGAAAAACGAAATCAAACACGGCATCGGCATCGTCATTCTGGCGGCGGGAGCTTCGACGCGACTCGGCGCGCCGAAACAGTTGCTTCAGTATGAAGGGAAGACTTTGCTTCGGCGCGCGGCGGAAGCGGGATTGGCTTCGATGTGTCGTCCGGTAGTTGTCGTTCTCGGCGCGAACGCCGAAATCATGCGCGTCGAAGTCGAAGATTTGCCCGTCATCATCGTCGAAAATCCGGCGTGGGCTGAAGGCATGAGTGCTTCGATTCGTATTGGAGTGCGCGCCCTTGAAGATGAAAATCCGGTGATAGATGCGGCGGTCATCACGCTTTGCGACCAGCCTTTCGTGACAGCGGAAATCATCAATAATCTGACGGAAGTTTTCCGGCGTGAGCATTCGCCCGTCGTCGCTTCCGTGTACGGCGAAGCGCGCGGAGTTCCGGCATTGTTCGCCCGTTCGGTGTTCGATGAACTACGCGCGCTCGAAGGTGGCGACGGGGCGCGACAGGTCATAAAGCGACACGCGCACGAAGCGAAGTTTGTTTTATTCCCAAAGGGTCAGGTTGATATTGACACGCGGAAAGATTACGCACGGTTGATTGAAGATGGTGAAGATGTTGTTTAACTTCATTACATTGGAAAGTAAGTTATTTGATTTTCTTAAATTTCCACTAAATCAGAACCCATGAGATTGGCACACGAGCAAACAAACGAATGTAGGGGCAGGGCTTGTCCCTGCCCGTGTTTTCATTATCGAACCGGCGGGCAGGGACAAGCTGCCCCTACATCTGTCCCAATGTTGCGCGCTTCGATTTAGCTTTAGCTAGTGGAGAGTATGGAATATATCAGCTTTAGCCGAACCATTCGGCTAAAGCCGACATCCTATTTCCTGCTCTACCTCCAGCTAAAGCTGGAGGCAATTCACATAACTTAAATTACAGAGTATTCATCTATACCGCTTCGGATTTGAGCAATCCGGCGGGAACTGAAAGCTCGCCCGTGTCGGGGTCAATCACGCCGTTGTTTTCTTCTTCGATGCTCGTCGCTTGCGTATAAACATCGCCCGCGATGGGTCGCTTGCGTAGTTCGCGTTTGAATGCCGTGATACGTTCGGCTTTGTCGTGGGCTTCTTCAGGTCCGCCGTAGCCGCTCCACCCGAAGCCGCCCCATTCACTGACCATTAGCGGAACTTGCCCGCGATAGAAAAACGGGTCACCGACAACAAGCGGTTGCACGGCGACGCCGACGGTATCGCCCGCCGTCAAACGGTCGAGCAGTTGTTGCCAGACATCTATATCGGGCGTGTAAAGGTGCGCGGTCAGCAAGTCGGATTCAAGCCTGCCTTCGGTCGAGACGTGATTCCAGCCGTCGTTATCAACGACGAGAAGTTCCGGGTGGTTGAGGCGCATGTAATCGTAGGCGTGCGTGATATAGCGGCGCGTTTCCGGGTTATAGGCGATGTCTTGCGCTCCCCAATCTTCGTTGTACAAACTCCATATCACGATGCTCGGATGCGAACCGATGAGGGCGAGCATACGCATCAGTTCCGCCCAATGATTTTCGCGGCTTCGCTGGCTTGAACTGTGGGGCGAGGGAACTTCGACCCACAACAGCATTCCCATTTCATCGGCGAGGTCATAGATGCGCGGGTCAACTCCGGCGATATGCACGCGGACGAGATTGCAGCCAAGTCGTTTCATCGCGCGCAGGTGGCGACGCATCTGCTCGAAAGTCGCCGTGCCGGGTTGATAAAGGATGCCGTCGAGATAAATCCGGTCGTCGTTGAGATGAACATGGCGACCGCGCGTTTCGATTTTACGCAAACCGAAATGGGCTTCGATACGGGCAGAGTTTCCGGCGGGCGTGATGAGTTCGGCGACGAGTCCGTAAAGGCGCGGCTCAACGGTTGACCACAGCTTCGCGTTCGGCATCTCAAGCGTCACACGTTGAACCTTCTCGCCGTATTCGAGCGGCAATTTATACTCGGCAGTGATGGGCTGCGAGTGATTATTTGTGGCTTGTGCGCCCGGCGTCGGGCGCGGCGTGACGGTGAGCCGCAAGGTGTACAGACCGGGATCGCGCGTGCGCGTGGTGAAGGTAAATTCGACGAGGCGATTATCAATTTGACTTGAAACGCTTAACCGCGAGCGAAGGCGATTGCGTTCAACCGTTTCAAGCCACACGCTTCTGACCGCGCCCGTATAAGTGTGATACCAGATGCCGCCCTGTTTGAAGACGCGCGATTGTTGTTTGCCGCGCGGGATTTCGGCGTCCATTGAATCGGCAATCCGCACGGTCAAACGGTTCTCGCCTTGAAGCAAGGCGGGCGGCAGTTCGTAAGAAAAAGATGTGTACTCGCCGAAGTGAACTTCTTCGCCTTCGATAGTCGTCAAGGGATGACCGTTGAGCCAGACGCGGGTTTCATAGCCGCACGCACCGAAGGTCAGTTGAAGCAACATGTCCGGCGCGACGTGAACCGCGTCGGGCAAACTAAAATCGCGCTCGTACCACGCGACGACCGTATCCTGCCACGTCGGAGTGTCGGCGAGAGCGTCGCGGGCTTTGGCGAGATGCGATTCAATCGAACCGGGAAACGGTGCGATGTCGGGGTAATCGTGAGCCAGATACCATTTGCTGTGAAGCCCACGGTCTTCGAGGTCAATCGCAAAACGCCATTCGCCGTCAAGCAATTGATAATCGTTCGGGCGGACGACCGAGCGCGGCAAAGGCTTCAAATAATTGTCAATCGCTTCCGCATCTTTGCGGTCAGGTGCGAAGTCGGTTTCGATGTTCAGCATGTTCGATTCGAGGGTTTGCATGTCAGGTTGAATCGGTTAAATCGGGGGGCGGCAAGTCTATCAACGCTCCGCGTGGTTTAAGTTTTATGCGCGGAGCGAAATTCTTTAATGCGCTTTAATTCATTTGCGCCGCGCGTTTCAAGTACGCGCAACCAATCGTCTTTGAACGGGCGCAACTGTTCGGCGATTGCCCGCGCGATGGCGATATTGCGAAACCATTTCTTGTTCGCCGGAACGATGTACCACGCGGCTTGCGGCGAACTGCACTTGTTCATCACCGCTTCGTAGGCTTCCGTATAAGAGTCCCAATACTCGCGTTCTTCCCAATCGCCGACCGACAATTTCCAAAACTTGGTCGCTTCCTGCTCGCGTTTAAGAAGCCGTTCTTCCTGTTCTTCGGCATCAATGTGAAGATAGAATTTCAGGATTATCGTTCCGGCGTCAACCAACATGTTCTCGAAATTGTTGATGTGTTCATAGCGTTTTTTCCAGACGTTTTCGGGAACGAGATTATGAACGCGGACGACGAGAACGTCTTCGTAATACGAACGATTGAAGATACGCATTTCGCCGCGTCCCGGCGTCGCTTTGTGAACGCGCCACAGAAAATCGTGCGTCAATTCTTCGCCCACAGGGGCTTTGAAGGAAGCGACATCACAGCCGCTCGCGCTCAACGGCGAAGTCAGATAACGAATCGTGCCGTCTTTACCGCTCGTGTCGCGCCCTTGTAAAACTATCAGCACGCTGCGGTCAGAGGCGGCGTATAATAATTCTTGAAGTTCGACGAGTTCTTCGCCTAAAGCCAGAGCTTCGCGTTCACCTTCTTCGCGCGTGACGCCGCGTGTGTCGTCGGCTTTGAAATCTTTAAGACGGATTTTTTCGCTTCCGTCAATGCGATGTGCGTATTTCATTTTTGGTCTCCGTTTCGGGTGATTTTAAGATGTTACTTGCGAGAAAACGCCGGACAGTGAGAAGCTTAAAACAATGGACGCGGATTGTATCGTAATTGGCGGCGGGGCGGCAGGTTTAATGTGCGCGGGTGAGGCGGGCAAGCGCGGGCGAACCGTTCTTATACTCGAACATGCGGCGAGAATTGGCAAGAAAATTCTTATCTCCGGCGGCGGGCGATGCAACTTTACAAACATCAACACCGCACCCGAAAACTTCATTAGTGAAAATCCTAATTTTTGTAAATCGGCACTCGCGCGCTTCACCGCACACGACTTTATCGAACTCGTCCAAAGTCACGGCATCAAGTATCACGAAAAGAAACTCGGACAGCTTTTCTGTGACGGCAGCAGCCGCGAAATCGTCCTCATGCTCGAAACCGAATGCCGTCAGGCGGGGGTCGAAATTCGCACGAATTGCGCGGTTCATCGCATCTCGAAAATCGAAGCGACCAGTACCATGACGAACAGCACGAATCAGTTTTCGCGCTTGCCGGATGCTTCTTTGTCGTCAGTCGCGCGCTTTCAGGTTGAAACAAATCAGGGAACTTTGACTTGTGCATCGCTCGTGATTGCGACGGGTGGAGTTTCTATCCCAAAAATGGGAGCGACGGATTTCGGGTATCGCATCGCGCGGCAATTCGGTTTGCGCGTCACACAAATCAAGCCCGCGCTCGTGCCTTTGACGTGGGACGCGGACGAAGCGCATCGGTGGCAAGAACTTAGCGGCATCGCATTTAACGCGAGTGTTAGTTGCGGGGCGGCGGAATTCGACGAAAGCGTTTTGTTGACGCATCGCGGTTTGAGCGGACCCGCCGTGCTTCAGATTTCTTCTTACTGGAATCCCGCGCAGAAAATCAACGTGCGGCTTTTGCCTTTTGCCGACACGGAAGAAATCTTGCATCGTCATCAACATGAAACCGCCGAACTTGCGACTGTGTTGGGCAGTTATCTGCCGTCCCGTTTCGCTAAAGCGTGGTGCGCGACGCATGACTTCCCGTCGCGTCCGATGAATCGTTTTTCGGCAAAAGAATTGTCGCGCATCGCCGCGCAACTCGCGTCATGGGAATTGACGCCGCGCGGCACGGAAGGCTTTGCGAAAGCCGAAGTCACTCTCGGCGGCGTGAATACACGCGAACTCTCATCGCGCACGATGGAAGCCTTGCGCGTGCCGGGTTTATATTTTATTGGTGAAGTCGTTGACGTGACGGGTCAACTCGGCGGCTACAATTTTCAATGGGCGTGGTCTTCGGGCTACGCCGCCGGACAGAACATTTAAGAAAGGATGGGGAACAGTACGCAGTAGGCGGTAGGCAGTAGGCAGAATGAAAACAGGACGACAATTCAATAACAAAGTTACAAGTTCAAAGCTGAATACTTAACATTGAACATTTAACTCACCTCTTATTCTGCCTACTACCTACTGCCTACTGCCTACTGCTCTTAAAAACTATGGGATGGGATGCTGATGATTTGGTTGACAGCCAAGAGGCTGCCGAAGAACGACGCGAGGCGCGTTTGGAAGACGAGAACCTTGTAAATGTGACGCAGGAAGGGCGCGCACGCGAAGCCCGTATCGCTTCGCTTCGCCTGTCACACACGCGCGTGACGAATCAACTCGCGGGAGCAACCAATGCCGCGCATCGTCAAATGCTCGAAGGCGCGCTGGCTTCGCTTGATGCACAGATGAAGGAAGCCGAATGACGTTTGAACGGAGATAACTTCGGTGCGGAATAAAGCTTTTTAGACTTGTGCGAGGCGTGGGTCTTCTTCCGCATTAAGTTCCGCGAAAGATTCTTCGAGGGCATCGAGTTCGTCGAGTTTTTGGCGTTGAACGGTGAGAATGTTTTCGGTCGCGGTGATTTGCGCGGGTGTGAGCGGTGTGCCGTCGGCGGCGTTGCCGGAGACGAGGCGCGATTGGTTAGCTTCGATTTTTCGCATGTATTGCGCGCGGTCTTCTTCGGCTTGGGTTTGCTGACGACGCAGGGATGCGAGGCTCGGCTTTCTGGTTTTGGGTACGCCGCCCGTTTTGGTCACTGTGCGCTTCTTGGTCGCCGCAGGTTTTTTCGCACCTGTCTTCTTCATACCCGTTTTTTTCGCCGCGCTTTTCTTACCGCTTGATTGTGCCATATATGAGGTGTGTTTCCTTGTCGCTTTCACCGCGCTTGCCCGAATCTTCATCGGGGCAATCTCAAAGCCGTCCGCGCGGGGCAGATGTTTCATACAACAAAACACCTGTGACTCACAAGCGGCAAGCATGAATACAACCTCGAATGTAGCGAATGGCACAGGCATCTTTTCGCCCTATAAAGCGAGGTGAAGGTGAGGCAAAACAAAACGGAAGGTGCTTCAATCAAGAAGCACCTTCCGTCGGCTCTAGGGCAAGAGCGATGAGGAAAACCCGTTTGTATTACTTAGTTGGGCATCAAGACGGAATCAACGCTGTGGATGACGCCGTTTGATTGATAAACATTGGCGATTTGAACGCGCGATTTGCCGCCTTTCGCGTCGGTCAGAACAAGGTTTTTGCCGTCCATCGTCGCGGTCAACGTGCCGCCCGCGACGGTGGTAAGTTTTGCTGAACCGCCGCCGTCTTTGATTTGTTTGGCGATGGCTTTGGAATCAAGCATTCCGGGAACGACGTGGTAGGTCAGTATCCCGGTCAGCATTTGCTTATTTTCAGGCATGACGAGCGTGTCAACCGTACCCGCCGGAAGTTTGCCGAACGCCGTATCGGTCGGAGCAAACACGGTGAACGGACCTGCGCCCTTCAATGTGTCAACTAAATCCGCCTTGGTAACGGCGACGACTAAGGTTTTGTGAATCGGTGAATTGACCGCGTTGTCAACGATGGTGCGATTCGAGTACATCGCCGCTCCGCCGACAGTCGGGTTCTTTTTCATTTTGGCGTCCTTGTTATCCATCATCTGGGCGGATGCGAACGACACCGAAGCCAACGTGACACATAATGCGAGTAATACTTTCTTCATGGTTTCTTCAATCCTCTCAAAGTTACTTTTATTTTTAGGAACACTTGACCGATATACGCCGTCAATCGCAGAGGTGGATTGCGATGATATGGAAAAAAACTTTACCGCCGACTTTCAACATTGCTCATTTAATTTGAAAATCGAGGACGATAGGGTCATGGTCTGAAAGCGCGTCGCCACTGTTCGCATCGCGCAAATCACCGATGACGCGCGCCGGGTTATCGCCAAACGGAGCGATGTTCTTTCCGGCGAACCAATCGAGTTTGAGCGAACAGCGTCCGCCCGCTTGTGTGAGGGCGCGCTTGATAAACCAGAAACACCAATCGGGAATCCATTCCGCCATGTTCTGAAACTGCGCGACATCACGCACGTCGTAATGAAGCGTTCCCGCCCCCGTTTGGTTGAGCGTGCGATAGTCATAACCGTTGCGCTCCAACATGCGAAACAGGTGACGCTCAAACCATCTGTCAGGATACGGGTAGTGATTTTTAAGAAAGTTTCCGACGCCCATCATCACGCGGCGAAAGAAACCAGCGATGGCGAAGGCGGCGCGGCGCGAATTGTACGTCGAAGTATTCCAATCGCCGCCGATGATGACGGGAAATTGGGCGGGCAAACCGGCGAGATGATTGACGACTATTTGCATCTGCCGCGCGCGATGCTTCTGGCTTGAATGCGCGTCGAGATGAATGCTGACAGCGCGCACCACGCCCGCCGGATGCGCGATGTCGGCAATCACGGCGCGTTGCGAACCGAGCCGTTTTTCTCTGCCGCGCATTTTGTCTTTGCCGTTGGGAAGGCGAACCGCGTGCGCGTTCGTGATTGGGAAGATTGAAAACAAGGCGTTGCCGTGAAGGGCGTGCGTGTTTTCGCCGGAAGCATCGGCTTCGAGTCCGCTGCCTTTGTTGAGTGAAAGATAACTGGGAGCGAAAACGTAATTGAGTTTGAGACGCTGCGCGATGTCGCGTGCGACGAAAGCATTTCCGGTGCGTGCCATGCCGCAGTCGAGTTCGGTCATGAGGAATATGTCGGCGCGGTTCAAGCTTTCATGTTCACGCAAAGCCTGAATAATCCCCGCCAGTTTTTTGCCGCGTTCGATGTTCCACGCGGCGACGCGCACGAAGTCACTGGATTTACTTTGAGACGCTTTAGTTTGAAACGAGGCGGCGAAGTTTTCTCCGACGACGCAGTTCAATACGGCTTGGATTTGCGTTTGATGACGACGGTACGCGACGGAATTTTCGACCGCTTCGAGCGAATCGTATTTAGCGAGTTCGGGCAGAATGTTCCGCAAGTCGTGACGCAGTGCGGGCGGTATGTCGTCACTGACAAAGGATGTCTCCGCCGGATATTTTGATGGAGAACAATCGTCAAACATATTCGTGATAGAGTTTTCGCGTGATGTCGAAAGTCATGCTTATCATCTTGTTCGGCGCGCTCGGCACAATCGCGCGTGTCGGTTTGTCCGGTGTCATCGAGCGGCGTTTCGGTGAAGCGTTTCCGTTCGGAACTTTAACGGTTAATCTCATCGGATGTTTTGCCGCCGGATTTTTGTTTTACGTTCTTCAAGTTCGCGCACCGTCACAGGGCATCTGGCGCGATGCATTGTTTCTCGGATTCTTGGGCGCGTTCACGACATTTTCCGCGCTGATTTTGCAAAGTTTTTCGTCCATTCAAAAAGGCGAAATCGGAAGCGCGATGCTGTATCTCGCCGTCTCGAACGCCGTCGGATTGCTTGTCTTGTACGTGGGATTTCTGCTGGCAAGTTTGATGTTCAAGTGAGCCGACTTGATTCGCGGCATCACCACCACGAATGAAAAAGAGAAGTTAGTCTCGGTGTCGCTGTTTTTACTGACCACCGACCACTGACCACTGACCACTTCTTTCATAAGAGTTGGCGACATTGCCGTCAACGTGCGGGAGACGGTAAATTGAAACGCCGAATATATGTATCATAAACTTTCAACAATCGAGGAAACATGGAAATTGCGATGAACGATTTATCACCAAACGTGCGCGTGGCATTGATGAGCAAAAACGAAGTCATCGCCCTTATCGGAATTATCACGGACACCGAAGGCGGCGTACTGACCAGAGTTGACCCGCGAGCGACGCCGCCGATTGCGACTTCGCGTTGCGACACGCCCGCCCGCGCACGACGTTTGTTCAATCGTTCGCTCCGGTCAAGCATCGAAAACGGTTGGCAGATTTTCTACGACGGCATACCGCTCGAAGGATGATTTTCTTATTCGTTCTGACGGCTTTGACGGCTTTAATATGGGCGTGCCTCGCCCTTTACCTCTGCGGCGCGCTCATCCTGTTATATGGTTTGCATCGTCCGGCAAAAGCTGAAAGTCGTTCGACGCCGTTTGTGAGCGTCGTCATCGCCGCCCGCAATGAAGCCGCGAACTTGCCCGCACTACTCGAAGATTTACAGGCGCAAACTTACACGCGATTTGAAGTCATCATCGTTGATGACCGTTCGACGGATGAGACGGCGAACATCGTTGAGGCGTGGATAAACCTCAATCCCAAAGAGTTCCGGCTCGTTCGACAAAGCGTTGTGCCTTCGGGCGTGTCACCTAAAAAACTCGCTTTGCAAAGTGGCGTCGAAGCGAGTCTGGGCGAAATAGTATTGCTCACCGATGCCGATAATCGCGTCATGCCTTCATGGATTGAAGGCATGACGCGAGCGTTTATGCCTGATGTGGCGATGGTCTTGGGTTTTACGGAATTGACGACCGACGACGGCAGTACGATGTTTGAACGCTGGCAGGCATTCGAGTTTTTAACGCTCGTCGCGGGCATGGCGGCAAGCGCGAATCTCAATCACGCGCTTGGAGCTTCCGGTCAGAATATCGCGTATCGTCGTTCGATGTTCGATACCGTCGGCGGTTACACGAAGATTTTTCATCGTATCGCGGGAGACGACATGTTGATGCTCGAACTCGTCAAGCACCGCCCGCATCTGGGGCGCGTGGTTTATGCCGATGACGCGGGGACGCGCAACCGCAGTTTTCCGAAACAAACGATGCGCGAATTTCGTCAGCAAAGGGCGAGGTGGGCGGCAAGCGGAACGCATCATTTTCGCGGCGATAAGCTGTTTATGCTCTATGCGGTCGGCTCGCTGGTTGTCAATATGGCGGTGTTGTTCGGGGCGGTGTGGGCGGCAGTCGGGTGGTTATCGTGGACGACATGGGCGATGGCGGCGTGGCTTAAATTCGTTGCCGATGCGGTGTTTTACGGCGCGGCATTAAAGCGATTCAATCGTCTCGCGTTAATAAAGTATCTGCCCTTGTGGTTTGTGACGCAGCCGATTTACCTTCTGGCGATGGCAGTGTGGGGACAACGCCAGAAATTTACATGGAAGCCGGAACATCAATAAATCACTTTACGCAGTTGAAGTGTTTTGCGGCTTTGCCGCCTGATGTGCGGTGAGTCTATGACTCACCGTGAAGCATGTTGAAAAGTCTTTGAGGCTGTGCCTCGGAACGGGCGGCGTAGCCGCGATACATATCTCACGTCAGACGGAAAGGCACAGCCTTTCCGCACATCGGGCGGCAGAGCCGCTCATACCTAAGGCTAAGTTTATGGACAAAAAAATAAGCGGCGCGCGTTATCGTGCGTCGGTCGTCTTGATAATCGTCGTCGCTTTGTGCGGTGTGATGCCGTGCGGTGCGACGGCGAACAATAAGGCGCGTGCGGCATTTAAGCCGCGCTTGATTCACATCGGTTGGGACAGCCCGACGCCGAAGTATATCGCCGGACGTTGGAAGGAGATGAGCCGTGTCGCGGCGTTCGACGGCGTGGCTATCAAACTGGAAAGCGATACGGGCGTGCCTGTGATGCAGAAGATGTTCACGCGCCACGACCTGAGCAAGTTTCCGTTCGAGGGAGCGACGAAGCAAGTCAAAACCGCGACGGATAATTGGCGACGTGAACGGACGTTGACCGATAACTTTGTGTGGCTGATGTTGTCGCCCGAAGATTGGACGCCCGAAGGTCGCGGCTTCTCGTGGGCGGACGATGCTCTGTGGAACAAGTTCACAGGTAACGCCGCAGTGATGGCGCGCTTCGCCAAACGTTCGGGTTTGAAGGGCTTGTTTTTAGACCCCGAACTTTACAACGATACGAAATACCTTTCGTGCGATTTCATGTGGCGCAGAGACGGTTTCAAAGAGAATCCCGGATGCTCGCCGGAGGTTAACCCGCGCGTGCCGGAAAAATATCTGCCTTTGCTCCAAAGGCGCGGACGCGAGTTTATGAGCGCGATGCTCAAGGAGTATCCCGACATCACGATTATGACGACGATGGGACATTCCGCCGTTCGTTATAACGGCACGCCTTATAATCTGTACGCCGGATTTCTCGACGGTGTGATGCAAGCGATGCGCGACACCAAAGGCACGAATGCCGCTTTGCACGACGGAATGGAAATGTACGGGCATCGCAAAATGATTGACGCTCCGAATTGCCAAACAGTGTCGGGCTTCGAGTGTCTTTACAAGGATGCGACGCACTTCGGTAAATACTTCAGCAATGAACAGACCTTGTATGACCGCTATGTGAAAGCCAGCCCGCCCGTGTGGATTGACATGAGCCGCCGGTGGTCGGACAAGCCGAAGGACTTCACGGGCAATTATTATCAACCGGACGAACTCCAAACTGCCGTTGAGAGCGCGTTCAAAGTCTCGACCGGATACGTCTGGCTGTACTCTGAAATCGCGTGCTTCTTTCCGTACAGCGAAAGTTGCAAGACGATTGAGAAGCCGTACATAGAAGCCATCGCCCGCGCCAAAGCTAACTCGCGTTAAGTGACGTGAGGCGCGACGTAAGATGTTTTCGCTCTCAGCCCCGTCAGGGCAATGGCATTAAGTTAAGGTTGTTTAGAGGTGGGCTTCCGCCCGCCGTGCGCGGGGACGGCGGACATAGCCCGCCTCCAAACGGGCGATTATTTTCTTAACTTAATGCCATTGCCCTCACGGGGCTTCAAATCTAATCAACGTTCTTGACCCATGGCTTACGCCATGGGCTGTGTCGCCTCTACGAGGCTGAAATCCTTACATCGAACTCTCATTGAATAAGGCGTAAAACAAGAAGTTTTACGCCTTAGCTTTTTATTTTTCGATTCGGTGTTTAGCTGACGTGACAACTCGCCAGCCCGCGTTTCTCCAAGTATTTCTGGTGATAATCTTCGGCGCGATAGAAGGTCGCCGCCGCCGCGATTTGCGTGACGACAGGGCGTTTGAAGCGTCCTTCGCTTTCAAGCTTTTCAATCGCCCGGCGGGCAATCTGTTCCTGTTCCGGCGTGTAATAAAAAATTGCTGAACGATACTGCGTTCCCGTATCGGGACCCTGACGGTTTAATTGCGTCGGGTCATGGTTCTCGAAAAACACGTTGAGAAGCTCTTGATATGAAAGACGTTCGGTGTCAAAAACGATGTGGACGACTTCGGCGTGACCTGTGGTGTCGGTGCAAACTTCTCTGTATGTCGGGTTGGCAGTTTCGCCGCCCATGTATCCGACGGCGGTTTCGGTGACGCCTTCGGTTTGACCAAAGGCGACTTCGACGCCCCAGAAACATCCCGCTCCGAATGTGGCTTGTTGAATCATTAGTACGAGTTCCTTTAACTTAAAAAATGGTGATGACCATAAAATTTCAGGTACGAGTTTGATTCGTCAATTCGACAAACTCTTTGAGCAAACGTGCGCGCGACGGGTGGCGCAATTTACGAAGGGCTTTGGCTTCGATTTGGCGTATGCGTTCGCGCGTCACGGCGAAGCTTTGCCCGACTTGCTCCAACGTGTGTTCTTCGCCCGTTCCGGTCAAGCCGAAACGAAGCTTGATGACTTTTTCTTCGCGCGGCGAAAGCGTGGCGAGAACGTCATCCGCGATTTGTCGTAAGTTTAAGGCGACGACGGCATCCGCCGGGTTCGTCGTCATCGTGTCTTCGATAAACTCACCGATGGACGAACCGGCATCTTCACCGATGGGCGTCTCAAGTGAAATCGGTTCTTGCGACATCTTGAGAATCTGGCGCACCTTCGAGGCGGTGATGCCCATACGGTTGGCGATTTCGTCGTTCGTCGGTTCGCGCCCGAATTCTTGAACGAGAGCGCGCGAAGTCGAACGCAAACGATTGATCGTTTCAATCATATGGACGGGGATGCGAATCGTGCGTGCTTGGTCGGCAATCGCGCGTGTGATTGCCTGACGAATCCACCACGTCGCATACGTCGAAAACTTATAACCGCGCCGCCACTCGAACTTATCAACGGCTTTCATCAAACCGATGTTGCCTTCTTGGATGAGGTCTAGAAACTGCAAACCGCGATTGGTATATTTCTTGGCGATGGAGACGACAAGGCGCAAGTTCGCTTCCGTCAGTTCGTGCTTCGCCTGTCCGGTTTCGGCTTCACCGATAACAACCATCTGGTGCGAACGTTTGAGTTCGGCAATCGAAACGTGATGCGTAATTTCGATGTTGCGAAGGGCGCGCTTAGCATTGGTGATGTGTAGTTTGTGAGATTTTTCGGTTTCGGGTTTGAGCGTTCTGCCTTTCAGCTTGTCGGTGTAGCGCGACACTTCACGCTCTGCTGTGCGGACTTCACGATGCACTTTCGCAATCGAATCAATCAAACGCCCGCGCGTGTAATCCTTGGGGTTGAGGCTTTTGATTTCGCGTGCGATTTCGATTCGCAGACGCGCGAGTTTGCGACGCGACTTGAGGATTTTGTTTGCCGCACGGGTGTTCTTCGGCGTGGGTTCGGCAAGCAGTGATTCGTAAAGTTTGAGAGCCGCCTTGAATTGGGTGCGGATATTGCCGACGCCTTCGAGCGTCCACTTCAAATACTCATCCGCCTTTTCATCGGCTTCGAGTGCTTCGGCTTGTTCGGCTTGGTCGGCGAAGACGACGACATCGCGTATGCCGAGCGTTCCGGCTTCGAGTTCATCACCGATGCGAAGCATTTCCATGACGCCGATGGGCGAGCGTGTGACGGCTTTATTTGCCTTCAACTGCCCGCGTTCGATGCGTTGCGCGATGGCGACTTCGCTGGAACGCGTCAGGAGCGGTGTCGTTCCCATCTCGCGCAGATAAACGCGAATCGGGTCGCTGCCGCGTTCCATCTCGCCCGCCGATAAATCTAAATCGTCTTCAGGGACAACGGCATCGGTCGCGGTTACGGACGCCGCTTCGTCTATGCTTTCTTCTTCACCGTCAACGCTCGTCGCGTCTTTGATGCGGTCAAGAACATTATCAATTTCATCGGAGGAGATTGACGCTCTCTCGGAAACCGCGCTCAAAACGTCCGCCGGAATATAGCCGTTTTCCTCTTCATGTTCCGGAACTAAAAGCTTCAGTCCGCTTTCTTCTTCGTCATACACGTCGTTTATGTTCATCTCTCAATCAAAACCTTTGCAAGCTGTAAAGTCGTTCTAGTCGGAACTCGGTACGAGGAATGCTCATCAATCCACATCACAATCCAACCGGATTTAGTCAAATTCAAGACGTTAGATGTTGTTTATGGTTCAAAAGGTCACAGCCCGTGCAGAGAAAAGTTGGTAATGTTAAGCCTATTCAACCGAAAACACCAACCCGCGCGTCGAACTCTTGTGAGAAAGTGGTCAGTGGTCAGTAGTTCGGTGGTTAGTAAAAACAGTGACACCGAAGGCTCGTCCCTCTTTTTCATTCGTGGTGGCGATGTCACGAATCATCAAGGCTCACGTTAAGTACGATGTTGAATACGTGACAGAACGAGTTAAGTTTTAATCACTCACCTTACGCAGTGACGAAGTTTTGCGGCTGTGCCGCCTGATGTGCGGTGGGGCTGTGCCGCACCGATAATGATTTCTCATCTTTGAGGCTGCGCCTCGAACGGGCGGCATAGCCGCGACATTTATTTCACACCGGACGGAAAGGCGAGAGCCTTTCCGCACATCAGGCGGCACAGCCGCTCCATCGCGTAAGGTGAGTTAATCAGGAATGTCAAAACTCTGGTACATGAACGCCGATTTCGAGATGGAGTTGGCGGATACAAGCGGCGACTACCAACAGAGCGCGTCGTTTGCGGCAATCAACCGCCGCCTCGCCGCACATCTGCTCTGGCTGTCACGTCCGGGCGACGCGCTTTTGCTTGATGAAAAACCGTCCGCCGATTTACGCGACGAAGCGCGCCGCCGCGATGTTGAACTCTTGTTGACGGAACATCACACAAACCGGTTTTCGCGCGAGTTCACGCCGTGGGGATGGACGCCGCGCGTCATCAAGTTGGGCGAAATGATGGGTGCGCGCATGAACCCGGTCGCCCCCGATGTCGTGCGTCGCGTCAACTCGAAACTGTGGAGTCACAAACTCGAACATGAACTCGGAAGCCTCATGCCGCATTCATGCGCGAGCGCAAGCTTCGATGAACTGCAAGCCGCAGTGAGGCGAGCGTGTCCGCAACCAAACGACAAATGGGTTATCAAAGACCCGTTCGGTTTCGCGGCGCGCGGGCGCGTTCTCGGTCGTGGCGGCGAACTTTCAGGAGCGCAGGAGACGTGGGTTCGGCGGCGTCTCGCCGCCGGTCAAACGCTGATTTTCCAAACTTGGCTTGATGTCAAACGTGAATACGGCATGACGTTCGAGGTCTTGCCTGACGGCGAGATAGAATTTTTCGGCGTCAGCGATTTACAGACCAACGGTGCGGGAACAGGCAAGGGTTACATGCTCGGTCGCCCGCTTCCCGCGAATCGAAAAGAGGAACTCGAAGCCATCGCGCGCATCGTCGGCAAACGTCTCTACGCCGAAGGGTACACGGGCGCGGCGGGCGTTGACGCGCTCGAACACGCGGGCGGCTTGCACCCTTTGTTGGAAGTCAACGCGCGATACACGATGGGATTCGTTGCCCTCGCCGTCGAACGTGCGATGAAACCGGGTGAGCCTATTTTTTGGAGTACAAAGTAACGTCAGGCGCGGTGTAAGACAAAGTTTCTCCACGAAACGACACAATCACAACGAATCAAACCACCTGACCTCTGGCAAAAGTGCCGATTCGTCTGCGGCTCTGCCGCTTGATGTGCGGAAGGGCTGTGCCCTTCCGTCCGCGCCGGCTCTTGCTAATCGGGGCTACGCCCCTGTGAGGGGCGTAGCCCCAGAAATAACCGGACGCCTTCCGGTGAGTCATAGACTCACCGCACATCAGGCGGCAGAGCCGCAAAATACTCCAACCGCAAATCAATTTATCAAATTGGAATGCTGTGTGTTGGTGTCGAGAAGCGTACCCGGAGTGATGTCGGGGACGGTGCGATGCTGGAAAATCTCGCGGGCTAATTCAACAATCGCGGTGATTTCAAACGGCTTGGCGATGATGTGATTGACCTTCGCGGTTCTTTGTTGTCCGATGCTCACGGCGTCACCCCAGCCGGTAATCACGGCGAGCATAACGTGTTCATCGTGTGTACGGATGTGACGCGCGACTTCCCAACCGTTGAGACCGGGCAGCCCGACATCGGTAAAAACGGCGTCGAAGTTTCCCGCGTCGAAAATCCCCGTCGCCTCTGTGCCGTTCGCGCACGTCACGACTTCGCAACCTTCGCCTTCGAGAACTTCGCGCAAAATATCCACGATGTGGGCTTCGTCTTCGACGACGAGAATGCGCGGCTTGGCGGTCGGTTCGGCGATAGGGAATGCTGCGGGACGCGGGCGGGCGGGTTTTTTATTAAGACTTTCGGAAGCATGAGCGGCGGAGTTCGGAACGTAGCGGGGAAGCGTGATGCGAAACGTCGTTCCGTGTCCGGGTTCGGAGGCGACGATAATCGTGCCGCCGTGACGATTGATGATGCCGTAGCTGACGGCGAGACCGAGACCCATTCCGGCAGTTCCTTTGGTCGTATAAAACGGGTCGAAGACGCGCGAACGCACTTCATCGCTCATCCCCGTCCCGGTATCGCTAATCGAGATTTCGACTTTACCGTCAAACTCGCGTGTCGCCAGAGTCAGGCGTCCGCCGTCAGGCATCGCGTCAACGGCATTGAAAATCATGTTGACGAGTACCTCGCGCAGTTCTCCGGCATCGCCCATCACCAGAGCTTTGGAATCAATTTCGAGCGTCAAATTGATGTGAATGTTCGAGGCTTCGGCGCGGTCTTTCCAACGCGGGCGCGTGACTTCACCGACATCCATCAGAATTTGATCAACCGCCACCAACTGAAAATTGTGGTCGCCGCCTTTGCGTGCCAGATTCTGTATGCGGCGCACGGTATTCGCCCCATCGGTCGCGGTCTGAATGATGATTTCCAGACTGCGCCGCATCTCATCGGAAAGAGATTCATCGCGCGAAGATAGTTGCGCGCGTCCGAGAATCCCGGCGAGCGTGTTGTTGAAATTATGCGCGACACCGGAAGCCAATTCACCGAGAGCCGACAACTTTTCGGCTTGCACCAACTGCTCACGCAACCGCTCCTGCTCAAGAATATGTTCACTAAGTTCCGCGATATGCCGCTTATCCTTCTCGGTACTCGCAGCGGACGATTCAACGTGTTTACGGTAAATCTGATAGGAAAAATAAACAACCGCGACGATGGGGAGCGTAAGAATAGTTATGTGGAAGCCAAAAGTGACGGCGAGTTTCGCGGTGATTGCCGCCGCCGAAGCACTGGCGAAATAGGCGAATGCCGTCCAAAGGAAATGTTGACTCCACGTTTTCCAGACCTGCTCCTCAATTCTGATAGCGATGATTGTTGCGATGATGCCGGAATTTGCTGCGAACTGTACAAAGGCGATGACATATATGCCAGCGATAAAGTAATATGATGAACTGCTTTGAACTAAGCCTTCGGGCGAGCCGAAAAGCATACGCAATGTCCAAACGCTAAGAAATGTTGAAATGGCAAGTACCGAGCCGTTGAAAACAACCGTCAAACGCTTCTTTGCATATGGAAGTGACGAAACCGCACCTTCCGCTGCCGCCAGCAATATCGCCGCCTCACCACCACAAAGCAACATCGTAAGAAAGATAAAAGTTTCAGATGCGGTAACTTGTCCCTTCGCAAAGGGAATTGACACAGTGATACGAGAGGCGAGAAGCAATGTTACGAGCGCGAGAAAAACAAATCTGAAATCAAACTGCGAAAGCGATGCTGTGTATATGGCATAAGCACACACACTGATACCACACAGACAGATAAAAAATACCGAAGGTTTAGTAAAACGTTGTTTGTTCATGGATAGCAACTTAGAGGTGCGCGGGGTTATAAGAACAGGCACTAACATTTAGGTATATCAAAAAAGGCTAAGAGAAGATAGCTATCTTCTCTTAGCCTTTCAAGCATAAACCAGACTCCACTACTACTTTACACAGAAAACCAAATCCAACATTTAATCGCCAAAGAGGAAATTGTCAGCCATGGTGATGCCGTCCGCCATGGTGATGCCGTCAGCCATTGTAATTCCGTCAGCCATGGTGATGCCGTCAGCCATCGTAATGCCGTCTGCGAGCAGAACACCATCCGCCATGGTGATGCCGTCAGCCATCGTAATGCCGTCAGCCATGGTGATTCCATCGGCAAGAAGTACACCATCCGCCATGGTGATGCCGTCAGCCATTGTAATTCCGTCAGCCATGGTGATGCCGTCAGCCATCGTAATGCCGTCTGCGAGCAGAACACCATCCGCCATGGTGATGCCGTCGGCAAGCAACACGCCGTCAGCCATGGTGATGCCGTCAGCCATGGTGATGCCATCCGCCATCGTGATGCCGTCAGCAATCGTGACACCGAAAGCGTAGGCTAGACCGTAGCGGCTAAGTAATGAGTTGCCGGTGGTGTAACGCTTGCTGAAGGTGATTTGTTTTGACCATGCGAAGGGTTGGTAGGCGATGGTGGTGGCGAAGTTCGGCGTGCCGTTGAGGAATAAAGGCGAGCCGATAACGGTCTTGTTCGATAAATCGTGGCGGGCGGCGGCGGCGAGGCGTACCGCGCCGTCCGTGTTGAGTTCGCCCGCGCCTTGCTCAAGTACATTGGCGACTGCTAAGCGTTGGGCTGAATAGGTGAGGAACGCTTTCGTCAAATTCGGTGAGAGTGACGGGTTGACTTGCAGCATCAAGGCTGCCGTGCCAGCGACGACAGGCGTCGCCATTGACGTGCCGCTCATCGTCATCGTGCGGGTGTTTTCCGTGTTGCCCGCCGCGTGGAGTTCCGGGTGTTCCGTGACAAACTGATTGCCGTCGGCTTCGGCATAGACAAGCTTGTTGCCGGGCGCGACCAAATCGGGTTTGTACAAGTTGTCGAATTGGCGCACGCCGTTCTTCGTGTAGAAAGAGCGCGTCGGACCGCGTGAACTGTACGAGGTTACGCCGTCATCTTCGCGTCCGTCGGTCTGAAAAGTGTTCGCCGCCCCGACCGTGATTGCCGACGGTTCGTTGCCGGGTGCGTGAATAAGACCGTAAATCTTCGCGTGGGTCGCCGTTTTGCCTTCGTTGCCGGAAGCCGCCGCGACGACGATGCCGACGTTTGAAAGTCTTCGCACGGCGCGGCATACAGGGTCGTTTCGATAAGATTCAATCGCGCGTCCGCCGAGACTGAGATTGACGACGCGAATGTTGTAAGCCTTGTGGTTTGCCTTGACCCAATCAAGCGAGGCGAGAAGCGATTTGGTTGTGCCTTCGCCGTGCGCGCCGAGTGCGCGGAGGTTGACGATTTCCGCTCCCGGTGCGATGCCTGTTTCCGCACCGGCGGCGATAGAGGCGACGTGCGTGCCGTGTCCGAACGCATCATCGGTGCGATTCTCGCCCGTAAAATCTTTGCTGAAAACGACGCGCGATGTACCGTCGGGGCGGGCGAACGCTTGATGTTCAACGTCAATCCCGGAGTCAATCACCGCGATGCGGACGCCTGTGCCGTCAATCGCTACATCGGATTGCGGTCCGAGTTCGGCGCGAATCGCGTCCGTTCCTGTCGTCTGTGTGACGTGACCGAAGGCGCGCATCGGGCGGTCAAGCGAAAGTTGTTGGACGCTGTTTGAAGCGGCTATGGCTTCGAGGGCGGAGACGGGAACGTGCAACGAAACCGCTCCGAGTTCCTGATGATAATCGCCTATGATGATGCCTTTGTTCTTCAGCGTTTCACCGAGCGCACTGCTCTTGATGTCCGATGCCTGAAGGATGACGCTCACGCGCTCGTCATTCGTTGTCCCCGCGTTGTTCATCATCGCGCGCAAGTCGGCAGAGACTTTATCGCCCGCGAATCCGGCGCGCGAACGTGCCGCTTCCGCCGCTTCTTTGGTCGTCGCTTCGTCGCCCGCTTGTCCGATTAAGACTTGTTGGAAAAGCGGTGAGAGCGTTCGATTGACGGCGATGCTTTCGCGGTAAGCTTCCGAACTTGCCGCGCCGATGCAGCGCACATCACCGCGCACGAGTGCCGCACTAAGCGATGCTCCGAGCGTTTCGGATTTAAGAACGGCTTCGAGATTGTCGAACACCAGAACGATTTTGTCGGGTTGCGTGGCGGCTTCGCTTAACAGTGATTGAAAGCGTTCGGTGACTTGCGCGGAGGTTTCCGTCCCCGCTTCGAGTAAGCCGCCGTTGATGCGGAACAGGCGCGCACGACGCAGAGCGCGCGGAGCGTCTTCAGCTGTGAGGCGTTGCAATAACGCACCGACGACGAGGTTGTTTTCGTCCGCGTCCGTGCCAATCAAAACAGGATTATTTTTGGCTTTTCCGGCGAGAACTTTGAGGGCGCGGGTCAGTGTGGCTTCGTGGGCAAGAGAGAAATCAATCGAAGCGTCGAGCGTGTCTCTGGTCAGTTCGCTGCCGAAGCGGGAGAGCAAGGGCAAGTTGACGGTGATGGAAGAATTGGAATTTTGAACAGTTTGAGCATTGCCGCGACGGTCACCGATGATGATTCCGGCGGCAAGTGAAAATGCGAGTGAACACGACATCGTTCGTGCCAAAGTGCGAGAAACGCAAGGGAGATGCATGATATATGTGGTTTCCTCTGTCTGGTTAGGTAACCTGAATCGGATGTGGGCGTGCATCGCAGACACTTCCGGCTTCGAGGTTCTGATGTGTAATTAGTTGTCCACTAAACGCGAACTAAGATGAGAAAAAGTCATCAGGATGTTTTAGAGAAAACAGACCGATGGCTTCAAAACAAACTCTTAGAAGCTTCAGGTGAGATCAAATGCGGGGCGGCACTTGATGAGGAACTGATTTATGCTCGGCAGCCTAGTTGGTGTTTGCACAATTGTCAAGGAAGTATTTCAAATTGTTGTGTGTTATTAACAAACAATTAACATGAGAGCGACAATTTCCGGAATTTGTGGCGTTTATTGAACTTCAGCGAAAGCGGCGCGAAAGCGGCTTGCGTGCGGTAAGACGATAGAGTTCCGCGCGACTCGTACCGATATAGAGCGAGCCGTCGAGTATGGCGATACTGCGCCCGATGGAGACGTTCGGGCGTGCGGTTTCAAACACGCGGAACGGCGTCAGTCGCTCCCAACGTGACCACGCACGGGACGCATCCGAAGTGCGGCGCACATCGCCTTCCGGCGTGAGGACGTAAAGATAATTTCCGTCAGTCGTGAAGTTAGCGATGCCGTTTGGGATGTCGGTTAAATAGCGGGCTTCGTTGCCATCGAAGACGACCAAATCGCGGCGCGCGTCGGAGAACGGATAACGGGTCATATAAATCAACTCGCCGTTAAACTCTGTGGGTTGATAACCGTAATCGTCCGGCAAACCGCCGGAAAGCATGTCGCCGCCAATCGTCCACGTCGTGCCGTCGAAGACGCGCGAAGTCGTGTGGTGGCGACGCGATAGCAATGCACCGCCGTCATCAACGCCCTGCACATAAAGCTTGCGGTTTAAGACACCGGCGAAATAGAACCGCGTGTAAGTCGTGCTTGACGGTGAGAACTCCCCGCGCACCGTCAGGCTTTTGAAAAAGCTCACTCCGCCGTCGGTGCTTTGCCACACCACCGCTTCATCTTCGCATTCGGTTGTCGGGCAGGTCGCGGAAGTCACCATAAACAATCCGATGCCGTCAATACTCGCCATGTCCCAAACGTGAAGCGCGAGTTGTTCCGTGTGTTGCGTCCACGTTCCCGATTCATCCGCCACCGCGAAATTCAACGGGTTGAGCGAAGGTGGAAGCGAAGCGTCTTGCGCCGGAGCGTAAAGGCGATTGCCAATGACGCGGAAGACGGAAACCGCTTCGGTGTCAAACTCGAACGCGGGTGCCACGGCGAATTTACCGCTCACCGGACTGTACGGCGTAATCGCAAACCGGGTCGGAGCGACGGTTGCCGAACGATACCCGACGCCGTTCAAATTGTAGTCGCCGTAACCCGCGTACAACGCACCGCGCCACGCTTTGAGCGTCCACAAATAGCGCGCGTAGCTCGGCGTGTTATTGATGACTTCCGGTTGCTCTGCGGCTTGCGGATGCACCGCGACGCGCTTCCATATTTGCGAGACGGCGTTGGTCGCACCCTGCCGTTGGGCGAACACAGGGACGGTCAAACATAGAGTCACAAGTATCGTTACGAACAACATCGAATGCCTGAAAACCATTTTTGATTCGGACGAATGCTTCACCATGAACACACCTTTTGACAGTTTGAATGAACCGGCGAACGAATGATGAAATGAACATCCGAACGCGAATGATTGGATTTTTCAAAAGGTGTTGATAAGGCTTTTCGCGGTGGCTGTCAACCGCGCGATTCATGGTGTTGTGTGATTTATCAATCGCGCACGGGTTGGCGGTTGTTCCTGTGCTTCGTGTGCTTCATATCGCTTTTTGTGATTCATGTCGCGCTCCCAAATCGCTTTTTGCGTTCGATAGATGAGCGAACACAAGCTGATAAATACGCCCGCCGCGACAAAAGGTAAAGCTTTAATCATGCCGCTTGTGCCGTAAAATATCAGCAGCGTGTTGATGATGACGAGCGCGATTCTAAATTCCGTCGGACCCAGTTTCATATAACTGATGTCGAATTCTTCCGTCACCGCGAAGGTCAGAAACGAGTTGACCATGAAGCCGCCAAACACCGTCAGCACGAGGAGCAGGTGAAGGCGCGACGTGCTTTCGGGCAAGATGATTGCGTAGCCGACGGCGACGGCACACAGGAAAACGTAGTCGAGTAAATGGTCAAAGTAAAAACCCCATCTGACCAATCCCGTGTTGCGATACTTACCTACTTTGCCGTCAAGGTAATCGGTGACATATTGCAACACGACCATCAACGACACGAGCCACAACCAGCTCATATCCCCTGCGGCGGCAAGCCAACTAAACGCAATAATTCCCATGCACCAGACGAGAGTAAATATCGTCAGGTGGTATGTTTCTATGCGCGCGGGAACTTTCGGGACGATGACGCGCTCCACCCGTCTTTCCAGCGGCGAGATGAACGATGTGTTTGTTTTGCTTGCTCCGGCGAAGTTTTTCGACATGCTTTAAGACTCCTTCTAAATCAATATCACGGGGTGTATATGCAAACGCCGTGACACAAGTCGAAGCAATGTAAAACGCAGGTAATGCAGACGGGGAACAGAGATCAACAGAGAAGCAAGCTTGTTCTTCCCCTGATTAACTCTATTTCGTTGTAACTACTCAGCCGCGTGAACGCGGCTTTCCGCGAAGCGGCACTTAGACAGGTTCCGTTTGACGGCTGGGGACGATTGCCAGCTAATCTCCCCAGCCCGTTTCTAACGGGCTTTCGCTTGAGGCTTGAGCCGTTCGGGTGGTGGCTAAAGCTGGAAACGAGAAGGACGTTAAAACGCCCTCGCAAATTTATTGACCTCGCTCCCCATCGCTCAAAGCGATGGTCTATGCGCCCTTCGGGAAAGCCGTCTGAAGACGGCTGAGTAGTTACCGCTTATGAAATGTTTATGAATTCAGGCGGCGCGCTTGATGACGAACAATGTGATGTCATCGAACTGCGGGGCAGCACCCGCGAAGTTATCTATCTCGTTGAACGCCCGCGCGACGATTTCGGCGGCGGGTTCATCACACACGCTTTGCAGGTACGCGAGCAGACGGTCTTCGCCGTACTCTTCGCTGGCGGTGTCTTGGGCTTCGGGGAAGCCGTCGGAAAAGAGCGCGAGCATGTCGCCGTGTTCGAGCGTGACGATTGATTCGGTGTACGGCATGTCGGGGAACAGACCGATGGGCGTCCCCGTCGGTTTGAACCATTCGTGTTCGCCGTTGCAACGAAGCAGCAAGCCGCCGTTGTGTCCGGCATTGACATAAGCGACGTGTCCGGTCGCGGGGTCGAGGCGGACTAAAACCGCCGTGACGTACTTGTTCGATGGCGTCGTCGCGTGAAGCAAATTATTCGCCCGTGACGCGAGGTCGGGAAGCGTCGGAGCGGTGCTTAATAGGGCGCGCAGAGAAGCTTGCATGTTGCTCATCAGAAGCGATGCGGGAAGCCCTTTGCCGGAAACATCGGCGACGCAAATCAGGTGCGAAGCTTCGGCTTCATCGGTCGCGGTATTTACAATCGGAAGCACGTCATAATAGTCGCCGCCGCATTGACGCGCCGGACGGTTGCGCGCCGCGAGGTCATAACCCGCGAGCGCAGGCAGTGTTTCGGGAAACAATTTCTCTTGAATACTCGCCGCGAGTTCAAGTTCCTGTTCAATCTTTTTACGTTCTAAAGTCTCGCGCACATACCACGCATTTTCAAACGCGACTCCGGCTTGCGCGACGAGTCCCGCCCCAAACTCAAGGTCATTGGCGTTGTACGCAAGCCCGCGCCCGCCGCCGCGCGCACCGATGGCGACGATGCCGCCCGATGTATCGTCGCCGCCGGGAATCGTGAACAGCAGTTCGGCTTCTTGTGCGATGAGATGTGATTTGAAATCTGAATCGGGAATTTCCGCGACCATGACGGCTTCGGGAAGTTCTAAAATCGCGGGCTTATGATGGATGATGTCGGGCAGCGACATACCGCGTGCGCGCGTGACGAGCGGGTGCGAATCCTTCCACGCGGCGAGGGCGTAACGACGCACCGCCCAACGCCCGGCGAGCGTGAGCATTAAAAGATTGGCGACGGCTTCGGGTTCGAGCGTCGCGGTCAATCCGCGTACAAGGTCGAGCAAGGCGCGAAGCTCTTGAACTTTTTGGTCGAGGTCGGAGTTGAGACGTTGCGTTTCATGGTGCGCCCGCGCGTTCTCTATGCCGCTTGCAGCGAGTCCGAGCAGAGCGTTGAGCGATTCGATTTCGTCTTGGTCAATCGCGCCGTTTGGGGGGCTGGCGAGTCCGAGTATGCCAACGGGGTGCGCCGCGTCGCCGATAGGGAAGATGTTGACTATACGGACGTTTCGCGCCGCCTGTTCGTCGAATGCGTCGCCGCATTTAAGTTTCGCCGTGCCGCGCACCATCTTGATTCGCATCTCGCCGTCTTCTTCAACCGCGATGAGAGCGCGCCCGACGAGTACGCGCCCCATCACGGTGCGAAGCAAGTGGCGCAGTAAATCGTCTAGGTCAAGCGAAGCGTGAAGCAGTTGCGCGCTCTCAAGCAAGGATTCGAGGCGTGAGAGGTTGCGCGCCGCGTCGTTGCTTAAAGTTTGATTCGCGGATTGCTTTAAGTCGGGCGAAGCCAAAGCATTGGAAGGCATGATGGGTTGATTATCTATCGTTGAAACTTGTGAAGCGAAACGCTCAAAATTAAAAGTCAGCGCGGTCAGGCTTTGCGTATGCGCTTCATCATATGCAGTTCGTTTTTGCGTCCGGGTTCGATTTCATAACGCACTTCATCCATAAGGGTTTTAATGAGGCGCATCCCCAAGCCGCCGGATTTGCGCGCCGCGACGAGTTTGTCGAGTTCTTCGGATTTAACCGCTGTCGGGTCAAAGCCGCGCCCCGTATCTTCGACATCAATGTGAAGTTCGTCGGCGTCGAACGTAGCGCGAATCACAACATCTTTTGAAGTGTCATTCCCGTAGGCGTGTTCGATGACGTTGGCACACGCTTCATCTACTGCGAGTTCGAGTTTGCCGACATCGCGCGCATCGAGTCCGGCTTGCGTGCCGATGTTGCTGACGAACTCGCGTATCATGGCGAGGTTTTCCGTTGAAGACGGAACGTGCAAGGTGAATTTTCTTTCGAGAGCCGTCATCTTAGGTTTCATCCTTCCCCGACGGTTGCCGCGTGTGGTTCGTCGAAACGTGCGACGGCTTCTTGGCGCGTATCGCAAATATCAAAAATTTCAGCGAAGCCCAAAACCTCAAAAGTGCTTTGCACCTTAGGTTGCAAAGCGCAGATTTTGATGTCGCCGTCCTGCTCACGCAGTTCTTCGACGAAGCTCATAAACACGCCCAAGCCCGCCGATGAAATGTAAGTTAGCGGAGCGCAATCAACAACGATGCGCGTGTGTCCGCCGTCCATTTCGTCCTGTATCGCGGCTTCAAATTGCGGTGCGGTGTGCGCGTCCAAATAACCGTCAAGACTGATGACGGCAACATCACCTTCCATGCTCTTTGTGAGCGCAAACGGATTCGGCATTATGTGCTTCTACTCCTTAAAGTTTAACTATGATTATGTGGGAATTCGGTTCACGCTCAAGCCTGTTTGCGTTGACGCTCGGATACACGTTTGGACTTCTCGCGCACACGCGAATTGCGCGGGCGCAAATCTTCAGCCGTCGCCAGTGGAAACGTACTGCGCGGAATCGGCTTGAACCGTTCAGGGGTGTAGCGAAATTCTTCCGGCACATCCGCTTCGGTTGCGTCATCAACCGGGTCTTCGTAAGTAAGTTTAATCGTTTTGTTCGTCATATCTTACCGCATCATCGTCATTATACACGCGCATCAATAAAACAAATCGAATCAAACATTCTCGAATCAATCATCGCCGGAGACGCGCAACACGACGACGGTCTGGTCGTCTTGCGGGTGAACTTCACCGAGAAACATGCCGACATCTTCCATCACGTTTTCTTGGGTCGCGTCGGCGTTTAAGCCGTCAGCGCGTTCGATAATGTGCATCAAGCGTTGTTCGTCATATTCGGTATTGGATTCGTTCATCGCTTCGGTGATGCCGTCGGAGTAGAAGACCACACAATCGCCGCGCTCTAGCGTGATGGTTTCCGGCTTTAAGGTGGCATCGAATAGTTTGCCTTTGTTCAAGCCTAAACCGAGACCGGGAGCGCGAAGCAAAAGGGTTTCGTTCGTCGCGCTTTTGCGCCACACGGGTGGGTTATGTCCGGCGCGGGCGTAGGTCAAACGGCGCGTCGCGGGGTCGAGAATTGCGAGGACGAGTGTGACGAACATTTTGCGGCGGCAGACTTCATACAGGTGGCGATTGACTTCTTGAAGAATCAGTTTCGGGTCGCTCTCATGTTCCGCGATGGATGCGAGCAAGCCTTTCGTTAGGGTCATGTAGAGCGCGGCGGGAATGCCTTTGCCCGATACGTCGGCGACGACGATGCCGACGCGCTCATCCGGCAAGCGCAGGAAATCATAAAGGTCGCCGCCGACTTCGCGCGCCGGACGACACGTCGCGGAGATTTCATAACCCGGAATCTGCGGCGGCGCGTCGGGCAGCATACGTTGTTGGGCTTGACGCGCGATTGAGAAATCGGCGACGAGGCGTTCGCGTTCAACCCGTAAATGTTTATCGTTGGCGGACAAGTCCGGTTCGACTTCCGCCTCGATATTCGCGTCGCGCCCGCGTGCGCCGATGACAAGACCGACGATGGTGATAAACGCGAGTGAGGCGAACACGCACCACGCCGACGCCTGAAGCGACGCGGAAGATGTGACGAGAAGCAATGCGGCAACGGTCGCGGATTGCGCGGCGAGCGTCGTAACGATGAGCGTTAATAAATCGAAGCGACGATAAATCTCCAGCAAAATCAGAATCGAAGCTACGCCGACGATTATCATCGCGTAACTCGATAAACTCGAAACCCGCGTCATCATCCACACCCCGCCGATGATGAACACCATGATCGGAGCAAGTCGCGCGAGTCGCGTGCGGGATGCGATGACGGGTATGACGAACGCGAACAGTGAGAACAGAACGAAGTCAACGGGTTGAATTAAAGCGGCGACGGCGGGAGCGCGTGAAACCAGATACTCGGCTTCGATGCGGTCGAGTTCGAGCATCGGAAACAGCGTCGTGGCTTTGATGAAATAGGGAACACAGGCGACGATGCCGCCGCACAGTATGCCGTAAGCAACGGCGCGGGCGACAAATCGCGTCGTCAATTTGCCGCGCAACAGAGCGGCGAACGACGCGATTTTCAAAGGCTTCGTGCGGCGCGCATAAACGTAGCCGACGCTCCACATCAACGCGAAACCAAGCCCGACGAACGCCGCCCCTAAACCGATTTGCAAGACGGAGAAAAACACGGGCAAGCCCATCGCCGGTGACGACATCGAGCCGTCAATCGAGCCGTAGAGAACACGATTCAAAGTGAATGTGACGGCGATTAAACCGAACAGTATGAGCGGCAAAACGAACGTCAGCTTGCGGCGCGTGAGGGCGAGAACGTAAAACCCGATGGCGGCTAAAACGATGAGAAACGTACTGAAGCCGCTGATGCCGCTGACGATGCCGTTGAAACTACGGCGGTTATCGGTGGCATCGTTGAAAGTCGGACTAAAGTTCGGTTCAATTTTCAAGTCCGCGATGCGCCCACCTTTGACTTCACCAATCGCGCGCATCGTCACTTCCGGTGCATCGTCCGTGCGCCGTTCCCACGTCAAGCGCGTGGTTCGCGTTTTGTCATCACCGGAATCGGTTTCGGAAACCGCTTTGAAATCTTTCCACGCCGCATCGCCAATCAAGCCCGCGAAAGCCTGACCGACACGGGCGCGGGCTTGTGCCGCGTCCATATCTGCGGCGGCGGAAGCTGAACCGGTGTTTGAATTATCGTTGCTCTCTATGGATTGCTCTATGGATTGGTTTGAATTGTTGCCCGCATCGGCGTTGTCTGCGTTGGTGTCGGCATTACCTTCGGTCGCCTTCTCGCCGAAAATCGGTTCATCAAGGCGATGAGTAAAGCCTATCGCCCGCCCACCCGCGTCGAGTGTGACACTGATGGATTGCCCGTTCTTCGATTGCGGCTCGATAAGCTTGACGAAAGTGCGAACCGGAGCGAGGGCAACGATGTTTGCCGCCGACGGTTTAGTCATCAGGTAGTGATACTCGGTCGTGAAATGTTCGGCGGTCGCATAAGCCGTCCACTCACGGGCGTTGATGTCGAAGCGCGACGCGGTTTCGCGTGCCGCTTCGATGGCGGTGCGACGGTCGAGTTGATAATTCAGAGCGCGGGTCGGGGAAAGTCGCACGGCGAAGAACAGCAGTAAGGCGTAACCACCAAGACCAAGCAGAACGAGGGTGAGCGTGCGTCGTGTCATCGTGTCATTCAAACGGCAATCTTCATAACTCATCTTACGCAATGAAGCGGCTGTGCCGCCCGATGTGTGGAAAGGCTGTGCCTTTCCGCTTCGTCTCGAAGAAAGTCGCGCGGCTCCGCCGCCTGCATTACGAGGCATAGCCTCGAAGACTTTTTACATGTTCACGGTGAGGCGAAGCCCCACCGCACATCAGGCGGCAGAGCCGCAAAACTTCATTACCGCATAAGGTGAGTTCATAATAACCTTCAAAGTAATCTTCAAAGTCGAGAAGCACAAGGGAAGCAAGTTTAAGCGGGTAGGGAAGCAAAATCATAACGTAATACCACTGCCGTCAAATCGTCTTCGATACCAAGCTTGCGGGCGCGCTTTGCCTGAACTTTCAAAGCGGCGGCGAGGGCGTGGCGCAGAGGAATGTCGTCGCGTGCGACGGGTTTCAATGAAAGGTCTTGCGCGGGCAAATTCGCACCCGATACCGTGAGTTGTTTGCCGTTGCTCTTGCGGTCAAGGCGCGTGATGTCGGTCGCAAGTTTAGCAAGTCCGGCATCGGTCGTGAGAGTTTTGGCGATGCCGTCGGTGATGATAACCGCCGCGTCGCCCGCTTCAAAAGTGAACTGCGCTTCACGAATCGAACAGTCGGATGATGAGTCGGGTGATGCGGTATCGAGATTCCAGATTCGCTCCGTGTCGCCGCTGATAATGTCGCCGTTCGTGCGTCGGATAACGACGCGCGGATAGTCTCCGGTGCGCGCGTAAGTGAACGTCCCTGCGCCCGTGTCGAAGACGGCGAATGTCAAACCGAGCGCGCTCTGATTGAGGTCAAGCAACGGCGAGAGTCGGGTTTGCAAACTGCATACGATTTCACCCGGCGTGTCACCGCTCTGCAAACGCGGCATCAAAAATCCTTTCGCAAATGCGATAGTCAAAGCGGCTTCCAAACCGCGTTCGCCGCCTTCCGCGACAAAGACGCCGATGCGTTTTTCATCAAGCGAAAAGACATCGAAAAAGTCGCCGCCGACGGTGCGCGCCGGACGACATTCCGCCGCGATGCTCAAGTTCGCCAACTGCGGCAAGACGGCGGGCATCAGTCTCACCTGTGCTTCGCGGGCGGCGGAAACTTCCGATTGCATACGCACGCGCTCCGCTAAGTGGCGCGCGTAAAGCGGGCGCACATCGTCTTCCGTGTAAGTGCGCCCGCGCGCCATGAGATAGATTTCGATTAGCAAGATGACGATGACGATACCGACGGAGACCCAAGCCGCTTGCCGCAATGAGGTTGACGGTTGAACCGCGAGATACGTCACGAACGTCACGAGCGCGGGAACTCCGGCGGCAACAATCGCGGTCAGTAAATCGTAGAAAAAGAAACTCGCCAGCAGCACGAGCGCGAGAGCGGTTGACTGCATAACTAACGCGAGAAACGGCATCGGCTGTGTCTGAACAGTTCCGAAGTTGGCGACGATGCACAAGAGGATAAGCACCGCGAAGTAACGACGGTCGGCGCGTATCCGGCGATGAAACAACGCGAGCGGCAACAGCAGACCGGATATGACAACCATCACGCTATGAAGCGGCGGATTGAGAAGCGGTAGCAACGGCGTCAAGCGTCCGTAGAAAATCTCGAACAGATTCGACGCTAAACCCAGTCCACCGTCCGCGCGTCCGAGCCAGAATAAGGTCGGCAAGCTTTGCAACAACACTAACCAGCTGCCTAAGGCTACTCCGACGAGAACCGAGCGGGCGACGTTGCGCGAAAAGATACGTCCGGTAAGTAAAGCGTCAAAGGAGGTCAGCTTTCCCGGATACGCTTCGCGCACAGTTCCTTCGCCCGCCCCGAACACGATGCCGATGCCCAAGCCCATAAACAGCGTCACAAAGCCGCCGCCGAGAACCAACGTCATCCAGAAAGCGATGCGTGACGGTGTGCCGGGAGCGATAATAACGAAGTCGGTTTGCATGGCGATGAGGAAAAATATCAATCCAACCACCGCCGCGATAAGCAGACTGCGGGCGTGCGGAACTTCTTTTTGCCGCGTTAATTGCAGGTAACGATACAGCCCGTAAATCACCAGCACGGCGAGCAGTACACCGTAGAACGAAAGGGCGATGGTATTGAGAATCTGATGGTTGAGGAAGTTTGCTTTCGCATAAGCCTTATCAACTTTCGTCGTCGCCTTGCTCTGAATAATTTTATTTCCGACAACGGAGATAAGTTGATTGACTTCGACTTCAGAACTTTCCGGTAGGTTCAGGCGGTATGTGAAATGACGTGTCACTTCATCAATCTTCGGTGTGCGTGTTTCCTTTAAGACGGGAGTGGAAAAAGAATTAAGCGGTATGCCGTACTCCCCCGCGATACGGGTCAGTTCGGCATCAGCCGCCGCGCGTGAAACTTCCAAAGTGGCAGAAGGTGCGACGGCGTGCGTCAATTCATCCACATTGAATGTGACAGCACCGCCCGCTGTTTGAGAGTTCGCGTCTGACAGGTTATGCCTGAAACCGACGGGCGCGCCGTCGGGGGCGAGTGTGACCGCGAAGACTTCGCCCGTCTCGTAATTGGCGAACATCACATTGATAAAAACTTCGGGGGTGAGACGACGAAGCACGCCGGTATCCGCGTTTTCATGGATTCGGAAATACGAATAACGGTCATTATTCGCTTCGGCTCGACACCCGCTCGTCCACGTCGAAACATCAACGCCGCGCCCCGCCGCGTATTCGCGCGCCCGCTCAATCGCCGCGCTGCGGTCAAGACGCAGGTCAATCTTCGTGTTCGGGTCGTGGCGCAATGTGAACCAGATGCCCAAGAGACAGGCAAGCGGCGCAAGCCAGAAGACGATGCGTTGGATGAGCGAAGCGCGGGCGGTCAGATGTTCGATGAATCTCATAACAGGTTAAGACGTTAAGGGAATGGTTTCAAAATCGGAAGTTCCCGAACTCTAAGGTTTCGAGTTGGAGATTTCAAATCTTAAATTCTAAGAGGTATCTGAAAAGCCCTAACGGGGCGAGATTCGATAGCCTGTGGCAACGCCACAGGTATCGCATACATAATCATTGCCAAGCCCTGAAAGGGCGAAATAGTTATGCCGCCCTTTCAGGGCTGAATCGCCGACTGACCTCTGACCCGGCGCGATGCGCCGGGCTATCGAATCTCGCCCCGTTGGGGCTTTCACGGACTTCTCAGATATGCTCTAAAGACTTCTTGACTTGTACGTTAGAGACGGATGTTAGGTTGCGCTTCGAGGCTGCGGACGGAGACAAAACTATTCGACGGTCAAATCAATTTCCAAGCCGCCGACCGAACTTGTTCCGGCGAAGATTTTGAACGCTCCCGGCTCGACAACGAAGCGGTTTTGACGGTTGATGAATCCGAGTTCGGCGGGAGTGAGTGTGAAAGAAACTTGTCTCTTTTCGCCGGGTTGAAGTGTGATGCGTTCAAAGGCTTTCAATTCGCGCACGGGTCTGGTCAGGCTTCCCACCAAATCGCGTATGTAGAGTTGCACGATTTCGTCTCCGGCGCGTGTGCCGGTGTTGGCGACATCAAGGATGACGTTGACCCGTCCATCGGGCTTGATGCGGGTTCGACTTAAACGCAAATTCGATAAAGCGAATTTCGTGTAACTCAAACCATGCCCGAACGGGTAGAGCGGCGTGACCGGAACATCGAGATACTTCGACGTGTATTTTCCGGTTGTCGGCGGACGACCCGTCGCTTTGTGGTTGTAGTACATCGGAGATTGTCCGGCAGCGCGTGGGAAAGTGACGGGGAGTTTCCCCGAAGGATTGACATCGCCGAACAGCACATCGGCAATCGCGTTTCCGGCTTCCGTTCCGGCGAACCATGTTTCAAGAATCGCGCTTGAATTTTCCGCCATCCAATTTATTGCGAGCGGGCGACCGTTCATCAACACGACGACGTAAGGCTTGCCCGTCGCATGAATCGCTTGTACGAGTTCGAGTTGTCTGCCGGGTAAATCGAGCGTCGTGCGCGATGCGGCTTCGCCCGACATCTCTGCGGTTTCACCGACCGCGATAATCGTTAAATCCGATGCACGCGCCGCACTCACGGCTTCATCAAACGCCGTCGCGGAAACGGGTGCGCTCGCACTTCTAGCGGCGGATGCGGCGGTTGCCTGCGCGACGTTCGTGCCGCCCGCGTTGGATTCATTGACGGGCGCGTCGTCGTAGTTTCCCGAAGCACCGCGCACGTTGATACTGACGCCTTTCGCAAAAGTTACTTTCGTCGAAGCGGAGACTTTCGCTTTAATGCCTTCGAGTAAAGTGACTGTATCTTCGGCGCGCCCGTCGCCCGTCCACGAACCCAAAGGGGCTTTCGGGTCATCAGCCAACGCCCCGACGACCGCGATTGAGTTCACCGTTTTCGATGCGGGTAGAAGATTGTTTTCGTTTTTCAATAACACCATCGAACGCGCCGCGATGCGCCGCGCGGCGGCTCTGTGTTCGGCGTTAAGAATCTCCCTCGCTTCGCGGGCTTCGTCAACGTAAGGGTTTTCAAACAAACCTAAACGAAGCTTGATGCGAAGCACACGCCGCACGGCTTCATCAATCGTGCTTTGCGTCAACTTGTTTTCCTTCATCAACTGCGCCGCATGTTGATTGTAGAGACGGGAAACCATTTCCATATCAACGCCCGCGTTCAAAGCGAGTCGCGCCGCGTCCGCACCGTCGGCAGCGAAGCCGTGATTGATAACTTCCTTCACCGATTCATAATCGCTCACGACCACGCCGTCGAACTTCCATTCACCGCGCAAAACGTCGGTCAGAGTAAAACGATTCGCGCTTGTCGGCACGCCGTTTAAGTCGTTGAACGCGCTCATAAACGTTCCGACTCCGGCATCGAGGGCTGCCTTAAAAGGCGGAAAATAAATCTCACGCAATGCGTGTTCGCTCATGTCCGTCGTGTTGTAATCGCGCCCGCCTTCCGCCGCCCCGTAAGCGACCCAGTGCTTGGCGCACGCGACGACTCTATCGGGTTGTGAGTAGTCCGTGCCTTGAAAGCCAAGCACGCGGGCGCGTGCCATGATTGAACTAAGATACGGGTCTTCGCCCGCCCCTTCGACGATGCGCCCCCAACGCGCATCACGCGCGACATCAACCATCGGGGCGAACGTCCACCGCACACCCGTCGCAGACGCTTCACGCGCCGCGATGCGCGCCGATTCTTCGGCGGCTTGTGCGTCCCAACTCGCGGTTTCACCGAGCGGCACGGGGAAAATCGTGCGGTAGCCATGAATCACATCGAATGCGAACAGCATCGGAATTTTCATTCTCGATTCGTTCATCGCAATGCGTTGAAGTTCGTTGACTTGCTTTGCGCCGCGCACGTTGAGCGTCGAACCCAACAAGCCTTTGCGAATCATGTCGGGGTGTTCGGGACGATATTTCCCGTTCGCTTCGCCGTCCAACTGTTGAAGCTGTCCCAACTTTTCGGCAAGCGTCATGCGGCTTAATAAGTCACCGATGCGCCGCTCAACTGCCGCGTCATCACGAACCGAAACTTGCGTGGGATTCGGCGTCGCGCGCACCTGTGCGAACGCGAACGAGTCACCGAACACCGTCCCCAACAACGCCAAACATAAAAACGATTTCAACTTCAACATCAAAACCGCATCCCCAACAGTTGTATTAAGTCGCATAACAATTTACTTCCTAAACTTTCGACTTTCGACTTTCGACTTTCCACTTTGCTTCAGCCCGACCGCATCCATCGCCCGCGTGATTTCTTTGTTTCGCATAAACTCGCGCCACACCAGACCCGTCCGCAAGTTCTCCGCGCTGATTAAAGTTATCCCGACATCAATGCCTATCACGTCAGGGTTGACCCAGTTCGTCAACGGATTGAAAGCGTCAACGAAACCATAACGCCCATAGATTTTATTCCCGTACCGGGCGCGCATCTCTTTTAACGCGGGAAGGGAAATCTCCGGCGTGAACATCAACGAACCCCCCGCCGCGCACGGCACGATTGAGCCGTCAATGGTCGGCGTCGGCGGTGGCGTTCCCCACGCGACATATCCGCGTGCGCTGTCCGATGCCGTGATGCCCCACATATTTTCACTGAAGGAAGGAAACCTACCGCTTAAATCTATGCACGCCTGACGATGCGCGTGTGTGGCTTTGACGGAGTTGTCGAAGTAATCAACAAACGGATACCACGTCTCGCGTCGTCCGCGAAAATCAACGAAGGCGTGCGAGAATTGATGTATGAAAAGCGGCGGGTGCGCGTGCATGTAATTGATTCCGGCATATGTGATTCGCTTGCGCGAGAAACCCCGCCACGCACTTGGCTTAATCGGAAAAGTCGGTGAACCGACAGCCATTAAAATCAACATCATCTGCTCGCTGTAATCATCCCAACGATTCTTAATAAATCCGCGTTCGGGATACCAACCATGCGACAACTGCGTGGGATGAAGATTTAACATCCACTGAAAATCCACGCGCTCATAAATCTTCGTCGCTAAATTTACAATCTCTTTATCATCACGAAAGTAGCCGCGTGCGGTTAAAACTCCGCCAAGCAACAACGCCGTATCAATCGAAGAAATCTCACTCCGCCAACGTCTTTCGCCCGTCTCCGAATTTACGAAATGATAAAACCAACCGCGCTCGTGTGGTGACTTGTTCGCGTAAAAATCGAGCGTCGTAAAAACACGTTCACGCGCCGCCCGCCGACTAATCCAACCGCGTTGGGCGGCGATGCAGAACGCGCTCAACCCGAAGCCCGTCGCCGCGCTGCTCGCAATTTTGTAATGATTATCACTTTCGACAAACGGCGTCGCATCGGCATGTGCGCGGTCGGCGACAAGTCCCGTTTGCGGGTTGCTGTGTTCAGCGAAAAACCGAAACGAACGGCGCGAAAGGTCTTCGAGAAAAACATGGTCTTGTCCGGTTAATTTGTAAGGAGTCGAAGCCTTTGACGAAATTTCGGGCGAAGGCTTCGCCGCCCGCGCCGGAACGGTTGACAGCGCAAACAAAAAGACGATGATAAGCGCGAGTGAATGCCCCCACGTTTCAAAAGGAAAACGAATTGTAAATTGAGATTTATATTTATAATGAGAACGGGTCATTGCATATTAAGTCGGCGTAACTTCAACATCAAAACATGGAATTAAAGTTCGCAAAGTATAACTGTATTTCTTGCATCGGCTTGAGCCTGACATTTTGCCTTTCCGTCTTACCTTCCGATTTCGTAGCGGCAACCGTTAAACAGAAAACGGGTAATCGGAACGAAGCGCGGCAGACTGACGCAGGGATAGTTTTGCGCGAAGCGGCAACGCTATTGCAATCGGGCAAAGCCGACGAAGCTGAACCGCTTGTGCGTCGCGCGGTTAAAATCGCCCCGCAAAGCGCGGACGCCCACAATCTTCTCGGCGTAATTTTAGACCAACGCGGAGACGCTCAAAGGGCGGAGAGCGCGTACCGTCAAGCACTGCGACTAAATCCGAAGAGCATCCCGACGCTTGCCAATCTCGGTGTGTTGCTGGCACGCACGAATCGTCAGGGGCAGGCAATCGAATTTTTCGAGAAAGTTCTGTTAGCCGCCCCTAATCATCCGCCCGCGATTTTCAATCTCGGTTTGCTGTACGCCGAACGCGGCGACTACACACGCGCCGCGCCGCTGCTTGAACAAGCCGACAAATTGAGTCCGAACAGTCCCGCGATTTTGTATCAACTCGGAGTCGTCGCCTCCTCTAAAAACGACATAGAGGAGGCGGTTGAACTCTGGCAGCGCGCGCTTGCTATCAATCCGAAATACGCCGATGCCGATTTCATGATTGGCGAAGAACTGCGAAAGCAACAGCGTTTGGCGGGGGCGGCGGAATTTTACGAACGCGCATTAACGAACGATAGGACGAAGTTTGTGTACTACGTCCGGCTCGGCGGCGTTTATATGCAACTCGTGCAGTACGACAAAGCACTCGATGTTTTTCAACAGGCAACACAACGCTTCCCCGACACGCCCGAAGCCTTTTATTTTCTCGGTGTCGCCGCGCGCGGCAAAGCTTTATATGAGGTTGCCGAAACCGCTTTCCGTAAATCGCTCGCGCTTCAACCCGACAACGTGGACGCGCTCGCCCAACTCGGTTTTATCGTCGGTGAACAGGGTGACCTCATGGAGGCGGAGAGGATTCTACGGCGCGCCACCGTCGTAAGCGACAAACATTTTTATGCCTATTACGACCTCGGTCGGTTGCTCGTAAAAACGCGACGTTACGAAGAAGCCCTGCCGATTCTCCAACATGGAGCGAGGATTAGACCGGACAACGCCGGAGTCCATTATCAAAAATTCATCGCGCTCACACGCCTCAAACGAACTGCGGAAGCCGAACGCGAATTCGTCACCTTTAAGCGACTTGAAGATGAGCGCAAACGTAATCCTCGCCTTGAAGACGACATCAATAACCCCGACACGTCACCTTCCGAAGCACCGCCACGCGAAAAGTAGAAGTAAATTTTTCAAAGAGATTCAAAGACACATTGCGAACCAAATTCGTTGATGCAATAAACAACTGCCGTGCTTGCGGATGAACGATAGTTGTTTCATCCACACGCACGGCAGTTGTTGGAGGTACTTAGAACCGGAAACGTCCTTGCAATTCGACGACACGTCCGGCGAAACCGCCCGTCGCTCTGCCGAAGTCGGCATTACGGAAAAACTGCCCTCTCGGAACCATAGTTACAGGGTCGGGGTTGGCGTTCGGGTCGAATCTCCCAATCGTCGTCGCGTTGCTGCCGAAAGCAAAAGATGAAAGGTTGCGGAGGTTGAAGATGTTGAAGACGTTCACCTTGACCTCAAAGTTCGCGCCTTCGCCGAAGAAAGCAGGCAAGCCCGTTTGCTTGAAGAAGCTCATGTCAACATTGAAGTAGCTCGGACCTCTGAACGAATTGCGTCCGATGCCGGGAGGTGCGACTGTGCCGTCGGCTTGCCTGAAGACGACGAATGACGAGCCGCCGCCGGGAATGCTGGTTCCATTGATGAACGCTTCTTCGGATGTATCAATGTTGCCGGTTCCGATATAGCCTTGCGGACGCACGGGGGAAAGATTAGAACCGCCGGGCGTGCTGGTTACGGAATCAACAACGGGTGTGAACGGGAAACCGGTGCGGTAAGTCACGATGCTGCTAAGCGAAAAGCCGCCGAGTGCTTTACCGAGAAAATCACTACGCCGATTGAAGAACGGAAGTTCGTACAGACCCGACACGTTAGCGAAGTGCTTCACATCGAAATCCGAAGGTCCGCGTTCGGTGCTGTTGTCTTGTGGAAAAGTCTGGTTCGTGACGAAGCCCGGACCCTCAAAAGAAAGTTGGTCAATGCTCTTGCTGAAACGATAGTTCGCCGCCACCTGGAAGTTGTCCGAGAAGCGACGCGAGATGTTGGCGTTCAGCGCGTTATAGTTCGAGTTCACGTCCGGTGTCGGGAAGAAGACAGCACTGAACGAAGGATTCCGCCTGAACAAGAAGTTTTGATTCACGAGGCGAATCAGTTTGCGCCCTGCGCTGCCTTGATAGCCGAGCGTCGCGGTGAGTTTGGCGGGTAGCTCTTGTTGCACTTCCAACGAGTAGGTATAGACATACGGATTAGGTAAGTTTTGCGGTGCGCCGTAAATTTCGACTGCTGCGTTGATTCCGGTAGGCGAGGGGTTGGGTGCGCCTGTAGCCGGATTGATTCCTAATCCAAGCGCAGGATTTCTCGGAAAACTATTAACTGAATTGCTAGAACCGACGGCATAGAGAATTTGACCATCCCGGAACGGCGAACTGAAACCGGTTCTCTCTGCGGTGCCGCAACAGGGATCGTAACGCGCGAAGAATGGCGGGTTGCCGCGCACGTTAGCCAACGGAGCGACGGGGATACGATTGTATGCGACCCCAAAACCGCCGCGAATGACTGTACTCTCACCGTTCTCGTTGCCGAAGCCCAAAGCACTAAATTTGGGGCTATACGCGAAACCAACACGCGGCGCGAAGTTGTTCCGGTCGGGTTCGTAAAGTTGATCTACGGGGCGAACTTGCGAATTCACCAAACCTTGCGAACCGAAAAAAAGATTGCTCAAGCGTCCCTGCGTTTCCGAAAGTGGCGAATAGTATTCGTAACGCAAGCCGAGGTTGAGCGTGAGGTTGGGGCGCGTTTTCCAATCGTCTTGCACGAACCCGGCGTAGTAGTTCGTGCGGAAGTAGCGTTGCGCGTCGGCGGGCAAGCCTGTTACCGGATCAAGGTTGACTCGCTCGAAAACCGGCGTGTCGTTGGCGAGTTGGAATAGCCCGGAGAACGCATATTCCGGGCGCGAACCGCCGGAAGAGTCGCTGTTGTCTTGTTCATTGCGATACACGAACCCGAACTTCATGGCGTGGTTGCCGAACACTTTGCTCAACGTGTTGCTGAACTCGAAAATGTTCTGGGCGAAGATTCCCGGCGTGTTTTCGTCTCGCGGCGCGCCAAAGATTATTTGATTGAATGGCAACCCTTCGACTCTGACACGCGGGATGCCAAAGTTCACTCCGGCTTCGGCGGAACTCTGTTGTTGATCCTCGGCGTAGCGTGTGGCGTTAAAGCGTAGTTCGTTGAGTGTCGTCGGCGAAATGACAAGGTTGTAAAGAATTGTCCCCGAAGTGTTGAGTGGTTTGCGTGGAAGATCGGCAATCGGACGACCTTGCGCCCCCCCGTCACTGCCGAAATTATCCTGCGGCGTGATGAACGTGCTGAAGGTAAAGCTATTATTCTGATTCAGCGTGTAATCAATGCGCCCGTTGTATTGATTGCCACGATTCTGGTTCGGCAGGGCGAACTGGATTTCTTGAACATCCGGGATGCCGTCAAAGCTGCCGCCCGTTCCCTGTTGCTCGAAGGTAAGATATTGACCACGCGCGCCGGTTATCGAACCGATGTCAAGACCGCCATTCACGACACGACACCGATTCAGGTCATTGTTATATGCCCTGCAATTTTGAGCTAGTACGTTGATGATGCGCGGCTCAATACCTTGTGCGGAGAGAATCTGCGCCGTCACGCTGCCCGGACGAAGCGTCTGCACGAGTTGGCGATACTGCGCGGTTTCGACGTAAGCCTGACCGGTGCCCGTTGAATTGTTGCGTAAGCCCTCATACGAAACGAAGAAAAACAATTTATCTTTGCCGCCGATGGTCGCTGGTCCGCCCTCGCCGAAACGCGGCAGGTAGAGCGGTCCGCCGAGGCTGCCGCCGAATGATCTTACGTAATCATTGACGCGCACAGGCGGCGCGTTCGGTCCATTGTATTTGTTAAAAGCGTTCAACTTCGGCGAGTTGTATTTGAAGAACGCCGAGCCGTGAAAATCGTTTGTGCCGTTCTGCGACACGACTCTGATTTGCGCTCCCGAATTGCGCCCGTCTTCGGCGGAGTAACTTGCCGACAGGACGCGAATTTCTTTCACCGATTCCTGATTCGGTGTGATAAGAGCCGCTCCGCCGTGATTGAAACTGTTGACACTCACACCGTCAATCTGAAAGTTGTTCGATGATAAGCGTTGACCGTTGGCGGAAATCTGGACTTGATTTTCGGTTTGGAAAATCGAATTGCTCGATCCGCCGGGTCCCGTCGTGTTCGGAAGATTGACCGCCTGCCCGCCGCCGCCGCGCGCTCCGTCGCCGAAGACGCCCGGTGTCAAGCGAAGTAGCTCGTAAGGGTCGCGTCCGACTTGTGGAAGTTGTCGTATTTCGGTTGTCGAAAGAGCGCGCGAGATGCTGCCGTTTTCGGTTTCCAATCCTCCCGCCGTATCGGTCACGGTCACGGTATCGCTTATCGCTCCGGTGGTGAGTTGAACATCAATGCCCTGAATGGCTTCGGCACTGACGGTGATGTTGTCAAGCACGGACTTACTAAAACCGGCTTGCTCGACTGTGATGTTGTAGTCGCCGGGTGCGAGTTGCGAGAAGCGGTAAAACCCTTCTTCGCTGGTTGTGACTTGTTGTGTGCGATTGGTTTCGGGATTGGTTAAGGTCACGGTCGCGCCGGACACCACAGCCCCGGTCGCATCCGTCACAGTGCCTTGCAGCCCGGCGCGAAATTGGGCTTGGGCGGCAACCGCCGAAAGCAGTACCAGCACCGCGCACACGGCGGCGCGGGTCATGAAAAGTTTAATGCGTAACATCAAGGGTGACCTCCATTCGACTCTACTGAAATTGAGTGGCGTGACATCCGGCTCGCCTTTGTCTCAAGGAAAAGATGACAACTGTTAAAACGGCAGAAAGTTGGAAACAATTTGAACGGACGACGAGAAAAGCAAAAGGGATTTAATTAAAAAATCGAAGCAGCGATGCTTTGGTTCAAGTCGAAGGTTCGGATTAAAGCGACGTGATTTAGTGCGACTTATATGTTTTACAGCCCTTACTAAATCGTTTTACTAGATTGGTAAGCGGGTGTATAACACAGCCGCGCGCAAGGGTCAACGATTTTGTTTGACGGATTTGTTTGATAAGCAAAGCACTCATGTCAGACAAACTTCCGCTTTGATTTGGAGAAAGCTGCTTGGGCAGGGCGCGGACTTAAAAGCAAGCCGTGAAATTTAGTTGCTTCACTGAAAAGGGTGTGACAGACTCGCGCGCTATTCGAGTGAAGAGTATATGCGAGTGAAGAACAAAGCCATCGTCAATCAAACTCCGAACGGGCGCGAAGGAGGCAATCAAGCCGTGAGTCTGAAAGAACTCGCGCGCCATTTGAATTTGTCCACGACGACGCTTTCACTTGTTTTGAACGACGCGCCCGCCGCCGTCTCGATTCCACAGGACACAAAAGACCGCGTGCATCGGGCGGCGCGCGAATTCAATTATCGTCCAAACTTTCTGGCGCGCTCGCTAAGGGCGCAGCGCACGTTCACCATCGGCGTTTTAGTTCCCGAACTAAGCGACGGATATTCGGCGATGGTCTTGGGCGGCATCGAAGATTACTTGCTTCAGGAAAACTATTTTTACCTTGTCGCCAGCCACCGCCATGACGACGAGTTGCTTGAACAGTATCGTCGTTTGTTGTGTGAGCGGCGCGTTGAAGGTTTAATTGCGGTTGACACGCCGTGCGGTGGCAAGGATTCGCCTTTGCCCGTCGTGACGGTATCGGGTCACGCCTTAGGCGTCACGAACGTCGCGCTTGACCATGACCGCGCCGCGAGCCTTGCGCTTGAACATCTGAAAACGTTGGGACACACGCGCATCGCGTTTATCAAGGGGCAGGATTTCAGTTCCGATACGGAAGTTCGCTTCTCCGCGATACGGCACGCGATGCAGAATTTCAATTTGCGGATTGATGAAAAACTTGTCGCGCAACTTGAAGGCAATTCGCCGTCGCCGGAGTTGGGTTATGTGGCGACGCGAAAACTCCTTGCGGCAAACCGGAGTTTCACCGCGCTGTTTGCGTTTAACGACGTGTCGGCGACGGGAGCGATACGGGCTTTGCAAGAAGCGGGCAAGCATGTTCCCGGAGATGTTTCGGTCGTCGGCTTCGACGATGTGTATAGCGCGGCATTTCAGAATCCGCCGCTCACAACCGTGCGGCAACCTTTACGCGAAATGGGCAAACTCGCCGCCGAAACTTTGTTGAAACGCTTGACCGCCGGACGCGATACGGAAAGCCCGCAACTCCTGACTGTGCAGCCCGAACTCATCGTGCGCGAATCAACCGCCGCGTGTTCAAGTCGAAAGTCGGAAGTCGAAAATCGAAAGTGAAGGCGAAAATCTAAAGGCAGCGATTTTGATTGAGCGATATTGATTATTTCGCGTTTCGATTTTCACCTTACGTTACCTTTGCCAAGAGTATCCCTTTGCGCGAGCAATCATCATCTCGTAAAAATTCTAAAGACGAAGGGCGATGGCTACTCGTCATCGCTCATGCCGGCTTCATTTTAACGGGCATGGTGGCGACGCTCCTAGGTTCGTTGTTGCCCGTACTTACAGCAGAGTGGAATCTGGACGACGCGGCGGCGGGACGATTATTCGTCGCGCAGTTCGCCGGTTCGCTGATGGGGTTGTGGCTGTCCGGGACTCTCGTCGCGCGCTTGGGTGTGACACGTTCGCTGGCGATTGGATTCGCGTTGATAATGATTGGCGTCGCGGTTGTCGGGACGGGTTCGCCGGTTGTCGGATGGAGCGCGATTCTGATTTACGGTACGGGGTTGGGCTTAACCTTGCCCGCGATAAACTTGCTCGTCGCGGAAGCCAATCCGCACCGTCGCGCTGCCGCGCTTAACATACTGAATTTCCTGTGGGGAATCGGGGCGGTGAGCAGCGCGCCGTTCGTGATGCTGTTTGTAGAGCGTGGTGGCAATGGTGGTAGCAATGGTGGCAGCAATGGCATGGCGGCACAGCCGTTGTTTATTTTGGCTGTGTCGCTCGGCGTCGTCGCGCTTTGTCTGGCAAGTTTGCGCGGGGTCGGTGCGACGAAGATTTCAAGTGAACCCGTTGATGTTAAAAGCGTGACGCCAAGCGTCAATAGGGGACGAAGAAGACTTTTGATGTTGTTCGGGGCGATGATGTTTTTCTACGTCGGAGCGGAAAGCGCGGTCGGCGGATGGGTCGCGTTATACGCATCGCGCGTCGGGGGGCAGGGAGTCGCGCAGGGAGTCGCGTGGTATGGCTACGCCCCGACGGTGTTCTGGGCGTCGCTGCTCGCGGGCAGATGTCTCGCCCCCGTTTTGCTTCGCTTCATGTCAGACGAAAAGTTGGTGTTGATAAGTTTGGGCATCGCCAGCTTCGGCATCGCCGGACTATGTCTAGAATTTTCGCCCGTCAGACTCGTGGCGGGCATCGTGTGCGCGGGTCTGGGTTTTGCCCCGGTGTTTCCGAACACGGTCGCCACCCTGACGCAATCCTTCGGAGCGACGACTAAGCGCGTGACGGGATTGGCGTTCACGATGGCGACGCTCGGCGGGGCGGTGATGCCGTGGATGGTCGGGATAGTTTCAGAGCGTGCGGGCGATTTGCGTTTCGGTTTAGCCGTGACCTTGTGCGCGTGCGTGTTGATGATGGGTTTGCAATTCGTGTTGATGCGGGATAGGCACGATATAGGGGAAGGTTTATCTTAGAGCGTGTTCGGAAAAGTCATTGGCAGCCCCGAAGGGGCGACATTCGATAGCCCGGCGCAACGCGCCGGGTAAAGGTTGGAAAAGACCGACAAGCCCTGAAAGGGCGACATGTTAGGTAGCGTCGGTGATTTATGTCGCCCTTTCAGGGCTGGAACATCGTCGGGGCTTGTTTCTTGGGGCAACGCCCCAAGCTATTGAATCTCGCCCCTTCAGGGCTTTTCAGACACGCACTTAAACCAAAACGCGCAGATAACTCCAACCGCCGGTGAGTAAATCTTCTTCGCTCAAGCCGTCGTCGGGGCTGCCGGGAACGATGAACACGCCGTCGGCGAGTATGGTTTCGGGATTGACGAGAAGCAGACCTTGAACGAGTGAGGCGATGGTGCGCGTCTCCCAGAATTTCGTTTCGTCTTTGATTTCGGCGGGCGGGAACGGGGCGTTCAGGTTAAAGATAATAGTCACGGCGACGTAATCTTTGGTGTGTGAAAGACGTTGAGATGAGTCAATCGCCACGTCGAACTCTTCGCCTTCGGTCGCGGTGGTGGCGGAGATTTCGGCTGACCACGCTTCAAATTCGGCTTCCGCTTCGTCGCGTGTTTGCTTGTAGTCCCAGAATGCTTGACTCCAGTAAGCCTGCTCGTCGAGCAGCACGGCGACGATGCGTTTGATGTACCGACGCTTGGCTTCCGTGGTTTCAAGCGCGCCGTCCGGGTCATTGATGACGGTGGCGAGGCGCGCACGCAAATCATCTTTGCCGAAAGCGTGAATCAATAACTGCAAACCGAAAAAATAGCCTTCGGCTTCGTCACCTTTAATAAACTGCGACACCCCGCGCAGCCAAGACCTTCTGTTCATCATGGAAGAATTGATTCATTGATTCATTGACTCATTCAGTCATTGAACCGATGAATCAATGACTGAATGAATCAATTCCTACCTAGCCTCCGACGCTGCCGCCGGTGCGCCCGAATGAGCCGGAGCGTGAAGGGGAATAATAACCGGAGCGTCCGGCGCGTGTGCCGACGACTCTGCCCGATGCGACGCGCACCGTCGCGCGTCCGAAGCCGGATGGTTTGGCGCGCCCTACGCCGGAAGTTTGCGCCCCGCCGATGCGTGCGGCGGAGAACATCGTCGGTCGCGGGGCGGGCGTATAGCGCGGCGGCGTGACGGTGCGCGGGAGTGCCGCGCCTCTGCCGACGGTCGAGTTTGAATAGCCGCCATAGCGCGAACGATAACCCATTGAAGGCGAGAAGAACGGGTAAGCGTAAAAGAACAACAGGGGACTCAAAGGACTGCCACCGTAGTAATAACGCTGTTCGTTTGAAGTGCTGTTCGGCGGGTTATCAATCGAGCCGCCACCGCCGCCGACATTGCCCGCGTTCTGTTCGGTGGTGGGTGTGAAGTCGCTTAAAGGCAGCATGGCGACGTTAAGGTTGGCGTTGCGATAGGCGACGAAATCATCGTTCAAATCATCGAGTTCTTCGGTGCGTGCGCGGTCGGGCGTGACGTAAATCACGGACTTAATTCCGCGCTCTTGAAGCTTAGGGGCGGACGGGATTTTCGCCAGATAACGATTATCGAATTGAGAATCGGCATCGGCGTAAGGCGCGAGACGGTTCGAGTCGAGCAGAAATGCAACGGGCGCGTTTGCCGGAAGTCCCGCTTGCTTGGCTTCGATTTCGGCGGCGTAGGTAAGCATCGCGGCGAGTGTTTCGTGCGACGCGGTGACGCCGAGCGGGTGCGGGTAGTTGTCGAAAGTTGTGACGAGGCGGGCGCGGTCGGCTAACCCTGCGCCGAGTGCGATGGCGTCGCGTCCGGCAACATCTATGACGAGTGCGGTTTCGGAACTGTTTTCGAGATTGCCGAGCAGATCGTTTCCGATTGCCTGCCCGCGCCCGTAAGCTTCGCGCATGTCGGGCGTCATAATGGGTTGAAGTTGCGAGCGCAAAGAATCGTATTGAAGACCCTGAATTAAGGTCGGCACGAAAAAGGGAAGCCACGCATCCGACGCGGGTTGATAAGCGGCAAGCAGACGATTCGGGTCGAGATATTCGCGCCACGCTGTGCCGCCCTGTGAATCGAACATTTGCGCCCCTTCGAGATTGAGCGGCTTTTCCTCAGAGCCTACGTTCCAACCCTGTTCGCGCTGGAGGTCAAGCGAATCTTTATCAACTTCGTCCGCGTCATCGCGCAGGGCGAGGTACATGCCGCCGCCCGCGAGTGTGACGACTGCCGCCGCCGCCCCGCCGATGAGGACTTGACGGCGCGATGCGTGCCACCATGTTTTCGGTTCTTCGGTTTCGATGTGTTCGCGGCGATTGATGCGTCCCGCGCTGGTGCGGTTGATGCGAGTTTGTTCTTCGTCGTTAATGCTCATGAGTTGAATATAACTGTTCGTGCTAAAAAGTAATAGTAAAAGTGACGGTTAAGGGCAAATAAAAGTTGATGCGGTGACGGCATTATACTCTGTGCTGCGCGTTGAAAGCCGTGTGAAAAATCCGCCGCCCGCGCCACCCAAAACATATACGCCGAAGTTCGGAAGGCGGTTGCGCGAGTCGTGCGCGACGTGGAAAAACCTTTGCGCGACGAAGTGTTCGGGTTTTGCCTGTGCGATGGTCTTGTTCCACACTTCTTGGGTCACGAACGCCCCGCACACCGTCTCCGCGCCTTCGCATCCGTAGTCGCTTTTCAAAACCCACTCCGCGCGCTCCGTACTTAGCTTTGATGCGGAAATCTCGCTCATGCGTCGTGTTTCGGGAATCAAAGCCCGAATCCAATTTTGCGCGTGTGGAGTAAAGCGCGCGATTTCATCCCACATAAACGCGAGGGAAAATTTGTTCTGTGTGATGACCGCGCCGAACGGATTGACGATGGTGATGTCGCCGCGCATATCGGCATCGAGCAGGGCGGCGAGCGGTTCATAAAGCGGCAAGGCATCGAGGTAATCGGGAGCGTCGCGCCACACGGGAACGCGCTCACTCCACCAATCGGTTTTATAGTGGCGATAAATCACGTCAACTTGGTTTCCTAAAACTTCGATGCCGTCTTTCGTGCGGCGGATGTTGTACGGTGAACCCGTGACGACTTTAATGTTTTCCGCTTCGAGCCAGCGACGAAACAGGGTCATCATCGCAAGGTCTTCGGTTAATTCCGTCGGGTAGAGTATGCCGACTGAAGTGAGCGGCGCATCCGTGCGCTTGGCGAAACTCTGGCGCAAGAGTCGCACAAACCCGGCGGCGAAATCGGCGTTCGGGTCACGCACAGCACAGTGCGTGCGGGCGTTTCTTTCATACAACAATTCGTTTAAGACGACGGCTTCGGCTTGACCGGAAGGCGTGTCGCTGTTGAGTTCGCAACATTGAATCGTGCCGTCTTCGAGAACAAACAAATCGGCGCGTGCCATGCCGTGCCACATCCCGCCCGCCGCTTCCCACATCGCCCGTTGACACGCGGTCAAGTGAAAATAGTCGGTCACGAGTTGAGGCGAGGCGAGCAAGATTTCAACCAATTCTTGATGCAAGTAAGCGACACGTTCGGCGGCAATTATTAAGTCATTCGCCAGACGTGAACCCAGCATCGCCGCGTCGAGAGCAAAGCGCGGCGTGCCGTCAATGTACGGGTCGGAAAGCAGATTCGTCGCATAAACCTGACGCGCGAAAGCGGCGTAATCAGATTGCTCCGCGTCGTGTGTCAAACGGTCATCAATCGCTTTGTGATTCGTGTCCGGCATACGGGTCAGTGTACTCTAAGATTGAAATCAACAAATATCAGTTTGGATGCCGAAACTACTGTGAGTGCTTTCTTGCGTGCGGGCGAAGCGGGTGCTTCGATTGATGAAATAGACGACATAAACGCGGTGCGTGCCGACGATGATAGTGTCGTCAAAAAGGCGGGCGGCGTCTCGTCTGCCGATGCTTCGATGTTACTTGTGGTGGCGATTTGGGGGGCGAACTTCGCGGTTGTCAAATATACTTTACGCGAAATCCCGCCGCTCTCACTGACCGCGACGCGCTTCGCTTTTGCCGCCGTGGTGCTTCTAATTATCCTGCGCGTGCGTGAAGGGAACTTGCGAATTACGCGACGCGAGTTGTTCAATTTCGCGTGGCTCGGCTTTATCGGCAACACGATTTACCAAGTCCTTTTCATCTACGGCTTGTCGCTGACGACCGCCGCCAACAGCGCGCTGCTCATCGCCGTGACGCCCGCCCTCATCGCCGTCTTCGGACACACACTCGGCATCGAACCTATTACCCGCCGCACATTCGGCGGCATCATGCTCGCCTTCGCGGGTATCGCCGTCATCATGTCGTCACGCGGGGCGGCACTCACACGCGCCACGCTGACGGGTGACGCGCTCATCTTGTGTGCTTCCATTTGTTGGGCGATTTACACGCTCGGAGTACGCCGCACCGCGCACGGCGTTTCGCCTCTACGAATCACGACATGGACAATCGTGACGGGTGTTCCCGGCTTGCTCGTTTTAGGTTTGCCGTCGCTCACGCAAACATCTTGGACGACAATCAGCACACCCGCGTGGGGCGGGCTGATTTACGCCGCACTGTTCGCCCTCGTCATCGCGTATCTATTGTGGAACACGAGCGTCCGAAAGGTTGGCAGCAGCCGGACATCAATCTTTTCGTGCTTGATACCACTCGTCGCCGCCCTCGTCGCGTGGGGCGTGTTGGGCGAACGCCCGACGCTGATGCAGTTGGGCGGCGGCGTACTCGTCATCGCCGGAGTGTTATTGACGCGGCGCAGGTGAAGCAAAGTTGAAAGGCGGAGGTCGAAGGGCGAAAGTGTCAAGCGGGCGGAGTAGTCTTCGAGTTCTTCCCTTCGCCCCTCAACTTCACTTCGGAATAAATCAGTCAATCTCCGGCTTGGTCAACATAGCGCGGCTTGTCGGTTTTGTCGGTTGGTTTGTGGCGTGTGAAGGCGTGGCTTAGTGTCGCCCAGCCTTCGCTAAGGCGCGTGCGGGTCGCGGTTTGGGCTTTTTCGGTGCGCGCTCCAATCCAACCCCAGACGCGGGATTCGCGTGCGTCTTCAAAGAGCGAGTAGAAGACGGGAACAGCGAGTAAGGTTAAGAGCAGACACATGCTTTGACCGCCGACGACGAGGACGCCGATGGAGCGGTTGGTCGCCGCGCCCGCGCCCGAACCTAAAATCAGGGGAATCATTCCGGCGACGAGGGCGATGGTTGTCATTAGGATTGGACGCAGACGGTCGCGGTTCGCCTGAATAATCGCGGTGTAGCGTTCCATGCCGCGCGCACGCAGTTGGTTGGTATGGTCGATTTGTAGAATCGCGTTCTTCTTGACGATGCCGAACAGGAGCAGTATGCCGAGCGCGGAGAAAATGTTGAGGCGTTGACCCGCGATTAAGGTCGAAAGCAGGGCGAAGGGGACGGCGAGCGGTAGGGTTAGAAGAATCGTGACGGGGTGGATGAACGATTCAAATTGCGCCGCCAGAATCAGATACATGAAGATGAACGAGAGGGCGAAGGCGAGCATGAAGTAGTAGTTGGCTCTACCTAATTCTTTCGATTGTCCGGTCACTCCGGTAAAGTACCCGGCGTCCATGTTGATGGCACGCGCGGCGGCGTTGAGGGTTTCGAGGGCGGCGGTTTCCGAGCCTTCGGGAGCGATGTTGGCGCGAATCGTGACTTGACGTTCGCGGTCGAGGCGTTCGACGGAAGCGGGGGCGGTTCCTTCTTCTAGTGAGACGACGCTGCTTAAATCAACTGTCCCGCCGGTTGAGGATTGAACGAGGAAGCCGGACACGTCGTTGACATCGCGGCGAAAGCGTTCGTCGGCGCGAAGTAGAACGTCGTACTGGTCTGTGCCGTCGTTGAAGGTCGAGATGCGTTGCCCGGCGACGAGGAAGGACAGGGCGCGTGAGACATCTCCGGCACGCACGCCTAAATCTGCGGCGCGCTGACGGTCAATGCGGACGCGCACTTCGGGGCTGCCGAGTTCGAGCGAGGTGTCTGCGTCGCGTATGTTTTCGTCTTCGCGTATGCGTTCGACGATCTGATTCGAGTACTCATCGAGTTTTTTGATGTCGGGTCCTGAAATGAAGAAGCCTATGGAGGCAGCGCGCCCGCCGCCTATGCTGCGTCCGATGGAGGATTCCGCCGAAGCCGACAAACGATACTGTTTCGGAAACTCGCGCAAGACAGCGCGGGTCTGTTGTATGAGTTCGGGTTGTGCCTGTTCGCGTTCGCCGGGCGGGACGAGGCGGACGAAGATAACGCCGCTGTTGCCCGCGCGTGTGCCGCCGAATCCGGCGATTGATAATGTGCTGACGACGCCGGGAATCTTTTCGCGTATGTCGCGGGCGGCGCGGTCGAGAACGGTGTTGGTCGCGGCGAGAGAAGTTCCTATCGGAGCGCGCAGGTTGACGGTGAACGCGGATTCGTCTTCTTCGGGTACGAAGTTGATGCCGACGATTGAGTAGAGCGGATAGATGCTGGCGACGACGACGATGCAGATAATCACGACCGCCCAACGATGCGCCATAGAGAGTTTTAAGAGCCAGACGTAGCCTTGCTCAATCGGACGATAAAAACGCGAATCTTTCGATGATGAAGTTTTATGACGCGCGGGTGAACCCGGTTCGTTCTGTTCATCGTCGGTTTGCGGTTCGGGCTTTTTGGGCTTAATCCAACGCGCGGCGAGCATCGGTGTGAGCGTGAAGGAGACGAGGAGCGAAACTAAAATCGCCGCCGTCGAAGTCAAACCGAAACTGGACATAAAGCGTCCGACGATGCCGCCCATAAAGCCTACGGGCAGGAAGACGGCGACGAGTGAAAGGGTGGTCGCTAAAACCGCGAGACCGATTTCCTTTGTTCCTTCGACCGCCGCTTGAAACGGGTGCATACCCTTTTCCTCGACGAAGCGATAAATGTTTTCAAGCACCACAATCGCGTCGTCAATCACGATGCCGACCATTAAGGTTAAGGCGAGCATCGTCATCTGATTGAGCGTGTAACCGAAGGCGGCGATGGCGGCGAAGGCGGCGATGATGGAGACCGGAATCGCAAGCGCGGCGATGATGGTCGAGCGCACATTCCACAAAAACAGAAACACGATGACGGCGGCGAGTAAGCCGCCCACGACAAGGTGTTCTTCGATGGCGTGAAGCGAGGTTTCGATAAACTCCGATTGGTCGCGCGTGACGATAACAACCATATCTTTTGGCAGAGTCGGGATGATTTCCGCCATGCGCGCTTTGACGCCTTTGATGACTTCGATGGTGTTAACGCCGGATTGCTTGCGAACCGCGACGGAGACCGCCGGATTGCCGTTGAGTGAAACGGCGGAAGTCGGTTCGACGCCACCGTCAACGACGCGCCCTATGTCACGCACGCGCACTTGATAACCGTTGCGTTCGGCGACGAGTATGTCACCAAAATCTTCGACGTTTTCGACTTTGGAGAGCGTGCGAAGCGCGATGCTTTTCGCTCCTTCGTTAATGCTCCCGCCGGGACTCTCCAAGTTTTGCGCGCTGACGGCGGTTGAGACTTCGGTGATGGAAAGGTTATAGGCGCGCAGGCGTTCGGGGTCAACGAAAATCTGAATTTCGCGCAGACGTTCGCCGTAAATCACGACTTCGCCGACGCCGTCCACGGATTCGATTTTCTCTCGAATCTGCTTGTCGGCGATGTTTGTTAATTCGACGCTCGAAAGTGGCGCGCTGATGGAATAGAGAATGACGGGAGCGGAATCGGGGTCTTGTTTCCGAACGATGGGCGGGTCGGCGGTTTCGGGTAAATCGGATAAGACGGTGCTGACTTTATCGCGCACTTCCTGCGTCGCAAGGTCGGGGTCTTTGTCGAGGTTGAAGGTGATATTGACGGAAGATCGCCCTTGCGAGGATGTCGAACGCAACTCGTCTATGCCGGTCACGGTGTTGACCGCGCCTTCTATGATGTCCGTGATTTCGGTTTCTATTTCTTGCGGGGCGGCACCCGGATTGGAAGTCGAAACGGAGACGACGGGAAGGTCTATACGCGGGAAGCGGTCAACGCCGAGTGTGAAGAATGCGAACCCGCCGACGACGGTTAAGACCAAAATCAACACGGTCGCAAAGACCGGACGGCGGACGCATAGTTCAGCTAGTTTTTGCATCGCTTAAAGAACCCTTAAAGAACCCCGATTCGGACATGAGAGAGACGTATCCCCGTCGCCTGATGAAGGGGGCATTTATAAACCCGATTTTCGAGTGTGGTGATGTTTGCCTTGACACAGGGATGCACACCTTTATAACTTGCGTTGCAACCAGCAAATACCAATTCGATATAGATGGCAATCGTCGGCATACAGGCTGGCGACGGCTAAAATCAAAAACGCGATGACGAACGAAACACAACCGACGGGGCGCAGCGTGCCGAGTGTTCCGGCTATTGAACGTCAAACGAGCGACCACACGCAAGATAGAAATGACGTTGAAAACGCGGTTGACCCCGACACTAAAAACAGAGGCGACATCGGCGCAACTGAAAACAACACGAACCGCACCGCAACCGGTGAAGACTGGCTAATGACGCGCACCCGAACTCTGCGCGAGTTTTTCAAATTGAACGAAGACGATTCTTTGATTACCACGGAAGACGACGAGGCGCAGCTTGAGGTTACAAGAAAATCCGCCGACTATCTTGAAACCTTCAATCTCGAATGGCACGTTCTTCCGTCCGATAACGTACTGCCAATGAACGACGCATACTTCGCACGCATGTACCCAAACGCACGCCGCGACTTCACGCAGAGGCACGAACACGGTGGGAGTTACCGCGAGGCTCTGACGGAAGGACATCGCCACCAACATCAGGGGCGCATTATCGCGGTTGAAACCACCAACAAACCGCGCTATCTGCCGGGCAATCGTCAATACTACGGAACGCATTACGGGCTAGACCAGACGTTTGACCCTTTCGCCGCTTACATGGGAAGGGCGGGGTTGATGTCAGGCACACGTTACGCGCACGATTATCAGGCAATACAGAATTTCCTGCGCGTGGTCAACGAGGATTGGCAACGAAGCGGACATTTGCCGCGCGGCTTTCGTTTCGACATCTGCCCGCCACTGGTTTTCAACTTAATCGGCACGGTGTTTCACACGGAATGGAGCGAATCGGAATCGCTCGAACTGGGTTTCTATACCGACGAGCAGGGCAACGCCGAAGTCTTCGCCGTCGGCTGTAACGGTAAAGGGGACTACTCTTACCTTAACGAAGTCGAACTCGAAACCGATTGGGAACTGCTCGGCTTCCGTCTGGCACTCATTCCCGAATGATTTATCCACGAATCACACGAAAAGACACGAAACAAAATTGTACTTCGTCAATGTCTTATTTGTACTGTTTCGTGTGATTCGTGGATAAAAGAACCTCTCCCACGTTATGTCGAAATCACGTGAACGAAAGGGTTTTTCCGGTGGAGCATGACCGTTCATTTGCCGCCCTCGTCGAGAATATGCCCGACATCATCTCGCGCTTTGACGCGGATTTGCGGTGTCTCTACACGAGTCCGGCGGGTGTCAGGGCAACCGGATTAAGGCATGAGCAGATTATCGGCAAGACTCATACAGAAATGGGACTACCGCCGGAGTTTTGCCGAGTCGCGGACGAGGCTATACGGCGCGTGTTCGAGACAAACAAAAAAGAGTCCATAGAGTTTGACCTACCTACGCCCGACGGCACAACCCACTTTGAAGGCTACGCCGTCCCGGAATACATGCGCGACGGAAAGGTCGAGACGGTCATCACCGTCAGCCGCGACATCACGGAGCGCAAGCGCGCGGAAGAATCCCTGACGCGACGTGTACGCCAAGCCGCGCTCGGTCATGACGTGGGTATCGCTCTATCTGAAAACGACACCCTGCCAGCCGTTTTACAGCACTGCGCCGAAGCCATAGTTAAGCATCTCGAAGCGGCGTTTGCGCGCATCTGGACGCACGACGAAAAAGAGGCTGTGCTTAACTTGCGCGCGAGCGCGGGGATGTACACGCACACGAACGGAGCGCACGGTCGCGTCCCCGTGGGGATGTTTAAGATTGGTCGTATCGCGGAGGAAAGACAGCCGCATCTTACCAACTCGGTAATCGGTGATGCTCTTGTCTCCGACCAGACATGGGCGAAGCGCGAAGGACTAATCGCCTTTGCCGGTTATCCTTTGATTGTCGAAGACCGTCTGGTCGGAGTGATGGCGATGTTCGCCCGCACACCACTCGCCGCCGACACGCTCGACGCTTTATCATCCATCGCCAATTCAATCGCGCAAGGCATCGAACGCAGAGTCGCCGCAGAAGAACGCTCACAACTGCGCGAGGAACTGATTGTGATACAGGCGGCACGGCTCATAGAAATGTCCACGCCACTTATCCCGTTAAGCCGTGAAATCCTGCTTGTGCCGCTTATCGGAATTGTGGACGCCGAACGCGCGCAGCAAATGCTCGACAATCTTTCACGCGGAATAGCATCAACCTCTTCACGAATCGCAATCATAGACATTACGGGTGTCAAAGAGGTTGACGCACAGGTCGCAAGCGTCCTCGTGCGGGCGGCACTGGAAGTTAAACTGCTCGGCGCGCAAGTCGTCATCACGGGTATCCGCTCCGGCGTCGCGCGAACCCTCGTGCGACTCGGCATTGACCTTAGCGGCATCGTGACACGCAGCAATCTTCAGAGCGGCATCGAATACGCTCACGAGCAGCTACTTTAATCTTGGGCGCAATGTAGGGCAAGAAAGATTTTATCCACAAATCACACGAAACAACATGACTCAACCACTATGCACTGAAAGTGCATAGATTGCCGATGGACTGAAAGTCC
>JANDLT010000026.1 GCA_024330265.1 Pyrinomonadaceae bacterium MAG19_C2-C3 | reverse complement strand
AAGTCTTGCGCTGAAAGCGCATAGTTTCAACTAGCGTGCTGGAACAATGAAGACCGGAAGCGGAACGAAGACAGAAACCGGAATGAAGACGAAAGGCGAAGCGTGTTCTATTCTGGCTTCTGTCTCCTGACTTCTGGCTCCTGTTCATTGTTGTCTTTGCAGAAGCCGTCCGACCTGTTCGATGACGCGCTCGCGGTATGAGCGGTTGCGCCATTCTTCGTAGTTGACTTGACGGCTGTCGGCAAGGTCACGCTCGAAGTCTTCATTAAGACGTGAGGCGAGTCGGCGGTTACGTACGGCGAGGTTGACTTCGTCATTTAGCCCGAACGAGCGATTATCCAGATTGGTCGAACCGACGACGCTCCAGAAGCCGTCAACGATGAGTGATTTGGTATGAATCATGCCGGGTTGGTATTCGTGAATCTCCGCTCCGGCGCGCAGCAAATCTCCGTACAAACGTCGGCTCGAACTCCGCACGATGGCATGGTCAATGTTGTCGCCGGGAACAATGATTTTAACCTTCACGTCACGCTCTTTAATTGCGCGTATCAATTCATCGCGCGCCCCGTCGTCCGGCAGAAAGTAAGGTGTCGTGATACAGATTGATTCGCACGCTCCTGCTAAAATCATGCCGTAGAGTATGCGCGCCCGCGTCGAGCGTCCCATCGAAGGCGAACTGTTGATGACAAGGGCGGCGATGTCATCATCATCGTTCACCGCCGCGCGCTTCAAAGCTGAAGGATTCAACGTCGCAAGCTGTGGTGTCACAGGCTTCGATGTCGCAACTTCCGATGTCGCGTCGTTCGATACCGCGATGCTTCCCTTCGCATCAATGCGTTTTGTGTCATCCGTTACGTCATCATCCGTCTTGCCTTCAATCCCTTCAATTAACGGGCAATCGTCTTTGCTTTCTTCGTCCTCGCACGGAAAGTAGTTCGCGCTTAGAATTTCGCCGGATGTTTCGAGCCAGTTTTCGGCAAACGTCGCCTGCATTCCGGCGACGACCGAACCCTCCACATAACACATCGTATCGCGCCAGCGCGGTTGCTTATCATTCGGCGGGTAACGCCAGTGGTCGGCGAAACCCGCGCCGCCGATAAACCCCGTGCGCCCGTCTATGATGATGAGTTCGCGGTGCGTGCGATTATTGATGCGCGGCAGAGTGTGCATATCAAACGGGTGATACCACGCGACCCGACCGCCCGCCGCGCGTAAATCCTTGAAGAAACTTTCCCACGACGTGAAACTTCCGATGGCGTCAATCACGAGATTGACGCGCACACCGGCACGCGCACGCTCCGTCAAAGCTTCCAAAAATCTTTCACCGATGCGCCCGCGCCTGAAGATGTAGGCTTCGAGATTGATACTCTCTTTAGCCTCCGCAATCGCCGCCAGTTCCGCTTCATAGTAGTTTTCACCATTCGTTAAAACCTCTATCCGACACTCGCACAGGTGCGCTTTTGAATCGGTCAGAGCCTCGAGAGCGTACAAAAATTTCGGTGTCTCCAGCCCCGCGTCCTGCGGCGCGCGAACGTGATAATCAAGTCCCGGCTCGAACAACGCGAGATACAACAACAACGATTGGGCGACGATGGCAATGCACGCGATGACGAGAAACGTAGTCGAATCAAACACGACGACACTCGCTTAAACTAAGGATGGAAGAACGAAGATTGGAAGCATTTTACGGGCGCATCTCGTGTTCAATCCGCGACATGCTTCATAAACAAAACGGGCAACCCGAAGATTGCCCGTCCGTGCGAAACCAAGTCAAACAAATTCCCTTTTTTGACTTTATGAAATGGAGCCGGTGGGAATCGAACCCACGACCTCATCAATGCCATTGATGCGCGCTCCCAACTGCGCCACGACCCCAAGCTGATAGGTGGCTGCCCACCTGATACCTTTTACCTGACTGTTGCGCGGCGGTTCAACTCTCAAACTTGCCGCGCTCTTTTTTACATCCTCAACCGGAACTAAATAACTTGCTTCGACCTGCGGACAATATACACCGAATAAATCAATTTGTCCTTGATAGGAAACCCATCCGCCAGCCTGATGTTTCGTCTTCCGGCGATTGCTGCTGACCATGAAGACAATCACACCGTTGACCAACCGCCCCGTCTTGCATTGAACTTTTAGCAGTTTGCCTTGTTCGTCTTCGACAATCAAATCGTATCTTTGATTGTCACCGAAAGGAATCGCCACATATTTCCCCGTAGCGGCGAGAGCCGCCAAGATATGTGCCGTTGCGACGTTCCCTTTTTGACTTGTGTTCATTGAAGCGTTAAGCCAAGCCGGACACTATTCAAACTCGCGGCAGAGTACCAAAGGATTTTATCAAGGGTCAACTGTCTGACAATTTACTCGCGGCAGACGCCCGCCGTTTCCGCCGCCACCTGTTCCCATTGGGCGTAGAGTTCGCGCAAGGTTTCGTTCGCAGCTTCGTAGTCACGGTTTAGGGTCTGCAATTTGTTTGCGTCGCGGGCAGTTTCCGGTTGTGCCATTTGGTTTGACAAGTCACTTATGCGTGACTCAAAGGCGGCTATGTCGGCTTCGATTTTCTGTTGGTCGCGGGCGTTTGGTTTCGTCTTCTTAACGACGCGAACGCCGTTCCGTTTGTCTTCCGCGTCATGCTTCGATGGGCGTGCGGCGTGGTGTGTTTCGGCTGTGGGGGATGTTTGTTTTGATGATGCGTGCGGTTCGGGTTTGGGTGGTTTGTCCGTCGTGACTTCGGGCGCGACGCTTTGTTTGCCGCTCTCAAGTTTCCAATCGTGATACTGCGTGTAGTCGCCGTCGAAGTGTTCCGAGCCGCCTTTGCCATTAAGGGCGAGGATTTGAGTCGCCACGCGGTCAAGGAAAAAGCGGTCGTGCGAGATGGTGATAATCGTGCCTTCGTAAGCGTCGAGGGCTTCTTCCAGACTCTCGCGTGAAGGGATGTCGAGGTGGTTCGTCGGCTCGTCCAAGACGAGGACGTTGACGCGCGAGTAGATGAGTTTTGCCAACGCGAGACGCCCTTTTTCGCCGCCGGATAAATCGCGGACATGTTTATAAACGTCGTCGCCGACGAACAGGAACTTGGCGAGGAAGCCGCGCAGCTCACCTGTCGTCACGGTGTTGGGGGCGACGCGGCGCAGTTCCATAATAATTTCGTTGCGCTCGTCAAGGTCGTCGAGTTGTTGGGCATAGTATCCGGTCTTTGTGTTTGAACCCCATTGCATCTCGCCCGCAAGCGGCGGAAGTTTATTCAAAAGGGTTTTGATGAGCGTGGTTTTCCCCGAACCGTTCGCGCCTATGACGCCGAGTGCTTCGCCGCGACGAAGCGTGAACGTGATGCCGGAAGCGAGAGTTTTGTCGGGATAACCGACGCTCAAATCAATCGCTTTGAGCGTGTCTCTACCTGTACGCTCGACGCCTTTGAGTTGAAAGTTACCTTGCGCTGAATCGGCTTGCACGGCTTCCACACGGTCTAGTTTTTGAAGCATCGTGCGGCGCGATTTCGCCTGTTTGGTTTTCTGTCCGGCAAGGTTTTTGCGGATAAATTCTTCGGTCTTGGCGATGAGTTGTTGTTGGTTGTCGAACGCGCGTTGTTGGGCTTCGCGGCGTTCTTCGCGTTCGATGACGAAGCGCGAATAGTTTCCCGTGTAGCTGACGGTCTTGCCGCGTTCAACCTCGACGATGCGTTTGCAAGTGCGGTCGAGAAAGTAACGGTCGTGCGAGATGATGACGTAGGCGGAAGCGTAAGCGGCTAAAAATTCTTCGAGCCATTCGACCGCCGCGACATCCAAGTGGTTCGTCGGTTCGTCGAGCAACATCACATCGGGTTCGGCTAAAAGCAGACGCGCCATCCCTAGCCGATTCATTTGACCACCGGAAAGCGTCGCGGTGTCCATCGTCCACGTCTCGCGCGTGAATCCTAAACCTTGTAGAATCGCTTCGGCTTTCGCGGCGTACTCGAAGCCGCCTTCACGTTCAAACTCACTTTGTAAATCGCTGTATCTTTCAAGCACCGCGTCGAGGTCGTCGGGGCTTTCGCCCATGCGATGTTCGAGTTCGTGCATCTCGTGTTCGATTTGTTGAAGGCGTCCGAACGCGGCGAGGGCGGCTTCGTGAACCGTCGTGTTCTCTTCAAAGTGGACGTGCTGGGCGAGCAAGCCGATTTTCAGTCCGCGCGTGCGAACGACATCGCCTTCGTCCGGCGTTTCTTCGCCGCTAATCGTGCGAAACAGTGTGGTCTTGCCCGCCCCGTTTCTGCCGACTAAACCGACGTGTTCGCCGGGATTAACTTGCAGCGATGCGCCGCGTAAAATCTCGCGCGCACCGTAGGATTTATAAACGTCTGAAATGCGAAATAACATGATGACTTGAATTTTATGCGAGACACGCGAAGCGGGTACAGGCTCTCGTTAATGCGTTGAGCGTTGTACCCGCTTCGTGTGAGTAAGGCGAAAGCGATTAGCGCGGCGAAGATGTCGCGGCGGGCGATGCCGTTGTCGCCGGAGTTTGTGTGTTCGCGTTCGTGGTCGGTGATGCCGATGCGTTGGGCGATGCGGCGGCGTTCGCACCTGCTGGACGCAGACCGCTCAAGTTGGTCGGATTGTTATAAATGTTTTGCGCCAAGTTGTTCTCGACTTTGGCTTCGCGCATCGAGAGCGCGACCAAGACTTCGTTGAGCAAAGCCTGACGTTGATTGATGAGTCCGCGTTGGATTTCCTCGCGCACGCCGGGCGAATCAAGCGTTTGATTTTCGCTTTGCAAGCGTTTGGATGTGAGTTTGAAGACGATGATACGCCCGTCTTCAAAGCGCACGGGTTCGGTAATGTCGCCCGCTTGCAAAGTGAAAAGCCGTGTCACCAATTCTTGCGGGAAACGATTTTGGCGAAGCTGTTCTTCGGTCGCAAAACCTATGTCGCCGCCACGCACGTTTGAAGCGTCTTCGCTCTGTTCGCGTGCGACATCGGCAAAGTCCGCACCGCCGCTTCTCAGGCGTTGATAGACTTGGTTGATTTTCGCGGTCGCTTCGATTTCGCTTTTGGCGTCGTTTTGCAAACCGTTATCCTGCGGGTCGGCGACAATCATCGCCAGCCCGACGCCGCGCCCGATGACGAACTGCTCTTTGTTCGTGTTGAAGTATTCCTCGACTTCGCGGTCGCTTACCGAACTGACTTTAGCGGCGGTACGCTCTTGAAGTTTGCGAAGCGCGAGTTCGCGGCGCGCCTCTTCGCGGAAAGCCTGATCGGTTTGGTTGCTTTCTTTCAACAATCTTTGATATGCCTCGTCGGTCAGGCTGCGCTGCTGTTTGAACGCGGCGACGGCTTGCGTGATTTCGTCTTCCGACGGCAAGAGTTTCTCTTTCTCGGCGCGCTGAAACAGGACTTCGCGTTGAATCAAACCTTCGACGACTTGAAGACGCGCGGCGGCGAGTTCGAGCGGTGAGAGTTGCGACTGTCGCCCTTGAGCTTGCGTGTTAAGCACGCGCTCGACTTCGCTCATCGGAATGGCTTTGCCGTTGACCGTCGCGGCAACCGAATTGTCGCCGGCGGCGGTCGCACCCGCTCCCGTGCCGTTTGTGCTGCTGCACGCGAAGGTGAAAAGGGACATGACGACAACGGCGGATGTTAGTAAAAATTTATTGATTCGCACTTTAATAACTTTCGACTCCTTACGTCGCCAGCCTTTGAAGCACCGGCGAGTTAATTGGTTCATAATTTGGCTTGAGCCTTGACGCGGTTAAAAAGCGTTTGCTATCTTGCTCGTTTTCCGGCAACTCGGACGACGCTGCTATAGTTAAGCGAAGCAAGATTGGATAAGTACAGATAATTCTTTAGAGGTAACACAAATCATGGCTAAACGATGTGAAATCTGCGGCAAAGGTCCGCAATTCGGAAACAATGTCTCTCACGCAAACAACCGGACGCGCCGCCGCTTCAATCCGAATTTGCAACCCGTTCGCGCCCAACGCGGGGCGACCGTCGAACGCATCAGAGTTTGTACAAGCTGTATCAAAGCGGGCAAAGTAGCGAAAGCGGCTTAGAATTTCATAAACGAATTTTATAAGCGACTTGTATCGCATTGCGCTTTGCTTGTTCGTTTATCTTCGTTAATTTCTTCACCAACCAAACGCGCTTGTTTCTCTTTGTCGGAGACAAGCGCGTCGCCGTGTTTGCGGGCGATTTAATTCAGGCTTCCACGCTCTTTGTCGTGATTAAAGCGACGGCTTCAATTTCGACCTTCACGTCGAGTGGGAGGCGCGCCACCTCAACGGTCGAGCGGGCGGGCGGAGCGGCATCCGCGAAGAAATTCGCATAAACTTCGTTGACCACCGCGAAGTCGTTCATGTCACTCAGGAATACGGTCGTCTTCACCACGTCTTTCAAACTGCTTCCCGCCGCTTGCAGAACTGCCGCGAGGTTATGCAAGACGCGCGCGGTTTGTTCGCGCACGCCGCCTTCAATCAGTTCGTTGTTCGCCGGGTCACGGGCGATTTGACCGGAAGTGAAGACGAAAGACCCCGCGACGATTGCCTGCGAATATGCACCGATAGCGCGCGGTGCTTTGTCTGTTTGAACAGTTCTTTTCATTGAATCTCGATGCTCGCTTTCCCTGTCACTAATCCGTCTCTCGAAACAAACCGCGCATCTTAGCAAACACTCCGCCTACCTTCAACTTGCCTTGAACTTAAAAGCGGAAGCTTTCCGCCTCAAACAACTTTAATCCGCGCCGCCGTTCATTCGTTCGACATCAAGCACGCCGGAAACGCCGCGCACCGAGCGAATGATCTTATCGAGATGTTTCAAGTCGAAGACCTCAACCGTGACCTCGATGTGTCCCTTGTCATTTGCCGAGATACTCGCGCGTGCGTCTCGAATTCCGGTTTTAGTATCGGAAATAGCACTCGTAATACCCGCCAACATTCCGGTTCGATTCTCCGTCACGGCAAGAAGTTTAACAGCGTATGCGGTCGTGTCGGCGGCGTGCGATGCCCATTCGACCTCAACGATGCGTTCGCGGTTCGCCATTAACGAATCAACATTCTTGCAACGGCGCGCGTGGACGACGACGCCTTTGCCGCGTGTGATGTAACCGATGATTTCGTCGCCGCGAATCGGATTACAACATCGCCCGCGCACGATGAGTACGTCGTCTATGCCGCGCACGCTAATCGCATCGTCGCCAAGCCGTATGAATTTCTTGACCGCCTGCACGCCTTCGCGCACGCCGCTTCGCAGACGCGATTCTTTGCGCGCTTCAATCTCCGCGAGTTTTTCCGCCCCGACGTGTTTTGCCAAGACATTGCGCGGAACGAGTTTGCCGTAGCCGATGGCGGCGAGCAAATCATCAATGCGCCCGAAGCCGTACTCACCGGACAGCTTTTTGAAGTCTTCGTCTTTGTAAAGTTTCCTTGCCGATAAACCGAAGCGCACGGCTTCTTTGTCGAGCAACTTGCGCCCGATTTCAACCGACTCGGCGCGTTGTTGTTCGGCAACCCAATGACGCACGCGCGTTCGCGCCCGCGAGGTGACGATGAAGTTAAGCCAGTCGCGCGACGGACGCGAGTTTGCCGATGTCAGGATTTCGACGACATCGCCGTTCTGCAATACGGAACGCAAAGGCACGATGCGCGTATTGATGCGCGCTCCAGTGCATGTATCACCGACTTCCGAGTGAATCGCATACGCGAAATCAATCGGCGTTGCGCCGCGCGGAAGTTGTATCACCTTGCCCATCGGCGTGAAGGCATAAACGTCTTTCGGGTATAAATCGAGTTTGAGAGATTCGATAAAGTCGCGCGAATCTTTGACTTCCTGCGTCCATTCGACGAGCGAACGAAGCGATTGAAAAGCGGCGTCTTCATCATCGGCAACCATCTCGCGTTTGCCGTGTTTGCCGATTTTGCCTTCCTTGTATTTCCAGTGTGCGGCGACGCCTTCTTCGGCGACATGGTGCATATCTTCGGTGCGAATCTGCACCTCAAAAGGCTGACCTTCAGAGCCGATGACCGATGTGTGAAGCGAGCGATAAAGGTTGTCGCGCGGCGTCGCAATCCAATCTTTGATGCGACCGGGAACGGGTCGCCAAGTATTGTGCATCACGCCGAGAGCCGCATAACAATGGCGCACTTCGTCGGGTGTGATGATGCGAACGGCGACCAAATCATAAACTTGGTCAAGTTCAATGCGCTGTTTTTTAAGTTTTTTCCAAATCGAATAGAGACGTTTGACGCGACCTTCGATGCGCACGAAAGGAACTTCCGCATCGCGCAAAGCGTCTTCGATGCGCTTCGTCGTGCGCTCTAAAAACTTTTCGTGTTCGGCGCGGCGCGCTTCGAGTTGGGCGGAAAGATAGCGGTAATCTTCCGGGTAGAGATTTTGAAACGCGAGGTCTTCGAGTTCGCCGCGCAATTTACCCATGCCTAAGCGATGGGCAATCGGTGCGAAGATGTCGAGCGTTTCCTGTGCGATGCGTTGGCGTTTCTCCGGCTTGAGCGCGCCGAGCGTCCGCATGTTGTGAAGGCGGTCGGCAAGTTTGACCAACACGACGCGCACATCGTCAATCATCGCCAACAACATTTTGCGGACGTTTTCGGCTTGTTGTTCTTCGCGCGAGAGGCTGCTGATTTGCGCGATTTTCGTTAAACCGTCAACCAGATGCGCGACTTCTTCACCGAAATACTGTTTGATAACCGAGAGTTCGACCAGCGTGTCTTCGACGACATCGTGGAGCAATCCGGTGGCGACAGAGATTTCGTCAAGCCGCATATCGGCGAGAATGTTCGCCACCTCAAGCGGGTGAACAAGATAAGGTTCGCCGCTGGCGCGCGTCTGCCCTTTATGCTCGCGCGCCGAAAAGAAGTAAGCGCGGCGCAGCATATCAAGGTCAGCCTGTGGGTGGTGACGACCGACTTTCTGGACGATTTCTTCGATACGAATCATCTTCGGTGAAAAATTTAACTTCCGACTTCGAGCCTAGAATAACGACGTTTGGTTAGATGAAAGGCGGGCGGGTGTGGATTGCTTGACCACGCATTGATGTCAACCAATGCGCTTTTTGGGTATGGTGTAAGTGGGCAAAAACAACAGGTGACGCCTAAACTCTTGAGAGCCTGACATCACCTGTTTTGATGTTGAAAATTCAGCGAAAAGTTAGGAAGCCTCGCGTCTTGATATTAGCCTTCCTTAGCCGCCTTCTCGGCGGCTTTGCGTTGTTTTTCTTCTTCCTTGCGGGCTCTCTTGATTTCGCTTAGTTCGCGGTTTTTGGCAATCGCTTCTTCGTATTGGCGGTCGAAGTTAGCTTTCACTTCAGGATTCTTTTCCATCTGCGCCATCTTCGACATCTCTAAGAGCAGATTGGATTTAACAGCCCATGCCGCATCGTTGGTCGGGTCAAGCGCGACGGCTTGATTGGCAAGTTCTAAGCCCTGGTTCGAGCATTGACGGGCGCGCTCAAACTCTGCTTCGTCGGCGGGTTTCTTGTATTCCTTAATCGTCTTGTTGTCGCGCTGCACGGTCTGCATGTTATCGGTCTGTTCCGTAATGTCGTAAGAGCAACGCCACTGCTTGCCCGCGAGGAAAGCATATGCGATAGCCCGTTTCGCGCCCGGTGCCTGCTGGTCATTGGCGGTACGTTGGAGATATTCACGCTGCTTGTCTTCTTGCTTCATCAAACCGTAAAGCTGAACAATCGCGTTATAAGCTTCTTCGTTGCTCGGGTCGCGGCGGAGCATGTCTTCATAAGCCGCGATAGCCTGTTCTGCGAGGGCTTGATTTTCGGGCGTTGAAACTCCGGCGCGGTATTGACGCTGAATCGCGCGGGCGCGGAAAATCGGAGCGTTCTCTTGGTTCGGGTCGAGTTCAAGCGCGCTCTCGAAATGAGCTTGAGCTTCTTTGAAGTCGCCCGCTTTGTAAGCCCGCGCGCCATCGTTGACTTCTTGCTTGGCGCGAATGTTGTTAATGAACCCGCATCCCGAAGCAGTTTGAACTACGATTAGGAGCAGGAAGGCAATCATAGTCTGATTTCGTGTCATGTTGTTTTAGGCGACTCCCCAAGCTTTAAGCATCTAGGAACTTAATCTAACAGGAATTTGTAACTTCCACGTTCTCGCGTCCAAGGGCGTTTATTGCTGTAAATCGTCAATCTGTAAGCCGACCGGACTCGCGCCCGCGCCCTTCACCACATCAATGACTTTGACGACTTCTTCATATTTAATCGAACGCGGTGCTTTGATAAAGACGCGCTTTTCGATGCGCTCTTCTTCGGACATGCTGGCGAAGTTCGGCAGCGTTTCAATGTTCTCACGGTAAGCGCGATTGCGTAGGCGTTCATCGAAAGTGGCGCGAAGACGTTGACCAAGCGCACCGGCTTGATTGACCGTGCCGATTATTTCCTCCTCTGCGTTGAGGCGCAGATTGCCTTCGCGGTCAATTCCGACGACAAGCGTCAGAGGATTTGGTCTTATCTCTTGTTTTTGCTCCGGCGGTTCTTGCGGCACAGAGGCTTCAAACTTGGTCGGTTTAAGCGGCGACAGCACCATGAAGATGATGAGCAACACGAGCAGCACGTCAATCATCGGCGTCATGTTGATGTACGGTATCGCACCCGCAGACCTATGTTTTGGTGGGTCGGTAAAAGAATCCATAACCTTCTCCATATCAGGCGAAAACTCGTTCGCCTCAAATCTCTTGAGTGTTAATTGTGTGTCGTGCGTTTATCGTCGAGACGCAAGTTCGTTTCGTTACGCTGCCGGACGCGCAACCGGAGCGGTATCGCCGCCCTTCTTCTTATCCGCGACCAAACCGATGCGGTCAATGCCCGCTTTGCGAATCGCGTTGACGGCTTCGACGACATTGCCGTAATTGGCTTGCGCGTCGCCTTTGATATACACGATGCGGTCTTCGGATTTTGTCACCTCTGCCATCAATTCCGTCACTTTAGTTTCCAGTGTCGCTTTGTCAACTTCATCTTTCCCGACAAAGTATTTATCGTCATTTGTAACCGCGACGACAACGGAAGTTTCCTTAATAATGCGCTGGTCTTCTTCCGGGTTGTTCAGGTTTTTCGGCAACGCGACCGTCACGCCGCTCTGCAAAAGCGGGGTCACAACCATAAAGATAATCAGCACGACCAACATCACGTCCACCATCGGCGTGACGTTGATGTCCGAGTTAAATCCGCCGCTTCCTCCGACTGCCATTCCCATAACTAAAATCTCCTTTGTTAAAGTTCTTAAAACGCGAGTTCCAAGTCCAAGCATTCATGCCTTGAACTTGGAACTTTGAACATTAAACTTATGGCTTGAGTTGGCGCGTGCGGTTACGCAAGAAATAGTCAATTAATTCGGAAGCCGAGTTATCCATTTCGACCACGAAACCGTCAACTTTTCCGGTGAAGTAGTTGAACAACCAGACCGCCGGAACCGCGACCGCAAGTGACAAAGCCGTCGTCAAAAGTGCTTCCGCGATACCACCCGCGACCGCACCGATGCCCGCGCCTTCCGCCGCCTTCATACCTTGAAAGGCGTTGATGATGCCGAACACCGTGCCGAACAAACCCACGAACGGAGCGGTCGAACCGATGGTCGCAAGACCCGACAAGCCGCGTTTGAATTCGTTGGTCTTAATCGCAATCGCGCGTTGCAACGCGCGCTTCGAGGCGTCTATATCGTCGCTTGTTAATTCGTTTGCTTCCTGTGCGCGAAACTCTTGAAGCCCGGCGTTGACAACCATCGCAAGGTGCGAACGTTTGTGCTTGTCACTGATATTGATGGCTTCTTCGATGCGGTCGTTCTTAAGGGCTTGCGCGACGCGCGGCGCAAATTCGCGCGACTGTTTTTTCGCCGCCGAATAAGTCAAGAAACGCTCGACCATGATGGCGATGGAAAACACGGACATCAACAGCAAAATAGCGATAACGATTTTGCCGATGATACCGGTGTTGCGAAGCATCTGGATGAGGTCGAATTCACTCGCAAAGTCGCCCCCCTCTTCGGCACCTGCTTCTTGTAAAAAGATAACCAAACCGAAAAACTTAAACGCAATCATACTCATTAAGGTCATGATGGGTTGAGCCTCCAAATCTCTGTTGTTGTGTCAATCTTGGTTGCTGGCATCGGGACTTTGGATGTCTTGACTTCAAGAGTCCCGATGCTGCCTGAATTTTTTCACGTTCGCGCGCAAGTTAGGGCGCGGGTAGGGCAAGCCATTACGGTGAAGGCTCACGTTTATACTTAATCCGAAAGCCGCTTACTCCAACCTAAAGTTATAGGTAATCGTTCCGTTCACGCGAACGGGTTGCCCGGAAAGCAGGGTCGGTGAGAAACGCGCTTGCTTCGCGGCGGCGGCGGCGGGACCGCGCAGCAACGGATGACCCGAAACGGCGGTCGCCGAAAGAACGCTTCCGGTTTCGCTAACGAGAATCTGAACGACAACCGTACCGGAAGCGCGCACGGCTTTGGCGTTGGGCGGGTAAGGCGGTGCCGGTTTGCTGATGGCTTTACCGTTAAGCACGCCACCCGACACAACCGTGTTCTTAGGCACGGGCGTTGGTGTCGGTTTCGGCGGCGGTGGCGGCGGTGGCGGCGCGGCTGCTGGTGGTCCACTCGGAACTACGGGACCGCCTGAACCCGTACCGCCCGTGCCGACGGGACCCGTCGCGGCGGAAGGATTCGTGTTTCTTGTTCCCAAGACAGCACCGCCCGGCGGAACTGAAGGAACTTTGCTGGCAACGGCGGAAACTTCTTTCGGGACTGCGGTCGGTGTGTCCGCACTGGCAACCAACTCGGTGCGCGTGGCGACTTCTTGCTCGGTCGTCGTCGGTTGAGGTTTCTCAATTTCTTCCGGTTCAGGCTCGGCTTGAACCGGGGTCACGGGCGTATCGAGTTCGGCAAGCAACTCATAATCAAGCGGTTCGAGGTTGTTGACCTGATAACTGACCCAGACGCCTAAAATCACCACGATGATGAGGGTATAAATCGCCACCGTACCCAAGAGAAAAGAACCTTTGCGTGCGAGGTCGTCTTTATGCACTTTAGATTCAACGAGATTGTCGAACATTTCAATATCCTCCGTCCTATCCGGTGCCAAGAGGTTTCAGGAGAGCCACACGATTGGAAGAAGCGGCACGCACGGCTAAGGAATAGCGGCGATAACCGATTCTGTGGCTTTTACACTGTGGCGTACTCGTCGAGAAACGCTGTGTTGAAGATGTCTTTGATAAAGGGAAAGCAGCATAAACGACCGAACATTTGGAGCATATATTTTGGTAATGCTTGATGTAGAGTCGCGCGCCGCACAAGGTAAGAAACCAGAGTGTTGCTTTCCCTTTTAGCTAGACCGATGCACAGTGCTTCCGTGTTCGGGTGAGTGCGTTTAATAACAAAGCAATAACCCGGACAGGTGACGCCCTAGCGAACTTATCTATTCAATTGGTCAGCAACGGGCGCAGTCTAGTCTTTCTTTCGCGTTTAAGTCAAGCGCAAAGTTTGACCACGCGATTTCATTTTCGATGCCCGTACAGCAAGGATATTTTGTGACCCGCGATTAGGTTAGCGGGCAATGGTGGTTGTCGAACGCTTTGCATTACTGCGCGCACGCGGAGCGTTCGTGACAGTGCTTTGCTTCGCCGTATTCATCGCGCGTTCGTTGCCTTTATCAAGGCGTTGTTGCCACCACACCATAATCGGGCTGGCGATGCCGATGGTCGAATATGTACCGATGATGACGCCGATAAACAGGGCGAACGAGAACGGACGCAAGACTTCGCCGCCGAAGATAACGAGTGCGAGAACTGACAGAAAAACCAGACCACCCGTGATTATCGTGCGTGACAGGGTTTCGTTAATCGCGTCGTTCGTGATTTGGTAAAGCGATTTGCGGCGGTGAAGACGCAAATTTTCGCGCACACGGTCGAATGTCACAATCGTATCGTTGACCGAAAAGCCGACGAGCGTGATGAGGGCGACGACGACCGTCAAGTTGACCTCGAACTGAAACAGCGAAAAGAAACCGAGCGTGACGAGAACATCGTGGAACACGGTGATGACCGCCGCCGCCCCGTAAGTCCATTCAAAGCGAAACGCGATGTAGAGCAGCACGCCGACGAGGGCGAGCAGCGTGACGGCGATTGCCTGATTGCGAAGCGCGGGAGCGGCGACGGGTCCGACATATTCGGTCGAGATAATGTTCGGCTTCGCGTTTTCACCAAGGGTTGACAAAGCTTTTTGCACACGCGCGCGTCCGGCGTTGACCTGCTCCTCACTACCGGCTTGAGCATTGGCATCATCGTTCACTTGATTTTCGACTTGCGGCGGTGGAGCGGCGTTTGACACTTCCTGCGCGACACGGATGATGACTTGATTCTGGCGGTCAAAGTCAATCACGGGCTGCACACTGGCATCGCCCAGACCACGCTCCGAGAGTGCCGCGCGAATATCTTCCACCGATGGACGTTGCGCGAATTCGACTGTGACTTGCGTACCTTCGCGGAAGTCAACACCGAGATTAAACGGCTCCGTGCCGCCGGGAATCACTTGCCGCAAAATCGCAGAAGACAATCCGGCGAGCATCAATAAAATCGAAATCGCCAACAATACGCGACGCTTCGAGAGCCAATCAATTTTTACGTCTTTAAGAATTTCAATCATGGTTTTACAAGGGGACAGGGGCTGGAAGATGAGGGACGGTTCAAGGCAAAAAGCTTTTTCCGACCCCTTGTCCCCTGACGCCCGACCCCACCTAAATGCTGAGTGTTTCGACGCGCTGTCCCTGTGCGCGGCGACGATTGACGACCCACATGAAAATCGTGCGCGAGACATAGACGGCAGTAAAGAGGTTGATAATAAGTCCGAGAATAAGCGTCACGGCGAAACCGCGAATCGTACTTGTGCCGAACACAAAGAGGAATAAGGACGAAATAATGGTCGTAACGTGCGTGTCTATAATCGCCACGAACGCGCGTGCGAAACCTTGGTCAATGGACGACGGTACGGTTTTGCCGCTTTGCAGTTCCTCGCGTATGCGCTCGAAGATAAGCACGTTCGAGTCAACCGCCATACCGAGCGTCAGGATGAGTCCGGCGATGCCGGGCAGCGTCAAGGTCGCGTCGAAGATGACGAGTGCCGCCATTGTCAATATGAAGTTGAGCAACAAAGCGACGACGGCGTTGATGCCCGACCCGCGATAGTAAAAGACCATGAACAGGATGATTAACACGAGTCCGGCGACTGAAGCCCGCACGCCCGCGCGAATCGAATCTGCACCGAGCGAAGGTCCGACGGTGCGTTCTTCCTGATACACAATGCGCGCCGGAAGCGCGCCGGAACGCAAATTCGATGCGAGGTCTTCGGCGGCTTGTCTGGTGAAACTTCCGGTGATTTGACCTCTATCAGAAATTGCCCCCTGAATCGTCGGCGCGGATTTAATTTCACCATCGAGGACGATGGCGAGCGGTTGCCCGATGTGCGCCGCCGTCCACGCTCCGAATTTTTGGGCGGGTTCGGGTTTAAGCTCGAAATCAATTTCGTAATTATCGCCGCCCGAACGCCCTTGCACGGCGGTCGCACCTTTGAGGTCGTTGCCTGCGACGATTGCCGGAATTTCAACAATCATAAAGCGCGGCGGGGGTGCGACGTTCGTCTCAACATCGTCAATGTCGCGTTCGACGTAAGGGAAAATGTTGCGATTCGGCGGAAGCGTGCCGCCAAGCGATTGCAAGGCTTCTTCGCGCGTCGAATAAATTTGTTGCGGTGTCGTGACGACATTCATCAATTCGAGCCGCGCTTGGGCTTTGAGTAATTCCTTAATGCGTTCCGGGTCTTGCAAGCCGGGCATTTGAAGCAAAAGTTGATGCGATGTTGGTGCGCCGTGACGTTGCAACGTTGGTTCAGCGACGCCAACCGCGTTGATGCGATTTTCGATTCTCTGTTCAACAAGAGCGACGGCTTCTTCGCTCAAACGGCGGACGGCTTCGCGTGTCATCGTCCACGTCACGACGTTGCCGTTGACATCGGATGTGAAATTTTGGAGGTCGATGTTGTCGCGTAATTTATCGTCCGCTTCATCGGCTTTCGCCGCGTCAGCCGCGTCAAGAATAATGCGAAAGCTATTGTTCCCGATTTCGGTACGCGCGTCAGTTGTCGCATAACCCGCACGGCGCGCCGCTTGGGTGATGCTCGTCATGGTGTTTTGGGTGACGGTTTGCAGATAATCGTTGACCTGCACTTGCATCACGAGTTGTGAGCCGCCTTTGAGGTCAAGACCGAGATTGATGTTGTCTTCGAGCGTGCGCTGAAAGCCGCCTGTGAGATAGGTGCGCGCGGCTTCCGTCGTGCGCGGTCCGAAGACGATGTAGAGAGCCGCCACAGTGATGGCGAGAATGACAAGGAAGCGTTGTAAAACTTTACTTTTCATAGCTGTACGGATGCGAATAATTGAGGCAGAGGATGTATCGGGGACGCGCCGATTTTCAAAGAAGATTGTTCTTTAAGGTTGTTTCTTTTCCAGCCCGCCGTGAAGTCCGGCGACGGAAGCGCGCGAGATTTCGAGCATAGATTTATCCGCGCTTCGCACAATCAGCGAATCTTCACGCACGGCGGTAATAGTCGCAATGATGCCGCCGCTCGTCACCACGCGGTCGCCCGCTTTGAGTTCGGAGATAAGAGTTTGCAAAGCCTGTTGACGCTTGCGTTGCGGCATAATGACGAGAAAGTAAAAGACGCCGAAGATGAGTAAGAACGGCGCGAAGTTTATCAACGTCGGAAGGATGCCGCCTTGTTGGATGAGCGCGAATAAAGTCATTGAAGTTGTAGTGAACGCCGCTCGCAAAAGCGGTTATGTGAGACCTGAATTTACAAATGAGATTATAACGAAGCCGGAAGTTTTCATCACAAACGCACCGGATACAGAAGCGAAACGCATTGCGCCTCACTCGACGCCCGCCGCTATCTCCGCTAAAAACTTACACCGAAAATCGCTGAAGTTATGAGACCGGATAGCTTGCCTCACACGTTTCATAGTGTCAAGGAAGAAGAACAAGTTGTGATGTGTCAACAAAATACTCGCCAACATTTCACCCGTCATGTACAGGTGACGCAGGTACGCCCGCGTATGCCGACGACACACAGAACACGCGCATCGCAAATCTAAAGGTCGCGTGTCCGTCGTAAATCTCGCGTTTTTGATGTTCAACTTTCCGCGTAAAGTCAAAGCCTGACCCGTCCGTGCATTCCGTGTCGGCAACACACAATCGAACATATCCACACCCCGCGCCACGCCTTCGATTAAATCTTCCGGCGTCCCGACGCCCATCAAATAACGCGGCTTCTCCACAGGCATCTCCGGCGCGATTTCCTCAATCACGTCATACATCACCCTCTTCTCTTCCCCGACGCTCAATCCGCCCAAAGCATAACCATCAAAACCGATCTCCACCGTGCGCCGCAAACTCTCCCGCCGCAAATCAACATGCGTCGCACCTTGCACGATGCCGAACAAAGCCTGCTTTGCGGATAGTGATGAGTGATGAGTGATGAGTGATGAGTGAAAGCCATCTGATTCTTCTTCCGCCTTCCGCCTTCCGCCTTCCGCCTTTTCGGGTCGTCCCGTGTCCATTCCTTCGTTCTGCAATTCATCAAACCTAATCCGCGAACGCTTCCCCCAACGCAAGGTCAACTCCATGCTTCGCTTCGCCGCGTCATGCTCCGACTTTCCCGGCGCGCACTCATCGAACATCATCACGATGTCTGACCCAAGCGCGGCTTGCACTTCCATCGAAACTTCCGGCGACATGAAGCGCGGGCTGCCGTCAATATGCGAACGAAACTTAACGCCGTCTTCCGTAATCTTCCTTAACTCGCCCAGACTCCAAACTTGAAACCCGCCCGAATCCGTCAACATCGCCCGCCGCCAACCGTTGAATTTATGCACACCGCCGCACGCCCGTATCACGTCCGCACCCGGACGCAACCACAGGTGATATGTGTTCCCCAGAATAATCCGCGCGTCGAGTTCTTCCGCTTCCAACGCCTCGAACCGCACGCCCTTAACCGTTCCTTGCGTCCCGACCGGCATAAACACCGGAGTCTCAATCACCCCGCGCCGTGTCTGAATCAACCCGACGCGCGCCGCGCCTTCCGTCGCTGTAATTTCAAACTCAAATGCGTTCAAACCGTCGTTACTTGATGTCATGCAGATAAACGACTTTCACCAACTTGCTTTTGTACATCGGCTTCGTCGGCTTTTCCAAAGTTACCAACTCATCGGCATTCGCTTCGTAAGCTGCGGCTAAATGAATGGCGTCAGCACCCGATAATCCCAACAAACACGCTTCGTCATAAGCAATCTTTGTCGTGCGGCTATTTACTTCTATGCGCTCAACGCACGACGCAAAAAAGTTCTGACAAAACTCGACCGATACTTGACGTTTGTTATGAACGGGCTTCGGCAAAACTTCGAGTTCAAGAAAATCGCTTGCCACAAACTCGCGCTGTTCGCTGTCCAACAGATTTTCTATTTTCATTATCAACACAGCATCGTTGATGTTTGTGGCGTTAATCAAAATGTTGGCGTCAACAAACGTGCGCGTTTTGTTAATCATCTTCATCCCACGCGCTCGCGCCTTTGCTTTCTCTTATTTCGGCGTTGAGTTCTTCTTCCGTTTTAAGCCTTCCGTCAAGCCGCAGATTTTCCATGCGCGCCGCCATCATTAAGCGTATTAGCTTTGAAGGATGGTCTTTATATTTCGCCTGTAATTCTTCTTCCGCCTTCAGAGCCGCCAAGTATTCTTCATCCGAAACTTTATTGTGCAAATTTCCTGACATATAACTTTCACCCTCACCAAACTATTTTACTTTGTATCGGTCGCGTCATCTATATTTGACGACCAATGCAAACCCTACGGCAAAGCCGAGATTTGTCGCGCAAAGCCGGCGAGAGATTCAAGGCAGTCGAACATCGCAATCGCTCTTAAAGAAACGCCATTTGCAGATTCCTTCGTACAAAACGGAGGATACACGCTCAAGAGTTGTCCCGGCTCAAGTTTCCCGCCCTCCCGCATGAACTGCAACAAAGGTTGTAAAGACAGAAACTCGACGGGGTTTGCTTCTGCTTTGACGAAGAACGTCTCAATGGAGATTTCCAAAGAATCTAACTCCCCTGTCTCGCTGCTTAATCTATGAACAACGTCCTGCCGCAAAATGAATTGATCGCCAAGACAATCTTGCGCGAAAGGGACATCTGTTTTGTTGATTACCGGATAGAGTTCGTGCAATGCAAACTCACCCGCCCAAACTTCTCGCAACGAGTGCCATGCCGGAGACAAACACGCGCCGCGCAAATGCAACCCGCCATCAAACGCAATGAATCCGTTCTCTTGTTGCAAGAGACTTTGAAGATTTTTAGGCAGCCGCTTAAACGTCGCTTCGTCATCAATCGCGCTGCCCGTAAATGTCGTTCCTAATAATTTCATTTCTTGCTCTTATGCCGCTCCACAATCCGCAACGGCGTGGCAAAGAAATCGAATTCTTCACGCAAACGATTTTGCAAATATCGTTCATACGAAAAGTGTATGCCCTTCGCGCCGCCCGCCGTGAAGACGATGAACTTCGGCGGGCGCACGGCTCCCTGTGTGACGTATTGAACGTGAAGGCGCGAGCGTCCGCCTTTGACCGGAGCGGGCGCGGTCGGGGCGCGGGGTGATTGAATCGCACGCTCGAAGAAGCGGTTGAGTTCGCCCGTCGGGATGCGGCGATTGCGGGCTTCGTTCGCTTTGACGACGAGCGGCAAAAGGTTTTGCACACGCTGACCCGTCAAAGCCGAAATCGTCACGACCGGAGCGTAATCTAAAAACTTCATACCGAAACGAAGCTTGCGTTCAAACTCAAGCGCGGTGTTAGTTTCCTTATTTTCAATCGCGTCCCACTTGTTGACCGCGATGATAATCGAGCATCCGGCATCCGCCGCATAACCCGCGATGTTGGCATCGAGCGCGACCGCGCCTTCCGTCGCATCAATCACGACGATGGCGACATCGGCTTGCTCCAGACTCCTTCGCGCCATCATCACGGAAAGCTTTTCGTGCATCTCTTCAGTCTTGCCTTTGCGCCGTATCCCGGCGGTGTCAATGATGCGAAAGCGTGTGCCGTCCTGCTCTAATTCCGTGTCCACCGCGTCGCGCGTCGTTCCCGCGATGGGCGAGACGATGACGCGCTCCTCACCCAAAATCTTATTCAACAGCGAAGACTTGCCGACGTTCGGACGCCCGACAATCGCCAAGCGAATTTCACGCGCGGGCTTATCTTTCTCCTCATCCGCATCGTCAATATCGTCCGCCTTCATCTCAAGTTCCAACTTATCGAGCAGTACATCGAGCAGTTCACCGACGCCCGTCCCTTGCTCCGCCGCAATCGGAAACACGTCATCAAAACCGAATTTATAGAACTCCGCCGCGTCCGCTTCGAGCCGCACCGCGTCCGTCTTATTCGCCACGACGTACACCGACTTTCCCGTCTCACGCAAGAGGCGCGCGAGTTCTTCATCGAGAGGCGTGACACCGGCACGCGCGTCAACGACCCACATCAAAGCCTGCGCCGACTCAATCGCAAATCCGGCTTGCGTAAAGATGTTCGCCGGAATCACCGCGTCGTCATCGGGGACGATGCCGCCCGTATCAACGACCGCGAACTTGCGCCCTTGCCATTCCGTCGTACCGTAAATACGGTCGCGCGTGATGCCCGGCTCATTACCGACGATTGAGCGACGTTCACCGACGAGGCGATTGAACAGCGTGGACTTCCCGACGTTCGGACGCCCGACGATGGCGACCAGAGGCAGAGGCGCGGCGGCAACGTCAGGCTCAAAGTTTTCCGTCGCTTCCGTCGCATCGGGGTTTATAATCGGGTTGATATTTTCTTCCGGCGTAGTCATAAATAGTTTCGCTTTCCCAACTGAAAACGGAAAGTGTACTGTCACCCGAAACACGCACGCAAACACGAACCCGTTTCGCCGTCCCTTTCACCATCCACCGACCGCACGTTTAACGACCATGCCCACCATCTCCAACCTGATACGCGCATGGCACACGACACGCGACCGCGCACGGCGTTCGTTCACACATCTTTCATCACCCGACCCATCACACAATCCATCGCATAATCACGACACCGCCCCCGCGCACATCGCACTCGGCGCGGCGGGCGAACAACTCGCCGTCGCATATCTCGAACGTCACGGCTTCGACATCGTGGCGACGAATGTTCATCTTCCCATAGGGCGTTCGCGGCGTGGTCAAATCATCAACGCCGAGATTGACATCATCGCATACCAAGCCGACACGCTCTGTTTCGTCGAAGTCAAAACCCGCCGCTCCGATTGGTTCGCCGCACCCGAAGCCAATGTTGACCTTCGCAAACAACGCCAAATCACACGCGCCGCTCGCCGCTATCGCCGCTTTCTCAACTTGCGCGAAACCGCGTATCGCTATGATGTCGTCACCGTCATCCTTCCCGACAAAGCATCGCACATCCCACCGCGCATCGAACTTCTCCCCGCCTTCTGGACGGAAAGCAAATTCCGCAAACGCCGCTGGGAACATCAATACTGAATCCCGTGCACACTATGCAGCCCATTATCTTTACCAACCCAAATCTCACCCCGCTTGACCAAGCCGACGATGATTTGTAGAATCCCCTTCCGTTAAGCAAAGCGGATGACCCGATGCGGGAGTAGCTCAGTGGTAGAGCATCGCCTTGCCAAGGCGAGGGTCGCGAGTTCAAATCTCGTCTCCCGCTTTTAGATCAAGTAGAAAGTATAAGGGAGAAAGGAGAAGGTTCGGATTTTCTCCTTTCTCCCTTATACTTTCTACTTGTCTCGCGGCGGCGTAGCCAAGTGGTAAGGCAGAGGTCTGCAAAACCTTTATTCGTCGGTTCGATTCCGACCGCCGCCTCCAAAAACTTTTCCGGCTTCCAATAGCCACGACACAAAGAAAATCCCGACGGCAATCATTCAAGGTCGCTGTGGGGATTTTCTTTGTGGGGACGTCGTGCCGTTAGTGGCAAGAATCGGCACAACCGCACGTTTCGCCGCGCAACGCTCCGACGCCTTCCTTCGCAATAATCGGCATCATTATCAAGCCCGCCACCGGGTCAGCCCACCACAGCCCGAACAAAGCGTTTAGCACGAGTCCGGCGAGTAGGATCGCCGAGAGGTAAGCGCACAAATCGGTTTGCCGCGAGTCGGCTTGCATTGCCCGACTGTTGAGTTGTACCGCGACGCGACGCTTGGCGCGTGCGAGTAACGGCATCACGACGAGCGACACGGCGGCGATGCCAATTCCGAAATAGCTTGCTTCCGGCGGTTCGCGCATGAGGAGAGACTTCACCGCGTCGAAAGCGACGTAAGCGGCAAGCAAAAGAAAACTGATGCCGACAAGTTTCAGGGCGATGCGTTCCCTCGCCTCGCCGCGCTCGCCGTCGCGCAGTCGCCACAACAGAACTGCGCCGGATGACGTTTCGATAACCGAATCCACGCCGAAGCCGACAAGCGCGATGCTGCCCGCAAACAGTCCCGCGCTGATGGATGCGACGGCTTCGAGCGAATTCCAAGCGATGGTGAGATATTCGAGTTGCCGACCGCGCCGCACGTTTGCGAGGCGCGACGCGGGGCGGGTGATGGTTTCGCTGCTCATAAAAAATTCCTTAAAACGAAATGCTGTAACTCGCGCCCGGATTGCGCCCACGCTCAAAGATGACACCGAACTGATGACGCCCGCGTGTGTAGTTCACAGTCGGATGCACGCGCACGCCGTCAAAGAGAATCGTCGAACTCCAACGCTCGTTGAGGTTGATGTTCAAACCGCCGATGATGCGCGCGCGGTCTTCAAACGTCCCGTAAGCGACGCCGATGTAAGGCGCGACGGGTAAGCCGGTTTCGCGTCGTAGATTTTTGCTGAAAGTCGCGTAGAACGATTGACCGAACGGCGTGCCGATGCGGTCGGAACTCGTGCCGATGATTAACGCCGGACGCCTGTTCGTTTCGGTCAGGGCGACGACGTTCGCCAATGGCGAAACCTTTCCGGCAAGCGGGTTGTATTCGACTCCGGCGGTAAATCGTGGATGAAACCTGTACGTCAAGGTATTGCGCCACTTCGCGCGGTCAATCGTGTTCGATATGACGCGCACGCCATACGTCCACTTCTCTGCATCTTGTTGTCCCGTCCCGCTCACGGCGCGACCTTCGCCCGGTCAAAGCGGTCAACTCGGAACACTCGATGCTTGACTTGGTTTAGCTTTGCTTGAAGCGACTTGTTCACGCCGCTTCTCCGCTTTGCGTTCAGCCTTCGCCGTCGCTTCGGCGGAGGCGAGCATCGCATCAATCTCGCGCTTCAAGTCGGCTTGATTGACGATGCCGGAGATGACTTTCGCAATGCGCCCGTCGCTGCCGATGATGACCGTACCGGGCAACGCCGCCCCAAGTCCGAAGCGCGTCATGTCGGCGACTGTCGCCCCCGTCCAAATCGGAAAGTTGATTTTTGTTTCTTTGACGAACTGCAAAACTTTGGCGCGGTCTTCCGCCGCATCCGTCGAAGCACCGACGACCTGCACGCCCAACGCGGCATACTCGTTTTGAATCGCCGCGAGGTCGGGCATCTCTTTCCGGCACGGCACGCAGTACGTCGCCCAGAAATTCAGAACCACGATGCGACCTTTAAGCGCGCTCAAGGTTTGACTCGTTCCGAAAGGGTCTTTAAGCGTCAACTCGACCGCGCTTCCGACGACGTTCGCCGCTTCACGTTCGGCGATGCTCGGCGCGAGTATTTCAAGCGCATCAACGCGGACGAAGTTTGTGTCATTCTTCTTTCGCCCCGTTCGTACCGTACCCGTCACGGCGACGCGCTTGCCGACGAACTCCAGCCAATTCTTTCCCGGAAGGCGGAACTTGCCCTGCTCCAGTTGGTACAGGGTGAACTTGTCGCCTTCGCGCACCGCGATTAAGGTCGGGTCGCCGTTCGCCACACACGATTGCGATTTCAACAAATCTTCCGCCGTGCCGTACTCGACTTTGGTGCGGTCGGCTTCCGCCCAACAATCCGCACAGCATACGACTTGACCTTCCAACTTCGTCACATTCTGTTGTGCCGTCGCCTGTACCGTGAAGGCGAGGCAGAACAATAAACCTATAAACATTCGCTTCATAAACAAATCTCCTTGAGCATAAAAACAGATAAACGCGCGCTTGACGTTGGAACGAAAAGCGCAAAAAAATGAGATGGATTTTGTTGGTTGAAGAAGTCTAAATGCGAAGGATGCAAAGCCGTTCAAGCGGCGGACGGGCGGCGGAGAGCCTGATTGACGATTGTGTTCTAAGTGTCAGCGCGTTGTTGGTTGGCGATACGCATGGCGCGAACAACGACGAGACTTCATCGCTTATTTGAGGAATTGATGATTGTCGTTCCGGTAACGTATATGACGTTGCTTCTGTAACAGGACAAAGATCGTCATCATGCGAGCCGTCTATGCTTTCAATCGCAAGGTCGGCGCGGATTTCATGCGCTTCCGCGTCGTGAGCCGAACACGAGACGACGCAGGCGACGAACACCCAGATAAAGCACAAGGGCAACATCATCGCTAAAACTCGCATGAAAGATGAACGCGGTGAAAACATCACGGGCATTATATCCGGCTGATGTGAAATACGAAACATTAACTCACCTTACGCGGTTTTGGTTTTCAGCCTCGTGAACGAGGCTTACCCTTTGGGCTGATAGCCACGCGATTTATCGCGTGGTCATCTGGGTAATAATTCTTAGCCCGTTGAAACGGGCTTGTCATCCGACGGCTTAAGCCACAGCGAGAAGGACGTTAAAACGCCCTTTCGGATTCTGCTTGAAAGCGACCACGCGATAAATCGCGTGGCTATGTGCCGCCTTCGGCGGAAAGCCCGATGAATCGGGCTGTAAAATCTCAACCGCGTAAGGTGAGACATCAAGTTTCGATGACGCGAGTGTGAAGACCGAGTTGTGCGCCGGACGCGCTCTGCCCGATGATGAACACGGCGATGTCGCGTTCACCGATGCGATAAACCCGCGTGTGGCGAAGGCTTCGGGTGAGTAGTTCGACGAGTGCTTGAAAGCGAAGAGTGCGTGCGTGTTCCGTCGCATCGTGCCAGTCGGCGTGCTTCGCGGCGACGCGGAAGAAGTGTTCGACGGTCGTAGTTTCAATCGGCGTCGTTGTGTCGGTGTGCGAGGTGAGGACGCGCAGGTGTGCGGGTAGAGCGTTCTCATTTATGTCGTTGAAATTCACGATGGTGAACGGGTAATCCGATTCACTTCGCATCGTCAAACCGTCGGCGGCGCGGGCGAGAGCGTGGAGCAGTTCCGCGTCTTCACCCGTGCCGCCGATGGTTTGGCTCGTTTCATTGGTTGTCAACGGTTGCCTCAATCACGCTCTGCACGGACTGCGGAACGTTCGAGAAGAAATCGAAATTCGTCAAAGCCTCGATGTCGTCAACCGTAGTGCGGTAGATGCGCCAGTTCGCATCAACGCTGTTGGTGTTCGGGACGTTGACGGCGATGGTGCGCGTGCCTGTGGTGACGCGGGCGGCATCGTTGCCGTCGCCGACAGGCAGCACGATGATGACTTTCCAAGTGCTGTTGGGGACGGCGACGCGCCCGTTCGCAATCGTGCCGATGTTTCCCGCCCCGCCGGAAATGATGTAAAGCTCGTTGCCCTGTGCGACGAGTTCGCGGCAATAGACTTCCAGATTGTTCCACGTCGTGTTGTTGTTGGCGGCGGTCTGCGGAATCATATTCGTCATCAGGAAGACGGCGCGATTGTCGGCAAGGCTGCGCGTGCGGTCGCCCGACGGCGACATATGCCCGCGCGTGTAACCGGAGTTGGAATAATCCGAAGGCTGAACGCGATACCAACCGGCAGGCAAAGTCGGGTCGGGAGCGAAGTCGTCGGAACGCCCGGACGTGCCAATCCAAGTTGAATCCAGATGCCACGAAACCCAGTTCGGCGTGCCGTTGTCGCGGTGATACGACGCGACGAATTGCGGTTTATCGAGCAGATAGTTTGTCGGTTGATTTATGTCCGTGACGGCGTTTGAAGGATTGCCCATCACAAGGTTTTCATTTGTCGAAGTAAGGGCGACGGTCAAGGCTTCCGGCATCACGGCGAAGCGGAATCTGCCCGCTTTGGCGACGCTCAAACGAAACTCAAGCGTGATACTTTCCGACGGCGCGAGCGGCGTTTGCGAGTTGATGCCATTGACGATCAAACTGGAATTGAGACCGCCGCCCAGAGGTTGCGCGGGCGGTTCTTCCAGAGTTAAACCGCGCGCGTTGCCGTTGTCCGTTGATGACAATACGCGCACATCGGCGGACTCACGGCGAGTTTGCAAAGGGTCGCGTCCAAGCGTCGTGATGTCTGTGACGCGAAGGCGCAGGAAGTTAATCGGCAACGCTCCGGTGTTGGTAATCGTGCGTTGAAAGACGAGCGTGCCGTTCACGGTCTTATCGGCGGTGCGCCCGCGCCGGAAGCGTGAAGTGGCGGTCGTACCCGCGTCGGTATCGGCAAGGCTGAAGCGCAAAGTCGAACCGAACACATTGGTCGCGGCGCGCGTGCCTTGCGGGGCGGGTGCGCCGAGCGTGGATTGAATGTTTCCAAGTGTCGTTTGGCTTGGCGAAACGAGGGCAAAGTTTCTTCCCGGAAACGATATTCTCGACCTATTCGACAAATCTCCGAGACGCACGAAGCTATGCTCGACATCCGCACCGGATGCATCTGTGGCAGACGGTTGCGGGGCGAAGGAATCGGCTATTCCGCAACCGAAACCGATGTCGGTATAGAAGCAACCGATGTTATCCAACAGATTACCGGGATAAGAATTGGCTCCGTTGTGGAGGCTGATTCCGGCGTCTTCGGGTATGTTAATGCCCGAACTAAATGTCGCATCAGCCGCCGACTCAACGCTCAGTGCCTCGTATGATGCGCCGACGATGAGGAAGTGACCGCGTGCGGGGATAATTGAATTATTACCGAAACGGTGAATCGTGCCGTCAGAACCCGCGTCAAGTACCCAGCCGCGCATATCTATCGCAGCGTCGGTGCGGTTATAGAGTTCGATAAATTCGTTCGTCGCCCCGACAAGCGCGCCGTCTCCATCCGGGTCAACGCCGTGAAAGCGGAACTCGCTGATAATCACGCTCGGCGTCACGGTAAAGTCTATGGTGCGCGGCGCGTCGAGATTCGTGACTCGCACGCTTGACGGCTCGACGCTGAAGCCGGGAGCAACGACGGTGACGGTATAGTCGCCCCCGGCGGTTGCGTTTGTAAACGAATAATTGCCGCCCGCCCGCGTCGTCGTAGTAATAGGCGCACCGTCGCCAGTGAGCATTACGACGAACCCGCCGCCCGCAGAACCACTCGACGATGCGACGCGCCCGCTTATCGTGAACGCGGCGGCGGTGGTCGTGTTGTTAATCGCAGGTGCGACGGTCAAGTAATCGGTCGTCGCATCCGTGCCGTTGTACTCGAAGACGGCGAAATGATACGTCGTGTTCGGCGCGAGGTTCGTCACAAACGCGCCCATATCGCCGCCGTTAGAGACGACGAAGTTGCCCGTCCCGATTTGCGCTCCCGCACCGAAAGCGGCGTTCGGTGTATAAGCCGTGCCGTCGGTTGGCGTGGCATCAACCGCGCCGCCTTGACGCGCCAAGACGATGCGCCGCGCACCGTTGCCGTTCGTCCATTGCAGGTTAAGCGAAGTCGCGCCCGTGTTGGTGAAAGTCAGGTTGGTGGTGTTTGTCGTCGGCTCTCCCATGAAAGAATTGCGAAGCGAATTGATAAATGCGGCGTTGGTCGCATTGTTGCCGACGCCGAATGTCAAGCCGTTCGCGCCGCCCGTCGCGCTCAGACCGTTAAAGTCGGCAAGCGTCGAGTTAGGATTGGTGGCGAAGGCGAATGTTCCGGCTGGTGTCGAACTTGCAGCGAACAACTTCGGCGGCAGGGCATTGTTAAACTGCGTTCCCTTTGCTCCACTGGCGAATGCGTGAATGCTTCCCGTCACGCCGCTTGCGCCCGACCCTGCCGCTTTAATCATCACCATGTCGGTCGTACTGATGTTGAAATCACCGCCGAGATTGCTGAAGTACGTCGCGTTAGTGAAACCGATGTCGAGCGTGTAATCACTAACATTCGTGTCGGCGGCACTCGCGTCAGAACGCAGTACGACGAGCGTTCCGGCGGGGACGCTTGACCACAAAGAGTTTTGCGAAAATTGATACCTGCCGCCGTTGTCGTTGGCGATGCTGGACGAAAAATCTTTGACAATCATGCCGCGCATGTCGAGATTTGTTTGCACGACAAGCAACTCTACCGTGTCGGGTTCGACGCGGTATTTATTGATGACGACGGATTGCGCCGGAGCATTGACGGCGACGGCAAACAATAGGATGACAAGGGCGAGGAAGGTGTTTTTTGAAAGATTCATTTTCGTTTTACTTCTATGATAAAAGGGCGATATGAGGTTGATGACTTGCGCGACACGACGCGAACAGATTGACGGTGAGTGGTTTTGTTCGGACGTATCTTCGCACAGCATTTCACAGCGTGACAAAACCACGAAAGTTAATAACCGGAAGTTAAGTTGAGGTTAATTGTTGCGCCGGGTAATCAAAAGTCATATCGTTCCCGAATTATGGTAGTGGCTCAAGCGTGGGTGAGGGCGCGTGATCTTTGCTCTGCGGTTCTTGGCGTCTTCACTTGGCGGTTCTTTGCGATACAAGAAGAAGTAACGCAAAGGAGCGCAAAGATGGGAGACGCAAAGGAGCGCAAAGATTCTCCCGCCTTTGAGCCACTACTTGAATTATTACATAAACCCAAAATTATTAGTCTCGAAAACCGCGCCCTACGCTATAATCCGCCTCGCTCCACACACGCCGGAAATATCACGAGAGGATTCTTCACCAGTCATGGCATCACACAGACTCTCATCGCCGCTTAGTCGCGCCCTGCGCGCGTGCTTCATCGTTGGCATCATCTTTACCGTTTATCACTCCGACGCGCGGGCGGGCGCGAGTGAAACGACGCGCGGCAAACGTCGTCAAAATCAAACGGCGGACGATGCACCGAACAAACGGCTTGGCGTGCGCCTGCGTTCGTTCGTCAATACGGCGACGGCTTCGCTTAATTTTGAACCGACGGAAGACGGCGGGCTTGTCCGCTTGACCGCGCTCAATCTACCCACGCCTTCGGTCGTCTCTCCGGCGGCAGGGACTTATGTTATCTGGGCGGCTGCGCCCGGCGGTGCGCGTCGCGTCGGACTGCTTCCGGTTGACGCGCAAGGCAACGGCGGCTTGGAGTTTGCCCGCCCTGAAGGACTCGAAAGTTACAGCGTCTTAGTCACGGCGGAAGCGACGCCGGAAGCCGTGCGTCCGGGCGGGGCGGTCGTGTTCGCATCACGCGCGGGAGAGGTCACGGCGTTCTTTGCGACGGTCGAGGAACGACTTCAGGAAGCGCGTCGTCGTCGCCGTCGTCCCGAACCGATGCCGAAGCGTCGCGTGCGTCGCACAACGGATTTTTACACCGAAGTTGATGATGCCGTCGCACGCAAAAACGGCGGGCGCACGCTCGTACTCATCGGTGAACCTTTGACGCCGAACGCCAACGGCGAAGCCCACGCCAACGTGCTTGGCGAACAGTCTTACGTTCGCGCACGCATCAAACGACTTCCGCCTTCCACCAGCGTCGGTGCGACGGCTTACGTTTTGTGGGGTACCGAACCGGCGGGACGCATCGTTTATATGGGCAGCGTTCCCGAAACCGCGACCCAAGACACGGAAATCTACGTCCGCACGGGCGGCGCGCCCGCCCCTGATTTCAAATTAAGCATCACCGCCGAAGCGCGCCGCCTCGTCAGTTCACCATCCACACAACGCGCCATGTCATCGCGCGAAAAGCGATAAAATAGTGGATAGTGAAAGGAAAAGAGCGGGCTGCTCATGATTCACTATCCACTATCCACTTCTCACTTACTTCTTCACGCTTTCGGCAACCGCGTCCGTCCGCCTTGCGCGGCGTGTGAGATACGAATCCGACGCCATGTATCCGATGGTCGTCGTGATAATAAGCAGTGCGCCGAGCAGTTTCGGCGGTGCGGGAACGGGTACGTCAAACCACCGACACGCCGCCCCGACAGCGAACGCGAGAAGAAACGCGAGAAGAATTTTCATTTGTTATTCGAGTTATTTCGAGATGTTGATAGAGCGCGACAGTATAGCGCGCCACCGGGTCGGGCGGACGAACCACATAAGGCTTTGCCCGAAAGCATAAGCTTGATTGTTTCACGGAAACTTAAAAATCGAATTTAAGCCGCGCATTGAACGAGCGCGGCGGGATATAGTTCGTGCCGCCGAAGACGGAGAGATAGTTGTAGAGTCCCGGTTTGTTCGTCAGGTTCAAGGCGTCGAACTGCACGCTGACTCTCAACGGTTCACGGCGAATGAAGTCGTAAGCGAAAGAAGCGTCGTAGATGGTGCGCGGTCTGACACGCACTACTTGTGAGGTCAACTCCAACAGCGCGAGTCCGGCGGCGGTGTCAGGGTTGGCGGCGAGCGCGGGCGCATCTGCCGCCGAAACTCCCGTGACCAATCCGCCGTCATGTCGCACTAAGAATTGCGCGAACACTCCGCGCCGCCGGTTGCTGTACTGCATCGCGCCTTGCATCGTCTGCCGCTGGTCGTGGTCTATCACGAACTCCTCGCCGCCGAAGGTGTCCACACTTGCGCCGCTCAAGAAAAGTCCGCCGGAGAAGGGCGGCGTGACCAAAGCCTGCACGAAACCTAAACTGAAGTAGCCGCCGAACCCTTTCCGGCGCGCCGTGTCGAAACGTAAATCCAGTCCTTGCACGCGCCCGCGCGAAATCGAAATCGGAAAGATGATCGTCGTGTTGAGGAATTGATCGTTGTCGTGAAGGTCGCGTATGCCCTTGCGATAGTACGCGACATCGAGCCGACCGAGTTTTCCGGTTTGTTGTCGTGCGCCGACCTCGAACCAGTGCGAACGTTCCGCCGGAATCTGCCGCGTGCGCGAACCGAAAAGGCGAATCGTGAGCGGGTTGACGAGCGCGGCAGCCGATTCGCTGCCGGAGATAAGCAGGTTCTCGGTCGAAGGCGTCTGCACGATGCGATTGTATGAAGCGCGCAAGACCGTGTTCGTTTGCGGAATGCGATACGCCAGACCGAAGCGCGGACTGAGTGCCGTTTCCGTTCGCAGGAATTTGTAACGGTCGAAGCGCACACCGCCGCCGATGGTCAAGTTGCGGAAGGTGTAAGTGTCCTGTATGTAAGCCGAAAACTGTCTGCCCGTTCGCTTCTGCGCGGTACTAAAGGGGCGCGGTGTGCCGGTGATAATCGAATTGTTCGCGGCAGCTTGGGCGAGGATGGTGCGGTCGTAAGCGATGAGATTCGGGTTGAAATTGACGAGCAAACGGTTAATTTCGCTTTGCGTGAGCGACGAATCGAAAGCGAAATTGACAATTCCGTCCGGGTTGATGGTCGCAACCGAATTTGCCGGAAGCGGGTTAAAGGTCGAATCTGTGAATTGAAAGTCGAAGGCTTCGCTTGACGGGAACGTGAAGGCGTCAATGCCGAATTTGAGTGTGTGACCATTACCGGCGTAAGCGGCGTTTGCCACCGCGCCGAAGGTCAGCAGGTGGCGCGAGACGCCGAAGGTGACGGGCGTGTCGCCCGCGCTCGGAAGCGAAATGGCGGTTGAAAAACGCAGGTAAGGCGCAATCGTCATCACCCATCGTTCATTGAAAACGTGCTGCCACGACGGATAGACGGCGAGGTTGCGGTTCTGCTGAACTTGGCGTTGCCCGCTCAACTCCTGTGACGGCGTGTTGGCGATATTGAAGCGTGAACGCGCGACGACGATATTGAGTTTGAAAAAGTCGCGCTCGTTCGGCACGTAGTCGAGGCGCGTAAAGAGGCTTTGCCCGTTGCCGTAGTTGTTGAGTCCCGCGCCGTCTGCCGTGACCGCGCGCCCGTTGCCGAAGTCGGCGGTCGCGTTCTGAAACGGCGGGTCGAGGTAGCGCGATGTGAAACTGTTCGCTGCCGAGATGAAGTAACCGAACGAACGCGCGGAGTTTTCACCGCCGAGTTTGAAAGACGTTTCGCCTGAACCGAACGAACCGCCGCCGATGTTGATATTGCCAAAAACGGAACGCCCACGACCCAGACCCGATTGCGTCGTGACTTGAATCACGGCTGACGCCTTGTTGCCGAACTCCGGCGCGATGTTGCCGAGTTGCACGCTCATCGCTTCGATGTTGCGCGCGTCGAAGTTGTTCGCGTAAATCGCCGAGAGTTGGTCGCTGACAGGAATGCCGTCAATCACGAATGACGATTGATTGTGCGCTCCCCGCGCATGGAAAACTCCTTTCCCGTCGCGGACGATGCCGGGAACGGACAGCACAAGGCTTTCAATCTGGCGACTGGGCAAGGCACTCGTGAGATTCTCGATGCTCACCGAATCAACCGCGATCTCGCTGCGCGTCGGTTCGATGCTCGACTCCGTGTTAGCACTGACCTCGACTTGCTCGCCGACGGTGGCAACTGTGAGCCGCACATTCGTTTCGAGCGGCACGTTCGAGCGCAACGCGACATCTTGCGTCGCCGCAGTAAAGCCCGCTTGCGACACAACAAGCGTATAGGTATTGAACGGCACGTTGAAAAACGTGTATCGCCCGTCGTCGCCCGTTCTCGTCTCTTGGGCGTAACCGTTTGTCGCATTCACCAGCCTGACGCTCGCGCCGACTATGCTTGCGCCGCTCTCGTCCGCGACGCTCCCGCGAACGATGCCGGAAGATTGGGCGAAAGCGGACGAAGCGCATCCGATGATGAGCAGGAAAAGGAAAACGCATCCGATGAAACGCCGGGCGATGAACATGACAAACCCTCTTTGTAGATAATTTTGTAGAGCGGAATTAAAATTTAGTCTGGTCTAAACTTTGCTTTCGCCCGTTATACACCGCGTTTGTGAGCAAGTCAAGCGTCGGTTATACTACGGCGAAAGATGACGGAAAGAGACTGGTGAAATAATAACCGAGATGACGACCGCAGAGAATTTGGCGCAAGCCGTGACGCCGGTGGTGGAAGATTATCTAAAGACCATTTACTTGATGCGGCGGGCGCACGAGCAAGTAAAGACCGTATCGCTCGCCGCGCGCATGAAGGTCAAGCCGTCGTCGGTGACGGCGATGGTCAAGGCGTTGGCGGAGATGGGCTTGGTGGAGCATGAGCCGTATTACGGGGTGCATTTAACCGCGAACGGTGAACGCATCGCGCTCGAAGTCATACGCCATCACCGTCTCATCGAGCTTTATCTCGTCGAAGTTCTAGGTTTTACTTGGGACGAAGTGCATGAGGAAGCCGAAGTGTTGGAACACGTCATCTCGGAGAAACTCGAAGCACGCATCGCCGCCCACCTGGGACATCCGGCGGTTGACCCGCACGGCGACCCGATTCCGAAACTAGATGGAACGCTGCCCGACACGGCGACACGCTCACTCGCCGATGTGCCGGAGCGCACGAGCGCGCGCCTCGTTCGCGTGTGTGACCAGAATGCGGAAAGATTGCGCTACCTCGCCGGGTTGGGCGTAGTTCCGGGAGCGGAAGTGATGGTGACGGCAATCGCGCCGTTCGAGGGACCGGTCAGCGTGCGAGTCGGCAAAAAGATTCACGCGCTTGACCGGCGACTCGCGCAAACGATACTCGTCGAAGATTAAATGCTTTTGCGAAACAGGTACGAAGCTTTGATGAAGAACGTGCGTCCGTTGCGGCGGAATCCGGGTTCTAGTTGCCCGCTAAAGCGTGAGAAGCCGTTGCGATTCACGTCATCATTGTATCCGGCGAAGAACGCCGTGCCGGGACTCGGCGTGTAGCCTAACAGAAATTGAGCGCGCACATTTGCGGTCAGCGTCGAATAATCAACGCGCCCGCGTGCCACGATGAAGCGCGTGAATTGATAAGCACTGCGAAGCACAAAGATGTTGTCGTCAAACGCGACGCGGTTCGTGTCGTCGCGCGTGAGACGGCTTTTCGTGTAATTGAGCGAGACGTTAAATGCACTGACGGGCAGGTATCGGATTCCGGCTTCGACAAAGAGCGCGCGTCCCGTGCCGGGGTCAAGCGGCGGCGAGACGGGCGGTGGCGGTCTCTCATCCGGCTTGAGGTTGGCAATCAGAATTTCGTAGGCGGCAAGTTCCGCTTGATAAACAAGGGCTGGAGGCGAGACGCGCGGGAAGCGGTCGCCGCCACCGAAATCGAAATCGAAAGCTCCCCATGTCGGGGCGACGACGAGGCTGCCGCGAAGTTTTTGAATTGGCGCGGATTCGATAAATACGAACGGGCTGAAGTAGTAAGCCGAGCGTTCGGGCGCGCCGAAGAACGCGCCGTTTGGATTCGCGTTCGGGCTTCCGGTAAGTTCGCGCGTGCGTGAAGGATTGCGTGCGCGCCCGAACTCAAACTCAAACAAACGCTCGAAGCCCGCTTCAGTTCCGCCGCCGATATAGGTATTGCGTTGTAAAGTTAGAGTTAGTTCGGTGACGTTTTGATGATTTTGTGAGTGTCCCTGAAAGTCGTGGCTGGTGATGAAAGAGGATGTCAGGCGTTTGCCGATGATGCGACGTTTCGCGTCCGGGTCGTCGGAGAAACGAACGGCGAGGCGATGTTGATTGGTGTTCGTGCGCGGCGTGAATCCGACATCGGCGCGATAGTCGCGCGTGCGCCCGACGCCGTTCAATGTATAGCCGAAGTTGCGTCCGGTTTTATCGAGGGCGTAGGAATAACCTAAGCCGTTTCCGGTGCGATAAATGTTTTGCGTCGTGCGATTGCTTCCCGCAGGAAAACGCGGGTCGGGAAACAGGTTATCGGGGTCGAAGAACACGCGGCGCGAAGTTGTTCCCGTGATTTGAAATTCGGCGAAGGTTTGCGGCGTGAGACGAAAGCGTCCGTCGAATCCGGCAAGGTGATTATGGCGTTCGATAAAATTATACGTCGTGGCGAAGAAGCCGAGACTACTATCTTTCGCGCCGATGTCGCGCTTGACGCGCAGGACGCCGATAAGAGCGTTGCGGTCGAGAATCGTCGCGGTCGGGTCGAGAAAGCGCGTGTACGAACTGCGGCGGTCGGGGTCTATGCGGTCTTCGTCGGAGAAGTTGCCGGGCGCGTTGTCCGAAGCCAAGATGAAGCCGAACGAGTTGCGCCCGCGCTTGCCCGTGAGCTTCGCGGCATAGTCGGGGTCAACGATGGCGCGCGTGTTGAGGATGTTCATGCGCGTTTGAAAAATGTCTATCCCTTCGAGAAAGAACAGGCGTTTTTCAGGAAAGAAAATCGGGAAGCGTTGATTGGCGGTGACGACGGTGGCATCGGCTTCGACCTGTGCGAAGTCTGGATTGAGGGCGAAGTCGAGCGTGACGGTCGGCGTCAAACCGAACTTCGCGGTCAAGCCCGGTTCAAATTCGAGCGAGCCGTTGGTGAAACGACTTCCGACACGCGCCGGTTGCGGCGGTTCGCCCACTAAAGCAAAAACGCCGACGCGCCTGCCCGTCTCCGAAAGCGTGAGGCTCGGAATAATTTCAATCGTGCGCTCGGTATCAATGCCTTCAAGCCCGGTCAGTTTTCCGGCTTGATTTAAGACTCCGGCGATGTCGCGCGAAATCGGCATAAACGAATCTATCTCGTCGTTCAAGCGGGCGATGTTGCGCCAAACGTGGAAGCCCCATTGCTTCCCTTTGCCCGCTTCATAACGCAAAGATTTGAACGGAATTGCGACTTCAATCGTGTAGCCGTCTTCGGTGATAATGCCTTTTGATTCCATCACGACATCGAAGCTGAAATCAATTCTGCCGCCTTCGGTGTAAATCCCGTCGGCTTGAATGCCAAGCGGGTTGAAACCGATGAGGTAGGCGCGGCGTCGGTCGTTAAACGTGTCGAGATAAATGCGTATGTTGTCTTCACCGAAAATCTCATCGCGCTTGGCGATGCTGGCGCGAATCTGCGACGGTTCATCGAAGGCATGAATCGCAATGTAAAAATGTTTCGCGTCGTAACCGAAATAGGCTTCGGTCGCCTTCGACGGACGCACGTTGTCGCCCGGTTGGGTTTGATAGAAATTATCGAGCCGTGCCGCCCCGCGCCACACCGCATCGTCAAGCCGCCCATCAATCACCGGCACACTCTCAAAGCGCACCATGTTGACGACGGTTTTCGCGCGCACGGTTCTATCTACGAGCGGCGCACCGAATGCTGCGATTGTGTTTATGCTTTCGGTGTTTGGCACGGTCGAAACTTCGGCGGCGTTGGTTTGATTGACGGTCGGTGAAGGCGAATCGTTCGCGGTCGAAGGGTTCGAGATTTCCGGTGAGGGCGCGATGGTCGGCGTATCGTTGCGCGCGGGGACGACGGTTTCCGGCACGGTTTGCGCCGATACGGAAACGCACATCACGACGATGCACAGAAGGACGAGGCACACGAATTTATAAACTGAGTTCTTCATGGATGATAACGAAGTAAAAATTACCTCCGCGTTCTCTGCGGTTAAATGTTCGATGTTATTTTTACCGCCGAAGACGCAGAGAACACGGAGAAAACATTCTTGATGAATATATCGAACGATTGATGATGATTGACAACTTAGCCCGATAAACTTTTAACGTCGCAGGCGGGCATAAAGATTCAAAATTGAAACACTGCGGACAAGTTTTTTGTGGCGACATTTTAATCGAACTCACAACGCCCGTCGCATCGCGCGCCACGTCGCACGATGAAATACAGGCTGATTACATGGTAAGTTTAGCCTTCTATGATTAACGACAATTCTACCGATACTATAACGAATCCGATTGACGATTCACCGTTCATGCGCGCGTGCCGTCGTGAACCGACGCCCTACACGCCCGTCTGGTTGATGCGTCAAGCCGGACGTTACATGAGCGAATACCGCGCGGTGCGCGAGCGTGTTTCGTTTCTGGAACTCTGCAAAAACCCTGACTTAGCCGCCGAAGTCACGGTCTATGCCGCGCATCGTTTGAACGTAGATGCCGCGATTATCTTTGCCGATATTCTGCTTATCACCGAACCGCTCGGACTCGAACTAGAATTTGCGAAAGGCGACGGACCTAAAATCCATAACCCTGTCCGCACACCCGCCGACGTGAACCGCGTGCGCCACCTCGAAGACGTTTCGAGTCTCGATTACGTCTATGAAGCGATACGCCGCACGCGCGCCGCCTTGCGAAAAGATTTGCCGCTCATAGGCTTTTGCGGCGCACCGTTCACCGTCGCGTCATACATCATCGAGGGCGGCAGTTCGCGCAACTTCATACACACCAAACGATTGATGTACACCGACGCCGGAGCGTGGCACGCTTTGATGGAGCGCGTCGCGCACGCGAGCGTTTTATACCTCAATCGTCAAATCGAAGCCGGAGCGAACGCCGTTCAACTATTCGATTCATGGGTCGGATGCTTGAGCGCGGAAGATTATCGCACTTACGTTCAACCGCATTCCGCATACATCATCAAGCACGTCACAAAGGGCGTTCCGGTGCTTCACTTCGGCACGGGAACGGCAACGATTTTGGAAGACATGCGCGACGCGGGCGGCGACGTTATCGGCTTGGATTGGCGCATAGATTTTGCCGACGGCTGGCGTCGCATTGGCTTCGACCGCGCCGTGCAGGGCAACCTCGACCCTGTGGCGTTATTCGCCGAACCCGATTTCATCATCAATCAAGCGCGTAAGATTTTAATTGCCGCCGCGAATCGTCCCGGTCACATCTTCAATCTCGGACACGGGATTTTACCCGAAACTCCGGTTGATAACGTCCTTCGCCTCATCGAAACGGTTCACGAAATAAGCGCGAGATAAAGACGCAACGATGAATGATGAGTGATAACAATCAATTCGCTTTGCCTTCACCTTCGACCTTCGACTTTCGACTTTCGACTTTGCCGCGCATCGCCGTCATCGGCGGCGGCATCACGGGTCTGGCGGCGGCGCATCGTTTAACCGAACTCGCGCTTGAACAAAAACGCGCGATTGAGGTCATGATTATCGAAGCCGGAGCGACTTGGGGCGGTGCGGTGAACACGAAAGAGCGCGACGGCTTCTTGCTTGAAACCGGAGCGGATTCGTTCATCGCGGAGAAACCGGAAGCTGCGCGTTTAGCCGAACGTCTCGGCATCGCGCATCGTCTCATCGGCACAAACACCCAACATCGTCGCTCGTTCATTGTGCGCGAGGGACGTTTGCGCGTTGTGCCGGAAGGCTTTCGACTTCTCGCCCCGTCGCGCCTTCGCACGTTCCTTCGCTCCGATGCGTTTTCGCTTCGCGCCCGCGCCCGCATCGCTTTTGAGATGTTGTTGCCGCGTCGCCGTCATCAACCTGAAGATGATGATGAGAGTCTCGCTGATTTCGTGCGTCGTCGTTTCGGGCGCGAAGCTTTGGAGCGCATGGCGCAACCGATGGTCGGCGGGATTTACACGGCTGACCCCGAACTGCTTTCCTTGCGCGCGACGATGCCGCGCTTTCTCGATATGGAGCGCACAGACCGCAGTTTGATTTTAGCTTTGCGTCGCGCCGCCCGCCGCCAAACTTCAAACAATGTGAACGGCGCGCATGATAAGAACGGCGCAAGCATCACCAATCCGAACGACGCGAATGGCACAAGCGGCGCACGCTATAATTTGTTTCTCTCATTCGATGAAGGCGTCGGCGTGCTGCCCGATACACTCGTCGCGCGCTTGAAAGAATTTGAAACCGAAGGCGAACACGGCGACGCACGCCATGACGCGAACCGCCCGCGCGTATCATTACGGCAGAACACACAAGTTCAACATTTAGATTTTGACCGCGCAAGCCGACAGTGGCGCATGAAGCTTTCCAACAATGGCGATGAACCGTTCACGGCGGACGCGGTGTGTCTCGCCTTGCCCGCGCACGCGGCGGGGCGACTGCTCGAACCGACCGATGCGATGCTCGCCGCCGAACTCGCCGCGATTCCTTATGCTTCGACCGCGACCATCAACTTCGCATATCGCCGCGAAGACGTGCCGCATCCGCTCGACGGCTTCGGCTTCGTCGTCCCGTTTATTGAGCGTCGCACCACCCTCGCCTGCACGTTCTCCAACGTCAAGTTTCCGAACCGCGCCCCCTTTGGTCACGTACTGCTTCGCGCGTTCGCGGGCGGCGCGCTCCAACCTGAAATCTTCGCCCTCGACGATGACGAACTCATCGCCCGCATCCGAAACGACTTCCGCGATTTGCTCGGCATCACACGCCCGCCGCTCTTTACCTTGCTCACACGCTGGCAAGATTCTATGGCGCAATATCACATCGGACATCTCGCCCGCGTTTGCCGCATACACGAACACACCGCGCGCCTCCCCAATCTCGCCCTCGCCGGAAACGCCTTCAACGGCGCGGGCATCCCCGACTGCATACGAAGCGGCGAAACAGCAACGGAAAGATTGATTCATTGATTCATCGGTTCATTGGTTCAATGAAAAACATCGAACTGCTTTTTATTGACTCACCTTACGCGGCAACGAAGTTTTGCGGCTCTGCCGCCCGATGTGCGGTGGGGCTTCGCCTCACCGTGAAGCATATAGAAGGTCTTCGAGGCTACGCCTCGCACGCGGGCGGCGCAGCCGCCATGATTTTCTGAGGGCGTGTCGGGAAAGGCACAGCCTTTCCGCACATCAGGCGGCACAGCCGCTCCACTGCGTAAGGTGAGTTATTGAGTCAATGAACCGATGAATCAATGAATCACGCACCTTACGCGATTTTGTTTTTAGCCCGATTCATCGGGCTTTGCGGCGAAGCGGCACTTAGACAGGTTCCGTTTGACGGCTGGGTGGAATGCGAGTTGAAAATTGGAGGGCGTTTTAACGTCCTTCCCGCATCCGCTTTAGCACTTGGCTAAAGCCAACTTTCAAAAGGACGTTGAAACGCCCTTCAAATTCTTACGCCGTTTGCCCACGCGATAAAATCGCGTGGCTAGTCGCCGCTTCGCCGCAAAGCCGCGTGAACGCGGCTGAAAACAAAATCGCGTAAGGTGCGTGAATCAATCTTGTATTTGAATCACGTTCGCTTCTTCCCACACGTCGGGCGGGATGCGCGCGGCGGGCGCGGTGGTGATGATGAAGCGTTGTTCGTCGCGCATAACACTTGATTGGGCGTCAATCCAAAAATCGGCGTGGTGTGGCGAGTCGTCTTCGGTGGCTTGAACGAGGGCGAGACGGCGCAACAGTTCATCACGATACGCTGCCCCGCCGTCATAGCGATTGTCCGCCGTTTCAGAACGCAAAGTTATCATCGCGTTCTGGTTCGCGTAATGCGAAACGAGCGAGGCGGCGATTGATACGGCGCGCTCAAATCGTTCATCGGATACTTGCGCGGACGGCTGCGCGGAGTTCCTGTTTTTATCGAGTTCTTCCGCCTTCAAATCAACGTAAAGCGTCGTATCGAGCCAGACGGAGATGCGCGGTTCGTCTTCAATCAAATGTTCGCGCACCATCAGACGATTTGCGCGCGCCGTCGCTTTCCACGCGATGCGGCGACGGTCATCGTGCGGCATGTACCGGCGCAAACCGTAAAGCTCCGTGCCTTCGCCGCGCGTCGTCGTGAACGCATCGCCGCGTGTTTGCGTCGCCCGCATGAATATCATCACATCATCAATTGATTGAAGTTGCGGCAGAATGGTAAGGGTTAAATCGCGCGTCCGAAGACGGCGACGCACGCGAAACAAGCCGAACGGAAAATCGGAAGTTAAATCAAAACTGTTGACGACAACTTGCCCGCGCCGGGCGAAACTGACATTGAAAGTTTCTTTGCACGGCGTGCGGCGCGGCGTGTACATAAAGTACGCAATCAACTTTTTCAAATTCTTCGGCACGCGCGCACGCATCTCGACGAACACCGACACGCTCGGCACAAGCCACTTGCGATTATCAATCGTCACCGTGACCGGCACATCTTCGCCCGCGAAAATGTAATCGGGAAAGCGCACCGTCAAAGCGACATCGCGCACCACCGCCCGCGCGCTCATCCACGACACGAACAACATACTCAACAACAACGAGAACGCGAGGAACAACACATTATTCCCCGTCACCCACGCCGCCGCCGCGACCACACCCGTCACCAAAATGACGGCGAACCCGCTCCACGTCACACGCAACGGCAAATCAAGCCGCCGCACTTCCCCGCGCGCCGCACGCGCCAGAGGCGGCACAACGAACACGCCCATCAACACCACAAACACCAGCGAAGCAATCGCCGCGACGAACCCTAAATCCGCGTCGTTCACTCGCCGCGCATACAACGTCAAACCCGCCGTCGCCACGCCGCCCACGACAATTAAAAACGCGACTCCTGCTCCGAACCACGATTGAAACGCGGTTCGTTCAGGACGCCTATCAGCGATGAAAGTTTTAAGACGGGAAAACATGTTAGAGGTCAGAGGCTGGATGTCGGATGTTAGATGCCGGTCAGACTCGTCTTCATCTAACATCCGACATCTAACATCCTACCTCTACTTATCACACCGGCACGGCGACGGATTTCAAAATATCTTCGAGAGCAATCGCCGCGTCACCCGCGCGATTGATTGAAGCGAAGCGACGATTGACGATGAGGCGATGAGCGAAGACCGGAGCAGCAAGCCGTTTAATGTCGTCGGGCAAACAGAACGCCCGCCCTTCGACGAGGGCGAGGGCTTGCGCGGCGCGAAACAGGGCGAGCGTTCCGCGCGGGCTAACGCCGAGGTCGAGCGTCTCGGCTTCGCGCGTCGCGTGAACGATGCGAAGCAGGTAATCAATAACCGCGTCATCCACGCGAACTGTTCCCGCGAGTTTCTGAAGTTCGAGAACTTCCGCTTCATTCATGCATGGTTCGAGCGTATCGAGCGGGTCATGGTCAAAGCGGTCACGCAAAATCTGCCGTTCAAATTCGATGTCGGGATAGCCCATTGTCAATCGCAACATAAAACGGTCAAGCTGCGATTCGGGCAAAGGAAATGTGCCGTGATGCTCGGTCGGGTTTTGCGTGGCGACGACGACGAACGGGCGCGGCAAAAGATGCGTCGTGCCTTCGATTGTGACGTGTCCTTCCGCCATCGCTTCGAGCAACGCGGATTGCGTCTTAGGCGACGTGCGGTTGATTTCATCGGCAAGCACGACGTTGGCGAAAATCGCGCCCGGCATAAATTCAAATTCGCGCGTGCGTTCGTTATAGACGGAAAGACCCGTGACATCGGACGGCAACAAATCGGACGTGAACTGTATGCGCGCGAACGTGCCTTCGAGCGACCGCGCGAGGGCGTGGGCGAGCGTCGTTTTACCGATTCCGGGAACGTCTTCGATAAGCAGATGTCCGCCCGCGAGCAACGCGACGACCGCGAGGCGCACAGCTTCCGGTTTGCCTTTGATAACCCGCCCGATGTTGCTTTCGAGTTCCCCGATTTTATTCGCAAGGCGTGACGGTGCGCCCGCGCTTTCGTCATGCGTCGAAATGGTTTTTGCCGGATTGATGATTGCCATGTTGTTTTTAAGAAGCTATCTGAAAAGCCCCGAAGGGGCAAAATTCAATAGCCTGTGGCAACGCCACAGGTATCGCATCCATATCATTGGCAAGCCCTGAAAGGGCGACATAACTATTACGCCCTTATCAGGGCTGAATCGCTGCTGACCTCTGACCCGGCGCGATGCGCCGGGTTATCAAATGCCGCCCCTTTGGGGTTTTCACGAACTTTTCAGACAGCCTCTCTAAGATGCCGCAGGATTCTACACGCGCCCCGCGTTTGTCCAAAATGTTTTGCGTTCAGGGTTCAAGGTTGAACACCGAACATTGCACGATTTACGGTTTTCAACCCCTTCGAGTAAAATCCCGCGTCCCTAAAAAACCAAGCGGCAACCTTCCGCGTTTAACCGACCGTCTCAAATTAACTTAAAATTGGAACTGTTTCTCTGTTCGCGTCGTGTAAAGTAAGGCACATTGAAAGTTTGAATAAAGGAATCGGCATCATGTATATCGCACACACCTCACCATCCACATCTTCATCACGTCATCACAAATCAACCGAACGCGGCTTCTCGCTTATCGAGTTGATGATTGTGATTTCGATTATGGGCATTCTCATCGCCATCGGCATTCCGGCGTATAAGAACATCACCATCGCCGCCAACGAAGCCGCCGCGATTAAAACCCTCAAAACCATTTCCACCGACCAGCGCGTTTATTTCAACCGTAAAAACCGCACCGCGTATGCCGGTTCGTTCAAAGACTTAATCGCCGCCGGTGCGCTCGACGGACGCTTTGATGCCGACACTCCGGGCGTGGACGGCTTCACCTTCACGCTTAAAGCGACGCCCAAGACCGGCAACCAACCGCCGACGTTCACCCTCAACGCCGACCCGATTGAAGGCGGCGCATTGACACCGACCAGCGATAATCATTACTACATTGATTCCGGCTCCGACTCGGTTCACGTCAGCCAAAGCGGTGCGGCGACGCCTGCCGACCCGGTTGTCGGACAGTAGTTCAACGCGCAGAAAGAAGAACGGTCAAGCATCGCTTTTAAGCACCGCGCTTGACCGTTCTTTTAACCCCTTGTTAGCATGTCGCCCTTCAAAACACGTTCTCACAAGGCTCGCTTAACTCAGTGGTAGAGTGTCCGCTTCACACGCGGGAAGTCGTAGGTTCAAATCCTACAGCGAGCATAAATCTGAATATAAAAGCCGCACCGAACTGCTAAATCCGGTGCGGCTTTTGATTTTTTCCACACGCCCTTACACGCTGCCGAGCTTTTGCCATGCGAGATACGCCGCGCCCAACAATCCCGCGTCATCGCCGCGCGCCGCCGGTGCGACTTCGACATTCTTGCCGCGTTCGGTGAAAGCCCGCCTCTTAACTTCGGCACGCAAAGGTTCAACGAACATGTCCCATCCGGCAGCCGCCCCGCCGCCGATAACGACGATTTCCGGGTCAATCGCATTCACTAAACTTGTGATGCCGATGCCGAGATACTTGCCGACCGTTTGAAAGGTTTGAAGCGCGTGTTCGTCGCCCGCCTGCGCGCGTTGATAAACGACGTGCGCGTTGATTTCTTCGTTCGCGTCATTTGCAGATGCGCCACTCGCTTCGATGTACAACCGCCGCATCGCCGTCGCGGAAGCGTAGGCTTCGAGACAACCGCGATTGCCGCACGGACATAACGCGCCTTCCGGTTCGACGATGATGTGACCGAGTTCGCCGCCCGCTTCGTAAGCTCCGCGCCACAACGCCCCGTTCAGCACCAGACCGCCGCCGACGCCCGTGCCGAGCGTCAGACATATCGCCGTCTGTTTCCCGCGCGCCGCGCCCTGCCACACCTCGCCCATCGTCGCCGCGTTCGCGTCGTTCTCCAAAACCACAGGCACGCCCGTCTGTTTTTCGAGATACGCCCCAAGCTGAAAGTTTTGCAAAGCCTTGATGTTCGGCATACGCAAAATGCGCCCGCCGTCCTTTGAATCAATCGCGCCGGGAACGGCGACCGCGAACGCGCGCACTTCCGCATCGTGTTGGCGGCTAACCTGCGCGCACGCATCGAAGGCTTCCGCGAGTGCATCCGCGACCGCGTGCGGGTCATCGCTCTGCGGCGTGCGAATTTTCGTGCGGTGGTGAAGCGCGCCGTCATGGTCAATGCTCGCGGCGCGTAAATTCGTGCCGCCTAAATCAAGCGCGACGACATGGGTTGAGGTGTGGTGTGAAGCATCCGAATGGCTGAAAGCGGAAAGCATATCGTGCATATTTTTTGATTGAGGATGTACGGGAATAGGTAGAGCTTACAAGGTCAAGACGCGAGGACGCGAAGTAGCGCGGATATTACCGCATCTGCATCCGCTTTGGACTAAAATTTTCACACACGCCCGAATCGTCGCCTTCTTTCACTCGCGCATCAACGCGACGAACGCCCCCGCGAGTCTGTCGCGCCACGCCGTCCAATACTGCTTGTCGCATTCGTCTTTTTCACATACCGATTAAACACCACGTCCGGCGTATCCATGTTGCGCCCTTCTTGAATGTTCGCAGCAAGCCGTATGAACTGCGCCATACTCCACGCCAGAGGAGTCGCCGCGCCTGTGCCTTCACCGAACTTGAAACCGTTCGGCAAAGGTTGTGCCTTATCCCAAACCTGTTCGGGAATCATCAATCCTTCATTTGCAAAACCCAACATCGCATCAAGCCGTTTAACTGCATCGGCGCGCCGTCCGTTCGCAAGTTCATACTGCCCGCGTTCGCCCGCGAGCAACGCCCAAAGCCTGCCTTTGCCCGTGTATTTCCCATCAAAATTCCAGTTGCGCCCATCGTCCATCTCGCCGTAACCGTCATTGTTATAACGATAGAACGTCGCGCCGTTCGGTGTCTCAACTTTCAAAATCTCATCCACGACTTTAATAGACTTCGCAATCAAAGCATCATCGGCGGGCTTTATCCCAAGCCGCACAAGTTCCAAAAATCCCGCATCAACAATTCGTCGCTCATCAAACGTACCCGCGCCGTTGTTCAACTCGCGCGGTTCGCCGTCGTTCGGATTATTGTTCTCCGTGATGCGAAGGTAATAATTTTTATCACCATAAAAACCCGTCGTCGTCGCCGTCCACGCTTCGACATTTCGCGCCCAATCATCAGCTTTCGCTTCATAAACTTTCGCGTTCGCTTCATCGTTATTCTTGCGCGCGATGTCGGCGGCGCACACCAATCCCGCAATCTCCGCCGCCATCGTCGAAGGCGAAAATCCCGCTTCTTCTTCCCATCTTTCCTGCGGCGTGTACGCCCCGTTTTTAACGATAAAATCGGCGGCGGGCTTAACGTGCTTGATGTACGTTTCGTTATCCGTCCGCCCAAGTTGATAAGCCAGAATCAACGGAAACGCGACTTCATCCAACTGCAAACTTCCCCAGAACGGGCGACCGTCCAACCAAGAGTTTTGCGGAAAACTGCCGTCCGCTTTTTGTTGAACCTTAAACAGATAATGCAACGCCCTATCCGCCGCCGCCTTATCGCCCAGAGCCATGTATGCCGTGGCGACCTGATACAAATCCCTTGCCCACACGAGATGATAACCGCCGACGTTCGGCTCATTCGCATTCGACCCGCCGCCCCACGGCACACTCAAACTCGCAATGTTCGCCCCGCGATAAGTCTTATCCTCATGCGCCTTGAGAACCATCGCCGCCATCTCGAATTGACGCTGATACTTCGTGTCAACCTTACGCAAAGACTTCACATATTCACGCCAACCGTTTTGATATTCGTTGCGCTTCGCATTGAAGTCTTGGCGAATAGAATCCCTCGCGTTCTTCAATGCTTCATCCGATTCTTTGCCGAAGCCTAACCCAAGCGTGAATCTTTCAAGCGTTGTACCAATCGTGCCGCCGTTAAAAATCTGTGCGACTTGCACGGTATTACCGTTCGCGGCGCGAACCTGATTGCCATCAATTTCGCCTTTTGCTTTTAACTGTGTCAGCCCGTCGCTCGTTTCAAAGTAGCCGTTCGTGAATTTATTGAACGCGGATAATCTTGCGTCTTGGATAAACGGCATAACTCCGACTAGCGCGGACGCTTTATCCGCATCGCTCGCCAACAATGCTCCGTCCTGCGTCCAAGCCGAATCGTGCATCCCGCTATTATTCAAAGACGAATCATAATAAATATACAACCGATGCTCGCCTGCTTTGCTTTCCTTGAAACTCACATCAATCAACACCGAAGCACGCTCAACATCCGTGATGTATGTTTTCACAATCTCCCACGCGCCCGACTTCGCTTTGTTCTTTTGCCGGAACGTCAAACCCTCGACCGCTTCCGTCGTATGAATCGCGTCGTCTCTTTCCGTCTCAACCTTGCCCGCTTTATCAACCACGATGAACTGCAACAGGCGCACATTCGCCACGTCAACCGTCGGGTAATAAACTTCCGTCATCACCCCGTCAAGCAACGTGAACCAGACCTTCGATTCAAGCGTCGTGGAAGTTCCGACTCCCGTTTTACCCGCGCTCTCCCACTGTGCATCTTTGCCCGGCGCACCCGGCGCGAGATTGTTTTGCGCGAACGTCAAGGACGATAAAGATGAAAATACGAGAGCAAGTAGAATCTTTTTCATATCAATAACCACAATGTTTAGAGGCGGGGTTCCGCCCGCCATCCGTTGAAAATCAGGTTCGCAATACTGCCACGCGCGGCGGGCGGAACCCCGCCTCTAAACGGATTTGAATCAGATTTTTACTCTCCGACCTCCACCATCGCACCGGCTTTTCTCAATGCTTCGGCAAACTTGTCCGCTCGCTCTCTGTCTTCAACTTCAAACTCACGCGCCCTGCCAGCAAACACATCGTCAACCGCATCTTTAGAGTTCTTCAAACCAAGAACAAGATGCGTCTGCACGGCATGAACCAATGGAATCACCGTTGCACCTGCATTACAGCCCGTAATCTTTACCTTCGGCATCTAGCTTTCTCCTTTCTAATTTCAACTTTCGATTTTGCTTCCGTGTCCCGTCGCCGCCGCCATCACCCGCTCCGGCGTCGCGTCGCCTCTCACAAACTCGCCCGTCACACGCCCCTCATGCAACACCACCACGCGGTCAGCCATCCCCAAAACTTCCGGCAACTCCGACGACACCAGCACCACGCCTAAACCCGATTGCGCCAAACGGTTTATCTCGCGGTATATCTCCTGCTTCGCTCCGACATCAATGCCGCGCGTCGGTTCATCCAGAAACAGCACTTTCGGATTCGTCAACAACCACTTCGCCAGCACGACTTTTTGTTGATTGCCGCCCGACAGAGTTCCCGCCACCGTCTCGACCGAGTTGGCTTTGACGCGCAAATCTACGCGCATCTTTTCACCTTCGGCGCGCTCCGCACTAATGTTCGTGACAAACCGCCCGCTCACTCTTTCGAGACTCGCCAGCGTCATGTTGTTGAGAATCGTTTGGTCAAGCACGAGTCCGAAGCGTTTGCGGTCTTCCGTCACAAAACCTATCCCGTGACGTATCGCGTCGGAAGGTGAAGCGATGCGCGCGGGTGTGCCGTTAATAATCACATCGCCGCTCTTAAATCCCGGATGCGCTCCGAATAGTCCCATCAAGAGTTCGCTTCTGCCCGCGCCCATCAAACCCGCGATGCCTAAAATCTCGCCTTTGCGAACCTGAAAACTGACGTTATCAACGAGCAACTTGCCGCGCACGTCCGGGTCTTCGACCGTGATGCCGCGCGCTTCCATCACGACTTCGCCGTGCGTGTGCGTCATCGCCGGATAGATGTCGCCGACTTCGCGCCCGACCATTGCCGCGATGACTTTATCCTGCGTCAAATCGCTTGCCGCCTGTGTGCCGACCGTGCGCCCGTCGCGCAAAACCGTGATGCGATTCGCTAAGGCAAAAACCTCATCCAGTTTGTGCGAGATATAAACCATCCCTACGCCGCGCGCACGCAGCTTTTCCAGAATCCCGTAAAGCGTTTTGACTTCCGATTCCGTGAGCGCGGCGGTTGGTTCATCAAGAATTAGAATCCGCGCGTCATGCGACAAAGCCTTCGCAATTTCGACGAGCTGTTGTTGACCGATTCCCAAGTTGGCGACCGTCGCACGCGAATCAATTTTCAAATGCAAATCATCCAACAATCCTTGCGCGCGGCGACGCAATTCAGTCCACCGCACGACGCCGAACGTGCGCGGCTCGCGCCCTAAAAAGATGTTCTCTCCGACGCTCATCTCTTTGACGAGTGAGAGTTCTTGAAACACGACCGCGACGCCCGCCGCCGATGCCGCCGAGACGTTCGCAAAGCTTCTGACCGCTCCATCAATCACGATGTCGCCGCCGTAACTTCCATGCGGATAAACACCGCCCAAGACTTTCATCAACGTGGATTTACCCGCGCCGTTCTCACCGACGAGCGCGTGAATCTCGCCTTTATGTAAATCGAAAGTCACGCCGTCCAAAGCTTTAACGCCGGGAAAAGTTTTCGTAATCCCGCGCATTTCCAGCAACGGCGCGGCACTTGGATTATTCATGGTGGGTTGGTTTTTTAACTTGCGAAACGACTCTTAAATTTCGAGCGCGCATCAACATCATAAATCCGACAAACAGAAAGACTATGGACAAAATCACGTTCAGCGTATTGATGCCGTGACCGTGCGAATACTGACCGTAAGTCAATCCGATATAAATGCCCGACGCGGCAAAGAATAATGTCGCCGCCAGATTAACCATTATTTTCGCATTCATGTTTTGATTTGTCCTTTCAAACTTTATTGATTATTCGGCGGACGATTCGCCGCCGGAATGTTGGCGTAAATCTTGTCGTAAGTTTGGAAGCCGTCTTTGACGACCGTGGAAACGATGTTGTTGCGGTCAACCACGACGGGTTCGTGCAGTATCGCGGGAACGTCTTTCATGCCATTGTTAATGCGGTCTGTGGCAGCGTCAAGCGGTTCTTTGCGCGCGAGTTTCATCGCCGCTTCCGCCGCCCCGTAAGCGAGCGGTCGAATCGGTTTGTAAATCGTCATGGTTTGCGTCCCCGCCGCGATGCGTTGCAATCCGGCTAAGTCGGCGTCCTGTCCCGTGACGACTGTTTTACCCGTTAGACCTTGCGCCTGAAGTGCCTGCACGACGCCGCCCGCCGTGCCGTCATTTGAAACCACGACGGCTTGAATGTCGTTGTTGTTCTGCGTCAAAGCGTTCTCGGTCAGGTTCAAAGCTTCGTCGGCAGACCACTCACGCGCGTAAGGTTCGGCAACGATTTCAATGCGCCCGGCGTCCGCTTCCGGCTTCAAAACATTCATCTGACCTTTACGCATTAAGATAGCGTTGTTGTCAGTCGGGCTGCCGCCGATAAGCAAGTAGTTCCCGTTTGGAACTTTATCGAGAGCGTAACGGGCTTGCATCTCGCCCATCTTTTCGACTTGGTGCGAAGTGTATAAATCTATGTCGGCGTTCCTAATCAAACGGTCGTAAGCGATGACCGGCACGCCCTGACGCTTCGCGGCGGCGACGACGTTTGAGAGCGCGTTGCCGTTGTGCGGCACGATGACGAGGACATTGATGCCCTGCGTCAAAAGATTTTCGCACTGATTGATTTGGTCGGCATCGCTGCCGTTGGCGACGGTGGTTAAGACTTCGCCGCCGAGTTCGCGGACGCGCTGTTCAAACAATTCTTTGTCGCGCTGCCAGCGTTCTTCTTTGAGCGTGTCCATCGAAAAACCGATTTTGATTTTACCGTTCGCTGCCGTCGCCGGAGCGTTGGTGTTAGTGGTGGACGCGCCTTCTTGCGGCGCACCGACGCACGCCGTCAGCACAAGCGCGAACAGGGCGATGAGTAATGTGAAGAATTTATTTCTCAAGTGTAAAGGCTCCGTTTCTGGGATTGATATTTTTTGAAGGTGTGACAAACAAATCTAATACGACGGTTCGCGTCTTTTGTAAATAGCCGCGTGTAAATAACGCGAGTTTGATATAAGACAAGAAAGCTTTTATCCACGAAACAAAAGCGGATTACTTCCGTGTTTTTATATTACGCGCGTGGGTTGATTGATTTCCCGTCTCTGCGCGACGGGCGCGTCGTGTTGTTGTGCTGGCAAATGGGCGAAGCAAATGAACTCCTTTGGTGGCACGATGTGGAAGCCGGTTTCGCCGGATGCCAACCCTTGTGAACAAATCAGGGCGAAAAGTTTCGTGCGATTTGCTACAATCGCCGCGAACTGCTTAATCTCTACGGTTTGCCACGTCCGGCGTTCCTTTATGTTGTGTGCGCTCCCGACGACAACCACATGCACTTGTGCAATTTTCCTTTGACGACTTAAAGTAAAGTCTGATACTTTAAGCACCGTTTTCAGAGTTCATCGAATCAACCTCACGGAGTCGCCGGATTCCGGCACACACTTCTTTTTTGAGAGCCAAAGCCGTTGAAAAGCCGTTCGTAAAACAGTGCGCTTCGCATCGCGTCCTTCAAGTTTGAGGCGCGCCGACCCGCCCATAACTTTGCGGCATACCACACTTTTGCACACTGGAAAACCGATGTCAGCCACCAAGACTTTCACACCACCCCTACCGTCGCCACCGCCACACGCCAACCGTCGCTCCCCCGTCGAACCACCGCCGGAGGCAAACGCGAATACGTCATCACCGTCGCCGTCCACGCTCATCGAATTTCCCGGGCGTTCCGCCCGCCCGCAATGGCGTAAGGAATTGAGTTTGCGCGTGCGTGAGATTCAGGAACGACGCGCACGCGACGGCGGACAGGATTTCATCACCGCCGAATACGGTACGCCCTCATCACGCACGGCGAACGGTGCGTCGTCGCTTCATGACGATGCGGATGACATCAACGGCAAGCCGTCATCGCTCGGACTTGTGCCTTCGACTACACCACCGCCACTCAACCCGATTGTCGCCCGCGCCCTCGAACGCATCGAACGCGCACGCCAGAAATCGCCATCTGCCGCGACTCCGGCAAACCTGCACATCGCCCAGACCGCGCACCCCGTAACATCGGCACTGGAAACGTCAACCCATAACCTTGATAACAACACACCGAACGCCGATTCACAAAGCACGGATTCAGCGACTTCAAACGACATACCGGAGCGCGACGAACTAACGAAATCGTTTCTTAACTTCTCGAACGAAACCGCGACGGAAGCCACACCGGAAGCGGCACACACCCAAGTAATTATCGCGTCGCCTCCAGTATCTGAAGACATACCCGAAGAAGTCTGCGCGCCGAAAACCATCACCATTCCGGTTGACACTTCCGCCGCCGCGCACGATGCGAAGGAATCGAATAAGGAATCGAAGCTTGCGCCGAGGCAAATTTCCCCGCCCACATCCGGCACAAGCGACGCTCATAAACAACCGACCGCGCACCTCAACCCCGCCGCCCAATCTTCACCGTCAAGCGTCGCCGCGACGCAGACTGCCGCACAAGTCACCGCACAAGTCGCCGCCCCGCGCGTCGCCACCACTGCCACAACTGCGTTGCCTTCGACAAAAACGATTGATGCCGCATCCGTGCCTCAAGTCCCGACACGCCCGCCGCGCCGCGTCGTCGAAGGCGTGATTGATGAAGCCACGCTCGCCCGCCGCGAACGTGAAGCTTTTCAAACCGAAGAAGCCGCGCGCCGCAACTCGCTTGACGACCGCGCCCTGCTCACCTCGCGCGTCTTGGCTTCGGTCATTGATTGCCTTATCGTTGTGTTTCTGCTCTCGCCCGTCGCCGCGACCGTCGAACTCACTTACGGTAATTGGACGGACGCCCGCGTGTGGTATGTGATGACGAGTGCCGCCGCATTGTTGATGTTCATTTATTCATCGGCGGCGACGGCGTTCGCCGGGCGCACCGTCGGACAGCGTATGCTCTCCGTAAAACCCGTCGAAGTCTCGACCGGACTTTCGCCTTCGGTCAGTCAGGCAATCAAACGCGCCGCCTTCTGGGTCATCTCCTTCGCCACGCTCGGACTCGGCTTGCTTTACGCCCTGCTCGACTCCGAACGTCGCGGCATACACGACCACCTCTCCGGCACAATCGTCGTCAGTGAATGAAGTAGTAGGCAGTAGGCAGTAAGCAGTAGGCAGACGATGCAATTCCGCCGCTATCTGCCTACTGCCTACTATCTTCTGCCTACTGTTCTTTGGTAGCTTGCGCGACGTGGATAATCAAACCCTGACACACGTTGTCGCTGAACTTGCGCGAGTGCTTCACGGCGGCATGTTCGGCAAAGTCGTACAGACTTCTCGCCTGACGTTGTTGCTCGATTTTCGCTCGACTTCGAGCAATGACCGGCGCGCGTTACTCGTTTCAATCGAACCTTCTCAGCCGCGCTTATATTTGACCGATACTTCCCTGCGGCAAGCCGAAAAGGAGTCGTTCACCCTTTCGCCGTTCGCTCTTTCGCTTCGCAAACATCTCGCGGGCGCGCGGCTTGAAATCATCACCAAAGACACGCCCGACCGCATCGTCCGCTTCGCTTTTACCAACCAAAGCGAAGCCGGAGAAACCTTCACACGCACGCTCATCGCACAGCTTACGGGACGCTCCGCCAATCTTTTTCTACTCGACGAACACAGTCGCATCCTCGACGCGATGCGTCCGGCAGACATCGCCGGAGCGCGTCACGGCGAAACTTACACACCGCCGATTTACATCGCCACACGTACCGCCACTCAAACAGACGGCACATCGTCGGCACACACATCACCACGCAAACCCGCGCGCCCTTCGCTTGCCGAAACGCTTCTGAACTTCGACGCTTCGCCCTCATCCGCGCTCGAAAAACACTTCACCGAACAAGCCCGCGCGCAACGTTTCGATGCACGCGCCGCCGCAGCACGCGCCACGTTGCGCCGCGAGATTGCGAAGCGAAACACTCTGCGTCGCAACCTCACACACGACCTTGCGACGCACGGCGATCCTGCCGCACACAAACGCGCGGGTGACTTACTGCTCGCCAATCTCGCCACCGCCGAACGCGAAGGTGCGCGCGTCCGCGTCGTTGATTATTTCGCGGACGACGCTCCAACCATTGAAATCGAAGTTGACGAGAACGCGACGCTTCAGGAAGAAGCCGCGAATCGTTTCGCGCGTTATACAAAAGCCAAGCGCGCCATCGAACACACGACCGCGCGCCTCTCGACGATTGATGCGGAACTCGAATCCCTCACTGCGCGCGAAGCCGAACTCGAACACCTCATCACCGACCGCGACGATGCCGCGCTCGATGCCTTCACCGGAGAAAAGACCTCACACAAAGCCGCGACACGCGCGGGCGAACACACCACTTCACGACCGAAACCCAAACCCGTCGCCGCGAAAAGTCACCGCACATATCGCTCATCCGACAATTATGAAATCCTCGTCGGACGCGGCGCGCGGTACAACGACGAACTGACATTCAAAGTCGCGCGCCCGCACGACATCTGGCTGCACGCCGCCGATTATCCCGGCGCGCACGTCATCATACGCAACCCTTCGCGCGGCGAAATTCCACATCGCACACTGACCGAAGCCGCGCAACTCGCCGCCTTAAACTCCGAAGCCAAAAACGATTCGCGCGTCTCTATCAACTATGCCGCGCGTAAATTCATCTCGAAACCGAAAGGCTCGGCTCCCGGTTTGGTACGACTCTCAAGCTTCCGCACATTGCTTGCCGAACCACGCGAAAGTGGCGAACGCATCATCAAGGGTGAATAGTGAATAGTGAATGGTGAATTGTAAAAGATAAGCTGTTCATCCCTTTACCATTCACTATTCACCATTTACCATTCACCAATCATCTCAAATTTATCATCGCCTTTATTTTTATGACAGTTGATTATTCAAACTTCACCGCTCCGATTGAGCGCGCCGCATCCGACCTCTTCGACCGCATCGCGGACACGTTCGCGGGCAAGCCTTCGACTCTACGAAACGGCACGGAACACCACGCCGTCACACTGCCGCGCGACCTTTACGCGCACCACGATGTGCAAACCGAATGGTGGTATTACACCGGACACCTTCGCACAGAGTCCGGCACGCACTTCGGTTTTGAACTCGTATTTTTTAAGCGGCGGACAGACCTCGACCGCTTCGGCGTCATTCCCTTGCGCCTTATCGCCAACCCGATTTACTTCGCCCACTTCGCCTTAACCGAACAGGAATCAAAACGCTTTCACTACGAACATCGCAAAAGCGCGAACTCGCCGTTCGACCTTCCGGCGACGTTCTCATCATCCAAGTACCTGCTCAAACTCGGCAACTGGTCAATCCGCGAAGCGCACGGCTTGCATCTCCTGCGCGCCTCGACACACGACGGCGTGTCCTTTGAAGTCGCGTTAAAACCCGCAAAGCCCGTGACCTTAAACGGCGCGAACAATGACGGCGTTTCCTTCAAAGACCACAACGAAGCATCACGCTATTTTTCATATACGCGCATGGCGGCGGAAGGCACATTGACACGCGACGGCAAGGTCGAAGCCTGCACCGGCGCGGCATGGATGGACAGAGAATTTGGAACGTGGACGGCAACCGAAAATCAAAAAGGCTGGGATTGGTTTAGCATTCAATTCGACGATGAAACGGAACTCATGGTCTATCACATACGAGACAAACACGGTAAGCCGTCGTCGTTCTCATCCGGTTCTTACGTTGACCGTGACGGAGAGCGCACGCATCTTTTGCCCGCAGATTTTGAACTCACACCGACCGGATACTGGCGCAGTCCCGCATCAAACGCCGTCTATCCGAGTGGTTGGCATCTGCGTCTCCCACGCTTCGAGATTGACATCAGGGTCACGCCCGTAATGAAGAATCAAGAACTCGACACGCGCGGCACGACGATGATTATCTACTGGGAAGGTGCGTGCCTCGCGGAAGGCACACGCGGCAACCAAACCCTGACGGGACGCGCCTACGCCGAACTCGTCGGCTATGACCGTTCGCATGAAAAACCTTCCATCGCAAGTTTTCTTTTCGGCTAAAAGTATTTTCTCATTGAAAAAACAACCATGAGTACACCACAAATCAAACACAACACACGCTCCGAACAACTTTTCTCGCGCGCCGTCGAACTTCTTCCCGGCGGAGTCAACTCACCCGTTCGCGCTTTCAAATCCGTCGGCGGTGCGCCGCGTTTTATCAAGAGCGCGAAGGGCGCGTTTATCACCGATGTTGACGGGCAAACGTACATTGATTACGTCGGTTCGTGGGGTCCGATGATTTTAGGTCACGCCGATGATGAAGTCCTCGCCGCGCTGCAAGACGTGATGATGCGCGGAACTTCCTTTGGTGCGCCGACCGAACTTGAACTTGAACTCGCGGAAGAAATCATCCAGTGTGTGCCTTCGATTGAAATGGTACGCATGACGAGCAGCGGCACGGAAGCCGTCTTTTCCGCGATACGCCTTGCGCGCGGCGTCACCGGAAAAAATAAAATCATCAAGTTTGAAGGTTGTTATCACGGACACGTTGATAGCCTTCTCGTCAAAGCCGGAAGCGGCGTGGCGACTTTGGGCTTACCCGATTCACCGGGCGTTCCCGAATCCCTCGCGCGTGAAACCCTGACCGCGCCGTTTAATGACATCGAGTCCGTCGAAGCCATTTTCGCGGAACACGGCGCGACCATCGCCGCCGTCATCATCGAACCCGTCGTCGGCAATATGGGCTGCGTCGCGCCGCATGACGGCTACCTGCAAGCTTTGCGCGACATCACGACGCGACACGATGCACTGCTTATCTTCGACGAAGTGATGACCGGATTTCGTCTCGCACGCGGCGGAGCGCAAGAACTTTATAACGTCACGCCCGACATCACGACGCTCGGCAAAATCATCGGCGGCGGCTTGCCCGTTGGAGCGTTCGGAGCGAGCAAAGACATCATGCGCCACATCGCCCCCGCCGGAACTATTTACCAAGCCGGAACGCTCTCCGGTAATCCTCTCGCCGTCACCGCCGGACTCGTCACGCTTCGGCGTTTGAAAGACGAAGCCGTGTATCAACAACTCGAACATCGAAGCGCAAAGTTATGCGAAGGCATGGCGCAGGCGGCGCGCGATGCGAATCTTGAAACCGTGACCAACCGCGTCGGTTCGATGTTCACGACGTTCTTTACAAACGAAGCGGTGACGGATTGGACGAGTGCGAACCGGAGTAACCGCGAGCTTTACGCCCGCTTTTTTCATGCGATGCTGGATGAGGGAATCTATCTCGCGCCGTCGCAATTTGAAGCGGGCTTTATGAGTCTCGCGCACACTGACGAATTGATTGATAAAACGATTGAAGCGGCACGCACGGCATTTAGGCTAGTGATGAGTGATGAGTGATGAGTGATGAGTGATGAGTTGAAACGGCGTGGTTGCTTCCGCTCATCACTCATCACTCATCACTCATCACTTTCTTCAGTGGTAACTCAACCGTGAACCGCGTGCCTTCTCCGACTTTACTTTCAACGTCAATCCGCCCGCCGTGCTGTTCGACAATCTTCCGCGTAATCGCCAGACCCAGACCCGTGCCGCGCTTCTTCGTCGTAAAGAACGGCTCAAACAGGTGCGGCAACGTGCGTTCGTTTATCCCGCCGCCCGCGTCGGCAATCACGATTCGCACGCGGTCGGCGGTGTGCTTCGTCACAATCTCGACGACGCCATTTTCATCCGTCGCATCAATCGCGTTGGCGATAAGGTTGACGAAGATTTGACGCAACGCATCGGCGTCGAACATGCCGCGCACGTCCCGTTCATCGAAACTCTTTTTGATATTGATGTGCTTTTCATTCGTCCGGTCGCGCACGAGTTCAAGCGATTCGTTGATGACTTGATGAATGTCCGTCGCCGCGAGTTCAAGTTCTCGTTGACTCGAATACTTTGTTACGTCAACCGTCAATTTATTCAAGTGCGCGATGCCGCGTTCAATCAAATCAATCGTCGAAAGTGCTTCCGCATCCGTCACCATTTCGCGCAACATCGAAACGCCGAGCCGTATGCTTCCAAGAGGGTTTTTGATTTCGTGTGAGATTTGCGCGGTCGCTTGCCCGACGGCGGCGAGGGCGGCGCGGCGGCGCAATTCGCTCTCCGCGTTGACCGCTTCCGTGACATCAACGAACGTCAAAATCGCACCGCGTTCTTCATCGAACCGGAGCGGCGCGACGTAGGCATCGAACGTCCTTGCGCCGGATGCTTCTCCAAATACGAACCGTCCGCGATACGCGGGCTTGTCAATTTTTTGCGCGGCGACGGTGGAAAGCACGCGCGCCGAATCGTCCGCGGCAAGCGCGCTATGCACGGATGTTCCGGTGCGCGCGTCGGGAAACAGATTGACGAAAGCCGGGTTGACGGTGCGGAAATTACCCCCCCCGTCGAGCGTCGCCACGGCGTTGACCATGCTGCTTAAAACTTGATGACTGAATTGCCGTTCGCGGCGCGTGTTCAATAAACTAAGCTGCAAACTGCGGAAGCGGCGTTGCACTTCCCACACCGTCGCGCCGGAAATAACAACACCGACAAGCAACGCGAACAGCGTCAAGTTGATGATGCGCCGCGCCGCTGCCCGTTGAAGTTCGTTTGTCTGTTGTAAAACCGCATCCTGTTTTTCCGATTCTAAACGCAGGAAATTTTCGATTCCGCCGTCAACGCGCGCAAACGCCTCAAAGCCTTCGAGCGAATAACGTCGTTCGTCTTCGGTGATTTCGATAAACGTATCGAGGTCGCGCAGGAACGCCGCGCCCGCTTCCGTTCCGACATAAGGTGTGCGCTCAAATTGTTCGCGTAAGGCTTCAACTTGTTTACGCGCATTGCCCAAACGCCTCGCCAAAGGCGATTGAAATTCGTCACGCGCGCTCTGCTCATGGCGCGCACGGGCTTCGTTGTTGAGCGTGCCGAGCGTCGTCTTGATTTCAAGCAGCAGCTTGAATTGCGCGCCGCGTTGACTCTGTAAAGCGAGTGCCGCATCGCTGACGACATTGAGTCGTTTGACGCTCTGCCAACCGAGCAGACAGATGATTACGACGAGCAAGACAAAGCCGACGATTAACGGCAACAACATCGGCGCGAGCGATTGCAGCCGAGTCGCCAAACCGCCCGCCGCTTCACCCGACGATGCATTGTCATCATCGTCCGCCGCGCGACGATACACGGTGCGTCCCGCCTTCGCTTCGCCTTTCGTAGTTGGTGGTTCGTTAAGCATAAAAAGCTGTAGGCAGTAGGCAGTAGGCAGTAGGCAGAATGAAGGCAGGGAGCGACTTACTTTATTCTGCCTACTGCCTACTGCCTACTGCTCCCTCACTTCGCCTCCATCCAATTCAAACCCGTGCCGACTTCGACATCCAGAGGCACATCGAGTGTCACCGCCGATTCCATTTCGCGTTTGAGTAGAGCGGCGACTTGTTCGGCTTCGACTTGCGGAGCTTCGATAAGCAGTTCGTCGTGAATCTGCATCACCATGCGGGCTTTGAGATTTTCACGGCGCAGGGCTTCATCAACTTTGAGCATCGCGGTTTTCACGATGTCGGAGGCTGAACCCTGAATCGGCATGTTAATGGCTTCGCGTTCGGCGCGTCCGCGCACTTGCGCGTTGCGGTCGTCAATGCCGGGAAGCGGGCGTCGGCGTCCGTACATGGAACTCACGAAACCGTCAGTGCGCGCCTTCGCGGGGATTTCTTCCATGTACCGACGCACGCCTTTATATGTGTCGTAGTAATCTTTGATGACTTGCTTGGCTTCCTTCATCGAAAGCGTGGTGCGCGCCGCAAGCCCGTAAGGTTCGACGGCGTAGGCGATAGCGAAGTTGACGATTTTCGCAAGGCGACGTTTCTCTTTCAGTTCTTCGGGCGTCCGGGCTTCAAACACGAGGCGCGCGGTGCGTGAATGTATGTCGTCGCCTTTCTGGAAAGCGTCGAGCATCTCCGCATCGCGCGTGACGTGGGCGAGAAGGCGTAGTTCGAGTTGTGAATAATCCGCCGCGATGAAGACGTGACCGTCTTCCGGTATAAACGCGCGGCGTATGCGGCGACCGAGTTCGGTGCGAATCGGGATGTTTTGAAGATTCGGATTTGAACTTGAGATTCTTCCCGTCGCGGTCACGGTTTGATTGAGTTGGCAATGGATGCGCCCGTCCGCGCCGATTTGCGTCGGAAGGGCGTCGGTGTACACGGTTTTGAGTTTGTCGAGTTCGCGGTATTCGATGAGCAGGCGCGGCAATTCATAATCTCGCGCGAGGTCGTCAAGCACATTGCGCGCGGTCGAGATTTGCCCGCCCGCCGTCTTTTTACCTTTCGTGATGTTGAGTTCTTCGAGGACTTCACCGACCTGTTTGGGTGAACCGATTTTGAATTCACGTCCGGCGAGTTCGTAAATCCGCGTCGTCAGTTTCGCCATCTCCGCCCCGAACAGATTCGACAAGTCACGCAACACGGGAACATCAACGCGCAAACCCGCACGCTCCATGCGATGAAGCAGAGGCGCGAGCGGGAGTTCGAGTTCAGTGTAAATCATCTCCAAGCCTTGTTCGGCAAGCCGCCCGCGAAGCACGTCGGCGGTCTGCGCGGTCAGGTCGGCGGCTTGCGCGCTTCGCCATGCGTGCGGCGTCCAACCGTCGGGAGCGTCCGTCACATCGCGTGCGCCAACGGCTTCACTTGCGAGCGTGACGAGTTCATAACGCGAGCGAAGCGGGTCGAGTAAGTAAGCGGCGAGCATCGTATCGTCGTTCACGCCTTCGAGTTCGATGTCGAGGATTTCAAACAATCCGGTCGCACGTTTCAAATCGTGAACACACTTTGACAGCAATCCGTTCGTGAACACGTCGCGCAGTTTTTCAATCGCCGCTTCGCTGCCGCCCGCGAAGTTTTCGAGGTCAATGTATGTCGCCGTGTTCGCGGCAGTTGAAATGGCGATGCCCTGTGGAAGTCGCGCGGTGGGCGGTTCGCTGTGCGTCGCTTCGATGTGCGTCGCTTCGTGTTCATCGTCGCTTAAAACGGCGTCTGTTTCCGTCGCTTTATTTTTCTCGTGTGTCTCATCCGGCGCGACATCGGCAATCGCAAAACCCCAGTTGTCCGCGTCCCACAAACCGCGCACAAAGCCGTCTAAATCAACAAGCGTATTGACGATGCGATACCGTCGTTCGGTTGTCGCTTCGCGCTCAAACTCCACCGCGCCACCGGCAAATTCCCGCATCAAGCTTTTGAATTCGAGTTCGGCAAACAGGGCGTAAGCCGCCGCCGTATCGGGCGGACGAACGCGCAACGCATCGAGGTCAAGCGTGATAGGCGCGTCTGTGCGAAGCGTCGCAAGGTCTTTCGATTGTTGGATTATCTCGACGTTATTCTTGAGCGATTCACGATAGGTTTTATGTTTGACTTCGTCGGCGCGCCGCAACGCTTCATCAATCGAACCGAACTGCTTGATAACGGCGACCGCGCCTTTCGCACCGATACCGGGCGCGCCCGGAATGTTATCAACCGAGTCGCCCATTAAACCGAGCAGGTCAACGATTTGACCGGGCGGGACTTCAAACTTCTTTTCAACCCACGCTTCATCGCACCATTCGACGGGCGGCACGGGTTCTTTGCGTTTGACGTTCTGCGAATTGTTTCGCATACACACGATGAGCGGGTCGCGCACCAACTGGCACATATCCTTATCGTTCGAGACGATGACGGCTTGTAAATTACGACTCGCGGCTTGCACTGCGAGCGTGCCGATTACGTCGTCGGCTTCAAAGGTTTCGGCGCGCAACATGGGGATGTTGAACACCTGACAGACACGTTCGATATAAGGAATTTGCGACGTGAGTTCATCGGGCATCGCGGCACGGTTTGCCTTGTAAGTATCAACCGCAGTACGGCGAAACGTCGGCGCGCTGCTCTCGAAGACGGCGGCGACGTAGTGCGGCTTCTCATCTTCGAGCAACTTGCGAAGCATACTCGTGAAGATGAAGACGGCTTGCGTGACTTGCCCGCGACTGTTCGTTAAAGGCTCTTGCCGCATTCCCATCGGAGCGAAGAACGCGCGGAAGATGTGCGACATCGCGTCAATCAAAAACACACGTTCGGGCGGCGCGTCCGTCGTCTGTGTTGTCTCATCTTCGGCGGCGGAATCGTGAGCAAGCGAAACGAGCGTCGCAGGTTCAGAGGTTTCGGGTTGGGCGTCGGCGGGCGCGTCATGGGATGCGAACATCGCATCCATCGGCGCATCCTTTGGCGATGCCGCCGTATCGTTGGCGGCGTGTTTAGTGACTTTTTTTGCGGGCATGTTTGCCGATGATATGAGTCGCATCCGAAACGTGTCAACCACGACTTGCGGCTTATGAAATACGGGCGACGAATGTGGCGAATACACCGCACAATCGTCGCCCGTTCGCCACACGAGAGAGGTTCAAGACGCACTTTGGCTTTTAATTGACGGACTTGAAGCAAGGCATGTTCTTTGCAAACAAAGCTGACTCTAACAAACTTGTAGGATAGCGCACCGTCGGGAGAACATCCTTTCTTGACTTCACATCACACACGACAACGCACACTGCAACGCACCGTTGAAACCGAAGGCATAGGGTTACATACCGCCGTCCCCGTTCGTCTGCGTATGCTGCCCGCGCCGCCCGACACCGGATACATGTTCGTGCGCGTTGACCTTAACGGCTTCGAGATTCCGGCTTCCGTCGAATATGTTTCGAGTTGTTCTTACGCGACCACGCTCATGCACACGGGCGTGCTGCTTTCAACCGTCGAGCATTTATTGTCGGCGTTGCGCGGGATGAACGTGGATAACGTGTATCTTGAAATTGACAATCTGGAACTTCCGATTATGGACGGTTCGGCGGGCGACTTCGTGCGCTTAATCGAAGCGGCGGGCGTCGAAGAACAGAGCGTTTCGCGGCGCGCTCTCGAAGTGCGGCGCATGGTTTCCGTCGAACAAACCGAACGTGGCGTGGTGCGTCGCATCTCAATCGAACCGTGCGCGAATTATGAGATTGATTGCACGATTGACTTCGCGCATCCGCGCATCGGAATTCAAAATTACACCTTCACGGTTGGTGACGCCGAGAGCTATAAACGCGACATCGCACCGGCGCGCACGTTCGGCTTTCTCGCGGAAATCGAAGCCTTGCGCCGCGCCAATCTCGCGCGTGGTGGTTCGCTCGATAACGCCGTCGTCTTAACGCCCGATTCAATCCTCAACCCCGAAGGCACGCGCTGGCGTGATGAATTTGTGCGCCACAAAATCCTCGACATCATAGGCGACTTGGCTCTCGTCGGGATGCCGCTCTTGGGGCGTGTCACCGCGAACCGAAGCGGTCACTTGCTTCACACCGAACTCATCGCCAAACTTCTGCATGAGCGCGCGGCGTGGGAGATTGTCGAAAGTAGAAAGTCGAAAATCGAAGGGCGAAAGTAAAGGCGGAAGCAGGATTCTGCTTAACGTCAGTTCGAGGTCAGGATTTGAGCCACGCAAGTGGCGGCATAATCATAGCCCACGGCTAACGCCGTGGGGATGACGTATCATCACACGCTGAAGCCCCTGACAGGCAATGGCATTAAGTTAAGGTTGTTTGGAGGCGGGCGGTGACCGGCGTGACCGACCGCGGGGGGCCGCGGCGGGCGCCAAACGGGCGGGTGGTGTGTGTCCGGACTGTCGGGGCGGGCGAGGGTGGGCACAAGTT
>JANDLT010000025.1 GCA_024330265.1 Pyrinomonadaceae bacterium MAG19_C2-C3 | reverse complement strand
AGTTGACCGATCACCGCCGGCTCGGTCGAGCCGCTCAAGAAACTTTACGACATCTTATTTTGGGAGCGCGAGCATTGAGGCGCGAGGGGGAAAGACCTGCACTGAAAGGCAGACGCTCAGGCGCACGCAAACTTAATTGACACGGGCGGCGCGAGGCTCGAAGGGGCAGCCTTTCGCCCTTATCCACCAAACGGGAAAACAATCGGGAATATCAAAGGTGCCTGACAAAAACGATGATCTTCATGGCTTCGTGCCAGACACATCGGAAGTCGTGCTGCTTCTGATAGATGTGATTAACGATTTTGAGTTTGAAGATGGCGACCGTCTCTTGACTCACGCGCTGCCAATGGCAAAAAACATCCGTGAACTTAAAAGGCGGGCGAAGCACGCCGGGATTCCCGCGATTTACGTCAACGATAATTTCGGCAAGTGGCAATCGGATTTCAACCGACTTTTAGCGCACTGTCTTGAAGAAGGCGTGCGTGGGAAGCCTATCGTTGAACTGCTGCGCCCGGAGGAAGATGACTACTTCGTGCTAAAGCCAAAGCACTCCGGTTTCTTCTCGACCACACTCGACACGCTGCTTGATTACCTGCAAGCAAAGACGCTAATCCTCACAGGGTTGGCGGGCAACATCTGTGTTCTGTTCACGGCTAACGATGCTTACATGCGCGACTTCAAGCTCGTCATTCCACGGGATTGCGTCGCCTCGAATATAACGGTTGAAAATGATCACGCTCTTGAACTGATGGGAAAAGTCCTCAAGGCAGACACACGCCCTTCCATTGAATTGAACCTTGAGGAGTGGGGTTAATCACAGGGCAGTTGCGCCGACTTTAGGGAAAGCCGAGCGGAAGGTGCAGTAATGTTTGAGCAATCCCGCGTTGGCATACACGAGTACGGGGTAGGGATGCCGTCTAGGGCAGGTCAGAATCACGCGCTCGTGATAGCACTCACGATGTTCGACCGCGCGTTGGATGGGCAAAGGGGCAGAAGCCGACATCTTTCGACGGTGGTTAATGGAACGTTTGGGCGAAGCTGAACCCTAAAGCGTGGAAAGCAAAGAAGCAGAAAGTGAAGCCTTACCCTCTCCTGATTAGGCATAAGACGATGGCGGAAAGAGCATATAGTTTAAGGCAAGATTTTCTCTGTTCATCGGGCGTATCTTGTGAACGGACTGGTGTACGGGGGAGAGATAATGGAAGAGTCTGGAAAGAGACACGACGCTTCATTGTTAATCATTCTATTATATATCCGTCCGATAATATATATTATGCCTAAATTTGTGACCGGCACCGAAATGGCAGACCTTAAAACATTACGAATCGCCGCAAACGCTTGGGTGCAAATTTCATGGTGCATTGCGAATCGGGGCGGTAAGGCTTTGCGCGTTCCATCCCGTTAGCGCGACTTCCATTTCACCGCTAATCGCAGACGTGGGAACTTCCACCGTCACGCGGCGTTTTTCGTTCGGAAGCAGCGAGATGAAATTGTCACCGGCATAAGCCGGAAGCACAAGGGTTTTATCGCTCGCGCGCCGCAAAGCTATTTGCGTTGCCAACGCAATCACGGAACTCCGGTTAAAGAGGTCTATGGTGACGCGAATAAAGCCCGCTTCATTCGTTTGCCTTGCCGAACAAGCGACGGTGACAATCTTCATGTCGTTGAGTTTGCGATAGCCGGACGGTTGTGCGGCGTGCCAGTAGAAATTCTCGGACATCAACCTGTCCGCTTCGTCGCGCAGTTCGAGTTTGATAAAGACCGCGCCGTGTGCAACCTGTTCCGGCATCTCGATTTTGAAGTTCTCCGAAGCGGTGCTTGCCGCGATGTTTAGCTTTTCCTCGCGCCGCCACAGTTCTTCGCCGTCAAGTGAAAGCACGCGCGCCTGAAGTCGCAGATTGCGGAGCGCGGCAGCCGTGTTATTGATAACGGCGGTTTCCAAGCCCGGCAAGTTAAGCTGAACATGCACGGGTTCACACGCTTTCTTGATGCCGAAGAACGCTCCGTAAGTATTGTAATCCGCGCTGTACATCTGCCACGCCATACTCAGCCACGCCGGATGCGACATCCACATCAAGCGTCCGGTGTTCGGCTTCCACAGGTGAGCATTGAAGCCTTCAAACATCGCGCGGTGACTGACATAGTTCATTAACTGGGCTTTGCGGTCGAAGTCTTCAAGACTGTCGGGCGCGCCGAGTTCGTCATCCATCGCCTTTGTAAATTGCGCGACATCGCCGCCGCTTTTAGAGTGCCAATCGTGGTAAGCCCACGCATCGTTCGGAGACCATCGGTCGCTCTCGTCGAGCATCGAGCGCATAGTGTCAATCGCGGGCGGCGAAGGCAATCCGAGTTCGGTCGAGAAGCCGCGCCCGCGCGTGGTGAAGAATTTTACAAGGTCGCTGTAATGCCACGGACCGCTGCCCTGCAAGTTGATGTCGCGCGAATTGGGCGAGTAGTAGCGCGTGCCGTCGAGCGTGCGAATCAGTTCATCCAATCCCAGATTGATGGCGGGCGGCGGCACACCTTCATTGCGCCCGCACCAGATGGCGATGGACGGATGATGACGAAAGCGCGAAATGGTGTCGCGCGCATTGCGTAGGAAGAGGGCGGAATCGGTCGGTTCTAAATTCCATTCCTGCGTTGACAACCAGAAATCGTTCCACACCAAAAGCCCGTACTCATCGGCAAGGTCGAAGAAAACCTGTTCCGTATTCTGCCCGCACCAATTACGAATCATCGTCAGATTGGCTTCGCGGTGAAGGCGAAAGAACGGCTCCATCCTCTGGCGCGAAACACGTTTGCGCGAATCGTCCATGCCCCAGTTGCCGCCCTTGCAAGGTATTCGCACGCCGTTAAGACGCAAGACCAAATACGGCGAGGCGCGGCGGTCGGCAAGCCCGCGTATGGATTGGGACGTTTCGCCGCCGGGCATGAAGGACGCGACCCATCCTTCGGCGGACTCGCTCATTCCTTCATGGCTGACATTAACGACGTGTTGATTGCCGACGTGTTTGCCCGTGCCGCTTTTAACTTCACCGATTATGTCACCGATAGCGTCCGTCGGCGTGTACTCGACGCGGCGCAGATGTCCCGTGCCGTCAAGCAGCGTGAGTTCATAACTTAATTCACGAATGCCGAAGCGCAGGGTTTTGCTGTCCGATTCACCGTCGCGGAGTTTGAACCTGACCTTCAAATGATAGAGTTCGGGGCTGCCGTATCCGTTGACCCACCACAGTCGCGGCTGGTTGACGTTGAGTTGCGGAAAGTCTTTCGGGGACAAATTTACTTCCGATTTACCCTGTGCGACGATGATACGTTTGCTAACCGTGACGCCTTCAAACGCGGCTTCCAAGAAGCCCGACACGGGACTCCCCGAATCGTTTTGCAAAGGTACTGTGAGCGTCACGGCGGCGCGCGTGGTGTCGGGCAAAGGAAGGTCTGTCACGACGTGAACGTCACCGATTTTCACTGCACCGGACGCTTTGAGCGTGACATCTTGCCAGATGCCCGTCGCGCGGTCGCGCACACCGGGTATCCAATCCCAGCCTTCCGTGCAGATGAACGTCGCACCGTCGAGACACATCGCCCCGCCGTTGGGACCCGGTCCGGCGGCGATTGATTGTTCATGCGGAATGCCGGGATGCGGCGGCGGCGAAACACGCACCGCGAGGGCATTCGGCTTGCCCAAAATTAAAAGTTTGGTGACATCGAACTCCCCACGTATAAACGCTCCTTTGATTTCGCCGAGCGGTTCGCCGTTAAGCCACACGGCGGCGGCATAGTTGATGCCGTGAAAGTTGAGCGTGAAGCGGCGACCTTTAAGCGTCGCGGGCGGGTTGAATTCCGTGCGATACCAGTAGTCCTGTTTGTTTAAGCTTTCGGGGATGAGAAGGTTATTAAGTCCGAAGTCGGGGTCTGGATAGACGCCGCGTTCGACCAGCGTCGTCAATACCGTGCCGGGAACAACGGCGTCCATCCAACCTTTCGTCGTAAAATCCGGTCGTGAAATGACCGCGCCGCCAACGCCGATTTTCGGGGCTTCGAGTAATCGCCATCCGCCTGCGATTGTCCATTCATCATCCGCGCGCGGAGAGAGCAACGGCGGGTTATCACTCATCGTCTTGGTAATCGGTTTTGAACTTTCGATAATTGGTCGCGGAAGGGTCGTCGCATCTTGTGGAGCGCGCAATCCGTCCTGCCCTTTAAGCTGAACCGCCCACGTTTTCGATGCCGCCTCGAACGCAATCAAGTCAAGGCTTTTCGCTTGTACCGTTAATGCCCGAATCTCTTCGGCGGCGAGGGCGCGCGATACCAGAGTGAAGTCGGCGATTTTCCCCGCGAAGTGACGGGCATCGTGCCAAGGCTTGGTGACGGGTGCTAAGTGAATGTTCGGCGCAGCCGCGAGGAGTTGTAATTTTTTAACCGCCGATTCTTTCGCGTCGCTGTATAAAGTCAGGTTGCCGCCCTCGAACGTCGCCGCCAGCAATTGCCACTCGCCAACTTTAAGCGGCGTCGGCGTGACGACTTCCGTATCGCCCGACCAGAAGGAAACTTTGCCCGCGCGGACGGCGAAGAAGCGTTGCGTACCATGCGCCCCGTCAGGCTCACCGAAACCGGCGAGCAATGTGCTTCCCGCGATTAAATCATCGCTCTTGACCCAGCAATAGATTGACCATGCGCGTTCGCCTTGAAGTGGACTCGTCTCAGGGTTCAAAACCTTCTTTAACCCGACACCGTCGGGAATGAAACTCGCGCTGTAACGACCAATCAATACATCCGACATCGCCGCCGTTGCCCTTAGGTAGAGGCTGCCCGAAAGAAAAAACGAGACGGCTAAGAGGCTAAGAAGATAGTTGGGCATAAGTTGTAAGCAAGTGTTCGTGACAGAGTTGAACGTGTAAATTGCACCAAAAAATCAATGACGTTACGACAAATGAAAGATTAGTATAGACAACCGCGCCGGAGAAGAGATAATGCCGAAACTCGCATCATGGTTCAGAGCCGATTCGGTGGTAATAAAGCCTCGCCATCAAAATTCTTGAACGCTTAAAATCAATGTCGAATTGTGAAGGAGACTGTTTCATGCTACCCGACATCAGAAGTTTTCTATCGTGTCTTTTGGCGTACTCGATAATTATCGGTGGTTCGGCGGCGGCGCAATCACCCGCCCCGAAAAACCCGCCCGACCTGACCAGAGAGCCTACGCTCTATGTCGTCGGCTACGCCCACCTCGATACGCAATGGCGTTGGGAATATCCGCAGGTCATAGGCGAGTATCTCCCGAACACTTTGCACGAAAACTTCAGGTTGTTCGAGAAATATCCGAACTACATTTTTAACTTCAGCGGCGCGAATCGTTACCGTATGATGAAAGAGTATTACCCGAACGATTACGCGCGGCTTAAAAATTATGTCGCCGCCGGACGCTGGTTTCCCGCCGGGTCAGCGATGGAGGAGGGCGATGTCAACGTGCCTTCCGCCGAATCAGTCATGCGGCAGGTTCTTTACGGTACACAATACTTTCGCCGCGATTTCGGCAAGACGAGTGCCGAATACATGATTCCCGATTGCTTCGGCTTCCCCGCTTCGCTGCCGAGCATCCTCGCGCATCTTGGGCTGAAAGGATTTTCGACGCAGAAACTCTACTGGGGTTCGGCGGCAAACGTCGGCGGACAAGATTCACCGCAGAACACTCCAGTCGGCGTTCCGTTTAACGTCGGCATCTGGGAAGGCACGGACGGGCGCGGCATCATCTCGGTATTCAACCCGCGCGACTATACGAGCAACGTGCGTGAGGATTACAGCCGGAGTCCACCCGCTTCCGCCGCTAATCCGGCTGTCAATTACACCCCCGTTGATTGGCAGAAACGCATTCAGCGTAACGGCGAAAACGGCGGTCTGTTTACCGATTACACCTATTACGGCACGGGCGACATCGGCGGTAGCCCGCGCGAATTTTCGGTGAAACTCCTTGACGCGGTAACGGGCAAACGAATGACTGTTCTGCCGCCACCGCCGCCCGTCATTCCGCCGCTAGACCTAGCCGGAGAGATGGTCAGGGTCGGTGACGGTCCGGTGCGCGTCGTTTCCGCGACCGCCGAACAGATGTTCCTCGACATCAAACCGGAGCAGACCGCAAACTTACCGCGATACAAAGGCGACCTTTTATTGACCAACCATTCCGCCGGTTCGCTCACGTCGCAGAGTTATCAAAAATACTGGAATCGCAAAAACGAGTTGCTGGCTGACGCCGCCGAACGCGCTTCCGTCGCCGCCGCGTGGCTCGGCAATCGAACCTATCCGCAAGCGCGACTCAACGACGCATGGACGCTCGTGATGGGCGGACAGTTTCACGACATCTTGCCGGGAACGGCGACGCCGAAAGCTTTCGAGTTTTCATGGAACGATGACGTTATCGCCCTCAATCAGTTCGCGGGCGTCCTGACCAGTGCCACCGAAGCGGTCGCTTCGGGTCTGGACACGCGCGGCAAAGGTAAATCCATCGTCGTCTATAACCCGCTCAACATAGCGCGCGAAGATGTGGTTGAAGCTTCCCTATCCTTTTCCGGTGATGTCCCCAAGTCAATAGACGTTATCGGACTCGACGGCGAGTCAGTCCCCGCGCAAATTGTGGAGACTAAAGGCGACACGCTACGGATTCTGTTTCTCGCCAAAATACCTTCGGTCGGCTACGGGGTTTATGACGTGCGCGCAAGCGATACCGGGGCTTCATCTGCCGATGCTTCTTCCCCTCTCAAAGTAAGTGCTTCGTCACTCGAAAACGCGCGCTACCGTTTGCGTGTGGACGCGAACGGCGACGTAGCGAGCATCTTCGATAAGAGCATCAACAAGGAATTGATGTCCGCTCCGGTGCGTCTCGCCTTGCAAACGGAAAAGCCGCACGATTGGCCCGCGTGGAATATGGATTGGGCTGACCGCCAGAAGCCGCCGCGCGCTTTTGTCGGAGGAGCGGCTAAAATCCGCATCGTCGAACAGGGCGCGGTGCGCGTCGCCCTCGAAATCGAGCGCGAAACCGAAGGCTCGAAGTTCATCCAGACGGTTCGCCTCTCCGCCGGTGATGCGGGCAATCGCGTCGAGTTCGGTAACGTGATTGATTGGAAAACGGAAGCTGCCTCGCTTAAAGCCACCTTTCCCCTCACCGCCGCGAACCCGCAGGCGACCTATAATTGGGATGTCGGAACCGTCGAGCGCGGCAACAACGACGAAAAGAAGTTTGAAGTTCCTTCGCATCAATGGTTCGATTTAACCGACAGGAGCGGAGATTACGGCGTCACCGTTCTCTCGGATTGCAAGTACGGCTCGGATAAGCCCGACGATAAGACTTTGCGCTTAACCCTGCTCTTTACGCCCGGACTCGGCGGCGGCAACGGCAAGGATTATCACGACCAGACGACGCAGGATTGGGGGCGTCACGAATTCATCTACGGTCTTGCCGGACACGCCGGAGATTGGCGACGTGAACAGACCGACTGGCAAGCCCAACGCCTCAATCAACCGCTCATCGCTTTTGAAAGTCCACAGCATCCGGGCGCGCTTGGTAAAAGTTTCTCTCTGCTCGTGGTCAATAATAATCGTGTGCGCGTGCTGGCACTCAAGAAGGCGGAGGAGAGCGACGAAGTAATCATTCGCCTTGTCGAACTTGATGGCAAACCCGCCTCGAATGTTCGTTTGCGTTTAGCCGCTCCGATAATCTCCGCCCGCGAGGTCAACGGGCAGGAACAACCAATCGGTGCCGCCACCGTTTCCAAAGGCGAGTTGGTGACGAACTTCAGCCCTTACCAACTGCATACCTTCGCCGTCAAACTCGCTCCGTCACAATCAAAAGTAGTTGCCCCGCAATCACTTCCCGTTCAACTGCCTTACAATTTATCCGTCAGCAGTTCTCATGACGCGGAGTCGGTCGGCGGCTTCGACAACGCCGGATGTGCCCTGCCTGCGGAGATGTTGCCCGCCGAAGTTTCTTACGCGGGGATACGCTTCAAACTCGCTTCCGCGATTACGGGCAAACCGAACGCGGTTGTTCCGCGCGGGCAGACCATTACGCTTCCGTCAGGCAAGTTTAAGCGGCTCTACATGTTGGCGGCGGCGACGGACGACGTGAAGCGCGCGACCTTCCGCGCCGGCAACAACCCAATCGCGCTCACCTTTCAGAATTGGGGCGGCTACATAGGGCAGTGGGACAACCGCCAGTGGACGCCGAAAGTGGTTTCGATTCCGCCGACTTCCGCGCCCGACGCCGCGAACCAAACGCCGAAGACACGCATTGACCTTTACGCGGGGATGACGGGCATCACACCCGGTTTCATCAAACCCGCTCCCGTCGCATGGTTCGCTTCACATCATCACACCGCCGACGGACACAGCGCGCCGTACTCGTATTCGTATCTGTTCGCCTATACCTTAGACCTGCCGCCCGACGCCAAAACTTTGACGCTGCCCGACAACGACAAAATTCGTATTATGGCTCTCACGGTTTCGGATGAAGCGGCGCAACTTCGTCCGGCTCATCCGCTCTATGACACGCTGGAACGAAAGCCACGCTAAATAAATTTCACCGCAGCAAGCTGCCGGGTATTTTGGAAAAGTGATACCTTCTCTGACGCAGCTTGCTTGCGGGGAATCAACCCATGGTTTGCAGCATTCACCACGCTTTTCAAGCGTGGTGCGGATTGAAACAATGAAGCGATTTCAAGTTTCACTAACTCACGCCTACGCGGTTAAGGATTTACAGCCCGGTTCATCGGGCTGTCCGCCGCAGGCGGCACATAGCCACGCGATTCATCGCGTGGTCGCTTTCCGGGCAGAATCCGAAAGGGCGTTTTAACGTCCTTCTCCAAAGTGGCTTAAGCCACCGGATTACAAGCCCGCTGAACCGGGCTGAGGAATTATTACCCGATGCCGACCACGCGATAAATCGCGTGGCTATCAGCCCACAGGGAAAGCCTCGTGAACGAGGCTGAAAACCAAAACTGCGCGGGCGTGAGTCGCTAAATCCAATCATCAACGCTTCGGGAGACTTCGGAAGACACTATGAAAATTCGCTTCGTTACATTGTTCGTTATGTTGCTCTTAAGCGCGTGCGCTACGGGCGCGCAAACTCCGTCCGCACCACCCGCGCCGCGACATAACTTGATGCCCGTACCGGCGTCCGTTCGCTTTAACGAAGGCAGGATGGCGGTGACGAAAAATTTTACCGTTGCGACACGCGGGTTCGTTGACGAGCGTTTGCGCTCTTATATCAATCGTGTCGCGCGCCGACTTGAGCGGCGCACCGTGATGGAGTTTCCGCGCAACCCGGCGACCGACGCTTCGACCGCATCGCTCGTCGTCGCTTGTCAGGCGGCGGGCAAAACCGTTCCCGCGCTTGATGAAGACGAAGCCTACACGCTCGAAGTCTCGGAGCGACAAGCCGTGCTTTCCGCCCGCACGGTCGTCGGGGCGATGCGCGGCTTGGAAACTTTTTTGCAATTGGTGGATAGCGACCGCGAAGGCTATTTCATTCCGGCGGTCAGCATTGAGGACAAGCCGCGCTTTCCGTGGCGCGGACTGCTGATAGATGTCGGGCGACACTTCCACCCCGTCGAAGTTATCAAGCGCAATCTCGACGCGATGGCTTCGGTTAAGCTCAATGTCCTGCACTGGCACTTAACCGAAGATCAGGGCTTTCGTATTGAGAGCAAAAAGTTTCCCAAGCTTCACGGCATGGGGTCGGACGGCGATTACTACACGCAAAATCAGATACGCGAAATTGTTCTTTACGCACAGGAGCGCGGGATACGGGTCGTGCCGGAATTCGATATGCCCGGACACGCGACGAGTTGGCTGGTCGGCTACCCGGAACTGGGCAGCGCGCCGGGTCCGTACCTGATTGAGCGGCAAGCGGGCATCTTCAATCCGTCTTTAGACCCGACGCGCGAGCAGGTTTATAAATTTCTCGATACGTTTTTAGGCGAGATGGCAAAGCTTTTTCCCGACGCTTATATGCACATCGGCGGCGACGAAAACACGGGTCGGCAGTGGCGACTCAATCCGACCATTCAAGCCTTCATGCAGAAGAAAGGCATCAAGGATAAACACGCGCTTCAAACCTACTTCAATCAACGGCTGTTGAAAATTCTCAAAAAGCACGGCAAGACGATGATGGGCTGGGATGAAATCCTTCAACCCGATTTGCCGAAAGACATCGTTATCCAATCATGGCGCGGCAACAAAGCTCTCACCGAAGCTGCCCGTCAGGGCTACAACGGCATCCTCTCCAACGGTTACTATATTGACCTCGCGCAAAGCGCATCTATGCACTATCTGGTTGACCCTCTTCCGGCTGACACCACGCTTACCGCGACGGAAGCCGCGCACATTCTCGGCGGCGAAGCGACGATGTGGAGCGAATGGGTGACACCCGAAACCATTGATTCACGCATCTGGTCGCGCACCGCCGCCATCGCCGAAAGATTTTGGTCGCCGCGCACCGTGCGCGATGTCGAAGATATGTACCGCCGTCTGGCGGTCGTTGATGTTCAACTCGAAGAACTCGGATTAACGCACCGCAAGAATCAGGAAATGATGCTTCGCCGTTTGGCGCAGGGCGCGAATGTCGCCGCGCTTCAAACGCTGATTTCAATCGTCGAGCCGGTCGAGGAATACAAGCGATTCAAATATCACACGCAACACACCATGCTTAATCCGCTCACCGGACTCGCGGACGCGGCGCGCCCCGACAGCTTCGCGGCGGGAGATTTCGCCCGACTGGTTGACACGCTGCTTGCCGACGCGCCGCGCTTCGATGCGAATGCGTATCGCATCCAAAACACTTTGACCTTGTGGCGCGACAGCGCAATCGAACTTCAGCCGATGATGGATAGTATTCCGGGACTGCACGAAGCGAGACCGCTCGCCAAAGACTTATCCGAGATGGCGACCGTCGGCTTGGAAGCCCTGTCTTATCTATCAAAGAACATCGCTCCCGCTCCCGAATGGAGGGCGGCGAAACTCGCCATGCTCGAAGAAACAGCCAAACCGAAAGCTGCCTTAGAATTTCCGGTTATCCTCAACGTCAGACAACTCGTCGTCGCGGCTTGTGAAGCCCCGCGACTCAAGACGATGACCCAATCCGCGTGGCGCGAACATGTCAAACAACTCGCCACACCGCCCGTACCGCCGACGGTAAAATAACTTCACACTCGGTGGGAGTGAGAAAGAATTTATCCACTTCACCTTACGCGGCGGATGAAGTTTTGCGGCTGTGCCGCCTGATGTGAGGAAAGGCTGTGCCTTTCCGACCCGCCCGGAAAGTTAGGGCGGCTGCGCCGCCCGCGTTCGAGGCGTAGCCTCGAAGACCTTTCACCTGCTTGACGGTGGGGCGAAGCCTCACCGCACATCAGGCGGCACAGCCGCAAAATACTTACGCCGCACAAGGTGCGCGAATGCGGATGAAAGCACGATTTTTCCGCGCCATTCGATTTGTTGAGACGAGCGACCAATCATCACCTCGAACTCGCCCGCCTCAATCCGCCAGCCCTTAGCCGCCGCGTCGTAATACGCGAACGCGCGATTATCGAGCGCGACCGAAACGCGCTTCGTCTCACCCGGTCTAAGGTTCACCTTCACAAAACCTTTCAGTTCTTTCGCCGGACGCAAAACTTTCGAGTGCGAATCTCCTATATAGACTTGCGCGACTTCGCTGCCCTGACGCTTGCCCGTGTTTCGCACGTCGAATGAAACTTCGTAACGCACGCTTCGCGCATCCATATTCGCTTCTCCGCTCGAAACGGGTTTGATGCTCACATTGCCGTAAGCAAACGTCGTGTAGGAAAGCCCGTGTCCGAACGGAAACTGCGGCTTCACGTTGTCGCGTTCATAACCGCGATAGCCGACGAACACGCCTTCCCCGTACACGACGCGCTTCGTTCCCGCTTCCGGGTAATAACTGTTATATGTCGGGTTATCTTCCCAACGACGCTCGAACGTGACGGGCAAACGTCCCGAAGGATTAACGTCGCCGAACAGGATTTCAGCCAACGCCGTGCCGCCTTCCTGTCCCGGATACCATGCTTCGACGAGCGCGGGAACGCGGTCGAGCCATGCGTTCATGTCCACATTGCCGCCCGATGTGACGGTGACAATCGTGCGCTTGTTTGCCGTTGCCATCTCTTGAATCAATTCGTCCTGTCCGAAAGGCAAGCGGAACGTGCGGTCTGCACCTTCGCTTTCAGTTCCGGGGTCGAACCCGACGGCGACGACGACCGCATCCACTTGCGCCGCGAGTTTTTTCGTCGCCGCATCAATCATCTTGCCGTGCTGCATGAAGCCGAGTTGCATACGTGTTCCGAGTCGCGGCGCGCGGCTACGGCTGCGTTGTTCAAGTCGTAGCCGGTGCGGTTTCCCGTCCAAAGTCAGCGTCGCTAAACTCGCCAGCGCGCCCGACGCAGCCCAATTATCGAACACGAGTTTGTCATCCACATACAAACGATAAAAGCCGCCTTCCTCGCCCGTGGACGAAGCGAAAACTTCATACGTTCCGGCTTCCTGCGGCACATAGTATCCAGTCCAGCGCGACGAAAGCGTTCCTTCCGGGAAGGAGCGGGCGAGTCTGCCGAAGTTGATGTGCGGCTCAATGCGCGTCACGGTCGGAGTTCCCTCTAACTCGGCGTTGTTGAAATACTCGGCTTGCAAACCCGCCTGCTCGCCTGTCGTCGCGCTCATCATAAAATTTGTCGCTTCCGCCATTTCGCTTAACGTCGGCAACCCGCGCGCATAATGAACTTGAACCCCTGTGCCGGGATGATTGCCGATGCCTTCAAGGAAACTGACGGCGGCAAACGGTTCGACACGCGCGCTGCCGCCGCCCACAGGGACAGCCGGATAAGCATCGGGACCAACGACCAGCACGGATTTGATTCTCTCTTTATCGAGCGGCAATAAGTTCCCTTCGTTCTTGAGCAGCACCAGACTTTCACGCGCCGCATCGAGCGCGACGCGGCGACCTTGCCGGTTGAAACGCGGTATCGAAGCGTCCATCTGTTCGCGGTCGAGCCAGCCGAAGCGCGCCGCCGTTCGCAGTATGCGCCGCACCTTGTCGTCAATCGTCGGCATTGAAACCTTGCCATCTTTAAGCGCGGGCATCAGGTTTTCCCGGTTCAGATATTTACCCGAAGGCATCTCCAAATCGGTTCCGCCGTTTGCCGCCGCGAGTGCGTCGTAGGTCGCGTTCCAATCCGACATCATGATGCCGTCAAAGCCCCATTCGCCTCTCGCCACGTCCGTGTTCAAGCGTCCGTTCTGCGACATATGCGCGCCGTTCGTCAGGTTATACGCATTCATAATCGCCCCGACGTTGGCTTCCTTAACCGCCGCCTCGAACGCCGGAAGATAGATTTCGCGCATCGTCCGTTCGTCAATCACCGAGTCGGTCTGGTGACGGTCGAACTCCGAATTGTTGCCGATGAAATGTTTAATGGTCGCGCTCACGCCTTGACTCTGCACGCCCTTGATATAACCGATTGCCGTGCGCGCCGCGAGGTGCGGGTCTTCGCCGAAGTATTCAAAGTTGCGCCCGTTCATCGGCGCGCGATAGATGTTGACGCCGGGACCCAATAAAAAATGCACGCCCTTCGCACGCGCATCGCGCCCCAGTTCGACGCCGACACGCTCCGCCAATGCCGGATTCCACGTTGCCGCCAACCCTATACCGGCGGCATACGCCGTCGCGTGACCGAAGTTACGCACGCCGACCGGACCGTCCGCCATCTTCATGCGCGGCACGCCGAGACGCTCGACGCCGCGTATGAAAAAGTCGTCCACCCCGCCGAGCAAATCAATCTTTTCTTCGGTCGTCATCCGGCTCAAGATAGATTCGACGCGCCGTTCGATTTCAGGCGACGACGATGGCGGCGAGGGTGAAACTCTTTGCGCGGACGATGAGATAAGCGACGCGGATGATTGCGCCGGTGCGGTTTCAAGACTCGATGTGAGAAGAAGGAAAGATAAAACTATCGAACAGAGTTTTCGCATTGTGGTTTAACTGACTGGCTGCAAGTAAGCCGCGTAGCCACCGCTTCCGGCTAATTGAATCGAGAGTGTTTCGCGCGCCGTGACAATCTTGGTCGAAGTGACGACCTGCTTCGGATTGGTTGCCGCTTGTTCTCCGTCGGCGTACATCGTCAAACGGTATTTACCCTTGCCTAAGAATTTCAGCGGCAGCCGCGACGTGCGCGCGGCTTCGTTCGTCATCGCTCCGATAAACCACTTATCACCTTGCCGACGCGCGATGGTGATGAACTCGCCTATCTTGCCTTCCAAGACTTTTGTTTCATCCCAACTCGCCGGAACGACTTTGATAAACTCCGCTCCCGCCTCACCGCGATAAGCCGCCGGATAATCCGAAACCATTTGCAGAGGACTGTCATAAACCACATACATCGCCAGCGCGTGCGCCCGCGAAGTCTGTGTCATCGGTTCTGTTTCTTGCGCTTTGAAGGCTTCGGGTGTGACGTTCGAGAAGCCGCCGGGCGTGTAGTCCATCGCACCGAGAAGCATCCGCGTGAAAGGCAAGGTGACGTTATGAGTTGCCGTGATGCGCTTCGTCCACTTGTTGTATTCCGCTCCTAAAACTCCTTCTTGAGTCAGATAGTTCGGGTAGGTGCGGCTCAGTCCCGTCGGCTTATACGCTCCGTGCAAATCAACAATCAGGCGATGTTCGGCAGCCGTTTTCAAGATGCGATGATAGAACGCGACCATCGCTTGGTCGTCCCTGTCCATGAAGTCAACTTTGATTCCTTTGACGCCCAGCTTTTCGTAATAAGCGAATGCCCTGTCCATCTGGTCGCGCGCCGGAATCCAGTGCAGCCAGAGAATGATGCTGACGTTTCTCGCCCGTGCGTAAGCGACGAGTCCCGGCAAATCAATTTCGGGAACGCTCCGTGTGATGTCGGCTGTCGTGTCGGCATCGTCGCCGTAAGACGGTTTGTTCGTGTACCATCCGGCATCAATCAGCATGTACTCCAGCCCGAACTCTTGCGCGAAATCTATGTAGTGGCGCATCGTGGCATTGTTCATGCCGGTTTTGAAATCAACTCCTTTCGCCGTCTGTCCCGACCACCAATCCCACGCGGTCTTGCCCGCCTTTATCCACGAAGAATCCTTTATCGCGTTCGGTTCGTTGAGATTGAGAATCAAAGCCGATTCGATTAACTTTCCCGGCTCATCCCCGACCATCACGACGCGCCACGGCGAAGCGAGCGGCGTGGACGCGCGGACGCAGACCGCGCCTTCCACGCTCTCACCGTTTGGCGGCGAGAGGCGCGCGACCAGTGCGTTCGGTGTCGCCTCTATGCCTTGCAGGTACATTCCGGCGTAGTCTTTCAAGTTGGCTTCGGCAATGGCGAGCGTCAAACCTCGTGCGCCTTGCACGGGTTCGCTTTGCAAGGTGAGCGGCAAGCCGGTCATCGCACCCGGCTTAATCTGACTGACGCTTACGCGATCAAACTCTTTTTCATAATTCGAGTGAAAAGTTCTTAACCGCAACGCCCACGCGGTGTAGTCGGCGGGAAAGCGAAATTCGCTTTTCTCGTCCGTGATTTCAACCTCTTTCAGTTGTGCCTGTTCGGGGATAAGATAACGAAACGCCGCCCCGTCGTTATATGCCCTGAACGCGATTTGCAACTTGCGCCGCCGCGCGCCCGTCTCTTGAAGTGAAACAATCAATTCGCGGTAATGATTGCGCGCACGCTTCGCTTTGCCGACGATTAAATTATACGTTTCATCATGCGTGCGTTGTCGTGCGTCCGTCACCGTCATCGCGTGCGACAACATCCCGCCCTGCTTGAGCATAAGACCGAGTGAGGAAGCGGCGATGATGATTCGCCCGTCGCGGCGGACGGCGTAAGTCGGCGCACCCGTCTTTTCGTTTCGCGTGAACGTGATTTCAAGTCTGCCGTCGGGCGAACGCACCGTAATCGGTTCGGCTACCTTTTGAGCGACGACCTGTGTTATCACTCCGAGTAAAAGCATGAGACATGCGGTGCTTAAAATCTTCTTCATTTCTTCTCCACGCTAAACAAGTTATCTTGGCTGACGTTAATTTATAATCATCGGTGCTTGAACAAAAGTATTGTGAATTTCCAACCGAACGATTTTCCTTTTTTGAGCGAAGGACTTAACCGATGCAAAAAGCTATCGCGGGCATAGACATTGGCGGAACTAAAATCGCCGTCGCGCTCGCCGACTCCGAAGGTCGGATGCTCTCACATCTTCGCTTTCCGACGCAGGTCGAACTCGGCGCACACCGCATCTTGGACAACACGATTACAGCAATCGAGCGTATGATTCAAGAGTCCGGCGCGAAGCTGATTGCCATCGGTGTCGGTTGCGGCGGACCCATGAACCGACAACGCGGCGTGATTCTGTCGCCGACGAATCTTCCCGGTTGGGACGAATTTCCGATTGTCGAAATGCTTAACAGGCGGTTCGATGTTCCCGTCAGTTTAGACAATGACGCGAACGCCGCCGCGCTCGGTGAATATGAATGCGGCGCGGGACGCGCGTTTGACAACTTGGTATATATCACAATCTCGACGGGCATCGGCGGCGGCGTTATCTTAGGCGGCGAAATCGTTCACGGCGTCGGCGACGGGACAGGCGAAATAGGTCACATCACTGTCCAGCCCGACGGTGTGCCTTGTGCTTGCGGCTCGCGCGGTTGTCTCGAAGCACTCTGCTCCGGGACGAACATCGCCCGCCGCGCCAAAGAGCGTTTGTCTAACGGAGAGCAGAGTTCGATGCGAACGATGGTGACGGACTTAAGCGATGTGACGGCTCACACTGTCACCGATGCGGCACGCGACGGAGACGCCCTCGCGCGGGAAATTTGGGATGATACGATTCGCTTCCTCGCCATCGGAATCAACAACATCATCGTTACCCTTGCGCCGGAAGCGATTATCTTGGGCGGCGGCGTCTCGACGGCAGGCGAACAACTGCTTGCTCCTTTGCGCCGTCAACTCGAAGCGCGCGTCAAAATAATGCCGCTTGAAAACATTCGCATTGTACAAGCCGCGCTCGGCGGCGAGAGCGGCATCTACGGCGCGCTGATTCTCGCCCGTCGCGCTGCCGCATCACGCGAAGCATGATAATCATTAAACGTGCGTAACTACTCAGCCGCGTTCACGCGGCTTTCCGCGAAGCGGCACTTAGACCAGCCGTTTGACGGCTGGGGACGATTGCCAACCAATCTCCGCAGCCCGTTTCTAACGGGCTTTTGCACGCGGCTTGAGCCGTTCGGGTGTGGTGGCTAAAGCCGGACGAGATAAGGACGTTAAAACGCCCTCGCAAATTCATTGACCTTGCTATCCAGCCGTCAAACGCATTGGTATCTACACAAGGTCAGCGTGGTTTTCGCTCCCGTAGGAGCGCGATGTTTATAGAACGAATTACCGATGCGCTCTTTCGCTCCGTTAGGAGCGACATCTATCGCGTGCCGATGTCACTCCTATGGAGTGAGGATACTTCTTTCGCCAAATACCTATAAACATGACGCTCCGATGGAGCGGGAAAAGTTGTGTAGATACCTTTGCGTCAAACGGCTGGTCTATATGCCCTTCGGGGAAGCCGTCTGAAGACGGCTGAATAGTTATCAAACGCGCAACGAACCTGACAATCAACCTTGCCGATATAAGCTCTAGCATCATACCGTGAAGGGATATTCTCACCCGATGAGACAGCAAGCCCACCGCACACGATTACATATATTCTTACAGGTGACTTTCGTTCTGTTTTCCGCTTGTTCGGTTTTAGAATTTTGCCCGTCAACCGCCGCCACGCCGCAACGAAAGCAGAACACGACAAGCCGCAGCAAGCCGGACAGACGAAACGCTTCGCCGCCGAATAAAAAACCGTGGTGGCAGCACGCCGTCTTTTACGAAATCTACCCGCGCAGTTTCAAAGACTCCGACGGCGACGGCATAGGCGATTTGAACGGCATCACCTCGAAGCTTGATTACCTCGCCGGACTCGGCATAGACGCGATTTGGATTACGCCGTTTTATCCTTCACCGCAGATTGATTTCGGCTATGACGTGAGTGACTACGAAAACATAGACCCGCAGTTCGGCACGCTCGCCGACTTCGACCGTCTGGTCGCGGAAGCCCACAAGCGACGCATCAAGGTCATCGTTGATTTCGTTCTCAATCACACATCCGACCAACATCCCTTCTTCGTCGCCGCCCGCGCGTCACGCACTTCGCCTTACAGAGATTGGTACATCTGGCGCGACCCCAAGCCTGACGGCAGCCCGCCGAACAACTGGTCGTCATCTTTCGGACCCGTCGCTTGGACGCTCGACGCGAAGACTAATCAGTATTATTACCATCGCTTCTACTCTCAACAGCCTGAACTCAACTGGAATAATCCGGCGGTCGAAAAGCGTATGTTTGAAACTGTGCGCTTCTGGATGAAGCGCGGCGTTGACGGTTTCAGACTCGATGCGGTCAACTTCCTTTTTGAAGATTCGCAGTTTCGTGATAACCCCGTGCTGCCCGAATTGCGACCGGGTAGTACCACAGAGTATCAACAGGAACTGAAGTACAACCGCGACCTGCCGGAGATACACGACGTACTGCTTCGTCTGCGCTCTTTCACAGATGCTTACGACCCGAACCGAATCCTTATCGGTGAAGCGTATGTCCCGCAAACCGCTGAACTGATGAAGTATTACGGTCCCGCTAACAACGAACTTCAACTGCCCTTCAACTTCTTTCTCGTGATGGGCAAGGTGCGAACCAACCTCGATGCCTCAATTTTCCGCAGCGTCATCAACGAATCGGAGAAGGCACTTCAGGGACGCCCGACGACATATGTTCTAAGCAATCACGATATACCGCGTGCGTTCGACCGTTACGGCGACGGCAAAAACAATGACCAGATTGCCAAACTGTTCGCCACGCTGTTACTGACCTTGCGCGGTTCACCGTTTATTTATTACGGTGAAGAAATCGGGATGGTGACGACCGAACCCAAGACGATTGAGGAAGTCCGCGACCCGGTTGGCAAAAGATACTTCCCTGCCAACAAAGGGCGCGACGGTGAAAGAACGCCGATGCAGTGGGACGCGAGCGCGGGTGCGGGATTCACGAGCGGGCAGCCGTGGCTTAAAATTCCGCCGTCCGCCCGTCGTCATAACGTCGCCATTGCGGATAAAGATTCATCCTCGATTCTCAATTTTTATAAGCGACTGATTCGTCTGCGTCGCAATAGTCCGGGACTGCTTGACGGCGATTACCGGAGCATCGGCGATGACCCGCACATCCTTCTCTATCGTCGCCGCACCCCGAAGCACACGATGCTCGTCGCCCTCAATATGTCGAACCAGAGCCGGAGCGTTCGCTTGGACGCCGATACCACGAAGTCATCGAATCGCCTTCGCGTGGTGTTGAGCAACCAGCCGACATCCGAACGAAAGTTAATCGAAAACGATGTCCGCCTCGCTCCCTTTGAAGCGGTTATAATCGAAGGTGATACAGACCAAGATACCGATTAGCTGACAGGCAACTTCTTGGTGTGCGCTCCATATAAAATGCGTCTCAAACTTACGATGAAAATTTCAAACTCAATCACTCGCCGATTTATAGCTTTACTGTGCGCCGTCGCTTTATGGACTGCGCCCGCCGCCGCGCAGACCGCTCAACCTGAAAGCGCGCAACCCGACTATCTGAATCCACGCTTGCCGGTTGAGCAAAGGGTCAATGACCTTGTCCGGCGAATGACGCTCGAAGAAAAAGTTTCACAGATGATGAACAAGTCGGCGGCTATCGAGCGGCTCGGTGTTCCCTTATATGACTGGTGGAACGAAGCACTTCACGGCGTCGCGTATGCGGGCGTGGCGACGGTCTTTCCGCAGGCGATAGGTTTGGGTGCGACGTGGAATCCCGACCTGATTCAAAAGGTGGCGACCGTCATCTCCGATGAAGCTCGCGCCAAGTACAACGATGCGATTAAGCGTGATTCCAGAAAGCGGTTTTACGGTTTAACTTTCTGGTCGCCGAACATCAACATCTTCCGCGACCCGCGCTGGGGACGCGGGCAGGAAACCTACGGCGAAGACCCTTATCTCACTTCGAGATTGGGCGTCGCGTTCGTCAAAGGAATGCAGGGCGACGACCCGCGTTACTTGAAAGTGATTGCGACTCCCAAGCACTACGCCGTCCACAGCGGACCCGAATCCGAACGCCATACATTCAACGCGAAACCTTCGGCGCGTGATATGGAAGAAACTTATCTCGCCGCTTTTCGCCAGACGATTGTGGAAGGCAAAGCCGGTTCGGTGATGTGCGCTTACAACAGCGTGGACGGCGTGCCGGTCTGCGCCAGCAAGGAGATGATGACCGGCATTCTGCGCGACGATTGGAATTTCGACGGCTATGTCGTCTCCGATTGCGATGCCGTCGCCGATATTTACAAGAATCACAAGTTCGCCAAGACCGAAGAAGAAGGCGTCGCGCTCGCCGTCAAAGCGGGAACGGATTTGACTTGCGGCTATGAATACAAAGCATTGATTCCGGCAGTCAAACAGGGCTTGATAAGCGAAGCCGAGATTGATAAATCGGTCAAGCGTCTCTTTGCCGCGCGTTTCCGTCTCGGTATGTTCGACCCGCCGGAGATGGTCGGTTATTCGCGCATCCCTTTTGAAGTGAACGACTCGCCCGCCAACCGCGCGATGGCTTTGCGGGCGGCGCGCGAATCCATCGTCCTGTTGAAGAACGAGAACAACATTCTGCCGCTCAAAAAAGACGTTGGAAAAATCGCGGTCATCGGAGCAAACGCCGATTCACTCGAAGCCTTGCTCGGTAATTACAACGGCGTTCCTTCCAAATGGGTCACGCCGCTTGAAGGCATTCGCCGCAAGGTTTCATCGCAAACGAAAGTCTTGGATGCTTTAGGCACGACGCTCACCGATGAATACGTCGTACCCGTTCCATCGTCCGCCTTGTTCACTCCCGACGACAGACGCACGCCCGGACTGCGCGGCGAATACTTCGACAACAAAGATTTGCAAGGCGCGCCCGTCATCACACGAATTGACCGGCAAGTAAATTTCAACTGGTTCACCGAAAGCCCTGTCCCGCCGCTTCCCACCGATAATTTTTCGGTGCGGTGGACGGGCAAACTCATCCCCGACGTGAGCGGAACTTACCAACTCGGCGCGAGTGCCGATGACGGGGTGCGCGTCTATCTCGACGATAAAATCCTTGTCGAAGATTGGCGTGACAGGGGAGCGAAAACCGTCACCAAACCTGTCGCTCTCGAAGCCGGACGCGAATATAAAATCCGCATCGAGTATTTCGACCGCTATGCCGCCGCCGTCGCCCGCCTTGTGTGGAGTCCGCCGCGTTTCGCGCAAACCCTGCGCGAGGAAGCCATCAGGAAAGCCAAAGAGTCGGACGTGGTGGTGATGGTCTTGGGACTCTCGCCGTCACTTGAAGGCGAGGAGATGGAAGTTAAAACCGAAGGCTTTCGCGGCGGCGACCGAACCGACTTGAACCTGCCGAAAGTTCAACAGGAACTGCTCGAAGCCGTTCACGCGACGGGCAAGCCGGTCGTGCTGGTTTTACTCAACGGCAGCGCGTTATCAATCAACTGGGCGAACGACCATGTTGCCGCCATCGTCGAAGCGTGGTATCCCGGCGAGGAAGGCGGCACGGCTCTCGCCGACGTGCTGTTCGGTGACTACAATCCGGGCGGCAGACTGCCCGTCACCTTTTATAAATCTCTGGCTAACTTGCCGCCGTTTAACGACTACAACATGCAGGGGAAAACCTATCGTTACTTCAGCGGCGACCCGCTTTATCCGTTCGGCTACGGACTTAGCTATACGAAATTCAAGTACGGCAATCTGAGTTTCAAGTCGAAGCGGGTGACACCGAACGAGAATGTCGAAATCGCGGTTGACGTGCAAAACGTCGGTGACAGAGGCGGCGATGAAGTCGTGCAATTATATGTCACCGATGTCGCGGCTTCCGCTCCGGTCGCGCTCCGGTCATTGCGCGGGATACAAAGAATTTACCTGAAGCCGAACGAGAAGCGACGCATCTCTTTCACCCTGACGCCGCGAGATTTAACTATGGTTGATGATAACGGCAAACGCATTCTTGAACCCGGTGACTTCCGCGTCTCAATCGGCGGCAAGCAACCGGGATTCGCGGGCTACGCGGACGCGCCGACAACCGGAGTCTTGATTGACAATTTCGTGATGACGGGCAAGCCGACTGAAATTTCAGCGAAATGAAATTTGATTGTGTTGCGGTGTTTTCACCGCGTGAGCGGTGGCTTGAATTTAGCCGTGCGTTTTAACGCACGGTAGGTGGTGACAACATCCGTCGTCGCGTCAGCGACGATTGAAAAACGCCGGACATGTTCAAGCGTCGCTGCCGCGACGACGATTCGATTCCTTTGCTTTCCGTGCGTTGAAACGCACGGCTAAATTCATCACATCGCTACGCGATGATTTATGCACAGGCTTCAAACACTTGGTTGGAACTCTTGTCAGGAAAAATCATGTTCAAGAAATTTGTTGTTCTGGTCTTAACGTGCGGTCTCCTTTCTCCGCACGTTCTCCTCGCCGCTTCATCCCCGATAAATTCTTCTGCGCCTGAATCTATACCGCAGAGGACAGCCGACTTAGTGCAATACGTCAACCCGTTTATCGGCACGGGCAATTCACCGCTGCCCGATTACTTGGGCGGCAACTCAAGCGGCAACACGTTTCCCGGCGTGACGATGCCTTTCGGAATGATTCAGTGGAGTCCCGACACGGAGAACGGTTTCGGTGAAAATGAACGCGGCAGTTATCTCTATCACGACACTGCGATTCGCGGCTTCAGCCTGACGCATCTTTCAGGTCCGGGCTGTCCCGTCTTTGGCGATGTGCCGTTTATGCCGATGGTCGGGGAAGCCGTTTCAGACCCGAACGCTTATACGGCGAAGTTCTCGCACGCGAACGAAAAAGCCGCGCCCGGTTTCTACGAAGTCGCGTTAGAGTCAGGCGTCAAAGTAAATCTCACCGCGACCACGCGCACGGGGTTCGGCGTCTTCACATATCCGTCCACGCCCGACGCGACGATGCTCATCAACATCAATCGCAACGCATCGGGCGTGACCGACGCCGAAGCGCAAATCATCGGTGACAATCAGGTCACGGGTTCGGTTACGAGCGGCGGTTTCTGCGGTACACGCAATAAATACAAACTCTATTTTGCCGCCGAGTTCGACCGCCCTTTCAAGGCGACGGGGACATGGCAAGATGCGACGCTCACACGCGGCGCACGCGCCGTCAAAGGAGCGAAGACCGCAGCCTTTGTCACCTTCGATACCACGTCAAACAGGACGGTGCGGATGAAGGTCGGCATCTCGTATATAAGCACGCGGAATGCGCTTTCAAATTTGCGTGCCGAGAATCCGCGTTGGGATTTTGACGATGTGCGCGCTCAGGCGAGTGCGCGATGGAATGAAGCATTGCGCCGTATCGAAGTCGAAGGCGGGACGCTTGCCGAAAAGCAGATTTTCTATTCCGCGCTTTATCACACGCTGCTGCACCCGAACGTCTTCAGCGACGCGAACGGCGAGTACATAGGCTTTGATGACGGCGTTCACGCCGATAAAAATCACACGCAGTACACAAACTTTTCCGGCTGGGACATCTATCGTTCGGAAGCACCGCTTATCGCCTTGTTGTTTCCGAAAGAGGCGAGCGACATGGCGCAATCGCTCATCCTTGACGCCGAGCAAGGCGGCGGGCTGCCGATTTGGGCGGTCGCCAACGATGAAAGCGGAGCGATGTACGGCGACCCGTCAGTTCCGATTATTGCGAGTTCTTACGCCTTCGGTGCGCGCGACTTCGACACCCGCGCGGCTCTCAAAGCGATGATAAAAGGTGCGACCGACACGGCGGCGAAATCCAAGACTTACCCGCAACGCAACGGGCTTGCCGAGTACATAGAGCGCGGCTACATCCCTATGGAGCAGAAAGGATTGCGGGGTTCGCCGTCCGTCGCGCTTGAATACATGATTGCCGATTTTTCACTCGCGCAGTTCGCCAAATCACTTGGCGATATGAACACATACCGCGAGATGATGCGCCGCGCGCAGAAGTGGGTTGTTCTCTTTGACCCGCAGCACAAGTACATACGCGGGCGATGGGCGGACGGCTCTTGGCTGCCCGGCTTCGACTTCAAAGCGATGTTGTATAAGAAAGAATTGCCGTGGCGACCCGAAAGCCATAAGTCTTATGTCGAGGGCAACGCGGTTCAATATACATGGATGATTCCGCACAACATGCGCGCTCTGTTCGACCGCATCGGCGGCGATGAAGCGGTCATCAAGCGGCTCGACAGTTTCTTTACGGAACTAAACGCCGGACCCGACCGCCCGTACTTTTTCATCGGCAACGAACCCGTGTTCGCCGTGCCGTGGGCTTACAATTTCGCGGGCGCGCCGTATAAAACTCAGGCAATAACCAGACGCGCATTGACCGAACTGTTCACCGCCGATGCGGGCGGCTTGCCCGGCAATGACGACCTCGGCGCGACGAGTTCATGGGTCGTGTTCGCCGCCATCGGTTTATATCCGGCGATTCCGGGCGTCGGCGGTTTCACGATAAATAGCCCGCTGTTTCCAAACATCACGCTTCGCCTTCGTGACGGGAAAAAGCAGTTGAAAATCACCGGACAGAACGCATCTTCCAAAACATTTTACGTTCAAGAACTTCGTCTAAACGGCAAGCCTTATAACAAAACGTGGCTGCCGTTTGAATCTATCGCGGACGGCGGAACGCTTCACTTCACACTCGGCGATACTCCGAATTTCAAATGGGCGAGTGAACCGTCCGCCGCCCCGCCTTCCTTCAATGAAGGTATGACGAATTAGGCGGCGGTTCGTTAATTCGAGAACAAAACGGCACACAACAACCACACGCTCTTAGTGTGAAAAGTTTTGTCGCTGAAAGCGACGGATTCAATAGCGTAGGGCAACGCCCTACGTCTGAGAAGCGATTGAATCCCGACCCTGAAAGGGTCGCATAGCTTCGGATTATTCGACCCTTTCAGGGTCGGAACACACGTCTTACTCCGTTCGTCGGGCGTTGCCCGACGCTATTGAATTTATCCCCTTCGGGGAATAGAAATTTTTCCAAACATGCTCTAAGACCAAATCATGATTTCAAAACGACACCTGACGGCTTCCCTCTTACTCGTTATCGCCTGTTACGCGAACCTGTTCGCGTCCGGCAATCAACAACCCGATTCGCCATTTGGTTTGACGCTCAAAGGTGGTGTCTTACAGATGAACACGTCGGACGGCAACATCTTTACCGACATGAAACTGCGCTTGCGTTTGAGTGACGGGACGGCGGTGACGGGCGAACTGGAAGCGGTTAATCAGGACAAAGCCCGTGATGAAGCGGGCGAGTTCGAGCGTTCTCGCTTTCGCTTGAATCCCAAGACACCGAACCCGAATGCTTCCGCGAAAGCCGTCAGCGCGTTTCTCGAAGTCCGTCATTATCTTCGCCCTGACGTGACGGTGGCATTTGTTGATTATCAAGGCACTGACCTTGCGCCGACCGACGGCGTTCAACTTCTGATGCACTTGGACGCTTACGCACGCGGTATGGCTCTCAAGCGGTTCAAGCTTTACTGGACGGCTCCCGTCTTTACTTCTGACTACCGTTACCTTCCGCCCGCCAATCAACTCCTGTTGTGGCGGCGTATGCAAAACGAGAAGTTCCATTTACTCGTTCCGCTCGCGGGTGACGGGATGATTTCGGAGTTAGGCGTCGCCGATATTGATTACCGTTATGAGTTTCGCGTTTCGTCTTCAAGCAACGCCCCGAACTTCAAGCCGCGCCGCATCCCTTTGTTCGCCTATGCCGCTTCCGATGACCCGTACCGCTTGACGCGCGACGCTTATCAAACGGCTTTCGCGGCGAGTGAACAGTACGGAAGCCTGCGTTGGGAGAAAAATTATCCAGAGATTTTTCGCTCTCTCGGCTGGTGTTCGTGGAACACATATTACAAAGAGGTGACGGAAGGGAAAATCATCAACAGCGTGCGTTCGCTTCGTGACCAAAACATTCCCGTCGGCTTCGTTCTCGTTGATGACGGCTGGCTCGACATCAACGAGAACAAACTCGACGGCTTTGAGGCTGACCCGAAAAAGTTTCCGAACGGGCTGGCAGGGTTGGCTAAAACCCTGCGCGACGAGTATCGCATCCCGCACGTCGGCGTGTGGCACACGTTTCAAGGTTACTGGGACGGCGTGAATAAAGATTCCGACATCGGGCGAAAACATAAACTGTTCACCGGCATTGACGGCAAAGCTTTGCCCGACCCGCGCGAAGCAGCGGACTCGGATTTCTTCGATGACTGGTACGCGCGCCTTGAGAGTTGGGGCTACGATTTCGTCAAGATTGACAACCAATCGAGCAATGCCAAATTCACGAACGGCTTTCTGCCGCTCTACACATCGGGCGGCGGCAGCCAACGCAACTTACAAACGGCGGCGCGCAAGCATCTCGCCAAAGGCGTTGCCGGAGATGCGAACCGCACGCCAAGCGTCAACGTCCTCAACTGCATGGAGATGACTTTAGAGAACGCTTATAACTGGAAGTTCTCCAACCTCGCGCGCAACAGCGACGACTACCTGCCCGACAATCCGCAGAACGCGAAAGAGCATATCTATCAAAACGCTTATAACACGTTCTGGACATCGAACTTCGCCTATCCCGATTGGGACATGTTTCAGACGCACGACCCGAACGCCGAAGTCCACACGATTGCCCGCGCGATAAGCGGCGGACCCGTCTATTTCACAGACGAACCGGGCAAGGAGCGACCCGAACTTTTACGCCGTTTAATCTTCTCCGACGGACGATTATTGATGCTCGACGCGCCCGGTCAGGTGACACGCGACATGATGCTCACCGATGCCGCACTCGAACCCGTTCCCTTGAAAATCTTCGGACACATCACGCGACCCGGCATCAACGCCGTCACGGTCGCCGCCTTCAACGTCAACAAGAGCGCGCCCACCGTGACGGGAAAACTTAGCCTGACCGACATCAAGGGATTAGCCGTCGGGCAAAGCGGCGCGCCGACTAAAGTGGCGGTTTATCGGCGCGGCGATGAAACGGTGACGCTACTCGATGCGAAGCGTCCGGCTCTGCCTTTAAGCCTTAACGAAAACGGGTTCGACCTTTTCACTTTAAGTCCCGTGAATGACGGCATCGCAGTATTCGGTCTGCTCGACAAGTATTTAAGTCCGGCGGCAATCGTTTCACACAATCGTCAGGGAAATCAGGCAATCATACGTTTGATTCAAGCCGGAGATTTCGCCGCGTGGCTCGAAGGCTCACCGTTAAAGGTCACGCTTGACGGACGCGAATTAAAGCCGTCCGATTACACATACAGGCAAGGCTTGTTGCGCGTCCCGCAAATGAGTTTCGCCAATCAAACAGGCGAACGGGAAATCCGCGTCACTCTCACGTCAAGTCGTTAAGATTGCCGTCCGCTCAATTCTCTTTACGATAGGACAAGCCTGTGCATAAATCATCGCGTAGCGATGTGATGAATTTAGCCGTGCGTTTCAACGCACGGAAAGCAAAGGAATCGAATCGTCGTCGCGGCAGCGACGCTTGAACATGTCCGGCGTTTTTCAATCGTCGCTGACGCGACGACGGATGTTGTCACCACCTACCGTGCGTTAAAACGCACGGCTAAATTCAAGCCACCGCTAACGCGGTGAAGACACAGCTTTTTATTCATGCACAGACAAGTAAGGCGGGCTTCCCTTTTATAAAAGGGAAGCCCGCCTTTGAGCGTTCGGATGAATCGCCTTTAGAAAAGGAACTTGAAGCCGAGTTGGATTTGGCGCGGAATGTTGCGCTGTCCGTTGTTGGGATTCAAGATGCCGAAATTATTACCCGTCACATTCGTGTCAGGGCTGCCAAACAACGGAGTGTTGAACACATTGAAGGCTTCCACACGGAATTGAGCGCGAATGCTCTCGGTGAAAATGAATGATTTGTTGAGCGACATATCAAACACCGTCGCCGACGGCTGACGCAGATTGCTCAACCGGAGCGGGGATGTACGCAGTGTGTTTCCAGTGTTGCGTAATGCGAACGCCGGGTTAGTACACGTCTGCCGCACATTATTACGCGAACCGGAAGCATTACTTACAAACTGCACACTGGTGTTGTTAGGCAAGATGAACACCATACTGCCGTTGGGCAAAGTAGTATTGGCAACTACGGGAGAGCCGTTAAGGATGCTGCCAATAGGTAATTGCGTACCATTAAGCTGAAGCACACAGTTATTGAAGTAAGACCCCGAATAATTCGCCACATTCGGATTGCTTATCTCCGAGTTGTCAATTCTCGGATCGGCGATTAAATCGGCGTTTCCCGGAAGATTTATCGGGAGTCCGGTGCGATATTGAGCGATGATGTTGTACTCGAAACCGCCGAGTAGTAGGTTCGTGGCTTTACCGGCATCGCCTAAGAAACGGCGTCCGCGACCAATTGGAATTTGATATACGGCACTCGCTACAAGAACGTGCGGGCTATCGAAATCCGCGATTGCTCTCGTCGGTTCGGCGTCTTGGTCATTGAGGAAACCGAGCGCGGCGATGTTCTTCGAGAAGGTATAGGAGACGACTCCGACAAGTCCGCGACTAAGGCGTTTTTCGAGGCTGGCTTGCAGCGAGTTGTAATCGAGTCTGCCGATGTTCTCTCCGACAAACGCCACCGAACCGAACTGCGGAAACGGACGCAACAGATTTTGCCGCGCTGTCGTCGCGCCGTTCAATCCCGCGTTGCTTGGAATAAGTCCGGCGAATGGATTCGTGACCGGGGCGTTGAAGAATGTCGGGTCTTGCCGGAAGCGCGCGATCTGTTCGGCGGAGTTGACGTTGATATTACGTGCGCCGGAGCTTTGCGCGTCGCCCGTTAGAATATCGCGGCTGCGACTGCCGACGTAGGAAACATCAAGTTTCAAGCGGTACGGCAGTTCGCGTTGGATGCCCGCCGAGTACTGATGAATGAACGGAATATCGCGCTCCGGGTTGGTGAAGGTGATGTTGGTGCCAAGTTGCGTCAGCTGTCCGAGTGATGAGCCGGTGGGTTGGGTTAAACCGTTCGGGAAAGGATTGTTGAAAGCATCGGCGCGCGGGGTGAATTGGTTCTGCGGTTGGGTTGTGGTGACCGGCAATGTCCCTGTGAACGGCGTGATGACGCTGAAGCCGGACGCGCCGCCGTATTCAGCCGACGGAAAGTAATAGAGTCCGTAACCGCCGCGCAGGACGGTCTTATCGTTGAGTTGATACGCTGCGCCGATGCGCGGTTGGAAGTTATTGAGGTCGCGTTCAAACGCCTGTTCCGGTTGTCCACCCACGCCCGCGAAAAGCAAGCCGCCCGTCAGGTTGGCGCACGACGGGCAATCCGTCGTCGAAGCGTTTCTCACGGCTGCCGCGAGCGGGTTGGCTTGGTCAAACGCGAAGCCGCGATTCTGGCGGTTGAAACGCTCGGTCGGCGGTTGTTCGTAGTCGTAACGGAAGCCCAGGTTCAAAGTCAATTTCGGCGTGACTTTGAAATCGTCCTGAATGAACGCGGCGTAATAAGCCGATTGGAAAGTGGTGGGCGAAGTGTTGTCGAGAAAAGTACCCGACACGTTACCACTGCAACCACCACTTGCTGACGGCGTACCAAGCAATAAGTCGGCAAACGCGGCACCTCCGGTTGCGCCGAGATTTTGTGGATCGCGCGCACTGAAGGCATTGGTGAAACAGAACGCCCCGCCGCCGAAATTGAACGAGCCGCCCGATTGATTAACCTGAAAGCGGCGGTATTCGCCGCCAAACTTTAACGTGTGTTTGCCCGCGATTTTCGTCAGAAAAACCGGCACACTAAACGAATTGGTGATGTTCGCGTTCGGGTTGCGCGAACCGAATTCGGCAATCCCGCCGGCGGGGTCACTGAAACCTATGCGCGGCACAATGGAAACCGGACGGGCGTTTGTGAAAGCCGGTGAGAAGCCGATGCTGGTGGTGTCAAATGGCGATGATGCCTGCCGCATGGTCACTGCCGCGAAGCGTGTGAAACTAAGGCGCGCGTTTAGAATCGCGGTCGCCGAAAGCGTGGTCAGCGAATCAATCACCGCGCCGTAGTTTTCACGCACTAAGGGACCTTGCTGGTCGGTACCTAACCCGACACGATTGTTGCCGCCGAACTGGAACTGGTCACGACGGTTGTTCACAAAACGGACGAACATGCTCTGGCGTTCGCTGAACTGATGGTCAACGCGGGCGATGTACGAGTAAAAGTCATCCGTGCCGAGACCCGGACTAAGATAAAAATTACCAAACCTTAATGTTGGTGCGCCGAAGTTTGGAAGCGAAAAGCCATTGATAATCGCCTGTCCGACGGGGTTGATACAGGCGATGGTGACGCCACAACCGGGACTTCCGGCAACCGGAATGATGTTGCCGAGGTACGGGTCGCGTATGAACCGTCCGGGATTAGCCGGGTCGGGGCGCGTGCTAAGCGGATTGTAGATTACGACGCCGGATTGCGAGAAATCGCCCATGCGCTCCAACAGCGTCGGGACGGTGGTAAAGCCCGGTTGCGGATTCGATTCTTTGTATCTTTCGGCGTTGAACAAAAAGAACGTCTTATTGTCGCGGAGGAATACGGGACCACCCTCGCCAAAGTTCGGAAGAAGTACGGGACCGGAAACCACGAAGCCGTACTGGTCAATTTTCGGACCGCCGAGATTCTCACCCGTCGTCTGGTCTCTGCCGAAGCGCGGAGAGACTTCCTGCCCGACGAAAGGACCGGAGGCGAACGTGCCACGCGCGTTGTTGGAAAAACGATTTGCGTCCAACTGGTAACGTCTGGCGAATTCATAAACCGAGCCGTGAAAATCGCTTCCACCGGCTTTGATGGTGATGTTAATCGTGCCGCCGCCCGTGCGCCCGAACTGCGAATCGTAGGTGTTGGTCTGTATCTTAAACTCTTCGGTCGCTTCCGCCGACGGTACAAAAGCGATGTTGTTGCTGCTCACCGTGCGACTCGCGTTGGCATCGGTGTTGGCGTTGTTCGGTGCGCCGTCAAGCAAGAATTCGTTGTGACGGTTGAGTCCGCCGTTAATCGAAAAGTTGACGTTATCGCCGTTGTCGAACGGGCGATTGAATTGCGGGTTACCGTTAAACGTAACGCCGGGGGCGAGCGTGGCGAGGTTAAGCGGATTGCGACCGACTAGGGGCAACTCGTTGATGCGGGCGTTTTCGATAACCTGTCCGCGCGATGCCGTGTCCGCGTCAATGATGGAAGCATCGGCGGTGACGACCACGGTCTGGTCTAATCCGCCGACTTCGAGCGCGACATCGAAGGTGCGCGTGGAGGCGGTGAAAAGCGTGAGTACGTCGTTGACCGTCGTGGCGAACCCCGTCGCTCCGACCGTGACCCTGTAGTCGCCCGGTTGGAGAAACGGCACGGTGTAATTGCCTTCTTCGTTCGTCGTGGCGGTTGATTCGATATTGGTTTGTGAATTCGTGATTGTCACCTGCGCCCCTGAAACCGCCGCGCCGTTGGAATCGGTGACACGTCCGGTCAGGGTGGCGCGGAAATCTTGCGCGAGAGTGGTGAGGGTGAAGGCAAAAACGAGGGCGATGAGGGCGGGGACGCGCCCGTAGACACTACGTTGCATAGAATCCTCCTGAAAGAGAGTCTCGGAGCAGATTGGCTGCTAAGTTTTGAACAATTGCAGTGGCAGAATCGCCATGCGTGGGGAACTTATTTCCGGCGCGAGTGGCGTGATAGTACAGACAAGCAGGGCTGAAAGCAAGATTTTTATTGAAGCCGATTACCCTTTTGCAGATAAGTTTTTGTCATTTCCATCTTCCCAGCCGTCCACGTCCGGGAAGATGATTGGTTGGTACACCCCAGCTCCGTTGACGGGGCTTTTGCTGTCGGCTTTAACCCGCCTTCACGACAACCAATCGTCTTCCTTATCAATCGTCTCCAACAACCCGGACACACGCCCGCGACGATGATGTTCTTCCTGAGCGTCAATGTAGTGCGCCACTTTCTCGCACTCGTCGCGGCGCAAACTCAACACGCTGTAGCCTTCCTGCCAGCGCAACTTGAAGCGCGGGCTGAGTTCATGATTAACGCGATAAGATGTCGCGCCTTTGACTTGACCGATGAATTCGCTGACGAGCGTCGTCGGGCGCAGACGCGCCAACAAGTGAACGTGGTCGGGCATGGCGTTATGACGGAGCGGAAGACCACCGCGAATTTTCACTTCATCGTTAAGCAACCGAAGAAATTGCGGACGCCAGTTCCGATCAATCAAAGGCTCGCGTGAATGCGTCGCCCAGATAAAATGAAAGTAGAGTTGATGAAACGTATGTGGCATCGTGATTATCCCGTCGGCTGAAAGCCGGTTCAGGTAAGCCCCGCGCAAACGGAGTTTGCCGTAATAATTTCGTGAAGCAAGAACGGAAATTTTTCCACTAGCCCAGCCGTTCACGGCTGGGTGGTGATGCCAAGAGAATCACAGGGCGTTTTAACGTCCTTAACCCGGACTGCGGCTTAAGCCATCGGCAGAGAAGCCCGGTGAACCGGACTGAATACATATTGCATCTTTCGCCCAGCCGTGAACGGCTGGGCTAATGAAAATCTTCAATACATACAAATCAATTTTAATCAACCGTGCTTTCAGCCAGTATCCGACGGTAAGTTCGGCGCGCGTGTTCGTAAGCCGCCTGCGCCGCCGCGCGTTCGGTGACGTGGATGTTTGCGGCTTTCTGTTTCCAGCATTGGTCAACGGCATTCAAGCACCATTCGGCACTTCGCCGCGAGGCTCGAATCGGTTGATTATCAACGACGACGAAAACCGGATTGGTATGAGACGAAGGAAGGATGCGAAGCGCGACCCAACTGCTGCGCTCAACAGGAACGTCGAAGGCGACATCACGCATAACGCCGTCCGCCGGTATGCGCTTGGTGGCGACGGATTGACCGTTGACGATTAACTCAACGGGGACTTCGCGCGTCGCTTCTATTCGTGACCGTTCGATGTCCCAGTAGGGTTGTTGGTCATAACGTCGGGCGCGCAAAGTCTCGTTTGGTTTCGGGTCAAGCATCGCGGCGACACTGGCGGCGACGCGCACTGTTCCCGCCTGTTCGAGTTTTAATTCACTGCCCTGTGTCCCGACGGGCAAATCGTTAACCTGAAAATTCATCAGGTGACTTTTGCCGTCCGAAACATATGAGCGTCCGTCACGCAAGCCGTCCACCCACTCGCGGTAATCCAGTTGCCCGTCGAGCCACACGTAAGAGCGTCCCATGCCGACTCTATCGCCATAGATGCACGGGAAATCGGTTTCACCCGCGATGCGCGTGCGGAAGCCGGAGTTGAGCGTGTGATACCAGATGTTGAGTTCCCAGACGATTGGAGTATCAACCGCCGAGATGAAATCAACCGCATCATGCGTCACGTCCACGATGTATTCGTTCGCCCCTATGCCGTCAAACGGCGGCATCTCGTAGTTCGGCAACTTGTCCGATTTTACTTCCAGCCCCCAACCCGAATGAGCATATCCGGCGACCGCGCCCTGTGACTTTGCCCATTTGAGAATCGGCAAGTTCCACGTCGGGTAATCCTCAATCTTCTTCGTGCCGGGATATTCTTGATTGGTCAAGCCGAGCAGTGCGAGATGACCGTTATGGCTTGAAGGAAAGCCGGAAATCTCCACGTCATAACGCATTAGATTTTCAGAGGTCGAGAGCTTATTAACTTTCGCCTCGAAGAACTGTTTCTGAAAGTAGTAACAGGGTCCCCACGTCAAGACATCACCGACATTGAGAGCCTCGCCTTTGATGTGGCGGATGATGTCTTTCGGTAAGACGCCCTGCGTCGGGGCTTCGTAATGCGAACACCCGGCGGCGTGTATGTGATGGTCGCCCGAATACCATTTGAGAGATGACGGATTGACCCACCGCTTCAACCGGAATGACCATGCTTGATTCTTCAATCCGGCGGTGACGTTCAAGCTTTGCCGTTGCGAAATATATTCGGGTCCGCGCGTCGCTTCGACGATGTAACTTCCCGCAGGCAATCTGATTTGTTCGCCGTCCATGCGATAAATCTGTGGCTGAAAAGCGAAGTCGGGGGCGAGTCTTTTCGTCTTTGCCGGATAGATGCGCTCTTGAGCGTCGCGGATAACGAAAGAAGCCGTCGTCGGGCTGCCGTTCTCATCAAGCACACGCAGTAAGACGTTCGTTGACGGGCGACAGGTAAAGAGTATGGAAACGTCGTTGCGAAAACCTATGTCTTGAGTTCCCTGCCCGACGTTGAAACTGATTTGGGCTTCGCGTCGTCCGGCATCGCGGCTGTAAAGTTGAACGATGCGATATTCGAGCGTGAGTCCCGACAGATTCGGTTCGAGCGGTTGCTTGTCGAACATAGAGATTTCAAGCCAGCGATTGGCGACTTCGCGCGGCTTAATACTCTGTTTGGGGAGCGGGTCGAGGCTGAACCCGCCGGGTATGTCCGCGCTCTGACCGCGAGCATAGACGGGAAGCGCGTTCGGACTCGCGGCTTTAAGTTGCGCCGTGACGCCCGCTTCATTTCTGACTTTGACGAGAAACGAACGCCACCCTTTTTCGACGAGCGTGGCATCCGCCAATCCGCGCGTCACCTTGACGCGGCTTTCCGGGCTGATGTCAACGCGAACCAGAGCGCGCTTATCGAAGATGTTGTTTATCGCGGTCATGGCGCGCCCGTCATCTTCATCGTCAAACGCGCGTTCAAGTTCCCGCTTATCAGCATCGCTAAAAGGCTCGCCCAAGTAATCCATCGCTTCGATGATGCGTCGGGCTTGCGCGACGAACGGTTGTAACTCTACTTCCGTCACCTCCGGCATCCGCGCCGCGCTTCGTGTCGCAAACATCAGGGTGAAGACAAGCGCGAAACAGAATGCGGAATGCGGAATGCGGAATGCGGATTTCAAGAAAATATGACGGTCTTTCAATCCGTCTTTTATTCCGCATTCCGCATTCCGCATTCCGCAATATATTTTAGCTTTCAAGCAGGCTGACCTCTCTGACTTCGACACGTTTTTCTTTCGCGCCGCTTATGAGCAGCGTCTTGATTTCCCATGGCTTGATTTGCGCCTTGTGGTTGAGGTTTAAGGTTGAACTTTCCAACCTGAACTCCGTCGCTTTGCCCGCGCGTTCTTGCACTCTGATGATAATGCCGTCGCCTTGTTCAGCGCGCTTGATGGCAAGGACGTTGACGGTTGTCGGTGTGACTTGAAAGAAAGAACGCTCCCACGGCTCCGTACCTTCGTGCGCCGAATCAATCACATATTCGGCGGGCGTTTGCATCTCGTCAGCCAGACGGTCTAATTCCAATGTGGTGTATGCGCCTTTACCACGCACAAGCCAGAAGCGGCGTTCCTGTCTGCCTTGGTCTTGCCATGCATTGTTGTCGTTGTGCGGAACTTGGTGCGGGTCGTGACGCGCAAACGGCGCGGAGCGGATGAGAATCGTTCGCAGCAAACCACCCAAGCAATCGCAACTGTACGTCGAATTGTTTATCAGCCCGACGGTGTAATCTTGATTGCCCGACTTCCCTTGCACCGCGACCCAATCTTGATACGGGACTTCTTCGCCGTTAGGTTGTCGCTCGATAGCCGCGCCCGGAACTTTCGCAAACACGCGCGGTGACGCGAGTGCCGTCGGGACTTCGAGTTTTAGAATCTGTTCATGTTCGCGCCAATCAATCACGAAGCGCAACTCAATCGCGTCAATCGCTTTGAACTGCGCGATGTCAAGCACGATTTCCGAGTTCATCCACTTTGCTCTTTGACGTGTGATGCGCGTGACCGCACCGTCTTCGATAACTTGCGACGAGATGAGCATCGGACGACCCATCTCTTGACGAAACTTCGTGATGCCATGCCCCCATGTATCGCTCGCGTCACCGATGACGACTAAGCCGAGCGGCGCGCCGAGTAGTTCCTTGCCGTCATCGGATTTCAACGATGCGATGCCGAAGCCGTTTTCATTAACTCCAAAAATGTCTTTATGACTTTCGGTTTCGGGCGCGACGCCGTGAACGAGTTCTAAAACTTTATAGCCGCACGGCGGCAAATCAACCCACGCCGAGATGCGCGGATAAACCTGCGTCATGCTGTCCGATGGTCGCCACTGAATCGGGATTTTCTGTTTGTCGCGCGTCTCTAAATGCGTTACCGGAATCACACCCGCCGGAACGGGAATCCAAGGATTCGAGTTCGGATTTCGCTCCGTGTGAAACTCGACGAGTGCTTTTCTACGCCACGGCAAAGCATTAAAGAGGAACACCGAACCTTCTTTAACCGCACGCGCATCCACGCGCCGCGCCATTGATTCGAGGGCTTCGACTCTCGCGGTGTGCGCCGTCTCACACGCCCAGCCCATGCTGTCTCTCGATTCGGTATATGCGGCATGGAGTGCCGTTCCAGCCAATAAATCGTGGAACTGGTTGAACAGAACTTTGCCCCACGCGAACGAATACTCTCGCGCCGGATAAGGGTGATTGTTGTTGAGTGCGGCGACGGTTGAAATCGTTTCGGCGTTTCCAATCAAGCGTTCGGCGCGGCGATTGAGTTGCTTGCTTTCGCCGTGCGCCGCGTAGCAGCCGCGCGCATGATGTTGGAGTTCGCCTTTTACAACCGGCAGATTTGTGATTAACGGCGACCGCTCGACCGCCGCGAAAAACTCGCGCACCGTACTCCAACGAAGTTCCGGTAAAGAAGCGTCTTGCCGTTGTTCCAAGACCCTTTTAATTTGCTCCCTTGTCACAGACCCGCCGTGATTGCCGACACCGAGAAAATATGCGGCGTGGTTAAACCCTTGTGCGAAATTGTTCTGCGCCCCGTCCGCGATGCGTTCGGCGTTCATGCTGTAACCGCGACGTATGCGAAGGGCGAGAACGCGCGAACCGTCGGGTGCTTCCCACCAGAACAGGAGCGGCAGTTTCATCTCGTTTTCTTGCGGACGCATGAAGACGTAATACTTATAACCCGCCCCTTTAAGAATGGACGGCAAGCCCGCCGCGTGACCGAAAGAGTCGGGGTTGAAGCCGATATTGACATCAACGCCGAACGCGCGCTCGAAATAGTTTTTGCCGTAGAGACAGTGGCGCACGAAACTTTCAGTCGAAGGAATGTTGCAATCGGGTTCGACGCTCCAACCGCCGACGACTTCCCAACGTCCTTCGCGCACGCGCTCCTTTATCTCCTCGAACATCTTAGGGTCGGCGCGCTCGACCCAACCGTAATGCGTCGCGGAAGAATGGCTATAACGGAAGTCGGGCGTTTCGCGCATCCGGTCAAGCGCGCTGCGAATGGTCGTCAAAGCGATGTTCGAGCCGTCGCGCCACGTCCACAGCCAAGCCGCGTCAATGTGCGAATGACCGATGATGTGAAGGACTTTGCTTTTCGGATTTTCCGCAGTGCTTCCCGTCGCCGCTTGATTGGTGTTTGTGGATTGTTGACCGGACGCGGGAAGATTGATTGTCGCCAAACCTAAAGTTGCCGCACCGCCAATCAGAAAGCGGCGGCGTGATTGTTCCTCGTTGCTGTCTGACATCCGATTGTTTCCTCTGCATCGAACTTTATGCCGCGCGTCCCAAAGCCTCGTCAATGTAGATACACCAAACGTGCATCAGCATCAGATGCACCTCTTGAATGTGCGCCGTGACATCGCTCGGAACGGCAAGCGTGTAATCGGCAGTCGCGCCGTTCAATCCCGCCGCCCCCGTCAGGGCGACCGTCACGGCATTCTTTTCTTTTGCCACCGTCAATCCGCGCACGACATTTTCCGAACGTCCGCTGGTCGTGAACCCAAAGACCACATCGCCTGCTTGCGCGAGTGCTTCGACTTGACGCGCAAACAAATTTTCATAACCGAAGTCGTTGGCGATACAGGTCACTGTTCCAACGTCGCTCGCCAGCGAGATTGCCGGAAACGGTTGTCGGGTCAGGGAGAAACGTCCTATCAGTTCACCGACTAAATGACTCGCCTGTGTCGCGCTGCCGCCGTTGCCAAAGGCGATGACCTTCCGTCCGTCCCTTAGCGACTCGATTAAAACACCTGCCACTTCTTCGGCTTGGGCTTCCAACCCGACGGCACTTCGCCCGACGACATCCGTGTGCGAAGCGAAGTGCTTGGCGATGCGACCTGCTTTCATATCAGTTTATGTTCTCACCTTACGCGGTTAAGATTTTACAGCCCGATTCATCGGGCTTTCCGCCACAGGCGGCACATAGCCACGCGATTCATCGCGTGGTCGCTCTCAAGTAGAATACGAAAGGGCGTTTTAACGTCCTTCTCCAGTTGGCTTAAGCCACCGGATTACAAGCCCGTTGAAACGGGCTAAAGAATTATTTTCCGGTTCTGACCACGCGATGAATCGCGTGGCTATCAGCCCTCCGGGTAAAGCCTCGTGAACGAGGCTGAAAACCAAAACTCCATAAGGTGAGTTTATGTTCTCGCTTCGATAGACCTTTTCGCTGTGCGAACTCAAGTTTTAAGTTCGCCCGGTGATTTATTGAGTTGGTCGGCAAGCACGGCGAGTAAGATGACGACACCTAAAGCGATTCGCTGCATGTACGGGTCAATCCCCGCGAGATTCATGCCGTTGTTCAAAACGCCGATAAAGATTGCGCCCCACAATGTCCCTATCACGCTTCCGCGCCCGCCGCTCAAGGATGTTCCACCGACGACGACCGCCGCGATGACATCCAACTCGTATTGCAAGCCCGCGTTCGGCACGCCCGCTCCGAGACGTGAAGCCAACACGACTCCGGCTAACCCGACCAACAAACCGTTTAAGACGTATACGAGCAGCGTCACGCGCTTCGTATTCACTCCGGCGAGAAAAGAGGCTTCACGATTTCCCCCGACCGCATAGACATAACGCCCGAACGTCATCCGCTTTAGCACGAACCAACCGACGGCGAAAACCACCAGCATGATAACCACGGGAACAGGCACACCAAGCACGCGCTCTCTGCCCAAGAACCCGAACGACGGAGGCAAGTTTCCGATTGACCGCCCGCCCGTGACGATGAACGCCAGCCCGCGACAGATGGTCAACATCGCCAGCGTCACGACGAACGGCGGCACGCGAAACCGCGCAATCATCACACCGTTAAATAAGCCGACGACCAGCCCGACACCTAACGCGGCGATACCGCCGAGCAAAACGCCGTTGCCGCCCATACCACCGCCACCGGCAATCAGCGCGGCGACGACGCCCGCCAGTGCCGCCACCGACCCGATTGATAAATCTATCCCGCCCGTTAAAATCACGCCCGTCATTCCGACCGCGAGAATGCCCGTGATGGCGATGCTCAATGCGACGTTAATAAGGTTCGGGACGGAGAAAAACTGCGGAGCGATAACTGCGAAGACGATTGACTCAAGAACTATGGCGACTACGATGGCGTACTCCGCCACGCGCTGCCACTGAAGATAGTGGATAGTGGATAGTGGATAGTGGATAGTGGAAGAAGGTTTGTTTTTCACTTTTCAAACCGAGCGTTTTTGGCGATGCTGCGGCAGATAGCTTTTAGTGGGTAGTGGATAGTTAAGAACCCGTATTTGCCTTTCACTATCCACTATCCACTATCTTGACCGGAACGGTGATGATTTTTGGGACTTGTCCGCCGCCGAAATGGGTGGCGATGGCTTCAATGGTTTTCGCGCCGATGTCGCGCGGTTGCTGTGCGACATCCGCCTTGAGCGCGCCGCCGCGTTCGATGGCTTCGACCGCTTCCGGCGTCGCGTCGTAGCCGACGATTATCATGTCGCTCCGGTTGCGGGCTTCGGCGGCGGATAAAGCACCGAGCGCGGAATCGTCGTTGATGCCGAAGATGGCTTTCAGTTCGGGATTTCCTTGCAGCATGTCGTCCGCCGCTTTCAACGCGCGGTCACGCACGCCGCCGCCGTTTAAGACGGAGACGATACGAATGCCCGGATGCTTCGTCATCTCCTCTTTGAAGCCGGTTTCGCGGTCGAGACCCGATTGCACTTCCGGTTGCCCGATGATGCCGACCGTGCCTTGACCGTTAAGGGCGCGTGCGATGTAGTCAGCCGCGAGGCGTCCGCCCGCGAGATTGTCCGAAGCGATGTGTGAAACCACCTGCCCGCCCTGCGCCGAAATGTCGGCGGTGAAGACGGGGATGTTCGCTTCGTTGGCGCGTTCGATAGCCGGAGCGATTCCCTTCGAGTCCGCCGGACACACGACGATGGCATCCACGCCCTGAACGACAAAGTTTTCGATTTGCGATTGTTGTTTGGCAAGGTCGAAATCGCCCGATGTGACAATCAAATCGTAACCCTGCTTGTTCGCCGCGTCCCTCAATCCGGCTTCCAACTGACGGTAAAACTCATGCTCTCGCGTGAGCAGCGTGACACCGATGCGCTTTCCGCCGGAACTGCTGTTCCCACCGGATTGGCAGCCGGTTAAGACTAACGATGCCGTCACGAAGACGGTTAAAAGTAACAGGCTCATGTTTGTTTTCATCAATCGAAACGACCTTTCAGGCAAGCGGGTAAGGAAATAAAAAAGATGCCGGACCGGACAGGCAAAGAACCGACCTTTGACGTTTGAAACGGGCGTCGGCGTGTTCAACAGTTTGAACCGTAAGCCGACGAAGCCGACATCAAATCTGCATTAACTATCGTATTAAATCCGGTGGATGGCGAAGCGAAAACTTCTTGATGAGCGACGAACATTAACAGTTAAGTCTGTGGACTGACAAGCGTGATTTATTCGTTGGCGACCCGAAACAGGGGCGAGTATAATCCCGCGCGATATAAAGGCTTCCCGCATAAACTTAAAAACATTATGACCAAAAGAAAAGTCGCTTTCGTTCACACCTCACCCGCCGCTATCAATCCGTTGATGGGGTTTTACAGCGACGCCGCACCGGAACTTGAAATCACCAATCTGCTTGACGACGGCATCCTGCGTTTGTTGTCGGCGAAAGATTCACGGGCGGCGCAACTGCGTTTAGCCGACATGCTCAAAGCCGCCGACGAAACTTACGAAGTCGAGTTGGCAATGATTACCTGCTCATCGGTTTCTAACGAGACGGTCAAGGATTTGAACGACGCATTCGACTTACCCGTTTTGAAAATAGATTACCCGATGGCTCGGCAAGCGGTGAAGACGGGCGGCAGGATTGGTGTCGCCGCGACGTTTGCGCCGACTCTTGTGCCGACTTCTAAACTGTTGAACGAAGCGGCGGCGGAAGCTGGAGTCACAATCGAACTCGTACCCGAAGTCGAACCCACAGCTTACGAGGCTTTATTGATTGGCGACACCGCGACCCATGACAGGCTATTACTTTCGCTCATCGAACGACTCGCCAGCCGCGATGTCGGGACGATAGTTTTAGCCCAAGTTTCGATGGCGCGCATCACATCTCAACTCGACGGGCGCATCGAGATTCCGGTTCTTTCGAGTTTGCAAACGAGTCTGGAAGCGGTACGGGAAACGCTCGCGGAGATTCACTAAAACATAAACCGATGAACAGATTAACCTTTGCCGCCGTTGCCGATGATGACACGGGGGCAAGTGATTTAGCGGGGATGCTGGCTGACCAGAACCTACGCACGCTCTTGGTAATTGACTTGCCGACAGTCGAGCAGTTCGCCAACTGGAGTGACGGCTATCAAGCGGTGGTGATGGCGGAAGGCACGCGCAATTTAACACCCGATGCCGCACGCGAGCGCACACAAGGGGCGATGCGACTTTTAGAAAGCAAACATCCGCGTACATTTCAAATCAAGTATTGCAGCACGTTTGATTCCACACCGGAAGGAAACATCGGGGCGACTATTGACGCGGCATTAGATGAATTGAACGAGAGTTTTACCATCGCCCTGCCTGCCCTTCCCGTACACGGCAGAACGACGTATCAGGGTTATCATTTCGTGAATCATCAACTGCTTAGTGAGTCACCGATGCGGCATCACCCGCTAACTCCGATGACGAATCCGAATCTGGTTGAACTTCTCGCACGTCAAACAAAGCGTCGCGTCGGCTTGGCTTCACACGCGATGGTCGAAGCGGGAGCTAATCAACTCAAACAGAGCTTTGAGGATTTGCGCTCCGAAGGCATCAACATCGCAATCGTTGATTGCCTTCACGAAGGGCATTTGGAAATTATCTGTCGCGCGTCCGCCGATTTGCGCTTGATAACCGGAAGCTCCGCCTTCGGCATCAAGTTGCCCGCCCTCTGGCGCGAACGCGGCTGGCTCAACGTAGAGCGACACAACCAAGATTCTTCCATCATCAAGACGAATGATTCCGGTTGTTTGATAATCGCCGGAAGTTGTTCGGAAGCGACCCGCGCACAGAACGAATGGCTGCAATCGCGCGGTGCGAGTGTGCTTAACATTCACCCGCGACAACTCTTAAACGGCGACTTAAATAAGACAAACCTCAAAGCACAAATTCACGGGCAACTCGCGGCGGGTCGCCATTTTTTGCTCACGACGACCGCCACGACCGCGCAAGTTCGCGCAGTGCAAGAGTGGGGTTTGAGCAACGCTTTGACAATCCCCGCTCTCGGTCAATCAATCGCCAATGCGCTGGCGGACTTGGTGTTTGAAGTTATTGATGATTCGTCAATCGGCGGGTTAATCGTCGCGGGCGGCGAAACATCCGGGGCGGTGTGTCGTCGCCTTGAAATGGGCGCGTTGCGCGTCGGGCGCAACATCGAACCCGGCGTGCCTTTGTGCTTTTCACTCGGAAGATTTCAAATGCCAATCGTACTCAAGTCGGGTAACTTCGGTAAAAACGATTTCTACGGCAAAGCTCTAAAAGCGATTACTCACGCGGCGGCTTACATGATTTAACCCGATGGATAACGAGACATTAAAACACCTGTGCGAAACGGCTGACAGCTTTTATCGTCGCGGCTATGCGTTCGGCTCAACCGGCAATCTCTCCGTGCGACTCGACAACCAAATCTGGATTACTCCGACGGGCAAACCTTTATCCGCACTTGCGCCCGAACATCTCGCGTGCCTCAATCTCGACGGGACGAGTCGCAACGAGAACCGACCTTCCAAAGAATTTCCTTTTCATCTCGCGGTGTACAAACAGAAACCGGAAGCGCGCTCAATCGTTCATTTGCATTCGACATACACCGTAGCACTTTCCTGTCTCGAAACATTCGACCCCGAAAACCCGCTTCCGCCGCTCACGCCTTACTACTTTATGCGCGTCGCCCCGCTCGCGGTTCTTCCTTACTTCCGTCCCGGCTCCGATGAATTGGCGGCGGCGGTTGAACGCGCCGCCCCGTCGCATAACTGCATCTTGCTTCGCAATCACGGACTCATCTGCGCGGGAACTACCTTGAACGAAGCGGTTGACCGCGCGGAAGAATTGGAGCAGACCGCGCGCCTTTACTTCATCTTGCGAAACGAACAGGCGCGCCATCTGACACCACACGAAATCGCTGAAATACATCAAGCCTTCAAATGATTTCGCAAACCCCGATGAACAGGTAACGGGACTGTGTTGATTACCGTAAGCCTTATGCGATTTTAGATTTACGCGGTCTGCCACCCTTCGTACCGTTAGCCCGTGAACTTGCAGCCTTCGCCTCCGATATAGCAGAGCCGCCCGCGCGTCCCAATTCCGACATCCACTTCTTTGTGCCGAACACACCGGCAAGCAATCCGGTAATCGTTAAATCAGCGTCCAAAGTTTCCCAGTGAAGCCCGTATCCGCCCGAAGCGATTTCGACTTTCGCCAATTCAGAGTCAGTCGCGCTACTCAAGCCTTGCCCGATTTCAGCCGGAAACATAAACGTGCAGTTGTTCGATAAGTCAACGACGATGCGCTTTGATTTCTTGTCATAACGAGCCGCGAGAGCGCGCGGCTCGGCTTCTAATCTTTGTTTGCTCCGCGCGGCGGCTTCGGCGACTTGGCGCGTGATTTCTTCTTCTGTGAGTTGTTTCTTTTTATTCATTGCTATGAATCTCCGCCCACTTTTCGAGCAATAGGTTTTGATTGCCGGTCGCTATTGCCAGAGCGTCACGTTGCTCTTTCGGTTTAGCCTTATATGCTTCACGAATTGAAGGTTGAGCCTCCAAATCACCTAAATTGATGATTGTCGTACCTTCCGCCTTGACCGCGTGGACGTGAGCCGGCGCGTGGTCATTAGGGTAGATGCGAAAGCTGAACCCGGCTTGGCGCAATACAGTTGGCATGTTTTGAACAATAAACCTAAGCGTTGGATTTGCCAAGTGGGAATTAGTGAATTATAAGTTGCGAGTCAAGCGATGCGGGAAAGCCAATCCATATCGCGCCCGCGATGCGCCGCCTGAGATTCTATACCCTGCTCGAAAGTCCAGCCTTCGTGAATGATGCCGCCGACCGCTTCGATAGCCGCAAGCGGGTCGTCATCGCCCGGATAAAGTATGTTGCGACCAACCAATGCGCCGCGCACGTTCGCCCCGGCTTTGAGTCCGGCGGCAAGTTCGCGTAAGAACGGCGTCGCGTCGCCAACAGGGTCGCCGCCTAAAAGAAGAATCGGCAGCGTCGTGGCACGCGCGACCATCGCATAGTTTTCACAATAAGGAAGTTTCAACCACAGGTAACGCGCGCTGTCGCCCATTGCCGCCGCCGCCCCGACCATGCGCGCTAAGTCTTCCGCCCGCTTGATAATTTTATAGCCGTTCTCCGTCTTGATGACGGGCAAGGATTCGAGAAACATCGGCAGCCCGACGGCGTTTAATTCCGTTATCGCGCGAACGGTGGCAAGCAAAGTCTTGAGCGAATCGGGTTCTTCGTCGCAAATCCGCAAAAGGATTTTCGCTCCGTCCAAGTGCCATTCGGCACACGTCGCGGCTGACGCGCCGGACATCTGGTCGTCAATCTCCCAACTACTGCCTAAGAGTCCGGCGCGGTTAAAGCTGGCGATGAGAACTTTATCATCGAGAAACGCCGCCCCACCGCCGACGCGCATCATGTCGTGCAGGAGCAGCAAATCTTCCAGAATGTCCATCGTCGCCAAGATACCGTCCACCGCGTCGCTCATCATCACGCGCAGTATTCGCGCGAGATACTCGCGGCGGTCGGTCATCCTTAGCGGGTCGTCACCGACGCGCGTGACGCGCCGTCCCGGATGGTCTGCCGCTAAGATGTTGAGCTTGCCCCGGCGTGTGAGACTTGTGCGCCGCTTCCGCTCTTTCGCCGCACGCAAGGAGCGTTCGGGGTCTGTGACACGGATGTCAATCACTTGATTGAGAATTGTTGTGGGAAGAAAATCGTTCGCGTTAAAAGTCAAAATTTAGAATCCTCCTCGTTCTTCGATGAACGTTAGAACTTCGTTTTCGTAAGGCATAAAGTTGGCGCAGCCGTGACGTGTGACAACGATTGCTCCGCAGGCGTTACCCATGCGCGCGGACTTGTACCAATCCCAACCTTTGAGATGCCCGTAAAGAAATCCGCTCGCAAAGGCGTCGCCCGCACCGAGTACGTTTAAGACTTGCACCGGAAAAGTTTGCGCTTCAAGCGTCTCGCCGTCCGGCAAATATATGACGGTGCTTTCACCGCCGCGCTTCATAATCAAAGCTTTGAGATTGGCTTTCAGCACCGCCTCGATGCTTTTTAGCGCATCCGGTTTCAAGTGCGCGGCGGGCGGGTCAGTCCGGTTAATGATGAAGGCGTTCGTCACTTCATCAAGCGTGCCGATGACGACATCCACCAGAGGCAATGCCGAACGAACGGCGATGCCGTAAGTTCGCGCGTCCGTCCAGAGTTCAAGTCGAAAATCTAAATCGAGTATGACCTGCGTGCCGTGCGACTTGGCTTGTTCGGCGGCGAACAGCGTCGCGTCGCGGCTTGGTTGACGGCTAAGTCCCGTGCCGGTAATGAGCAGTGCGCGGGCGTCGGCGATGGGTGCGGCGAGTACGTCATCAATCGTCAGTTCGAGGTCGGGGCAGTTGTCGCGGTAAGGAACTAAAGAGAATTTATCCGGCGGCTCGATACCTAACAGGAAGGCACTCGTGCGGCGTCCCGGCTTGCGTCGGCTGAAACGTGTGTCAACGCCCTCGCCTTCGAGAAACTTGAGAACCAAATCACCGACTAAATCTTCGCCGACGGGGTTTAGTAGAGCGGTGCGTAAGCCTAAACGCCTTGTGCCGACGCTGATGTTGGTCGGGCAACCGCCGACGTACACGGCGAAGCTTTTGATGTCCACGAAGGGCGCGCCGATGTCATTCGCGTACAGGTCAATCGAACTGCGACCGAGTGCCAGAACATCATAGCGGCGGTTCATCAACATTCCTTTTAAGCTCCAACGCCCGGCACTTCTTCAAGCGGTTGTTCGGGATTGATGAACAGCCACATCACGACGCCGACAATCAAAAAACCAGCCGCGAGATAAAAAGGAATCGTCCACGAACCCCACTTCTGCAAGATATAACCGAAGGCGATGGGTGCGATTGTTCCCGCCAGATTGCCGAACGTGTTAACCGTCCCCGTGACCACGCCGGAATGTCCCCTGCCGATGTCCATGCACGTCGCCCAGACCGCCGGAGTCGTCAAGAATTGAAAGAACAATGCGGCGGCAATCAACGAAGCGGCGACGATGTTGTTTTCGGCAAGTGCGACGCAGACCAACATCACGGCACTCATCGTCAAACCGAACGCTCCGAGACCGCACCGCGCCAGTTTCCGGTGTCCGAGCGCGACGAGGCGGTCGGTAATCCACCCGCCGCACAGGAAAGCCACCGCCCCGCAGACCCACGGCAACGCGGAAAAGAAACCGGCGGAAGCAATCGTAAAACCACGCGCATTGAGTAAGTACGTCGGCAGCCAGGTGATGTAGAAATAGAGACTGTAACCGTAAGCGAAGTACATCGCGCACAAGAAAAAGATGTTTTTGCTGCGAAGGAATGTGCGCCACGGAATGCTGTGTGAGTGGGCGGGCGCGGCGGCAAGACCGGAACGGATGATATTTATCTCCGCGTCGTTTGCCGCAGGATGTTCTTCCGGCGTATCACGAAACCAGACGTACCAGACGAGACACCACACAAAGCCGAGCGCGCCGAATTCGACGAAGGTGAGCCGCCAGCCTTGCAAGCCGATGAGGAGAAAAACAATCGGTGGAGTGAGTGATGCGCCGATGGCATGACCGACGCAGACGCCACCCATCGCGCGCCCGCGCTGTGGAACGGGAAACCACCTTGCGACGGTCGAGGCACTATTGGGAATCGCTCCCGCCTCGCCCGCCCCGAACATCAACCGGACAAAGAACAACGACCAAAATCCTACTACTGCTCCGGTCAACATCGTGAACGCCGACCACCACAACACGATGCGCGTCAGTGCCTTGCGCGTTCCGAAGCGGTCGCCCAGCCAGCCGCTCGGAATTTCAAAAAGCGCATATGTCAAAGTGAACGCGCTGAAGATATAGCCCATCTGAACGGGCGTGAAATTGAATTCCTGAATAATGGCGGGAGCGGCTGCCGAGATGCACAGGCGGTCAAGGTAAGTCAGTGAAGCCAGCGTGACCAGCAAGGAAAGAACTTTATAACGCGCTCGTGTCGGACTCACCGCCGACACATCTTGAAGAACGAAAGCATCGTTTGTGGTTTTGATGACTTGCATTTCTAGTGCGCCTCTTTCGCTGAATTATTCTCTCACCTTACGCGCGTGAAGTTTTGCGGCTCTGCCGCCTGATGTGCGGAAAGGCTATGCCTTTCCGAGTCACCTTGCAGAAAGTTATGGCGGCTGCGCCGCCTGCATTCGAGGCACAGCCTCGAAGAAGTTGGGGAATATGTCCCTGCGGTGAGTCATAGACTCACCGCACATCAGGCGGCAGAGCCGCAAAATACTTACACCACATAAGGTGAATTATTCTGTTATGCGTGCGCGGGGTTAAATTCAATTCTGCTTTCGCGCGGGTATTATCTTCGTAGTGAAGATTTGTCTTGCACCGATGTTAAAGCTGTACCCGTTTGCCAATGACGGCAGGGACTCGCCGCATTCCTCCATCGCATTACACGTTTGTGCGGAAGTGGAATTGAGCAACGAACTCATCACAGAAACTTTGTCGGGCTTACCGCCGAGTTCGATGAAGCGCATCACAGAGCCTTCACCGTCTTCCGACAATTTCCACGCGCTCAACACGATTGAAGGATTACTGATTTGAAGAAAACTCAGCTTCGTCGCCAGCGGGTTCTTCGCGGGTGCGGCTCTGTCTTGCGATTTAACGAGTGTGCGTTCAAGCGGCGTGGTTTCTTCCCAACCCATTTGACTAAGCCGCGCCGGGTCTAAGTTTTGTGAACTTGTCAGAACATACCTGAACGTGAACTCACCGCCCTGCGCGGCGACGTAATTGGTGTTCCAGTAATTGTTAATTACATACGAGAAAGCCGTGCCTCGCCGCGCCTCGAATTTCGTCGGGTATGTGCCGCGCACGATGTCGCCGAAGCTCCACAAGAACGAATCTTTATTGATGACGGCGACCGACACGCCCGGCTCGCTGACAGCCATCCAGTTTTGCGATGAGAACCATTCCAATCCGGCTCCCGGTATCATGTCCGTCGCCGGATTGACCACGCCGTTCTGCACCTCGTATCTAAACTGCGGCTCACGCACGGCTAGGGGGAAAGCAAAATAGGCGGCTTCCTTTTTGTACACCTTGTCTTTGACAACGCGGTTGATAAACTCGATTTTCTTTTCATCGTCAAACAATATGATTTCGGTACTGATGCGCGGCGTGTTCCGGCTTCGGCTCTCCAGTCGCGCGATTGTGCCGGACGCGGTTTTTGAAACGGAGATTAGTTTGCCGTCAATCGAAGCGTGCGTTTCCAACTGCGCGAACGGAGCCCACTTGACGTAGTTGAGCAGTTGGTTGGGCGCGCTGTCGCCGCCCGTGACGTACACATATTGATTCAAGCGGTAAGGACTCGATGCGTCCACCAGTTCGCGCTTGAGTTGTTTGTCATAGACGCTTCGCACCGCGCCGCTTGCCGGGTCAAGCACGACGCGATAAAAGCGGTTCTCGATTGTGCCGGACGGCGATTGAGTCGGTGCGGAATTACCGTCCGTGACCGGCGAAGAATCCGCTTGCGCGGCATTCGCGGTATTAGTCGCAGTATCGGCGGCGGCATCGCTATCAGTCCGAGTTGTTTCTTTTATCCGGCTGGATTTCTTTATCTGGTTAGCCGTTTCGGATGCATCTGTTTTATCGGCTTGGTTGGCGGGTTGACGGGCAATCGCACTCACGGTTTTATCTCTGACTTCATATGTACGGTAGCCCATCGCGGGAACGTCGCGCGCCAGAAAGCGTATGCGCTGGTAAGCCGGTTCGTCTTGCAATACCTCGAACCCGATAGCCCACCCCGCTTCGATGTCCACTATCTCGCGCGTCTTCTGTAAATCGAACTCGACCCATCCATCACGCGACCAGTTGAGGGCGTTAAAGACGACTAAGGCGCGCGTCGGAGTTCCGATGCGCCCGGCGATTGCCGTCATCGCGCGATCTAAAACCGCTTCCATGCAACCGCGCGCCGTCGTGCCGCTGGCGCGTTTGTATTCCAGTTCCTTAACGGAATCTTCGCTGTGCGGTTCGGTGACGCTGCGCCCCCAGCCCCATGTATGCTCGTTCATCAACGCGATGTTTTCCCACATACAATTCAAACTCTCGCGCGAAGGGCGCGAGCGCGAATCAACCAGCGAAGCGACGGTTGCGAGTTTCTCTGCCGTCACCGCGCGACGCTCCGTCTCGCGCTCCATCGCGGCGTAGAGCGCGTCCGACGCGATGCCGTCTTCCCAGTAAGGTCCGCCGTCACCACGCACGACGGGAAGCCTGTCTTTATCGTCGCCCGCGATTTTCTCCATCGCTTCCGCGAAGCCGGAGAAGCGCAGTTCGGGGTAAGCGAAAAGTTTGTTCCACTCCTGCGCGAGTCCCGCTTGTTGCGGATATAGAGACGTGTTTTCCCATTGGCTGCCGTGAAGCAAGACGGAGTTCGACTTGTAATCCGGTCGCTCATAGACGCGCAAAAAGTTGGCGAGTCCTTCGTATCCGTTGGCGATGCGCGTCGGCAATCCGAACTCGCTTCCGACTTGATGATAGTGCCGCGCGTACCACATCAACACGCGGCTGCCGTCGGGACCTTCCCACCAGAACGGCGAGCGGCGATGCAGGTCGCCGAGCATCAGCGTCGGACCCCGGTCGGCGTTGGCGGCGGCGGCGAAATACTTCAATCCTGAAGCCGCCAGAATCGAAGCGTAAGACCATGAATAGGAAGGCACGTCCGTCGCGTTGGCATAGTCCCACGCTCCGCCATACGCGCGGTTCAATTGATGAGAACCGTAGAACGAACGGAGCAAAGCTTCGGCTGTCGGAAAGCCTGTGAGGATGACGGAATGTTGCGCGGGAACGTGAATTTTCCTGTCACGAACGAGGTTGAAAAACTTCTGTTTCTCGGCTTCGGAACGCCCTTCGAGAAACTGCCGCGCCTGCCAGTAACCGTCAAGGCTAAAGTGAAATTCGGGATGCTCCCCGTTCATCTCCATCGCTTCGTCAATGATGCGGCTATGGAGTTCCATCAGCTTCGTCTGGAAATCGGAATACCCTATGTCGAGGTGTTCGTGCGCCACCATGTAGAGCGTCCACTTGCGCCCCGGATTCAAGCTTTCGGTGAACGCCTTGCTTTGATTATTCGCGGTGACGTTGATTGTCGCCCGCGTGCCAGCCGCAAATTCAGGCACAGAAAACTCGAAGCGTTGCTCACCGAATTCATTGTCACTCGTCAAAGGCTGCGCGCGAGTCCAACCGGGCAGCGACAACGTAACCATGCCTCGCGGCGCAACTTTGTTCCAGCGAACCAGCACGGAAACCGTCTCCGTAAGTTTGCCGCTTTCCCTGCGCTGATAGAACACGGTCGGCGTCGCTTCCGCGCTTAGTATCCCTGTGCCTATCGCGGCATCGGGATTGTTACCGAGTGCCAGCGCGTCATAGATAAGCGTCGCGTTGTCTATGACTTCGCCGCCCGGAAGCGCGGTCGAGAGGTGGTCAGCCACCGCCGTCAACGCGAGTTCATTGCTGCCCTGTCGCAGAAAGTCAGCCGGAATTTCTACGCTCAGCGTCCCTATCGAGTATTGAGGCAGAACCGCTCCTTCGTGATTCCCTTCCTTGTAGTTTGTTGCGATGCGTTGATGAAACAAGCCCCGGTGAGTATTCACATCAACCAGCACCAGAGGCACGCGCGCCGTCTTTACTATCAGCCCAAGCTTGAGCGTGAACATTCCGCGCGGCACATTCGGCAACTCGAAACGGATTCTGCCGGGCATCGCTTCGCCCGCTTTGTCCGGCAACACGGCGGACTGCGAACCAGCCCATTCTTTCGGCTGACTTTGCGGCACGACATACACGCGCCCGGTAGGAACGGGGTCGGAACTGAATTCAAAAGATGTATTGTTAAAGTCACCGATTTGCCAGACTACGCGCTCCTGTGCCGAAGCACCGGCAAACATTATCAACGAGAGAAGGAACGCCTGTAGAGAGGGACGAGTCATCAATACATTTCTCCTTGAACGATACCCAATCGATACTTAAGAAAAACTTTTGGTCGTTGCGAGGAATTTCACTGACGATAGATTGCGCGTCACGACGCGGCTACCATTACGAGAATATTGGGTGCTTTGAACGGTTAATGCCTGATTTCGAGGTGAGCGTTATTGAACATAACGTTGTCGCGGCGCGCTCCATGTTGAAGCTTCTAACAAGCGCGTGAAGGTTAAACATCTCTACCGCATCGCGGCATTTGGGGATAAGACGATACCCGGCTTCATCATTCGTTTTCGCACGATATATTAGCTTCAAGTTAGCCGTCAACGTTTTTCTATAATTCTCCGAACTGTTCGACGAATGGATGCCGGAGAAGCGCGAAGAAATCGCCGACCAACTGCGCCGCTTGCCCGCGCCCGCTTTCAAAGACTGGAAATGATGAAGTCAAGCTAACACACTCGCCAACCGTCGTTCGGCAAAGAGGCTGTGAAAACGCGAGGCGTCAAACGCGGCGACGACACCGGCGCGACGCACGGCGTGCGGGAGGCTCGATTGAAAGCAGCCGAAATCGTAAGCGGATTCAAAACGTCGCCAGTGCCGGTTAAGGACGCTCAGAATTTCCGGCATGGTGAATCGCAATGTCTCCGGCACGTCGCCACTTAGTTCCAAGTAGAAATCATTGTGCGCTAAAACTCTGACCCTGTTTGTGCCTTCCAACAATTCGCCTAAAACTGCCGCATAGACTTCACCGGCGCAATGGCAGAGCAAAGCGCGAGGCTCTTCATTCAACTTTGCTTCATCGCTCGCGCTTTCGATAATCAAGGATAAGGGCGCACTCGAATCGGCGGGATATGGCACGGCGAGTTCGGCGGCGAGAGCTAGAGCCAGCGCGGGCGACAAGCGTGACCAGCGTTGGCGATAGCGCGGGGCGCGGGGCTGGGCGCATTCGTCGGACAATGCGCGGGTGGATAATTTCCATCCTTGCCGTCGCACGACGCGGCGCGCCATGCCGCCAAGCAAGAAAGTCTCGCCCATCGGCGCGGCACTCTCCACACTGCCGACGCGCCTGCCCGTCATGTCGTCAATCACGGTTATGTGCGCACGCCAATCCGCGCTCAGGTTGCCATAGAGCGTGCGCCGTTCATAAAGCTCTTGCCACTTCGCGCCGGGATGCAATTTGCGACTGCGCCCCGGCGTGAAGAAATTCGTTGACACCAAATGCTCGACGATTTGCTCGTACTGTTCGCGTTCCAACAACGGCTCTCCATGCGGCGTGGTGAACAATTGATAAGCGTGTTCGGTATCGAGTTCGCCGTCGCGCGTTTGCTTGAGATAAGAGCAAAGCTGCTGGACGACGACCGAAGGGCAAAACTCCAAGCCAGTGTCCGGGCGAAGAAGTTCTTCCGCCAGTCGCAAATCGTTTTCCGTCGCGGCGCGTGCGGCGCGCAGGAATATCTCAAACACGGCGCGCTCGGTTCGTGTGCGATAGAAACAACTGACCGCCGTGCGTGCCGTGCGACGATTGCCGCGCCCGATGCGTTGCAAAAACGAACTGTAGTTGTCCGGCGCGTCGAGCAGTAAAATCAAATCCACGTCGCCGATGTCTATGCCGAGTTCGAGCGTTGAAGTGGCGAAGCACAGAGCCGCGCTCGCCTCGGCGAATCTCTGTTCCAACGCACGGCGCACGCTCCCGCTCAAACTCGCATGATGCGCCCAGACCGCTTCACCGAACGGTGTTCGCCCGCGCAACTGATATGCCCATTCCTCGCACTCGGCGCGGCGTGCGCAGAAAGCCAAGATTTTCTTGCCGCCACGTTCGCGCCCCCGATTGTTCAAAAATTGCAGAAGCGCATCCGGCGTCTCAATCGGCACAAGTTCGGCATCTATCGCACGCCCTCCGGCGACGTGAATCAACACGGGGTCGGCAAAGTATCGCGCCGCGACGCGCACCGGTTCATGCATCGTCGCGGAGAGGGCGCAAAACTGAATTTCGGCGTCAGCCGCATCGCCTCTCTCGAAAGCATAACGGCGCACGCGGCGCAGGCGATTAAGCAAGATTCGCAGTTGGTCGCCGCGCGGCGTGTAATCGTACAAATGCAGTTCATCCAACACAACAGTGCGCACGTTCTTCAACGAACGCGGACGATTCGCCAACAGCGAGTCTAAAGATTCCGGCGTCGTGATGAGAAATTCCGGCGGACGATCTCGTCTCAACGCCGCTTCATCGCTCGTCTTGACCGCGAAACTGACGGCGAGTTTCGCCATCGGATGTTCCACACGCCGACCAATATCGCGCGCCAAAGCCCGCGTCGGAACGAGGTAAAGAAATCGCAAACTTCTCGCTTCAATTGCGCGACGACGTTGACTTTCACCCAACATCCTTCGCTTATCGCGCTCCAACATCGGAGCCAACGCCGCCTCCGTCTTCCCGCTCGCCGTCGCCGCCACCAGCACGCAATTACGCCCCGCCAGCAACGGCTCCAGAGCTTTCTGCTGAATCTCTGTCAATCGCCCGAAGCGTGCCAACAGCGCGTCGAAGGTGTGTGGGAGTCGGTTTATCATCAGTAAGCAGGAGGCTTAATCGGGGAGGCAGGGGCAGGAGGCAGGGGCAGGAGAGGCAGGAGAGGCAGGAGGCAGGAAAACAGTTGTTCATCATTCCACTTCACCCTTGCTTATCCCGCTCCTGCCCCTGCCTCCTGCTCCTGCCTCCTGATAAAGTGCCTGCGGCACTCACGGGACAAGACTCGCTTGAATGTCGGAGATTTTTAAGAACAAGTGGTAGGCGTCAATCGGTGACGGCTCAAACCCGTACTTCTCGTAAAAGGTTTTCGCGGCATCATCTTTGGCGTGAACGATCATCGCCCGCAACCCGGCGATCTCTGCCGCCTGCACTGTTCGCAGCAAAGCATCCTTGAGCAATCCGGCTCCAAGACCTTGCCCGCGCTCGCTCACGTCCACCGCCAGCCGCGCCAGCAGGATGACGGGAATCGGGTGCTTCGCCAGTCCTGCTTTGACGCTCGACGGAGCTTCCTCAAGGGCGACCGATCCATATGCGAGCGTATAGTAGCCGACGACGCGGCTGCCTCTGGTCGCCACATATGTGCGCGCGGCGTTCTTCCGCTGATTCTGCACCGCGTACCGCTTGAGATACTCATTGAGTGCCGTCACGTCACAATCGAATTGGCTTCGGTCGTGGCTGCGGGTGAGCAGAACCGGCGCGATCAGCCGCTCATCGCCGGTCATCAAAGACTCCCGGCTGGGTCAACAGCCGACCGAGTGCCGGGACGGATACGGGCGGCGCATCGAGAGCGGCGCGAAACGCCTCCCACTGCTTCTTCGGCAAGGTGAACTGCGACTGATCGGCGAGTGTCTGCTGCGCCGCAAGGACAGCCTGTTCAAGCACGAACTCACTCATCGTCGTCTCTTTGATACGCGCCGCCTGTGCAATGACCTTCTTCTGCGCCGCCGAAGCACGGATGCTGAAGCGCGTACCCTTGTGCGTCACCGGCGGTCTTTTCTCGATAACTTTAGCCATAAACATCAACTCCTTCCACTGGAGCCAGAGTATATCACGCGGGTGTACAGCGTACACACATCAAGCAGGAGGCAGTCTTTGTCAGGAGGCAGGAGGCAGGGGCAGGAGGCAGGAAAACATTTGGCTATCATTCCGCTTCATCCTTGCTTATCCCGCTTCCCGCTCCTGCCCCCTGCCTCCTGCCTCCTGCTCCTGCCTCCTGCCCCTGCTTCCTCTCCCATAAGCAACGCGCCGCGCAACTCGGCGACGGCGTGCGTGGCGGTGTAGTCACGGTGGGCATAGCTCAAATCGTAGATTTCGACGGCGAGACGAATCGCTTGGCGCAGGTTGAGGATGTTCGCATCGAGGCATTGCAGTAGCCCGTGTGAGACATCCAGAAATTGCTCGCTGTGGTCATAGCGATAAGCCTGACGATGAAGCACGTAAAGACGCGCCATTAGTTCATCGAGAGCGGCGGGCGACAGGCGTTTGCTTAAAGTCAGGATTTGGTCTTCGTCAAGCCAACGGCGATAGTCAAACGTGTTGGCTGAGGGCGTGACGGCAAAGAGTAAAAGCAGATGACTTCGGTCGGTTAAACGAAACGGGTGCGGGCGATGTTGGTGTTGCAAGTGTTCTTCACGCAGGCGGCAACCGGGGCGCGAGGCAAGCGCGGCGTAGATCAAGGCTTTGAAGAAATTGTCGGCGCGCTCTTGGTTGCGCTGTGTGAGCAGACTGTAATGTTCGGATTCGTCTATGAAGACGGCGATACCGGCGTAACCGGCTTGCTTTGCCAGAGAGCCCCAACCGTTGAACAGAAAGCTGTATTGATCCGCCGCCGTCGTCATCTGCGACAGTGCGGGAAGCGGAAACTCTTTGCTCTTGACGGCGACCGAATCGCGCACGTCTTTGATAAAAACCTTTTCGCCTGACATCCAATCGAGCAGCAAATCCAGAGCCTCTCCCGGCTGCTCGCGCATCAACGAATAGTTATGCAGAGCCGACGCGAAGAATGTTTGCCGCACCGTTTCCTGCACCGCCGCATAGTGTGGTAACGCGATAATCTTTTCCAATAACGGCACGAGTCCCGCATCCGTCGTGTTCGGAAACCGGAGCGAACGCATCAACGAATGATAAATACGTTGCGGGCGATTAGGCGGGACTTCGCGCAAATCCAGACTCGTCACCGCGACGACGAAGTTGTTATCCAAAGCTTCTTGCGCGGCGAGTTCAAAGAAATGACTCTTGCCCGTTCCGTACTCGCCGACGATCACGCGCACATCGCCGCCCGTTCTCTCCACTTCTTCAAACGCACGATGAAGGCTCGCCTGTTCCGCTTCCAACCCGACGCTCAATTCGCGTATCCGTTTCGCCGGAACAACGCCGTAACGCAAAGCCTCAATCGTGCGCCGCGCCTCAATGCGCTGTTCCTCCTCCGGCGTAAATACTCTTTCAGCACGCGGCGCACGCGCGACGGCACGCCCCGCCGATTGATGATTAGAATTACCCGCGACCGCCTGCAACACCGAAAGCATATTGCTCTGCACGACCGCGCGAATCCCGTTATCAAAACGCACGACCGATTCCCGCGCCGCGTTGCGCGTCTCTAACACCTGCCCGCGTCCGAACAGAGGATGATTGACGATTGAACCAAGCATAGTTTCAGTAGGCGGTAGGCAGTAGGCAGTAGGCAGTAAAGGCAAGCCGGTTTTAACTGCCTACTGCTTCTTCAATACTCCCCCACCTCGCTGCGTCCCAACTGCTCCGTCACGTCGCGGATAACGCCTTGCAAGTTCTCGTCTTCGTAGGGACGTTCGCCTGCGACGCGCTGTTCGGTGAGCATCGTGATTAAGGATTTGACGAAATGGCGGCGGTGACTCGTCGAGAGTAGTGATGCACAACCGGCGGCGAGTCCGGCGATGTTTCGCTCTTGCAGTTCGTGGTCGAAGTTCATCTGATAAGCCGTCTCATAAACATCAACGAGCTTCGCACCGATTAAGCGCAAGAGTTCTTCGCCGGGGTAATCGAGATGGTCGAGGCTGATCTGGACGCTGAAAGGATTCTGGCGCGAGAATTTAACTTTCGCGCTGATGCGTTGGCTCAAGGCTTCGTACTGCGGGGCGATGTTGGTGACGAAGTAGGGCGGCACGGCATAGACGAACAGCGACGACGGCAGACTCTCGCCCGCGCACCGATCAATCACTTCGCGCAAGTTGTCGCACGCGATCTTTTCGGTGTGCGACGAGCCGATGCTGACCATCCTATCGCCTTCGTCAAAGAGCAGGACGAGTCCGGCATAGCCGAGTTCGTGAATCAACTGCGCGAGTGAGCGTAGCATCTTGAAGGCGACCGAGCGATCAAGTTTCTCCGTCACGCTGAAGGGGCGCATGTCTTTCAACGTCACGTTTTCGCCGCGCAACCACGCGCCGAGCAGACGACGGTCGTCCTCTTTTTCTTCGGCAACGGCGGTCAGATAGTAATAGATTGCGTGCCGAAACGAAGGGCTTTCAATCTTGAAGCGCAGTATCGTGTCCAGCCACAGCTTCGCACGCAGATCAAGCCCGACGCTCGTTTGCGTCTGCTCGATGCCGAGTGTTTTCAAAGTGTGAAAGAAATGATTTTCGAGAAAGGCTTCCAGCCCTTGCGCGTCCGCGCTCTCCGTCTCCGCATCGTGGTAGATGAGATTGCCCGTGACCGCTTGATAGACTTTCAGTTGATTGTCGTAAGGACACTCTTTCGGGCTGAGTTCGGTGCGGCTGACGACGTAGCCGTGTTCCCAAGCCTTGTCGCGCAGGCGATACAGAAAATGCGATTTGCCGCTGCCGTATTCGCCGACGACCAACTTGAAACTCGAACCGCCGTCCGGCAAATAGCCGCGCAGGTATTCGTCTTCGAGCGTTCCCAAGAGCGAGTCAATGCCGACCGTGTAGGCTTCGAGTCCGCGCGTCGGCGGAATGCCGGACTCGCCGAGTTTGCGAACGATGTGCTGCGCTTCGCCTTGCGTCAACGTCATGATCTATTTTTCAACGGTGAAGTAAAGGTCTTTGATGAACTGCCCTTCGGTCGCGGCGGTCGCCAAAAACATCGCCCGCGCCGTATCGCTGCCCACGTCAATCGTCGCCGTCCCCAAGTTCAGACGATGCCCGGCGTGCATCATCTTCTGCCCTCGCCGCAGTTGTAGCATGTCGTAAGCGAAATGCGCTTTCGGATAATCAACGAAGCTCGTCTTGGAAGGATTCTTACGAAAGCCCAAGGGCTGGCGCACCAGCACCAGCTCGCGGTAACAATCGACGATGCTCGCCCGCGTTCCCATCGGCTTGCCCGTCAATTTCAAAACGCGAGAATAAGCCTCGAACAGTTCTTCCAACACTTTGCCCAAGTCAACTTTCCGTTCGCCAATCTCCCGCCGCGCACGTTCGTAAGTCGTCACGACTTGCTCGACGTTGAGCTTAATCTTCTTCGCTGTCACACTCTGGCGCGAGAAACTCATCTCGACCTGCTTGCGCCGCATGTCAACTTTGATGACGAACAGTTCCGCGATTAGCTCGGCGGGCGTTCCACTCAACTCAACGCCTTTTTCCTTGAAAGCCTCGCGCAAATCTCGCGCAAAGGTGAACTCCAACTCCGACAAATTCTCATCAGCCAACAAGCGCAGTTGCCGCGATAACTTTGAAAAGTTCGCGGGCAGCGTCAATTCCGGCGGCGTCGCATCTAACGCCGCCGACGCTTCATGCAGTGCGACGGCGTTGCGATGCGGGTCTTTGAGAGCCTTGAGCGCGCCCTCCAAAGGCTTAATCACATCGCGCCTCTGTTTCACTTCGCCGTTTAGCGCGCGCCGCACTTCGCCCAACTCCGCGCTCAATTCTTCCACATCAATCGCCGCCGCACCGGATCGCGCCGCGCTCGCTTTCTCAGCCATTAGTTTTTCGCTCCGTTGTATCAAGCACTTTCATCTGCCTGAATTTTATTTAGTTTTTCGTGTTTGCATTTTGCCGCGCCCATTTCCCTACCCTTCGGATACCACCACCCGGTGCCGTCACAATCGGGACATCCGCTCGCGTCAACTAATTTTGAAGGCGGCACAGGGTTAAGGAAATTTTCGATTAGTGCGTCGGCTTCCCCGCTACGATAAACAGCCGTCGCATACCCGCCGGGGTTATTGATGCCTTGCCCTGCCGTCCGCAAGTGGTCTGCGTATCGGCGACACTCATCAAGCGAAAAGCGAGAACCCGATTTAGTCTTGGCTGGTGACTTATCAGATTTTGGAGTAGTTCCAACAGGCTTCTCTGAGTCGGTGTTTGCACGCACTTCCTTTTGCGCCGGTTGTGTTTTTTTTTCTAGTACGCGGCGCAAATGCGTCGCAAGAAAAGCCGGTACAGATGAAATCGTATCTGCGCGTTGGGCGGCAAATTTTAATTCATCTGCAAGGATTTGTCCCACCTCTTTCCACCGCAGGCGTTCCTGCTCTGAATTTATCAATTCCACACCCACAATGCCTTGTGCTGCTTGCACCAAAACCCTGTTAAATTCGCTTAGTGTGTGTGTGTGTTCATCATCATATGTCTTAAATGTCTTAGGAAAAATGTAAGTGTCTTTGTTTTCAATGGTTTGACCCTCCCCACCACTCCCCAGTTTCTGGGTATACCCACTACCCATTTTTTGACTAGTGGTGACTGGTGGTGAGTCGTGGAGAGTGGTGGGGAGTGGTGGGGAGTGGTGTGTTCTCTCCTCAGGAAGAACCACTTCATAGCTGGAACCCTCGTTACTTCCAAGCTCCCAGTGCCTGATAATCAGCCCGATTGCCATTAAATATTTGACGTGATTATCAAGGGTTTTTAAGTTGCGTATGCCCGTCCATTCAAGCAGGTCGCGTCTTGATGCTTGAGTTAATCTTTTTGGCACAATAGCACCTCTGGTTCGCAAGTAAAGCGCGTCGTACACTTTTTTGCTGGCTCCCGGAAAGGTGCCCGTCGGCATCGCATCTCTTTCTATACTGTTCGCTCTACGGTTGAAATCCTTAGCGGGAGCATGAGTCGGTTTTAGGGAGTGGTGGGGAGTGGTGGGGAGTGGTGGGGAGTGGTGGGGAGTGGTGGGAGCATTTTCTAAGTTTTTAACGATCGGCTCTAAGTCAGGTTCTTCAGAAGCGTTCGAGGAAGCCCGCTCTTGAAGGGCGATTGCTTGTTCAAGTGCCGTACCGGAAAAATCAATGTTCAATTTGCGAAACGTAGATTGACGTTTGCCGTGCTTGTATGGCACAACATCACGCACTGGTGGCTGTTCGTTCGACACGTTCGCGTACCTCCTTCCAGAGAGATTTATAAGCCAGTGCGCCTTTGGAATCCGGTGCAGTTAAATTCACCGGTGCTTTCTGTCCGGGACTCTCCATCACACGTACATTATCAGGAATAACGGTTTCAAAAACCGAATCCGGGTACGCCGCACGCAGGGTATCTAAAGCTTCTTTGCACACGCGGCGGCGAGAATCAAATCTTGAAAGAAAAAAGCCCAGCAGAGTAGGGAATTGGCTTTTAGTAAGATTACGCGCACGTTGCAACTGCCGTGTAAGTTGTATCGTGCCGTCCACCGAAAGCACATCAGCCTGTACCGGACAAATTACAAAATGGCTGCCGACCTGCGCCATCGAGACGAGAGTACCAAAGGAAGGGTCTGTGTCAATAAAGATATAATCGTAGGGTGAATCATGCCAGCTTTCAAAAAATTCGCGCAGTGCCGGTACCGCTTCAAGCGGATTAGAACGATCAATCTGGTCATTTTTTGGCGAAGACGGTATCAAATCAATTTGAAAATCCTTAAAGCGAATTGGCTTGATTAGCTCTTGAAAAGGAGCGTCACCTTTTAGCCACGACAAAAGAATGCCGTGATCGCTTTCTGCCGACCAAGTGCTGTCTACCAAAAGCGAATGAGTCGCCGATGCCTGCGGTGCTGCATCAATCAATAACACACGGCATCCATCAGCGGCGGCTTGTGCTGCAAGCGATATTGCCGTTGTCGTTTTACTCACGCCTCCTTTGTTATTGCTTAAAGTAATTACGCGATGCTTCGTTGGAATTTGTAATGGACGCTGCTTCAAAGTAATAATCGAAGCACGACTATACCGTTTGACACGTGCATCAGTCGGATCATTGACGGTTGGCAAACTTAGGTCGCGAACAATCCGCCTAAAAGTATCAGGAGCAACGCCGAGAAACTCGCAAGCTTCGGTGGCAGTAATATATTCTGAAATCATAAACTGGTTCTCATACTACATAGTGCAAAGAAGTGCGAACTATTGAGGACGTATATCGCATTAACTGGCACATAATATGCCCGATTGCTAGTGCCGTCAATAGAAACTTACGGTTAATGTTGTAGTATTTTTTTGTAGGACTAGGGCATATAACCCGCATGCCCGAATAGTTGTTTATGACGTAGATTTCCATTCAATGCTTATTGTTAAGCAAAGCAGTTGCTTGTTGTTCGTAGAGGCTCAAAGAGTCTCATCGATCTGTCCATTAAATAGGTTAAGGTTATTGACTGACCCAAAGCTATTATTTACACATTGAATCCCCGAAATATTAAGTAAAATCAATTAACTCACCTTACCGGTTTTGACTTTAGCCGCGTTCAAGCGGCTTCCCGCGAAGCGGCGACTAGCCACGCGATTCATCGCGTGGACAAAGGGCGTAAGAATCCAAAGGGCGTTTTAACGTCCTTTTGAAGTTAGCTTTAGCCGGATGCTAAAGCGGGAGAGGGGAGGACGTTAAAACGCCCTCCAATTTTCAACTTGTGTTTCACCCAGCCGTCAACGGAACCGGTCTAAGTGCCGCGAAACGCGGAAAGCCCGATGAATCGGGCTAAAAACAAAATCGCGTAAGGTGAGTCAATTAAGATAAAAGTGCTTAAACCTTAATAAATATTTGTTTGCGATAGAGAATCCACATCAACCCCAACCACACGAGAACGTAGCAGATGGCATACGCTAAGGAAGCATTGAGCGGAGATGCGAGCGGGGTAAAAACGCTTTCGTAAAGAAAGCTTTTCAAAGTGACTTGCTTACCCGTCACATCGGCAAACTTAATCACAGTCATGACGCGCTCGCTTAACCCCGAAAGCACATAAACCGTGATCGCGTTGACACTTAAAAGTAATTTGCGCCGGTTATGATTGCCTTGGGCGCGGCGGGCGAATGAAAGCGTGATTGAAACTCCGACGATAAATAGAAAAAACGGAAACACGAAATCCGTCGGTGTCCAACCGTGCCACGCGGCGTGTTCAAGTGGAGAGTAAGCAGTGGCAGATGAACAGGGAAGACGCACAGAGCATAAATCAATCCCGCCCCGCGCGTCTTTTAGTCGGAGACGATGGCAGCCGCCCCTGATTACCTGCCGCGCGGACGAGAAACGATGCGTGCCTTTACGGGCAGAGCGTTGAAGTCGGCAACTTGGTTCGCCATGACCGAGCCGAAGGTGCGAGTCGTGGGCGAGAAGCGAACGCCACGCGCCGAGACGCTCACCTGAAACGCGCCGCCCGCCGGAACGGTGAAGCTGTAATGCCCGTTACCATCGGTCGTCGTCAAACCTTGCTGTGAACCGCTCAAGATAATTGTTGCGCCGCCTATCGGCGTTCCTCTGGAAGTGCGAACGAAGCCTTCGATTAGAACGTCGTCCGCTGTGGGCAACAAATTGAAAATCACAAAGCCCCTGATTTGCGTCGGTGCGCCGAGTGGAGACAACTCGAAAACCGGAGGAGAGGTGATGCGTGACGCCGCGCCTAAGATGAGTCCGGCGTGACACCGGAGTTGACATCGCCGGTGTCAGAGCCGTCACCATCCGTATCTACGTCAAAGGCGAGTTGCCCGTCAACAATCGTCACGCCGGTGTCAGGATTGACGCGAAGATTTTGTAGCGTGTTGCTGACGATGCGTAGGCGATCCACGGTCGGGTTAAAATCTATACCGAAATCGGAGCCGTTGAGGGCAACGTCGAGTGCCACGATGAAAGATGCTGCTCCGTTCGCCGGGTTGATGGTATAGAGCCGTCCGGTGTTGGTCGTGGGTTCCCGCGTCAGGATGTAAAGCTGATTAGTCGCAGGGCGGAGGTCAATATCGACAACAATTTCGCCAGCGGTTTGCAAGCCATTGGCGGTACTAAGCGTGGAGATTTCGGTGGTGTCATTCGGGAAGTTGATGTCAAAGCGTAACAGCCGGTTGTTGCTCGTTACTCCGACGGCGACGGCTGAAGGAAAGAAAGAAAAACCGCTCGGCGAAGAGTCGCTGCCCGATGTGGCGGGTTGAATGGACTGCATCCACGCGGTCGGGATGACAATGTAAATCGCGCACGCGCCAATCAATGCTAAGGCAAGACGGATAGTGAAATTCTTCATGTCCGTGAACTCCCTGAAAATGGTGAAGGCGAGCTTCGATGTCCGCCACGCGCAAAAACCGGGCGTTCGCGCCTTACGCCCGATGGCAGCGTAGGGCGCGAGTGGGTAGCACAAAGCATCTGTAAAAAAATGCAAATTGCTCTCTTGGGAGCAGCTTCGTTGAGGCGAAGTGATTATAACTGCGAAGAAATCATATTGTGCATATTCGCGCGGGGTGAGCAAAGCCCTTCCGGTAAGCAACATCTAGCGAATAGCGCGCGGGCGATGAAGCAGTAGAAGCGGCGCGGAAGTTTCACTCAATCTTGTGCCAAACGCACTTCGATTTGTCCGTTCTGCACGCGCACTTTGAAGCAGGGTTGCGGAGCAGTCGCGGGGCTGTCCACGACGCTCCCATCTTCGAGCGAGAAACTCGAATGATGCCATGGGCATCGCACCGTGTCGCCTTCGAGTGTGCCTTCGGCGAGCGGTCCGCCCAAGTGCGAACAGGTTTCGGCAATCGCATAAATGCGTTCTTCGCGGCGCACAAGCAGCACAGGTACGCCCTTCGCCTCAACGCGCGTCAACTTGTTCTCCGGCAAATCTGCTTCCGCCATCACCGGCACGAACTCGTGCGGGTACTCTTGCGCCGTCGCCGTGTGGTCAACTCCGACTTGTTCGCCATAGACGAGATGCCCGCCCAGATAAGCCGCCGCGCTCGTCACCGCGTAGCCAAGCACCGCGACGCCCATCCCGGCACGACGTTTCTTACTGCGCCGCAGCAAAAGGGAAGTGA